>NZ_JBKTWO010000053.1:4010-17521 GCF_047249845.1 Thomasclavelia sp.
AAAATACATGTATATAATTAACCTTTTCTACTCTATTTCTAGTTTTGATTCTTGATAGATCAACACAAAAAATTACTATTTATAATCTCAATTAATAACTAAGTGAATAATTTGGGTCATTAACAATCAAAAAATGATATCACAACCTTTCTAAATAAAGATTGTGATAATCAATTTTATCTACAGTAAAACTTTGAAATTCATGATCCAAAACTTATATATCTTAAACTATTTTATTACAATTTTACTTATTATTCAATATTTCTAATATATTTACAATTATTATTACTAATCATTACCCATTTTAAAAAATATGTTTTCTAATCTTAAATAATGTAATTATCAAAATAATGATTAATAATCCAATACTAATTAAAAGATTTATTAATATATCGTAATAGATGTTTCTCAAGAACATTAGATAAAATATTATACTAGCTATAAATACATTGATATTATAACTAAACTACGAATAATAGCCTGTTTTTTTTGCCGTAATATAATACAACCATACATACAAGAAGAATGACCATTATATTAACCATCTTTATTATGTGTTTGCAGTTTTTCAAATACTCTCTTTGATATAGATGATGTAAGGACATTTAAATACAATTGATTTTTTAAATAAAACATTAATAGATATCCAAATTGTAATAAGGCGATAATAACAACTAATATATTATTAATTAAATTTTTTCATTTCTGCTCAACTCCCCATATTTCAAAATTTAAACTGTAAATGTGTCCCTTGTATAATCATATTCACCAGTATACCGACTTGATATTGGATAATATTTACTTGGCCATGCAATAATTGACGTAAGATTACCATTAAGATCGTTGTATTTATATTTGACTGTTACTTCTAACTTATATGATATTCTAAAATCATATTTACCATAAATTGTACATTTCTTTTGACTATCAACATGCAAGCCAGCAGGTACAATATAAATAAAATCAGTATAAATACGAATCTGAATCAGTTTCTAAAGCATGTAAATCCATTTGTAAACTATATATTAATAGTACTGTGATACTTAAAAAGAATTTTATATACAATTTACCCTTGGGTTAGCATTGACGAGTAAATTTTTTATTTTAAGCATTCTTCATGATTTATTAATAAGTAAATATTATTTGATAAAATTAATTCTCTTTTTAGTGTGTAAGACTCCTATTATTTTATTATCTTTAAAAAAATTATTAATGTCGTTGATATCAGTAATCTCTGGCATGATTATATTAGTAGGATATTTCCTTTCTTATTTGGAAAGGGCACTTGATATTCCTTATGTCTTCGGCACTTAGAACCTCATTTCTAAATGCCTCTTTTACTTTATATCCCAGTTTATTTATTGTTTCAAACCTTCCTTTTATTCGTTCATAGTGCTCTATCAGTTACAATATATTATACGGGATATCAGCTCTAGGGCTATATATACTTTCATTACATTTTCATTATAGTTGTATGCATCTTTTATATTATATCCATGATTCTTTAAATCATTAAATTCCTTATTATTCTTTCCATCTTCTTCTCCCATGTTTAATCCGTTTCTTACAGTTTTTATCTATTATATTTAAATTTGTTGCATATACAAACTTTGTTGCTTTCCCTTCTTCATCTGTTAATCTCATCTCTACTATATTTATTTTATAACCTTGGTACTTTATTTCATTATAATATTCATAATTCTTTTTACTCCCTTTATCACATTCATTATACCCCTTAGCTGTCTGATAATACTCATCCGCTGATTCGATTGCTCCTTCTTTATATGTAATTATATATTTCCAGCTGTTTTCTATGCATATTTCAATTATCAGTTCTCCCAAATACTGTGCATCTGCACTTATACAAATATTCAGTATTTTAAATATCTACTTTAACAGCTTTAATAACCTTTTTGCTGCTTTTAATTCATTAAAATTTTTGAAATGATAATAAAATAAAGAGGATAAAGAAAATTTATAATAATTTCCTTCACCCTCTATAATTATATTCATTTAACTTAATGACATTAAGCTTTTACATGTTTTTAAAATTTTAAGAATCTTCTTATTGATACAAAACTTCCAATTAATCCTACACCAGCTCCTAGAGCTGCTAAAATTAAGGAGAAATCACGAATAAATGGCATTGGTTCTTTTAATGCTAACATCGCTGACATCAACATTCCTCCAGCATAATCATAAATCATGCCATAACCATAAACTAAGACAATAATTGGTATAATTGCTCCAAATAATCCAATCAGCATCCCTTCTAACATAAATGGAATTCTAATATACCAGTTACTAGCACCAACCATTCTCATAATACTGATTTCTGTTTGACGAGCGGTAATAGTGATTTTAATAGTATTTGCAATCATAAATAACGCAACAATTGCTAAACCTATAATAAATATAGTTCCACCTGTTTGAATCGTTTGCAATGTTTTTACCATATCCTGGGTAGATTCACCACCATAATTAACAGTTTTCACACCTGTAATATCACTAATTTTCTTTGAAATACCAGCTAATTTTGAGGGATCCTTTGCTTCTACTTCATAAGCAGCACCTAAAGGATTATCTTCACGATATGATTCAAATAACTGTGCCCCTTCATCACCTTGTTTTTCAATTAATTTATCTAACTCTTGGTCTTTTGTATAAAATGTAACTGTTTTGACTCCCTTGATTGCTTTTATTTCATCACCAATAGCAAGTTCAGCATTAGAATCAATATCACGATCTAATTTAACATAAATACGTACACCTTCTTCAATATTTGAGCTCATATCTTGGACATTTAAGGCAAGTACTCCAATAACTCCAATTAAAACTAATGTAATTGTTACTGCAAATATCGAAGAAAATGACATTACACCATTTCGCCAAATATTTTGTAATGCTGTTTTAAAATGTTTAGGTAGATTTTTTACACAACTAATTAATTCATTCATTAAATTTCATAACCTCCTAAACTTGTATCTGCATTAACACACCCATCTTCTATCAAAATCGTTCTTTTTTTATGTTCTTGAACAATTTTACTATCATGAGTTACAACTAATACAGTAGTATGCTGTTGTTCATTTATTCTTTCTAATAAATTAATAATTTCTTTTGACGTTTCTGGATCAAGATTTCCAGTTGGCTCATCAGCAATTAATACTTTTGGTTTATTAACAATTGCTCTTGCTATTGCAACTCTTTGCTGTTGACCTCCTGATAACTCATGCGGGAAAGAATTGACTTTATCTTCAAGACCAACTAATTCTAAAGTTGCTCTAACCCGACGACGAATTTCAACACGAGGGGTATCAATTACTTCTAATGCAAAAGCCACATTTTCAAAAACAGTCTTTTTAGGTAATAATCTAAAGTTTTGGAATACTACCCCAATATTACGACGGAAATACGGTACCTTACGATTTTTAATTTTTGATACATCACGACCAACAACTTCTACTTTTCCAGATGTTGCTTTTTCTTCGCGATATAACAATTTAATAAATGTTGATTTTCCTGCACCAGTAGTTCCGATAACATATACAAATTCACCTGGTTCAATTGTAAGATTCATATTATTTAATGCTCTTACCCCAGTCTTATATACTTTTGTTACATTGGTAAGTTTTATCATATATTTTGCCGTTTTCTCGACTATCTCCTTTCTTTTTACTTAATATTCTTGAAGTATCTATTACTTCGAGTCTCATTATAGCACATTTTGACAAATATGGGGATAATTATATTATTATCTCAATATTTTTATGTTACAATATAGATTAAAGAGGTGAGTATATGGAAAGGAAATGTCCTATTTGCCAAACTGAATTAAATACTAATTGTTATGTAAAAGACAATGGCACTGCAACTTTAAGCTATCTAGAATTAATCATAAAAGATGATAATTTAAAGAAAACAAATTCTGAACTTAAAAGCTGTTATTGTCCTAATTGTGGTCATGTAGAACTTTATATTGATTTAACTACTGAACCAAATAAATAATCTAGTATTGATAGTTTGCAAAAATGAACTAATTTCTCAGATAAAAAAAGAAATCTTACTAAAAGATTTCCTTTTTTTATAAATCAATAGATGGTAATGTAAACCCTCGTCCTTTAACACTATGTGTTTCATTACTAATAATAAATGCTGTTGGATCAATATCTAATATCATTTCATTTAAAAGATGTAATTCACGCTTAGAAACAACGGACATAACTGCAAACTGGTTTTTTTGATAATAACCAGTAGTAACATTTAAAAGCGTACAGCCACGATTTATATCATCAAATACAATTTTACGAATTTCCTGCCACTTAGGTGAAATAATTGTTACTTGAACTTTCGTCTCACCTAGCATAATTACTTTATCCATCACAATAGTTGTTATAATAATGACAGTAATACCATATAAAACTTGTTCAATTGTAATAGGACAAAAAATAACCTGAAATAATAAAATTACACAATCAAAAATATTAATCAGCCAAGCAATTGAAATTCCTGTTTTTTTATTAACAATTAATGGCGGAATATCCATTCCCCCAGTACTAGCACCCACTCTTAAAACAAGACCCAATCCCAACCCAATACAAAGACCTGCATATAAAGTTGAAAGCAACGCATCATCTGTAATATTAGCTAATTGAGGTATTTTTTCCAAAACTGCTAAAAAAGTTGGATATAATAAAGTACTTAATAATGTTCCAATTGCAAACTTCTTCCCAAAATAAAAGTAGCCAACGATAAACATTATAATATTTATCGCATAAACTGTATATGAAATATTTATATCCGTTAGTGATTTAACTGCAATTCCAATTCCTGAAGCCCCACCAGTAATAAGACCCACAGGCGTAATAAAAGCACATATACCTATCGCTAAAATAAAGTTACCAATAATAATTATTATTGTTTCATAAATGCGTTTTTTCATCTTAACCTCCTATGGCACTCTTTAAATAGGCATAAATAAATCCATCAAGCTCCCCATCTAAAATTGCTTTGGGATTATTTGATTCATAATTGCTCCGATTATCTTTTACTAATGAATAAGGATGTAAAACATAAGAACGAATTTGTGAACCCCAAGCTATCTCTTTTTGTTTCCCTTTTAATTCTTGTAATTCATTCGCTTGTTTTTCTAACATCATCTGATAAAGTTTACTTTTAAGCATCATCATAGCCTGTTCACGATTTTTAATTTGACTACGTTGACTTTGACATGTAACGACTATATTAGTAGGGAGATGCGTGATCCTAACAGCTGAATCAGTTTTATTAATATGTTGTCCTCCCGCACCACTAGCACGATAAGTATCAATCTTTAAATCTTCACTTTTAATATCAATTTCAATTTCATCATTAAATTCCGGCATTACATCTACTGAGGCAAATGAAGTATGTCGACGTTTTGCAGAATCAAACGGTGATAAGCGCACTAAACGGTGCACACCTTTTTCAGCTTTTAAATGACCATAAACATTATCCCCTTTAATTAACATTGTAACCGACTTAATTCCTGCTACATCACCATCCAAGTAATCAAGCACTTCAATTTTCCATTCTTTTTTAGCACTATAACGTTGATACATTCTAAAAAGCATCTCTGCCCAATCTTGACTTTCTGTTCCTCCAGCACCAGGATGAATTTCAATAATCGCATTTAAATTATCATGTTCACCGGATAAAAGCATCATCTTTTCAAACTCTGCCAGTTCTGACTCAAAAGTCAAATAATCACTTTCAAGTATTTCTTTAAACTCTTGATCATCGGTATTTTTTACTAAATCATATGTTTCATCAAGATTAGACAATGTTGTATTTAAGAAATCAAATTGATCAACTGTTTTTTTCATTTTATTTAATTTATCATATGTTATCTTAGCTTTATTAGCATCATCCCAAAATCCATCTTGCTCAGTAACAATAGTAAGTCCTTCTATTTCTCTACGGTAGCTTTCAATATCAATTGAATGATAAAACTCTTTTATTAATAAATGGGCTTTAGTAAGCCCATTTTTAATTTCATATAATTCCATTGCTATTTAAAAGTAAGTTCCATTTTTAAATGTGGAATAGATTGTTCAATTTCGCTACCAGGACGAATTCCCATATGAATAATATTACGAGAAATAGTATCAGCAATACTAGATGTCATTTGTTCAAACATATAGAATGCTTCTTCTGTATATTCAGCTAATGGATCTTTTTGGGCATAAGCTCTTAAATAAATTCCATTACGTAATTTTGTCATAGCATCGATATGATTGATCCATGTATAATCAATTACTCCTAAAAGAATACTTCTTTCATATTGTAATCTCTTTTCTGGTTCTAATTCTGTATTAAAACGACTATTATATTGATTAAATACTAAATCAGTAAGAGTTTCAATCAATTTTTGTGGTTCATGTACTAATGCCTCACAATTACTAGGTTCGATTTCAACTAACAACATATAATTTTTAGCAACAAATTCAACTACACCCTCAACATCAATCACATCACTCTTACCATCATTTTTAGTATATTGTTTTACTGTCATCTCAATTGCTTGATTAAACATTCCTTTAACAATATCAGATAAATTCTCCTCTGACATAATATCATCACGTTCTTTATACATTATTTCACGTTGCTGACGCATTACATCATCATATTCAAGAATATGTTTACGTGAATCAAAATTTTGACCTTCAACACGTTTTTGAGCACTTTCAATTGCTTTACTAACAACTTTATTTTCAATTGCTTGATCATCTTCTAAATAATCAGTAAATGATTTTAGTCTTTCCCCTGCAAAACGCTCCATTAAATCATCTTCAAATGAAACATAGAAAACAGAATAACCAGGATCTCCTTGACGACCAGAACGACCTCTTAACTGATTATCAATACGTCTTGATTCATGACGTTCAGAACCGATAACTGCTAAACCTCCAATTTCTGCAACGCCTTCACCTAATTTAATATCGGTACCACGACCAGCCATATTAGTTGCAATAGTAACTGCACCACGTTGACCAGCTCTTTCAATGATTTCTGCTTCTTTAGCATGATTTTTAGCATTTAAGACATTATGTCTAATTTTTCTACGATCCAACATTCTTGATAACACTTCTGATGTTTCTACTGAAACAGTACCAATCAGTATTGGTTGACCATACGAATTACGTGCTACAACTTCATCACATAATGCTTTATATTTATTTACTTTTGTTGAGTAGATTTTATCATTTCGATCATCACGAATTACTGGTTTATTAGTTGGAATTTCAATAACTCTCATGTTATAGATCAATCTAAATTCTTCTTCTTCAGTTTTGGCAGTTCCTGTCATCCCTGCTAACTTATTAAATAATCTAAAGAAATTTTGATATGTAATCGTTGCTCGAGTTTCTGTTTCTTCTTTGATTGGAACACCTTCTTTAGCCTCAATAGCTTGATGTAGTCCATCAGAATAAGCACGACCTGGCATAACACGACCAGTAAATTGATCAATGATCATGATTTTAGCATTTCTAATATCACGACTTCCATCTTCAGTTGCAATCATATATTCAACATCACGAGTCATTGTATAGTTAGCCTTTAATGCCTGATTAATATGGTGAACTAATGATGTATGTTGTGGATCATATAGATTTGCTAGTTTAAATCCTTTTTCAGCTTTAGCAATTCCATCAGGTGTTAAAGCAACTGTTTTACTTTCAATATCAACTTCATAATCAACATCTTGTTTTAAAGATTTAACAAAACGGTCTGCTTGTAAATATAAAGCAGCTGTATTTTTACGTCCACCAGAAATAATTAATGGAGTTCTTGATTCATCAACTAAAATTGAATCGACCTCATCTACTAAAGCATAGTTTAAACCTCTAACTAATACTTTATCTTCTAATTTAGTTACCATATTATCTCTTAGATAATCAAAACCAAGCTCTGCATTAGTTGTATAAGTAACATCACAACCATGAGCTTCCTGTTTTTGAGCTGGTGTTAGTTCACGTTTATTTAAACCAACTGTTAATCCTAAAAAGTTAAATACTAACCCATTATTTTCAGCATCACGACCTGCTAAATAATCATTAACAGTAACAACATGAACACCATTTCCAGTCAATGCATTTAAATAAACAGGAAAAATTGATGTTAACGTTTTCCCTTCACCAGTTTTCATTTCTGCAATGTCACCTTCATGTAAAGTAATACCACCCATTAACTGTACTTTAAAGGCTTTCAATCCCAATTTACGATATGCTGCTTCCCTAACTGTAGCAAAAGCATCAATTATAATATCATCCAATGTTTTCCCGTTAGCTAAAGCTTCTTTAAATTCATTTGTTTTATTTGCCAATTCTTCATCAGTCATTGCTTGATATTTTGATTCTAGTGCTATGATTTCATCAGCCATTTTATCTAATTTTTTTAATTGTTTATTTTCATCATCAAAGATTCCTTTAATGCGCCCAACAAAACTTTTCTTTGTTGAATGTGGTGTTGTACTAAAAGGAATAACCTCTCCATTATAGATTCCCTGGAAATCTTCAACCTTAATATCTTCACCAGTTTGGTCTTGTAAATCAACAATATTATTTACTGCTTCTGCATTAAGACCTTCCTTTTCATTCTTCTTTTTTATTTCTTTTCTAATCTCTTCTTTTCTGCTTGCCATGAAATACGCTCCTCTTTTATAGCTTTAGTCTACCGTATTATAACATTTTATAAATATATTTAAAAGCCCCAATTATTTACTCTTTTAACTTCTTATCATTAACAAAGAAAAAAACAGAGAAAATATCTCTGTTTTATACTTTAACAACATGTTTAGCTTGCATTCCACGTTCACTTTGATAAAGATCAAATTCAACTAATTCACCTTCATTTAAAGTCTTATATCCATCTTGTTCTATTTGACTAAAATGAACAAAAACGTCTTTACCTTCACCACGATCAATGAATCCAAAACCTTTCTCTGCGTTAAACCATTTCACTTTTCCTTGCATCTAATTCACCCCTTTAACAATGGTCAATGCTAGTATATTATGATTTTTTTTAAATATGAATTCTTTTCACTCGACAAATTTTTTTTCTTTAAAATTTCTGTCAAAATCCCTCTAATCCTTTGTACCATTTTGAAAATATTTAAATTAATATAGCTCTTTTTATCATATTTTAACAAAATAAAATTAAGACATTTCTAAGATAAATCAAGCATAAATTCGAGACAAAAAAAGACCTATTTTGAGTTACAATATAGGTGGGTGATAAAAGATGATCTGTCCACGATGTAAGAATCAAGATCCAAAATATTTTTATACTTTTAACAACATTACCTATTGCCGTAAATGTATTAAATATGGTCAACCTGGTAAAACAATATCTGTTACAAACAAAAAATCAAATTTATCAGTTGATTATAAATTAAACTATCAGCTTACCTCTTTACAGCAAGAATTATCAAATAACTTATTAAATCGTTATCAACACCATTTAAACACTACCCTTAAAGCAGTATGTGGTGCTGGTAAAACCGAGATAACCTATGCTGTAATTAAATATGCCTTAAATCTCGGTCATAATGTTTGTTTCACTACCCCAAGAAAAGAATTAGTTATAGAATTAGCTAAAAGATTAGAAAATCAATTTTTAAACATCTCTATAACAACTGTATATGGCGGTCATAGTGAAAAAATCGATGGTCAATTTGTTATTTGTACTACCCATCAGCTTTATCGTTATCCAAATTATTTTGATCTACTAATACTTGATGAATTAGATGCTTTCCCTTATCTTCATAATGAAGTATTAGAAAATATTCTTAAAAACAGTATTAGAGGGAATTATATCTATATGTCCGCAACTTTATCTAACGAACCTGATTTATTAATGTCTAAACGTTACCATGGTCATCCCTTAGATATTCCCAAATGTTATCTTACTAGTCCCCTTATGATGTATCTTCTTTCCTATAAACTAGTTTTAACATACAAACAAGAAAAGAAACCAGTTTTAATCTTTGTTCCGACCATAAAGTTAACAGCTATCGCCTATAGATATTTTAAAATATTAGGAATTAAAAGTAGAGCTGTAAGTTCAAGAACTAAAAATGTTCATCAATTAATCAATCAGTTAAAAACAAAAAAGATAGATGCATTGATTACAACAACAATTTTAGAACGAGGTATAACAATCGAAAATATTCAAGTAATAATACTTTATGGTAATAATTCAATCTATAGTTCTTCAACTCTTATTCAAATCTGTGGACGTGTAGGGCGTAATAAAAATTATCCAACTGGTAAAATCAGTATCTTTACGCCTTATAAGACTAAAGCAATTAAACAATGTATCGAAACAATCAAAAAAGACAATGTCTGATTTGTTTCAATGATATAAACAAATACCCTAGTCTTTATCATCTTCTTTATCAACCAACACTATGCTTAAAATGTCTTAATAAGTTTGCCATTTATAATTGTCACCACTATTATCATGGATATCCTTTAATTATTCTGTATTATTATAATGATTTTTTTAAAAATATCTTATTTCAATACAAAGGACAAGGAGATTATGCTTTAAAAGATGCCTTTTTAAATTCTTTTCCTAATTTAAAGCGTAAATATCATAAGCATACAATAGCTATTATTCCAAGTAGTAAACATGATAATATCAAAAGAGGCTTTAACCCCAATGAAATGATAGCCAGATCTTTTAATGATAATATATTTACAGGTTTGTTTAAAATTAACGACTATAAACAAACTAAACAAACTGATCGCTCTCTTGTAAATAAAATTATCAAAATAAATGATGGAGAACAATTATATAACAAAGATGTTATAATTTTTGATGATGTAATTACTTCTGGTAATACCATCATGACTTGCACAAAAATTATTGAATCTTACCAGCCTAGATCTATAACATTATTAGTTATGGCAAGCAATCAGCTAAATGAATTATTTAAATAATATTGCACACTAAAACTTGTGTTTTACCACTAACATATTTTAATTCATTAGCTAAAAGGAGCTTAAGTAAAATTACTTTAGCTCCTTTATTATTTTTTCTGTTCCAATTTTTTTTTGTAATCATCTAAATCAACTTTAATTTTCTTTAGTGTCTCAAAAACCCAATCAACACGATCATCAGGGATCGCAGCCTTATACAAAGCAGCTAGTTCCTGATGAAATTGTTCATGTATTTCTAAGGCCTGATGTCCTCTAGGCGTCAATTTTAAATAAAAAACACGTTGATCTGTTTGAGAACGTTCCTTTATTAAAAAGCCTTTTTCAATAATTTTCTTTACTGCTGTTGTAAGAGTCCCCATTGTAACATTAAGTATCTTAGCTACATTTGTCATAGAAGGAAAATCAGCCTTATCCACTGCATCAATTACATGAGTTTCACTCATTGATAATTCTTTAAATTTACTTTTTTTAAGATACAATTCTTGTATTGCCATTGCTTCATTAAAGACATCTACAACTGTCTCTATTGCATCCGATCGTTTGTCCATTATCATCACCTCTTTAATTGTACAATATTTTGTCGTTAATTAAAACAATATTTACTTTTATCTGAAAACAACTTTGATTTTTAAACTCTATAGTTTATAATATCCTCGAAATGAGGGACATAAATGAAAAAAAACTTTATCAACATTTTAAATATCAAACAATTCAAATTAACTTTATTAATAGAGGGGCTTTTAGTTGGAATCTTTGGAGGTTTAGTAATTGTAGGATATCGGATTTGCCTTACAAACGGTGCTATGTGGTTACAAGAAATTCTAACATACTGTAAGCAATCTATTATTACTATCATTCTTTGGTTCATCACATTAATAATCATTGCTTATGTTGTTTCAAAACTACTACATAAAGAACCCTTAATATCTGGTAGCGGGATACCTCAATTAGAAGGAGAACTTGCTGGTAAAATTGATGCAAAATGGTGGCGAGTGTTAATAAATAAATTTACAGGGGGATTTCTAACCAACTTTTGTGGTTTAGCATTAGGACGTGAAGGTCCATCCATTCAACTAGGGGCAATGGTTGGAAAAGGGATAGGGAAAATATTTAAAAGAGGAAAAACTGAAGAACGTTATTTACTTACATGTGGAGCAAGTGCTGGTTTAGCAGCTGCTTTTCATGCACCATTAGCCGGTGTCATGTTTGCATTAGAAGAAGTACATAAACATTTTTCTGCTCCTTTATTAATTTCAGTTATGGCTTCATCTGTTGCCTCAGACTATGTAATGAGTAATATTTTAGGAATGGAACCTGTCTTTTCTTTTAATTTAGCAGGAGCCTTACCTCAAGAATATTATTGGATGGTCTTAATCTTAGGGGTTATTTTAGGATTAGCAGGAGCTTTTTATAATAAAGCACTTTTATATGTACAAAATCTTTATAGTCGTCACAAACAAATATCTACATTTAATAAATTGTTAATCCCTTTCATTATTTCAGGAATACTAGGTTTTTTAATTCCTCAATTATTAGGAAGTGGTGATACTTTAGTTGATTTACTCACTGAAGGTAAATTAACTGTTATAATGATTATATTGTTACTAATTGGTAAATTTATTTTTGCAATAACCTGCTTTGGTTCTGGTGCTCCAGGTGGGATTTTCTTTCCATTACTTGTAATTGGCTGTTTAATTGGTGGATTATTTGGGCATGGCGCAGTGAATTATCTGAATTTAGATCCAATCTATATTAATAACTTTATTTTATTAGCAATGGCTGGTTATTTCACAGCGATAGTTAGGGCTCCTGTAACTGGAATTATTTTAATATTCGAGATGACTGGTTCATTAAGTCATTTGCTATCAATTACTATTGTAACTATCGTTGCTTATGTTGTTGCCGATTTAATGAAATCTAAACCAATTTATGAAAGTTTATTAGAGAATTTATTAAAAAAACGAAATCTTCCTATTCCTAAAGGAGTTGGTGAAAAAGTATTATTAGATTTTATGATTCAGGTAGATTCATATCTAGATAATCATTTAATCAAAGATATTAATTGGCCAAATCATTGCTTAATTGTTGCATTACGCCGAGATGGACAAGAATTTATTCCTCACGGTGACACATATTTAAAGGCTAGTGACAGTATTATTATTATGTGTGATAAAATAGACGAAAGTTATATCTATGATACAATTTCAGCATTTACAGTTGAAAAAACAAGTAACTAAATAGGGATTTGATACACCATTTACTGGTTAATCAAATCCCTTTATTTATTAAACTTTCTTTTTATCAGCTAAGATTTTAATTAACCCAATTCCTGTAAACACTAATAAACTGACAAAAATTATAATTACAGTATCATCGCCCGTTTTAGCTGCACCAGATTTTACAGGAGTAGTATTATCTACAGTATTTTCTGGTTTTGTTTCTAATCCAGCTATCGCTTTAGTTAAATCTGCTATCGCATTTTCTACTTCTTCTGCTGTTGCTTCTGGATTATTTAATATTGCATTT
>NZ_JBKTWO010000054.1:0-16962 GCF_047249845.1 Thomasclavelia sp.
TTTCTTGTTATCCAGCCCTCCGGCTGTATCGGTTGAGCAAAAGTCAGCGTGGGATTGGTGTGGTATCTTTATCTAAGTGAACCCCCACGTTCCCATTTAGATACAGCTTTATCACTAACATTGATTAGCTCACCTAAATATTTTTGAGTATAACCTAATTTTTTTCGGGCTGTCAAAATTCTTAAACCAATTTCTTTACTATTCATTATATAAACTTCCCTTCTATGTAATAATCCTAACATGTTTGCAACAATTTTACTATCGACGAACTGTTTACCTTGTTAAAAGGCTTATATAATAAGAAAAAAGTTGTATTTTTATTACAACTCCTCACTTATTTTTTTAACATATTCATTTGGATATTGGGTAATCTGACTAACTTTATCAATACTATTTTTTTCCAATAATAGCTTTTTTATGACTATATCCATTGATTCACCAATTTCAATCATATGATTATCAGGATCAAAAATTCTAATAACTCGTTGCTGCCACTGATATTTTTTTGTTGAATGAACATATTTTATATTTGAAAAATTATCTAACTTTTTAATAAATAAATCAAAATCATCTACTTCAAAATATAATTCCATATTGCATGCTTTGTTAAGTACTTGTTCTTCAGGGATATTTACAAGCCATGCAAAATCTTTTTGTAAAGAAAATCCACCATCAAAATATATATTTAAACCATGGTCTAAAACTACTTTTTGATCAAATAAACTTATATAAAATTTTTTTGAAACTTCCAAATCTTTTACAGCTAACACAACTGCTTCTAACTTCATTTTTCCTGACTCCAACATCTACATTGATCTAATCGTTTACCATTATCCCCCTGTTTTTCATCAAAAGCAAACGATTTGGCTAAATCACAAGGAAACTCTGGACATTCACCACAATGATCAAACTGTTTTTCTTCAACACATGACTTTACTGGACACTTATCACCCCAAAAAGGTTTATCGATATTCAAGCAGCCAATACATCCCATACTATTTTTAAATTCACATTTACTACACTCTATCCCGCATCTTGATTCTGTCATTTCTATCACCACCCTAAGAAAATTATATCTTAGAATTTATATATTTCATTGTAAAAATCCGACAAATTTAACAAATAATTTTTGGGAGTGGTTTTAGTAATTTGTTTAAATACTTTATTAAAGTGAGCTTGATCAAAATACCCTCCTTGTAAAGCTACTGATACAAAGTTATCATTTTTTAATTGTTTTAATAAACAATTAAACCTTACTACTTTTGCATACTCTTTTCCACTTAAACCTAAATAAGTATGAAAATCTCTTAATAATTGTCTTGAAGAAATATTACAATCATTTGCTATATTTTCAAGATTTACTACACCTTTATTTTTATCAATTATTTCTTTTGCTTTAATAAAACGATTAGGCAAAGGATATTTTTTTCGATGTTGAATAAAGTATTCATTAAATGAATCTATTAATTGTTGATAATCATTACAAGTTTGATAGATATTATTTAGATCCTGATCAATTTTAAAATTAAAATTAACTAATTTTTCTCTTCTATTAACAAAATTTTTTTGTATTAAACCACTAATTTGATATAATCCTCCAGGTTTAAATTCAATAAAGAAACGAGGTTGAGCTTTTTGAAGATCATTTTTTAAAATAACAATTTCACTCATTGCACCCCAAAAATCTCTACGTTCTTCTCCTTGAAAAATAAAACACCCACTAGCATCAGGAATAATATGATACATTTCTGAAGAAGCTGGTACTTCATTAGGGAAAGTAATTGTATAATGAGCAATAATATCTTTTAATTGTTTAGCTGGACTAATATAAATATGATGATTTGTTTTATTTATATAGTCACCTTCATAAATAAACTTGTTCATATAATCACCTCCCTGATCTATTATAATTATTAAGTATAATATTAATAAACTATTTAATCAAATCTTAACAATCTTCATATTCTATACTTATTTACATTTTATTATGAATTTGATAGAATAAATTTCATAAAATTTAATTACATAGAAAAAGGAGTGTTTTATTTTATGGATGCAGGCCCCGAGTCTTCAATCACATTACAATTAGTTTTAATTATTATTCTTACCTTAATTAATGCCTATTTTGCGGCTAGTGAAATGGCTATTGTTTCAGTAAACAAAAATAAAATTCGTCGGTTAAGTGAGGAAGGAAATAAAAAAGCTAAATTAGTTGAAAAATTATTAGATCAACCAACTAACTTTCTATCAACTATTCAAGTAGCAATTACTTTAGCTGGTTTCTTTAACTCTGCCAGTGCTGCTACTGGTATTTCTGTTAGTTTAGCTAATCTTTTAAAAAGTTGGACTGTTCCCTATGCAGATACTATTGCAGTAGTTTTGATTACTATTTTAATTTCATTTATTACATTAATTTTTGGAGAGTTAGTTCCTAAAAGAATTGCATTACAAAAAGCCGAATGGTATTCGATGTTTTGTGCTAAGCCAATTTTAATTATTAGTAAGATTGCAAGTCCATTTATTAAGATCTTATCTTGGTCAACTAAGTTTATTTTGAGACTTTTTAAAATGGACGATGAAAGTGTTGAAGAATCTTTATCACGTGAAGAAATCCGATCAATGGTTGAAAGTGGGCAGGAAACAGGAGTTTTTAATGAAATTGAAACTGATATGATAACAAATATATTTGAGTTTGATGATAGTTTAGCATTAAATGTTATGACTCCTAGAACAGATGTTTATTGTATAGATATTAATGATCCACTAAGTGAGAATATTGATCAAATGATGACTATGCAATATACTCGTATTCCTGTTTATGATGATTCAATTGATAATATTATTGGTATTTTAAATATGAAAGATTTTTCTATTGAAGCTCGTAATGTTGGTTTTGATAATGTTGATATTCGTAAATTGTTAAGAAAGCCATATTTTGTTTTAGAAACAAAAAATATTGATGATTTATTTAAAGAATTACAAGAAGATCGTCAGCATATTGCTATTTTAGTTGATGAATATGGAGGCTTTTCTGGAATTGTTACGGTTGAAGATTTAATTGAAGAAATTATGGGAGAAATTGAAGATGAATATGACCATGATAATGAACCTAAATTACAAAAGATAGATGATTATAATTATTTAATTGATGGTAATTATTTAATTACTGATCTCATTGATGAATTAGATTTAAATTTAAATAAAGTTAATCATGATACTATTAGTGGTTTTGTTCTACATTTACTGGGAGAAATTCCTGATGAAAATCAAGAACGTACTGTAACATATGAAAACTTAACTTTTAAAATTACTGGTATTAAAGGTAATCGAGTTACTAAGATAAAATTAACAATTCGCCAAGATATAAAAAAAATTGAAGATAATCATGATGATTAAAATTAATTTTCTTTTACAATAAAATAAATAATTAATATAGTTACTTCAAGATATTATTAATTCTAAATATATACTTAAAAAATAATCGAGCAGGAGGAAATAAATAAAATTTATTTTCGACTTCTTTCACCACTGTACAAGCCGTTTGGCATATGACGGTTTAAACTGATATTGTTCAAACCAGGTTTCGACTTCATCTACTGTCATCTTATCTACACCTGGTGCTCCTTTATTTTGTTTGATTTTTTTAAAGCTTACTGGGCTTCACTGTCCACAAGACCTCCCAGAGAAAGACATATATCTTTCTCTTCACAACCTCCTGATTTACTGTCTTGGTTTTACTTTTACCCTTTGGACTTCGGTTTGATTGGCAACCTCATCCACCATTTAGCCTCATCAGGTTTCTATTCGTAGGCTCAAAAGATTTGTTACACCACTTCCTTCACCCATGACATCACTATCAACGGCTTGTGGTTCACTACACTTGGCGGTAACTCTGTGGTTGGTTTATCTCCAACTGAATTCATGCCTAGCACACCTAAAAAGTCTATTGATACATATTCAATAGACTTTTTTATACTAATTGATTTTGTTACTTAATAACTTTTAAAAATATATACAATTAATATACAAATATATTATTCATCTTGATCAGCAAATGTATTTCTTACTTCATTAATTACTACTCGATGTGGATATGGGATTTCAATCTTTTCTTGATCAAATCTTGCTTTAATGCTTAATCGTAAATCAGATAATAATTGAAATCCAGTTGCATTATCTTTTGACAGAACTGTTGCTCTTAATTGAATTCCACTGTCATTAAATTCAACACAATGAACATTGACAGGTGATTCATTTCTTTTCTTTTGTTCTTCTGTACGTGCATCAAGACATAAAGGATGTTTAGCTGATTCTTCTTGAATTATTGTAATAGCTTTTTGTAAATCACATTCATATGATACTTCAATAAATAAATGATTTGCCTTTTGAGCTTTAACATTAGATATATTTTCAATAATAGATTTATTCATAATCGTATTAGGAACGATCACTTGTGTCCTTTCAATAGTTTCAACAATACTATGACGCATTGATATATCTATAACTGTCCCTATTACATTATATTCTTTTACATTGACAAAATCACCAATCTTATATGGTTTATAAGTCATGATCATAAATCCATTAATTATATTACTAGCTGCTTCTTGAGAAGCTAGACCAACAATTACAGCTAAAATTCCTCCACTAGCTAACAATGCTTTAATGATAGACTGCATTGCACTAATTTCACTCATTATTGTTGCTAAAATAATTGTTACTAGAATTATTTTTTTTATTCGCATTGGAAAAATTAGTTTTATTGGATCTGTAATCTTCTTTTTCATAATTCGATTAATTAATTTATTAATTATAAGAACAATAATAATTAATATTAAAATATTTACTCCACTTTTAATTAATCCATGTTCAAATATACTATCAATTTGTTTATAAATACTTTCCATTTAATCACCTACTTAGATTTTGTACTATAGTATTTACCAATAAAATATAAGAATACTGACTGAATAGCTCCTATAATAGCAATCATCAATAATGCATAACTAATCCAAAATAATATATCATTTCCAATATTAAAAGCATTAATAATTAGAAAAATTATAAATGATACCGTTGCTATAATTCCAAGGTATTTAGAAAAACCTAAAAACCTTACTGACAATATATGATTTTTATCCATTTTATTTACCTATACAAAAGCGTTTAAATAACTCATCCAATAAATCCTCTTTTGCTTTTTCTCCTAATATTTCTTTTAAATTACTCCAGCACTCATACAAATCAGTAACAATTAAATCTGTGGGGATGTACATTTCCATTGCCTCAACAGCTAGTTTTAATGATTTATTGGCATGTTGTAATAACATTGTTTGACGAGCATTAGTTAATATATGTGCATTATTATCAATAATTCTACCCAATTCAAACATTTTTTTAATTTCATTTATTAAATTATCAATAAAATTATCTCTAGCACTTATATTTACACCTTGTATATCTACTTTAATTTCTTGATCTGCTTTATTAATGACAACAATTCTTGTTATATCTTTAGTCAAATCTAATAGTTGTATATCTTCATCAGTTAATTTGACAGATCCGTCTATGACCAATAATACTAGATCAGCTTGATAAATTAATTCTTTTGACTTTTCAACCCCCATACTTTCAATTATATTATCTGTTTTTCTAATTCCAGCTGTATCTATCATATTAAGAATAATTCCATCAATACTAATACTTCCTTCTACAATATCTCTTGTTGTTCCTGCAATATTTGTTACAATCGCTTTTTCTTCTTGTAATAGTGCATTTAATAGACTACTTTTACCAACATTTGGTCTACCTATAATGACTGTTTTAATTCCATCTTTTACTAATTTAATATTTTTTGAATCAATTAATATTTTATTCATCTTTTTTAAAAGCTCTCTACTACGTGGTAATAATGATGAAGCAGTCAATTCTTCTACATCATCGTATTCAGGATAATCAATATTAACTTCTATTTGAGTAATTATTTGAATTAATTCTTCTTTTAATTCTTCAATAAAATTACTAATATTTCCAGTTATTCCTTTTAACGCCAAGTCAGTAGCATAACTATTTTTCGCAGTAATAATATCACTAATTGCTTCTGCCTGTGATAAATCTATTCTTCCATTTAAAAAAGCCCGCTTACTAAATTCACCTCGTTCAGCCATTCTTGCACCATTTTTTATACATACATCTAATACTCGTGAAGTTATATATACACCACCATGACAATTAATTTCAACCATTTCTTCACCAGTAAAAGTCTTTTTACCACGATAAATATTAACTAAAACTTCATCTATTCTTTTTCCTTCATCTACAATATAGCCATAATTAATTGTATGTGTAGGTTTATTTAATATTTTTCCTGTAAAGAATTTTTGAACAAAGGCTATACAATCTGATCCACTTATTCTAATTATTGAGATTGCTGCTTCTAAACGACTTGTTGCAATTGCAACTATTATATCATCATTCAAAATATCACCGTCCTTTATCTTTTGTATTTTATCATAAATTATTGTTAATTAATATAGCAAATCAATGTTATAATAAGGTTGTATATGGAGGAAATTAAAATGAAACTTGGAATTATTGGTAGTGGAATGATTGTTCAAGATTTACTTTCTTTTGTGGGTACAATTGATGAGATTGAATTAATTGCTATCTTAGGTAGAGAAAAATCTCGAAATAAAATTGAAGCACTGACAAACAAATATCAAATAAAAAAAGCATACTATGATTATGATGAATTATTAAATGATAATGAAATTGATACTATTTATGTTGCATTACCAAATCATCTACATTATGAATATACAAAAAAAGCTTTATTGCACAATAAACATGTTATTTGTGAAAAACCATTTACTTCAAATATAAATGAATTAGATGAATTGATTACTTTATCCAAAAAACATAAATGTCTTCTTTTTGAAGCTATTACTAATCAATACTTACCTGCTTATAAAAATATAAAGGATAAATTAAGCGAGCTTGGAAAAATTAGTATTATCTCATGTAATTATTCCCAATATTCTTCACGCTATAACTCTTTTAAAAAAGGTGAAATTTTACCTGTTTTTGATATCAATATGTCAGGTGGTGCATTAATGGATCTAAATGTTTATAATTTACATTTTGTAATTGGATTATTTGGTAGACCAAATAATGTTGAGTATTTTGCTAATATTGAAAGAGGCATTGATACTTCAGGTATTGTCATTTTAGAATATCCAACTTTTAAGGCTGTTTGTATTGGTGCTAAAGATTGTGGAGCTCCTATTTCATCAACAATTCAAGGAGATCTAGGATGTATTAGAATTGAAGGTCCTACTAGTGTATTAGGTGATGTAAAAATAATTAGAAATGACCAAACAAGTGAAAATATTGATGTAGCTAGCAATCATCATCGTATGTATGATGAATTTAAAAGAATTACAAAGTATATAGATGATAGGGACTTTAATACTTGTGAATTAATGCTTGAACATTCAAAAATAGTTATGGATGTTCTTACTAAAGCTCGTAAAAGTGCTAATATTATTTTTGGATGTGAAAAAACTAATTAAATTAAAATAATATTCTAAAGAAATAAGAGATTTCTATTACAGCTATCATGGTATAAGAAATCTCTTTTTTATAATTACCTTAAATAATAAAACACTAAAAAATATCTACTCAAATATTCTTTCGAAACGATAAAATACTTCTTTGAAATAAAGGGTTTCTTTCTAAATCTGATATATTAAGTTTTTTACATACCAAGTTACTTAATTCACTTAATTCAATATTTTCATCATCTAACTCTTTAGTTATTCTACATAATGTAGTTAAAATTTTTTTCCCCTCTTTAACAACATTTTTTATTTCTTTTAAATTATAAACCCTATCCCAGGCAGGACAATATAAAATTAAATTATCAAATTTATTAAGCTGAAATAAAGTATTTATACTATCTTGATAATCAACAATAATTGGAAAATCATTTTTTATTGGAATAATATCTCCAATAAATATTATTTTCTTTTCTTGATAAAGATATGAAGTAGAATCATCTGAATGGCCTGGACTATAGATTGGAAAAAAAGATATATTTGGCTCTAGATTTATAACCTCAAAATTAATTATCTTATCAACTATTATTGACTGATCTACTAATTGGTAAAAATTAGGGATTGGTCTTTCTTTAAATTGAAGATCAATATTTTCACTCCATCTTCTAGTTCTATCATTGGCATATATAGTACAATTTGTAATTTCTTTTATTGCTGCCGCTCCACCGATATGATCAGGATGACTATGGGTAAGAAAAATTGCTTTAATTTCTTTAATATTACGCCCTATTTGTTTCATATATGTTGATATTATTTTTTCACTTCCTTTTACTCCACTATCAATTAAATAGCATGATTTTCCAGTTATCAGGTATATATAAACAAAGCGTTTGATCTTTTCTGTGATACTAAATTCTATTTTTATTTGATGTACATTTTCAATTATTTCCATTACTTTAAACCTCCATTATACTTATTATGCTTCATGCAAGTATATACTTGCATGAAGCATATAAAATAATAGTACTCACAAGTACTATTGTTTATGTTAATCCATAACAAAATATCTTTATACTATTTTTTATATACTCAATTTGTTCAATTTTACTAAGACTTTTACCAAATGTACTATTTAAAAAAACAAATCCAAAATTCAATGATAAAAACATCATGGCAAGATGCTCAGTATTTCCATAGGTTAGTTTTTCCATTTTTTCTAATTCATTAAAATAATCAACTAGTACTTTTTTAAAGGTTAAAGGAACCTTTAAAATTTCATCTTTAGTATCTTCATATAATTCTGGTGTTCTTAACCCCATTGAAATCTTAATCATTTCTGGAGTTATTTTTCTCATATATATTAGAGAAAAATTAGTCAAATCATTTTCTAGATTATATGTTCTCTTACTAAAATCCGACACTTTCAAATCTGGATTCCATTTACTAGTACTAATAGCAGCTAAAATTATATCTTTTTTTCCCTTAAACTTTCTAAATATCGTACATTCATTAATCTTTGCCATTTTTGCAATATCCTTAGTTGTCGTTGATGCATAACCTTTTTCCATTATCAACAACATTGTTGCATCAATAATTTTATTTTGCATTTCATCAAACATTATACACCTCCGCAAGTGATTACTTGCATTATTTAATAATAAAAGATATTATTAAATAATGCAATAAAAAGTAATAAGATTTTAAATTTCTTATTACTTATTGCTTATATTCTGTAATATCATAACAAGTAATTAATATAGATTTTTGACCATACCAATTAATCCTACTTGCCGTAGTTTTGACCCAAATATCAAGAATATTATTATATATTTCAACGTCATAATGTCCAGATTTTTTATCAATATGTTTACTTGGGCATATTGAACATGGATTATCTAAACCTAAAAAAGCTTTATAACATGGTTGCCCTAATTCTGCAATTGGTGCACGCTCTTGAGTTATTCGATTCATCCACTGTATTTGATAATTATTTTTATCAATAATATAGATATAGGAATTTTGTCCATCTAAAACTGACTTCAAATTTTGTGATTCCTGGATAGCACGTTCTTGAGCTTTCTTTTTTAATAAAAATGTACTTACTATTTCTGAAATATAAATTAAATTATCAATATTTTCTTGTTGCCATAATCGATTACTATTACATTCATCAAATCCTAAAAAACCTTTTATTTTACCATTTTCAGTAATTGCGCATTGGAGAACCGATTTAATATTTTGACTCTCTAAAATTTTATAATGTTCCTCTTGTAAGTGACTTATATCTTGACAATAAAAGATACCTTGTTCATTAAAATTATCTAAATAACCAGGGATATCTGTAATAAAAGAAATATTTTGTAAGCTATCTTTTTGTGGAATAATTCCTTCATTACACCATTCATAAGTATTATTACAATATTTATCATCAGAAGTATTTTCAAATATATACACTCTACTAACATTAAACTCTTTTCCAATTGTTTCTAAAATTTTGTCTAAAGAATCTTCAATATCAATTAAATTATTTATATATTTATCATCTAACTTTAAAGTAACTAAATCCATATCTTGACTATCATAAAAAGCATATTTATTTTTTCCATTATTTTTAGCATAGTATAGAGCTTGATCAGCTTTTTGATAGATTTTATTAAAAGTAACCCCATCTTGAGGTACTAAAGCAATTCCTATTGAACATGATATTTTAACTTCCTCTATTTTTATATTAGTAAATATTTCCAATAATTGATTGGCACGTTGATTTAATGCTTTAATGTCATTTGTATCTACAAAAATTAAAAATTCATCGCCACCAACTCGACCGATTATATCGCTTTTTCTAAATACTTGCTGCATCTTAGTTGCAATATTAATGAGAACTGCATCCCCTACCAAATGTCCTTTAGTATCATTAATAATTTTAAAATTATCTATATCTATTAATAGTAAAGCTCCTCTTTGATTTTCATCAATTAACCGATTTTGAATTTCTCTTTGAACAGTATTACGATTTTTTAATCCTGTTAAAGAATCTTCTTGTGCTTGTTTTAACAAAAGTTTAGATTGTTTAACTTCATCATCTATATTAATAATAATTCCTACCACCCGATATGGCTTATGTTGATCATTAAAAATAGTAGTTGTTCTAATACGATACCAACGATGAGTTCCAGTAATGTCTTTGATCCTTATTTCAAATTCTGTAAATTCAGAACCATTTAATATATCTTTATAGCATTTTTCCATTTTATAATAATCTTTAGGATGAACATTTTGATTTATTCTAAAATCTTTTATTTTTACTTTTCCCTCATAATTACTACCAAAATTTTTATGTAAATTATTAGAATATTGAATCCAATTTTCTTTAATATTCCACTCAAAAATAATATCATTAGTCTGATTCATAATTATTTGATGCCGCTCTAAACTAAGTTTTAATTCTTCTCTAGCAACTTTAGATTCATTTATATCTACAACAATACATGAAAATACAGATTTTCCATCCACTTCAATTAAAGTTCCTTTATCTAAAACCCAAGTATCCTTACCATTTTTACATTTAATACGGTATTCAATTAACTTAGTTTTACTGATTTTTATCTGTTCAATTACTTCATTTATAGCAACTTGGTAGTCAGTTGGATTAATCATTAAACGTAATTGATTATTAAAGTTTTGTTTAATTTCTTCACGAGTATATCCTACTAAATCTAAAAATCCTTGACTCATTTGAATTAATGTTAGATTTTCATCAAAATAGCATTGAAACATTCCTCCAGGTATACTATCAATCAAATTTTGCATTTCTTTATTTTGTTTAAATAACAATTTTTCTAATTTTTTTGCTGGTTCTTCATCAAAATTTAATTTTTTTTGATAATATGGTGTGGAAACATGAAGATGATATATTTTTAATTTACCATTTTCATTCATTATAACACCTGTTATTCTAATTATAATTGACTTATTTTCATGAATTAATTCAGTAATTAGATTTATTATATACTTATCATCACATAATTGTTTAGTATAACACTCAGTTATGTTTATTTTACAACTAATATTATTAATATGATTTTGAATTTTTAACATAACATTATCAATACCATAATATAAATTATCAGATAAAACACTAAAAAAAGTTATTTTATTATGAAAAAATGTTTTTAATAGTTTAACATTCTTTTTTAAATAACAATCTTTGATACTCTCAATAAATTCAATTATTCTTTCATTATACTCCATTTAATTTCACCATTCCCTATAATTTCATTCTACACTTATAAAACAAAAAAGCCAAAACATTTATAGAAATGTTTCAACTTTAAGGCATTTTATTTTGTTTATAGTAATAATAAGATAAAATCGTTGCCAAAAGAAATGCAATAAATCCAAAAATAAATGGTAATCGTGGATTAAATGTATAAAAAAATCCGGCCATTAAAGCCCCTATAATTCCTCCTAATGACTTAATTGCATTATAAAATCCCATTACTATACTACTATTATTTTCATTAGAGCGACATGCTACAAGATCTTGTGTTATAGGAATAATAATAGCATTTAAAGCAAAGAATATAACATTCATAATAATGAATATAAATATATTATTAGTAGCTAAAACGCCAATCATTGTAATACTACTTAATAATAATATATTCATAGATGATTTAGAAACATTAGTATTTTTTATAATCCATAAACAAATGGTACCATTAGCAATTAATGAAATAATTCCAATTGCAGCTTTTATTATTCCATTATAACCAGAAGTTAAATTAAATATATCTTTTATGTAGTAATTAAAACATTGTTCAAATGCTGTAAATCCTAAAAAAGCTAAACAACAGATTGTAAACATGATTAAATACTTTTTGTCCATAAATATTTTTGCTTGTTTAAATGAAATAAATGGATTTGCTTGTTTTATTAAAACCCTAAACTTTTGTTTAATTGGTCTATCAATATCTTTATTACAAAAAATAAAAAATAAAATTCCACAACTAGCTAGAGTAATTGCTTGAATCGCAAAAGTCAAATCTATCGATATTTCTCCAAGCATTCCTCCTATAAAATATCCAAAAGCAGCACATACACTGGCTACTGTTGCTAAAACAGTTAAATTTTGACCTCTTTTTTCAGGAGGAGTAACATTAACTACATATGTTAAAAAACTGACATAAGAGCCCCCTGTAAAAACACCCGAAAACATTCTTGCAAAAATAATAGTATTTTGTGATGTTGATTGCCAAAATAATAGTTGACCAACTGCATAACCTACACTACAAATCAACATAGTTGTTTTACTATTAATCTGCTCATTTAATTTTCCCCAAAAAGGAGAAAATAAAAAATTCAAGCCCATCATTGCACCAAATGCTACTCCAAACATGTAATCACCTAATTCTAAATTCTTGATTACTGTTGGTGTAATTGGATGTGCATAGTTTGCAGCTAAATTAAATAATCCATTTATTATAAAAAACACCAATAATTTATTTTTATTCATTTAATCACCCTCTATTAATGATTATAGTCTAAAGAAAAATAGATAGCAACACTAGTCACTACCTATTTAATAATTTATTTTTATATAAATCTATTTTATGATTCACAGTATTTACGTTTTTTTCTAACTCTTTTTGTTGTGATAATAATATCTCTTTTTGTTTTAAAAAAATTTCATAACGTTTTTGAATCGTACTATCTCCTATTTTACATAACTCAATATAACTTTTAATATATGTGATTGTCATTCCTGTTTTACGCATACACATAATAATATCTAACCATTGTAAATCATTATCATTGTAGACTCTTTGATTACTTTTATTTTTTTTAATCTTAGGAAGTAAACCTTCTTTTTCGTAATATCTAAGAGTTGAAGCATTTAAATTATATTTTTTTGTTACTTCTTTAATTGTATATTCCATTGTTCTCCCTTAACTTCTTCAATCATTTTTTAATTTTCTTAATAAACAATAAGATCTATATTATTTATTAATTATTAAATATAAATGAAATTCTAAAATATCATTCTTATTATAAATCATCATAATCAAGCTCTTAATTAAAAAAAGAATAGCTTAATTATGATAATTAAAATTTGTTGGATCTATTATTATCAAATCATACTTAATAGTTAATTTTATATAAATTATTATTCTACAATCATTATACAACTTAAAGATAAATACTTTTAAATTATTTTTTCATATAAATCAAATAAACCTAAATCTTCTCCCCTAAAATCAAGATTTATTTCACTAATATAGACAAAACCACATTTTTCATATAATTTGATTGCTGGTATATTTCCTTGACGAACATCTAAACGAATTGCCTTAATTTTATTTTGTTTAGCTAATCCCTCAACATATTCTAATAATTTTTGAGCTATCTTTAATCCTTTATACTGAGGATGAATTGCAAGAGTATGAATAACATAAATTTCTTTATCCTTAGCTTCAATTTTCCATGGAGCTAAATAATAATTTTTTTCCTGTTTATGATTAATAACTACACTACCAATTATTTTATTATCAAAACGTACAACATATAATTCCTGGTTTTCAATTCCTGAAACAGCTTCAAGACGAGTTGGATAAATTCCTTTTTTCCAACCCGGATAATTATTATTTTCTACTAAATCATCAACTACTTTATTATAAAACTTTTCAATTTCATCTATATCTTTTAATGATGCTAACTCTATTATCATTTTATATTCTCCTTAAAGAAAAAACACATGATAACATGTGTCTATTCAACATATGAAATAATCATATGTCTGTTTTTTCCTTCACCATGACTTTCTGTTTTAATATGCTCAAATTTAGAAAGTTCTTGATGCATTACTTTACGCTCATCAGCAGGCATTGGATCAAGTTTAATTTCAACTTTAGTTCTTAATACTTGTTTTCCTAATCTTTTTGCCATTGCTGAAACTTTTTTATAACGCTCTTCTTTATATCCGTTTATATCAATACTTAATTCAATTCTCTTTTTATATGTAGTACTAACAGCATTTTTAACAATAAAATTAATTGCTCTTAAAATAACTCCTGCTTTACCTATTAAAATAGAATTATTGCTTGTATTAATATTGCAATAGATACGACCATCTTGTAAATATGATACTGTTTCAATTTCAAATCCCATTTCACTAATAAAACGTTTTACATATTCTTCAATGTATTCTTGAACCATAGAAATTGTATAACATTCAATCTCTGCTTTCTTAGTAAAAAATGTTTTTGTTTCTTTAATAACTTCATAATTTAATTCATCGATTGTTACTCCTAGCTCCTGACAAGCTAAATTAACAGCATCTTGAACTGTTTTTGCAGTATAATTTTTCATCATTTTACTCACCTACTTCTTTTTATTTATGAAATTAGTAGCTGAATTATCAATTTCTTTTTGTGCTTTTTCAATATGGAAAAATTGAATGTACATAGTTCTAACAATATTTATAATGTTAGTTGTAATCCAGTATAAAGACATTGCTGAAGGCATAGTTGCTGCTAAGTAAACAATAAATACTGTCATTACATTATTCATAGTATTCATAGACTTCATTTGCTGACTAGGACGATATTTTGGTGAACGTTTCGCCATAATCTGTGTAATCTGCATTGCAAAGAATTGAGTTCCTGCAACTAATAATAATAGCACAATATATCCAACACTAAATTCCATGACATGATTAATTGGTTTATCACCTAAATTAATACCAAAAATTGATGTTTTATATAAGATATCGATTCTTTGAACCGCCTGCCACATTGCAAACATAACTGGCAAAGTTAAGAAAGTTGAAAATGAACCAAACATACTAACATTATGCTTTTTGTATAAATTCTGAATTTCAGCATTTTGACGCATTTGTGAAGCTTGATCTTTACGACCTTTATATTTACGTTGTATCTTTTCCATTTCTGGTTGTAATAACTGCATTTTTTGTGTTGATACTGTAGATTTGATCATAATTGGTAAAGTGATAATATTAACAACAATAGTAATTCCAATTACCCCAATTGCTACATTTCCTACATATTGATCAATAAATAAGATTCCTTTTGCTAAAGGAATAACAAATAAGAAATCAAACCAGCCAGCACTTAATGACCAAGGAGTTGACATTGTTATTGCTCTAGAGGCAATTAATTCACCGTTTTTATCAAGATTCTGTGCACATCCTGTTAGAATAGCAACTAAGAAAACCAAGCAAAATACTTTTAAGATTTTTTTAGTCTTGTTATCTAATACCATTTAATTTTCCATCCTTTTTAATATTTTTTTATATAAATATTTTAATTCATTTAGATTGGAATTAAAATCTAAATCCAAATATTTATTTCTTACAATCACAATATAATCGTAATTATCTTTAAAATTTATCGTTTGCTGAATAATCACTCGAACTTGACGCTTAATTTTATTTCTAACTACTGCTTTACCTAATTTTTTACTCACAGATATTCCAATACGAGCATGATTTAAATCATTTTTTAAATAATAAATTATAAATGAACGATTAGCCAAACTCTGTTTTTGTTTAATAATATGACTAAAATCTTCATTTTTTTTAACACGATATTTTTTTTTCATAATTTTTTAGAAAAAAAACCCACCGTAAAGTGGATTTTTCTTAAGCAGATAAGACTTTTCTTCCTCTTTTACGGCGACGTGCAAGTACTTTTCTTCCTCCTACAGTAGCCATTCTAGCTCTAAAACCATGAGTTTTTGATCTTTTTCTTTTATTTGGTTGATATGTTCTTTTCATTAATTACACCTCCAAAATTTTTATACTTTTTATACAAATAACATATGCTCCCCCATTTTATATGAAAAACCTTACTAAGTCAATGAAATTAAGGGAAAAAGTCTATTTGGTTGAATGAATAAGTAAATTCTAGTTATTTTTATCCCATAGTAATTTACTCGTTATCTCATAATAATAGTAAAGTTACTCTTTTTGATAGTTGTAATAAATTTTAAAATCAAAAATAATCTTAATTAATGCCATCAATATTTTAGTCTTTTTTAAACAGAATTTAAATGCAAACTAATTACAAAAAAACATAAATTTTTCAGTAAATTTACTTTATCCAGTCCTCTTTTTTTACATCAGAATGAGTACTAAAATAAATCTATACATTGATAATCAGTTTACTATATATTTATTAAACTGATTATCAAGTGAATAAAGTTAATTATTGTATTAATATCATATTTTTGTCACCCGCAAATAGAAAATACTTTATAAATCAAGTAAAAAAGAACGATTAACCTAATAGTGATTAAATCGTTCTTTTACTTATAAAAATTTTAAATATACCTTCTAATTATCTTTTTTTCTTCTCTTATTTCCATAGATTACTAATGAAGCAATTGC
>NZ_JBKTWO010000055.1:0-16955 GCF_047249845.1 Thomasclavelia sp.
TAGCTGAATACTTTAAACGTAGTTTTAAAGAAGCTGGGGTTATGGAAAGAGTAGTTATGTTCTTAAATCTATCAAATGATCCAATTATTGAACGTATCTTAACTCCACGTTGTGCTTTAACGGCCGCTGAATATTTGGCATTTAAACAAAATATGCATGTATTAGTAATCTATACTGATGTAACTTCATATTGCGAGGCTTTGCGTGAATTCTCTTCAAGTAAAGGTGAAATTCCTGGTCGTAAAGGATACCCAGGATATTTATATTCTGATTTAGCTTCATTATATGAAAGAGCAGGGATTATTAAAGATGCTGAAGGTTCTGTTACTCAAATTCCAATTCTAACAATGCCTAATAATGATATTACTCATCCCGTACCTGACTTGACTGGCTATATTACTGAAGGACAAATCACTTTAGATGTTGATTTAAATTCAGCTGGTATTTATCCTCCAGTCGGAGTACTACCTTCATTAAGTCGTTTAATGAAGGATGGTATAGGTGAGGGATTTACTCGTGCTGATCATCAAGATATAGCTAATCAGTTATTTGCATGTTATGCTCATGTTCAAGATGTTCGTTCATTGACATCAGTTATTGGTGAAGATGAATTATCAGATATGGATAAAAAATATATTAGCTTTGGTCGTTTATTTGAAGAGTATTTTATTAATCAAGGATTTGATACTAACCGTAGTATTGAAGAAACATTGGATCTAGGATGGGATCTAGTTTCTGTTCTTCCTCGTGAAGCACTAGATCGTCTAGATAATGCATTGTTAGATCAATATTATAATCATGAAAAGGCAATCGAACGCTTTAATATTAAAGAAAAGAAGATTATTAAAGAATTACAAGAAGAAGGTGAATAATTATGGCCTTGAAAGTAGTTCCGACTAAAGGTAATCTAATTGCCATGAAAAAATCATTGCAGTTAGCAAACCTTGGATATAATCTAATGGATCAAAAGCGTAATGTTTTGATTAAAGAAATGATGACTTTATTAGATGATGTAAAAATTATTCGTGATCAGATTACATCTTCATATCAAGAAGCTTATGATGCTCTTCAAGAAGCTAATATCTCAATGGGATTAATTACAGATATTGTAAATAGCACACCTGAAGATTATGGGATTTCAATTGCTTATCGCAGTGTAATGGGAGTTGAAATACCTAAGATTGCTTATAATAAGCAACCATTAAAGATGACATATGATATTGAACGTTCTAATTCTAAAGTTGATTATGCTTACAATTGTTTTTATAATGTAAAACAATTAACAGTATTATTAGCAGAAGTTGAAAATAGTGTTTATCGTTTAGCAAACACAATTCGTAAAACGCAAAAAAGAGCCAACGCATTAAAAAATATCTCTATACCGCGTTTTGAATCAACAATTAAAGTAATATCTGAAGCTTTAGAAGAAAAGGAAAGAGAAGAATTTACACGTCAAAAAGTTATTAAAGAAATGAAACAATGATAAACTATAATAATTATATAGAATTATTAATCTACAAAATATAAACTAATGGAAACCACTAAAAAGTGGTTTTTTCTTATTTAATAAGACTATGGGATTAGTGAAATAATAATAATAAAAAGTACTAGTTAATCAATACTAGTACATTTAAATATATTTATATTTTTATCACTCGATCACATACTGTTAGAACATACGGATCATGAGTTACTATAATTATAGTCTTACCTTGACTATTCATTTTTCTTAAAATTTCTAATATAACATCGCGATTTTGAATATCTAATGAACCAGTCGGTTCATCAGCTAAAATTATAGAACATGGTTTTAAAAATAACCTAGCTAAAGCAACTCGCTGCTGCTCACCACCACTTAATGTATATACTTTTTTATTTAAATATGTTACTGGTTCTAAACCTACTAGTGTCAATGCAGTTTCTTTTGCTTTTTGGCTTTTATCTGCACTGTATTTAAGAGCAAAATCTAAATTCTTGCTTACTGATAGATTATCAGCTAAAGCATAATTTTGGAATAAATAACCTATTTTATTACGTAGATATTGAGTTTTGTTTATTGTTTTTAAATTTTTAGTATCAATTATCACATCTCCTGTGTATTCTTCATCTAACTTACCTAAGATATTTAATAATGTTGTCTTACCAGAACCGCTTGCTCCAGAAACAGCTATCATTTCACCATCATTTATAATAAGATTAAGATTATCAAAAATAATCTTATCATTAAATCGTTTATTAAGATCTTTAATTTCAATCATCAGCTATTCTCCTTTTAAAACAATATTTAGGGACTTCTTTTCATAGTACCATAAAATCAATGATGTAACGATAAAATCTATTATTAAAATAACAAACCCCAGATTTAGACCAAATATTATTTCCTTATAACCTATTCCAATTAAAAATGCTATTAGAACAAAAGGAATAATATTTAATAAATAATATTTTCTATAGAGATGAATAAATGAATATCCCATAATTGTTTTTACTGCATTTATTTGTTTATTACTTTCTACATAATTCATTGTAACAAAGATTGTCATAATAACATAGCCAATCAAAGAAAAAACTGAAATTGAGCCATATTCTATTAATGTTTGTTGTAATTCATACTGTTGTTGATCGACTCGACTATATACAGTAGGAGTAAATGTGATAAGATCACTAGCATCAGCATCTTTTAGAATTGGGTATAATTCATCATAAGGACTTTGAGGATTACTAATAGGGACTATTAATTCCCCCATACTCATCAAACTTAAGTAGATATCGGTACCACGATTATTTGCATTGGTTAGCATAATGATTGGATTTTTGATATAATTTCCTTCTTCTTTATTCATATCGGGATTATAAGTAAAGAATTTTTGATTATTTGTATAAACAAAATATCTTATTTCCTGTTGATCAGTAATTTCAGGTAATCCATTTAATTCATTATATAAGTTTTGATCTAAATATCTTAAACTCTTATAATTATCATATAATTCTTTTATTTCATTAAGATTTTTTTCATACTTTTGAGGGATTAAAATCGTTAAGACATTTTCATCTTCAGGGAAAAGAAGCTGATTACCACTTTTGTCATAAATTGGATATTTTTTTAAATAATTATTATTGACTTCCATAAAATCAGAATAGTACAATGACTGATCTTCTATATATTCTCTTTTGCCTAATGTATCTTCTTTAAAATACCAATCGGGACGAATTAATAATGCTCCCTTTTCATCAAGCAGTTTATATGCGTTTTGACACTTTAAACCCATTTCATAACCATTTCCGTTTTCTGTTTGTGGCAAAGAATTGATTGTCATATAAGCATAATTTATAGACTCTTTCCAATCATCCATATTCATATTAATTTTTTCTAGTTTATTTATTTCGGTTATTGCAGTAACACTTGTAAATAAGAAAACGATACAAAAACATACTTTTGTAATTATACTAATAATATTAATTTCTTTACTTGGTTTTTCGTTTTTTAAGCATAACGTAATATTGACCCTTTTTAACAGTATTCCACATATACCCTCTAATGTAATTATGATCAGAGCTGTTGTTAAAAGTCTTAACAATAAATATATATATAAATAATAATTAAACATCCCATAACTTAACCAATGATATATCATCCACATAACAGTCATTGCAATAGCTAATGCAAAATTTAAAATAACATAAAATTTGATTTCACTTTTAATAATTGATTTTGTATCATAGCCGTTCAACATCATAATTGAATATTGTTTAAATTTCATTATATAGTTATATATGCAAGTCAAAATAAGCAATATAATTAATAATGGAAGAAAAGTAGTAAGTTTGGAAGTATATAAACTATTATTTGAGAGATTTTTAAAATTTTCATCAATCATAATATTATTTTCAACTAACTGCTTTTTAATTTGCTTAAACTGTTCATTATTTTTTATTCCTGAAAAACTATATACACCTTTTAAATTCTCCTTTTCCAATTGTGAAAAATTCCTTAAGTGTACAGTATTTTCTTTATTTAAAAGTGAAAATACTCCAATTAAGTTGTTATTATCTTCATGTTTAGATGACATATAACCATTTTCCAGATTACTATCAGATAATTTCTTTCCATCAATAATAAAGTTATTGAGTACTTTTTCTGGTTTATTTATATCTATATATATATCAATTACAAATGTGCTATCTTCTTGTAAACGATAGATAGCTTTTTGAATATTTACATTATTATTTTTGGCTATTTTTTCAAGAGCAGTAATTGTTTCTAGCTGTCCTTGGACATTGGTAACAGAAACTGTATATGCACTATTTTCCTCTAGAATGCCTGTCATCTCTTTATTTTCATAAATACCAACAAACAAATAAGAGGAAACTAGAAAAAATACACAACTTACAATAAATAGTATTTTTTTCATGCTAGTTCTCTCCTAGTTAATTATCTTACATCATAATAAGAATGATTTGTCCAAGCAGATTTAGATGCTTTAGCTTTAGCTAAAGTCTTTGGTTTTTTCCATCCAGATGCTGCTGGAAGAAAACCTTCTATAGATGCATTATGCTCCATAGTTGTATGTTGATAATAAGACTATACAATTTTAGGTTTCGATTTCATTTTTCTTTTTCCTTAAATTTAAGTATAGAAAGCGCCTTCTGTAATTAATTATCACATATTTTAATTTAAAGAACAATACTATATAAGTGTAAATTATCCTTGTTAATTATCAGTTTATTTTGTTTGGTAGAAAATTGTTTTTAAAAGTTATTAATAGAGGTTTCTTATTTCTAAAAAGTTATTTATCTTTCTTATAATTATTTTACAATATTTAAAAATATATTTATTTCACCTTAGCTGAATTTATTTTATATTTTAAATTTAAAAGAAAAAACACCTATTAAAGGTGTAAATTATTTTTGAATAAATCTTATGTTTTCATCAGTTAATGAATATGTTAAATCAGTGGGGGATTTAGAGCGAATATGAATTAATTTATTATCTTCAATTTTACCATTCCATGTAGCTACAACAACAACTTTTTTTGCTAATGCTTTTAAAAATGCCAACATATCAATATTAGAATCTTTAGCATAAAGAACTCTTTTATTATCTAGTAACAAGATCTCTTTATCATATGTTAATAAAAAATCATCCATAACTTTTACTAAATCAGTTGCATTATCTTTAAAAATATTATCTAGATTTAAAATAGGAATACCGCAATTATCACTGTATTCATGAATAAGTTTTGATTTCCCGCTACCAGGGCTACCAATAATTAATAATAGTTTACTTCCATTATTTTTTGCTGCTTCGATTTCTTCAAGTAATTGATCCATGATTATAACCTCCTTTTTAAATGAATCTTAAAAATATAAAAATCGAATAACTCTTATAACATTATTTTAGCATTATTAAATATTATTTGATAGTAATATTATAAGATATTTCCTGGGGAATAATGTCGAATTACTTGTAAATACTAGTAATTTTTAAAACTGACAATAATTGATATGGGAATTAATTATAATATAAGTGTACTATCTATTGTAATACAGTTAATGTGATGATATAATAATACTGTATTAGTTAGTATAATACAGTTAGGAGCGGATAGCATGAAAAAAATATTATCTATAGTAGTAATATTATTAATGATTGTGCCAATACCTGTTCAGGGAGTAAAGAAAGCTACAAGTATTGAGGCATATAGTCATGGTAAAGAGGTAAAAGGGGATGTGTTAGCAAAGGATGTTGTTCTTAGTGATGATTTAAAAGGAACAATGGTTGCAAGTAATGAGGGATTAGAATTTATTAATAATCAAAACTTTATTATTAGTATTGATCATCCAGTTAAACGTTTTGAAGTTATTGATGATATTGATAATGATAGTGTAAAAGATGTTGCTGTTTATTTAAAAACAAGTAGAGGATATAGTAATTTCCAAATAGTAAGTTCTAAAAATTCTAAAGTTTTATATGAAATTGCATTAACACATAAAACAGTTGATGAAAATAATAGTGTAGTTATAGAAAACTCAATTGTAAGACAAATTATTAGTAAAGATAAATTAGTTTATTTAATTTATGATCATCATTTATTAGCTATTGATGCTAATAAAAAAGAAATAATTTTTGATTATGAAGATGAAGATAATATTTGGAAAATGATCATAGTTGACAATCAAATCATTTTTACTACCCAACAAGGAGAAGTAGTTAGTATTGATAAAAAAAGTGGTGATGAAAACTATCGGACAACTGTTACTAAGCCATTAGATGTAGAAATTAAATATCAAAATGGTGAAAAACAAAAAGTGAATATGAATATATGGGATATTTTAGTTTTAAATAATAAACTATATGTTACTAGTGAGATTGACAAAATTCATCAGATAGATATTAAAACAGGTGAAGTAATTAAAGAGTTAGATTTAGGTATAGTTGCCCAAGATAAGATACTAAAACGATTAACTGAACAATCGCGATATAATCCTGCTGAAGGGAATACAGTAGTTTATGCTACGGGTGTATTTTCTAAAGCATTTAATGGCTATAAGATGAAAATGCTTAAAGATGATCTTATGTTGGTAGAAGCATATTTGGGCGATCAGGATTATTATCCAATAGCTGATTTTGAAAGTGATAATAAAGGAATTGAACCAGCATTAGTGCTGGTTGATACAAAGAATTTAGAGGTTAAGGGTAAAATTAAAGTTGAACAATATAATTTAGATTGTTCTAATGCTGTTTTATCTACTTATCAGGAAAAAGATGTATTGATAATTCCTAGTAGTATAAATAAAGGAGTATTGAGAGTTTCAGTTTACTCATTGGATGGTAAATTAATTGTACAAAATGATTTAAAGAATTTAAGTATTGGTTCAGAGAATGTTAAAATAAATATCAGTAAATATGAAAATAATTACTTATTACAGATCGATGATAGTAATAGTTATATTTTGCATAATGATTTAAAAACAATTAGTTCACTAGGTAGTTCTAAAATAGTTAGTAAAATAGTTGATTTAGATCAAGGAATGCTTGTTTCTAGTAATCAAGATGGTAAAATAAACGAAATACTTAAGTTAGGTTTGAATGGTAAAGATGATGTATTAATGAAAGTAAATGTACCTAATGAGTATTTAAATAATGGTTTTGAAACAATTAATTATAATGATGAAAGTAATGAGATTTTAACATTAGTTAATGAAATAAATAGTATAAATGAAATTGTTGCTAGTCATATTTTAATAATAAATGCAAATGATGGTAATATTATTTGTGATAAAAAGATATTAATTGATAAAGGAATAGATGGAAAGAATAAATATTTAATAGGTAATGAAATAAATTATTTTAGTGATTTAAATAATGATGGTAAAAAAGAACTTTTAATTGATGATAGCATTATTGATGGTAATAGTTTTACTTTTAAATCACAATATGAACAATTAGTTGAAGATAATGGAACAGTTATTGATGTTGGAGACTTAAATAACGATGGAATTAATGATCTAGTCAGTGTTGGCGAAACTGAGATGCGGGTTTATTATTCAAATAAAAATAGTTATGAAATAAGTTATCAAAAAAGTAATTTGGTTAAAAAGTATGATAAAAATCTATTAAATAATCAGCAGGTTAAAGTAATTGGTGATTTAGATCATCAAGGAATTAATTTATTCGTAATTAATGCTCGTAATAATAATGGATGCCAGTATTATCAGGTTATTAATCCTAAAGATCTGTCTGTACGTTTTAATTTAATGGAAGATGGTGTGTTTGATTGGGGAGAGTCATTCTCATTGACAGAAATAGATTACAATCATGATGGAGTTGATGATTTATTTTTTAATGCTCCAGAAAATAAACAGAAAATTTTAAGTGGTAAGGATGGAACTTTAATTGCAGATATTAAAAGGGAGGATCAAGAATATGGCCAAGAAAGTTCACCAGCCGTATTAGAAAATATTATTCCTATTAATATTGAAGATAATGGACAAACTGTATATCAATTAGAAGATATAAATGGTGATAGTGTTAGAGAATTAGGTTATATTTATTTTGATTATAGTCAAAATGATAATAATGTTAAATTACGTATTTTAGATGGAAAAAGCTTAAAAGAGTTAAAGATATGTGATTTAGATAATCTTAAATTTTCAGATTTTATTATTGTTCCTGTTCAAGGACAAAACAAAATTATAATAAAGGGAAATGAAAATAATCAAATTTATGATTATGAAAATAATGAATTAGTTGCTGGGTGCAACGTTGATGCAGTTAAGGCAAGAAAATTAAATAATAATCAGATATTAATTGAAAATAGTAGCAAACAGCTCTATGCATTTAATGATCAGTGTGATTTTAAGTTAGTTGATTTTAAGCAGGAAAAATTTAATAGTGGGAATATCACTATTAAATATCAAAGTGAAAAATCAGGAATGATGAGTGTCTATGATCAAGGGAGTTTAATTGCGACAAGTACAGAAGAAAAAATTGATTTAAAATTATTAGAAGGTAAACATCGACTTGTCTTTTCTTATGATGATGGACAAGGTAAAGTTACACATATTACAAAGCAAATTGAAGTAAATAAATCTTCAGTAATCAAATATTTAGTAATTTTATTAACTTTAATAATTGTATTAGCAGGTATATTTATTGTTGTATACCCAAAATATCATTTGGAAAAGAAAGCGGGTGTAAGACATGGAAAAGGTAATTAAAGTTGAGCAGATGAATAAGTTTTTTGGATCATTTAAAGCAATTGATGATCTATCCTTTGAGTTAGAGGGAGGAAAGATTTATGGAATTATTGGACCAAATGGTGCAGGAAAATCAACGACTATGTCTTTATTAATGGGACTTATTTTTCCAAGTAGTGGAAGTGGATCGATTAAAGGATATCCTTTAGGTTCTAATGAAGCTAAAAAACTAATGGGTTATTCACCAGAATTTCCTAACTTTTATAGTGATATGAGCTGCTTGGAATATCTTGTTTATATGGGGCAGTTATCGAATCTTAATTTTGATGTAGCTGTAAAAAGAGCTTTAGAATTATTAGAAGAGTTTGGGTTATTAGAACATAGATTAAAAAAGGTGGCTAAGTTTTCTACTGGAATGAAGAAAAAGGTTGGATTGATACAAGCGATGCTTCATGATCCTGAAATATTATTGTTAGATGAGCCAACTGCTAATCTAGATCCAACTAGTAGAAGTGAAATAATTCAAACTTTGAAAAAACTGGTTAATCAACGTAAAATGACAGTATTAATAAGTTCGCATGTTTTAAGTGAGTTAGAAATGATTATTGATCATGTAGTTATGATTAATAAAGGACATGTTGTTTTAAATCAGCCTATTGAGGTTGTACAACAAGGATTTAATCAAGAAAAGATATTGGTTAGTACTAAACAAAATAGTTTATTAAAGAAGTATCTTGATGTTAAAGGTTATAATTATAATTTAGATAAAGAAGTTTTTAGAATTACAACTAAGGATAAAAATAGATGTAAAAAAGAACTTATTAAGTTTATTTATGAAAATGATGTTGAATTAGATTTATTTAAAGAAGAATTAATTACTTTAGAGAAATTATATCAACAAGTTGTGGAGGACAATGAAAATGAAAGTATTGTTATCTAAAACTTTTACTAAGATGTTTAAAGTTATTCCTGTCATAATCATTTGGTTGATTAGTGGTGTTTTTGGTTTATTGTTTGCATATATTTATAATAATTTATCGGGAAATATTTTAACTTATGCTCGGCTTTCTAATAATGTTATGAATATATATAGTCTTATTGCTTTTATGATGATTGCAGGACTTATGATTTGGATCATCTGTTCTAATAGTTCATCGGGTTTATTTGCAAGTGAGATACATGAAGGGACAATTAGATTATTGTTATCAAAAGAAATCACTCGTATCCATTTAGTTGCTGGAAAAGTATTAGGGATGATTTTAGGGAGTATTGTTTATTTGATTACAAGTTTTTCGGTATTTATCTTAGTGTTTTGTTTATTTAGTGGAGTTGAAAAAGATATTTTATTATTGATTATTAAAGCTACATTGATATTTATTATTTATGGTATGGTAATAATTTTTATAATTGGTGGATTAGGAACATTTTTATCAACAATATTTAAAAAGAAAGTACCTGCAGTTTTGATTATGGTAGCATTAGGAGGATTGATATTTGGGATTATTCCAATTGTAAGAGTGATATTGAATCAATTTGGTTATTATAATCAATTCAATTTATATATTTTTGATTTAAATTATCATTTTGGATTAATATTTAATAACTTTTTAGGATTTGTGGGAGATTTATCACTATCACAAAGTACAAATGGTATATTTACTATTTTCACTAATATATATACTCCAGAAGCAATTGATGTTGATATAGCTCTTACTAATGCAAGTTATTATGTTATTAATACATCATTAAATGGTATATTGGTAACTGTTAGTTATATAATAGGAGCAGTTGTTTTATATGGGGTATCATTTAGAACAATGGTAAAAAAAGATATTTAATTAATTGGGCCATATTAATTATGGCTCTTTTGTTTTATAATTAAATTGGGTGATAGAAATGTATTTAGTATTTGATATTGGTGGTACAGCAATAAAATATGGGTATTTAAATGAACAAGGGGAAGTTATAGAGAAAAATGAGTTTATTTCTATATTAACTGATCTAGAAATATTTATTAAGAGTTTGAGTAAAATATATTTTCAAAGTGAATATGAAATTAAAGGAATAGCTTTATCATGTCCAGGGGTGATTAATGCTAGAACTGGGGTAATTGAAACAATCGTTGCTTATCCTTATCTAGAGGGGATATGTTTAACAAAAATATTATCAAGAGCATGTAATGATATAAAAGTAACTATTGAAAACGATGCTAAGTGTGCGGGGTTAGCAGAAATATGGTGTGGGAATGGAGAAAATTATAATGATGCTATTGTAGTAGTATTAGGTACAGGAATTGGGGGAGCGGTTATAAAAGATAAAAAAATTCATTCTGGTGCTAATTTATTTGCAGGGGAAATTAGCAATATGATTGTAGATTATGATGAAAGTCAATGCAAAGTTGTAACCTGGTCAGATATTGCATCGACTAAAGCACTTTGTAAGCGGGTAGCAAAAGTTTTAGAAATCAATAATATAAATGGAAGAGAGATTTTTGAACTAGTAGAGCAAAAAAACGAAAAAGTACTCAAAGTTTTATCATCTTTTTGTTTTGATATTGCAATTCAGCTATACAATCTTCAGTATATGTATGACCCTGAAATTATTTGTATTGGTGGTGGTATCTCTAGTCAAAAGATCTTAATTGAGATGATTAATGATGCAATAATGTTGATTTATAATCAAACCAATCAGTTATTAATACCAAAGGTCGTGAGCTGTAAATATCATAATGAAGCAAACTTGATTGGGGCTCTTTATCATCATATAATGACAAAATAATTTAATTTTTTAGCTTAAAAAAGTATCATATTGGTCTCAATAATGGTATAGTATAAAAGGTAATTAATTATGTATATACCACTTTGATTATAGATTAAGCATGGTTTTAGGGGGATGACATATGAGTAGAATATGTAAAGTAAAAGATATATTAATTGGTGAAGGAATTCCAAAAGTATGTGTACCAGTAATAAGTGATAATCATCAATCAATTATTACCGATCTAATTAGGTTGAAGGATCTTGAAATAGATTTAATTGAACTTAGGATTGATTATTTTAAGGAATTATTAAATCATCAAAAATTAAGTGAGTTATTTAAAATGATAGCTTCTTTAGAAATGAAACAAGCTCTTATTTTAACTTATCGAAGTGTTAAAGAAGGTGGTCTAGGAAATCTAAGCCATGAGGAATATATTAATCTATATTCTTTGGCTTTAGAAAGTGGAGCATTTGATATATATGATGTTGAATTATCAAGTGGAACTAATACGATTATTACATTGAATAATATGATTCATGAATTAAATTGTAAAGTTATTATGTCTAATCATGATTATACTAGAACGCCAAGTTTAGATACTATGCTGGAAAAAATTAAACAAATGGATTCATTAGAAGCAGATATCATTAAGTTGGCAGTTATGCCTGAAGATTATAAAGATGTTTTATTAGTTTTAGAGATGACTTTACGTGCTAATGAAATACACGATAAGCCAATTGTAACGATGTCTATGTCAAATTTAGGAACTGCAACAAGAATTTTAGGTGAACAGTTTGGTTCTGCAATTACTTTTGGAAAAGATCATGATGCTTCTGCATCAGGACAAATTGATGTTCGTTCATTAAATATGATGTTAAAAATCATTCATGAAAATAATTAGGACTTTTAGTCCTTTTTTTACACTTTTTTTTAAGTATTTCATAATATAAATTAGGTGATTAAATGCTAATAAATCAAAATGAATTAGAAAAGCTATGTAAATACTTATATCCTAAATTATTTGATTATAAAGATATTGCTTTGAATGATTTAGAAATCAGAATTGATAATTATATTCATATTAAAGCAAATTTGAATTATTATAATATTGAAACTAAATTAAAAGCAATTGCTAGAATAAGAGTAGAAAATGAAATTATTATTGATATCAAAGGAGTAATTAAATATGGAATTATTAACTTGGATCTAAATAAGGTGTTGAAGGAAACTGTTAAGGATATCCCTTATTTAGTAATTAATGATGAAAGTATTATTATTGAAAATGAATATATTAAAGATATAAAATTAAAGGATGAATATGTAAGTATAGAACTAAAATAATCTTTCGATTATTCTAGTTCTATTTTTATATGGTAAATTCTACCCCACAAATATATTTGGTAAAAATAGGCTAATAATTGTGGACCTGTCATTAATTGCCCAAACCATGGATACTTAAAGGACTCTCCCCCAGAGTTTATTAAGTCTAATAATTTTTCATAATTAAATAGTTTGAGTAAGATATTATCTTGATCTTTTAGTGATTCTTTCAATAATTCCACAATCAAATCACGATAGATTGGAGAATGAGTTTTTGGATATGGATTTTTTTTACGGTTATATATGTCAGACGGTAAAAAATCTTTAAAAGCATCACGTAATAAGCCTTTTTCTATATCATTGTGATACATATAGTGCCATGGAACATTATAGAGATAAGAAACTATTTCTTTATTAGCAAATGGTACTCTTAATTCTATTGAACTACGCATTGTTTGGCTGTCACCACGTGTTAAAAGGGTTTGCATAAACCATTCTAGATTTAGATAAATCATTTTTCTTTTATTTTCATCTTCAAAAGTACTATCATGATAATCAATTTCATCTAGTGTTTGATGATACTTATCTAAAACATAGTTTTTAATATTTAATGCTTTTATATCATCGGAAAATAATTCCATCCGCTTATCTAATTCACGCATCCATGGAAAGCCATCGATACTTGTTAATTCTTTGCGGTAAAACCAAGGATATCCCCCAAATATTTCATCAGCACATTCTCCAGAGAGAACAACTTTATGATTTTGGGAAATCTCTTTAGAAAATAATAGAAAACTTGAATCAATATCAGCCATTCCTGGAGCATCTCTTGCAATTAGTGATTCTTTTAATGCCATGACTAATTGTTTTTGAGATAGAGTAACTGTTTTATGATTCGTATTATAGCGTAAACGCATCTCCTCTATATAATGATCATCCCTAGTTGTTTGGTATTCATATGGTTGAAAATATTTTTCTTGGTCCTGGTAATCAACACTATAGGTTGAAAGCTTAGATACATATTGACTAGCGACACCAGTGATGATACTTGAATCTAATCCTCCTGATAACATACAAGAAATAGGAACATCACTTAATAGCTGCTGTTTGATACTGTTATTTACGAGACATCTAACATCATATACGGTTTCTTCATAAGTTCGTTTGTGATTATATCGTTCTAAAGCCCAATAACGATTTGTTTCTCTAAAACCATTATATACATTCATATAATGAGCAGGTCGTAAACTATATATATCTTTATAAATTGTTCTACCAGGAGATATACTAGGTCCTAATCCTAAAAGTTCTTTTATACCAGTTTCATCAATTATACAGCATTGTAAATACATAAGAATACATTTTATTTCACTACTAAAAATAAATAAATCATCTTTTTGGTAATAGAATAAAGGCTTTACACCTAACTGGTCTCTAGCAGCAAATATTTTTCCCTGATAAGCAATAACAAAAGAGAAAATTCCATCAAATAAATTTAAACATCTAGTTCCATATGCAACAAAACTAGCAACAACAACTTCTGTATCACTTTGGCTTTTAAAGTGAAATCCTTCGTTAATTAATTGTTCTTTAATACTATTCATGTTGTAGATTTCACCATTGTAAACAATAGAATATTCAACATCATTATAAGTATATTTAAAAGGCTGTTTACCACCGTTTATATCAATAACTGACAAACGGCAATGACCTAATAAAACATGCTTATCATGTGAAATGTTATAATCATCTGGTCCACGATATTTTAATAATGATAACATTTTATTGAATGTAGAAATTTCCTTAGTTAAATCATCATTATGGTTATACATACATAAAAAACCACACATTATTATCACCCCATTTAATTATATGAGAGGTTTACATATATATACCAACAACATTATGATATGATAACGTGAAAATTCACGGATAATGTGATAAGTAATTGAAAATACCCCCTTGTCCCTAAGTAATGTAAAACTATTGTGAAAAGGCTTTCATTGTTCTATGATAAGGCTGTCAAAAGAAAAAGGGAGGAAAAAACATGTTACAGAAAATTCAACGTTTTGGTGGAGCGATGTTTACCCCGGTTCTGTTATTTGCATTTGCGGGTACGATTATCGGTGTTGGTACATTGTTTACAACTGAAGCTATTATGGGGGGATTAGCTGATTCAAATGGATTATGGTATCAAATATGGAATGTTATCCTGCAAGGAGGATGGACTGTATTTAATCAATTGCCACTAATCTTCGTAGTTGGATTACCAATTGGCCTTGCTAAAAAGCAACAAGCAAGATGTTGTATGGAAGCGTTGGTGCTTTATTTAACATTTCAATATTTTTTAAGTACGATCTTAAGCCAATGGGGAGGAACTTTCGGAGTTGACTTCGCAGCAGAAACTGGAGGAACAAGTGGTCTTACAATGATTGCTAGTATTAAAACTCTAGATATGGGGATGATTGGAGCATTAATGATTTCGTGCATTGTAGTATTTTTACACAATAAATTCTTTGATACAGAATTACCTGAATGGTTGGGGACTTTTAGTGGTTCATCATTTGTAGTAATAGTTGGTTTTTTTGCTTTATTACCAGTAGCATTTTTATCTGCGTGGTTATGGCCAATTGTGCAAGATGGTATGCGAGCATTTCAAGGTTTTGTTGCAAGTGCTGGATCGATTGGGGTATGGATCTTTATTTTTATGGAACGTATTTTAATTCCATTTGGACTACATCATTTAATGTATTTCCCATTCTTCTATGATTCAGTAATTATTAATGGTGGAGTTTATTCAGCTTGGGCAAATGCTTTACCGGATTTAGCGGCATCAAGTGACTCATTAAAATCTTTAGCACCTTGGGCTTGGCCTACACTTACAGGGTTATCTAAGGTGTTTGGATGTCCAGGGATCGCACTTGCGTTTTATGCAACTGCAAAAGATAAAAAGAAGAAACAGATTGCAGGGTTATTAATTCCAATTACACTAACGGCAATAGTTTGTGGAATTACTGAGCCGATTGAATTTACTTTCTTATTTATTGCACCAGTCTTATTTGTTGTACATGCATTACTTGCTGCAACTTTAGCTACTGTTGCAAATGCGTTAGGTGTAGTAGGAGTTTTGTCAGGTGGTTTGATTGAAATGTCTGCTCTTAACTTTATTCCATTAATGGCTTCACATTGGCAGACATATTTAATATTATTAGTAGTTGGCTTAGTTTTTACAGGTATTTACTTTGTTGTATTTAGATTTTTGATTTTAAAATTTGATTTTAAAACACCTGGTCGAGAAGATGATGAAGAAGAAATTAAATTTCATACAAAAGCTGATTTTAAAGAAAAACAAGCTATTGGAAAAGATAAAAAACAAAGTTTGGCAGCTGCAATTTTAGAAGGATTAGGTGGAAAAGATAATATTGTTGATGTTACTAATTGTGCAACTCGTTTAAGGGTTAATGTAAAAGATGAAAAATTAGTTAAATCTGATAACTATTTTAAATCAATTGGTACACATGGTTTAAAAGCAACTAAAACAAATATTCAAGTAATTGTAGGATTAAAGGTACCAAGTGTAAGAGAGGATTTTGAAGCATTACTATAAAGAAATGAAAAGGAAGGTCTTGAAGATGGCAAAAAGAATAAATGAAAAGAAGTTAAATCGTTATTATGGTATTGTAAAAGTATTCTTAATGATTACACCGTTTATTGCCTATTTGTATTTATCACTTTTAGCAATGACTCGTTCAATTTCTTTGCCAAAAGTATTGAGCAGTGAACCTAGTGTAGCAGTAATTTTCCTGATTGCGATGATTAATCCATACATTGCATATTTACTAAATATTGCTCAAAAGAAATTAGTAGAAGGCAATATTAAATTTGCATGTATTAATTTTGTATTATTACTTTTAGCTCAAGCATTAACATTAAATAGTTTGTATTTTATGATTATTGCTTATTTATTCTATGTGACAGTTAAAACTTATGATATTAAGGTATTCAAGACTCTTAAAGAATTTACAATGAAGTATGCTTTTCAATATGGTGGTGGTAGTTTCATTGTAGTTGCTTTTTCAGCAATTTGTTTATTTGCTACGCTTAGATTAATGTAAAAAAGAGGAGAAAAGAAAGATGGAAAAGAAATATTCAGTTGTTATAGCGGGTGGTGGAAG
>NZ_JBKTWO010000056.1:0-16453 GCF_047249845.1 Thomasclavelia sp.
CGGTTCTTTTTTTTATTCCCCTGGATACTTTCTGTATCCTTTTTTTGTTTAATGAGGTATATTAAAAATTTTTATGTATATAAATTTAATAATATATATACATGAATACAACGGTAAAAAAATATTTTTTTAATTTAGTAATATACTTATTTAATAGTTATTTTTTGTTTTTTTAACAAAAAATAACATTTTAATTGACATGTAGTGATTTAATAGTTATTATATTCTTATATCAATATTAGAGGGGACGTACTTATGAAGAGTAATTTTTCAAAAATCAAAAAAGTAGTTGCTACTTTATCAGTAGCAAGTATATTAGTAGCGTGTGGCGGAGCGGGAGATAGCTCATCTACTAAGGTAAGTGAAGCAAAATTAGGTTTTATTGGTCCATTATCTGGAGATGCATCTCAATATGGTACTGCTGTAAAAAATGCCATTGAATTAGCGATTGACGAGTATAATAAAGCTAATGATACAAATGTATCTGCTGTTTATTTGGATGATAAAGCGGATGCTACTGAAGGGGTAAATGCTTATAACAAATTAGTAACTGAAGAAGGAGTAAATGCTATTTTAGGTTCTGTTACATCTGGTTCTGCATTAGCTGTAGTTGCTACTGCCGAGGCTGATGGAACACCAATTTTAACTCCATCTGGTTCAGCTGATCAGATTACTATTAATGATAAAGGTGAAACTTATGAGAATGTTTTTAGAATTTGTACTAATGATTCTTATGCTGGAACTTTTTTAGCTAAAAAATGTGGAACTGAATTTAATTATAAAAAGGTAGCTATTTTGTCTAATAAGGACTCAGATTATTCAACTGGTTTAAGAGATGCATTTGTTGAAGAAGCTAAAAATCAAGGTGTTGAAGTAGTATTTGATGAAACTTATACTAAGGATACAAAAGATTATTCGACTTACATTTCTAAATTAAAAGGTGAAGAATTTGATACTGTATTTTTACCAGATTATTATGAACAAGTTGTAACTATTGCTCAACAATTCCGTGATGCAGGTATTACTAATCCATTACTTGGTGCTGATGGTTGGGACGGTGTCTTAGGTGTTAAAGGTGTAGATGGCAGCATATTTAATGGAAGTTATTATACAAGCGGTTTTAATAAGAATTCTTCTGATGAAAATGTTAAGAAATTTGTTAAAGCATATACTGAAAAATATAAATCTGAACCAAATATGTTTGCTGCTTTTGCTTATGACTCTGTTTTTGTAATGATGGATGCAATGGAGAGAGCTGGCACTACTGAAGCTTCAAAAGTTAATGAAGAGTTAGCAAAAACTGATTATAAAAAGGGTGTAGCTGGTGCATTTAAGTATGATAAAAAACATAATCCAGTTAAAGAGATGGTTATTGTTGGATTTGAAAATGGTCAATATGTAACAAATTCTAATTAATTTTAATGATTAAAAGCAATTGGAGAATGATCTCCTTTTGCTTTTTTAAAATAAAGAGGTGATAAGGATGGATTTTTTAGAACAAATAATTAATGGTCTTAGTACTGGTAGTATGTATGCCTTAGTAGCAGTTGGCTATACCATGGTTTATGGGATAGCTAAAATGATAAACTTTGCACATGGTGAAATCATCATGGTAGGTGCTTATATAACATATGCTAGTATGTCTATATTAGGATTGCCAATGTTTATTGCAGTTGGATTATCAATTATAGGATGTGCCTTATTAGGAGTAGTAACAGAGAGGGTGGCTTATAGACCTTTACGTGGTGCTGGATCATTAACTGTATTGATTACTGCTATTGGGGTAAGTTATTTATTACAAAATGTGTTTTTAATTATATTTGGTTCGGCATCATTAACTTTTCCAAAGATAATTCCTTCAGGAACAATTAATATAGGCTCAATTTCTATGTCTTATGTGACAATTGCAACATTAATTATTACAGCAATTTCAACTACAGCATTATTGTTTTTTGTAAATAAAACTAAATTAGGAAAAGCTATGCGGGCAGTTAGCGAAGATGGTAAAGCCGCTCAGTTAATGGGAATTAATGTTGATACAACAATCGCTTTGACTTTTGCTATTGGGTCTGCACTTGCTGCTATTGCAGGAGTTATTTATGGCACAAAATTTTCATTAATTAATCCTTATATAGGTGCAATGTTGGGAATAAAAGCATTTATTGCAGCCGTACTTGGTGGAATCGGTAGCATCCAAGGGGCTATGGTAGGGGGAATAGTTATTGGGATTGCAGAATCATTTACTATTACCTATATTTCATCAGCCTTTTCTGATGCGGTAGTATTTGGAATTTTGATATTCATATTACTTGTTAAACCAGCTGGTTTATTTGGAAGTAATGTAAGAGAGAAAGTATAGGTGAATGATATGAATAAACAATTAAAGAATGTAGGAATATCATTTGTAGTTACTATTTTATTATATTTTGGGATGACATCATTAATATCTGCAGGTATTATCTCTAATTATTGGTTAGGAATTATAATGATTGCAGGAATTAATATTATATTAGCGACTTCTTTAAATTTGGCGACTGGTTATTTAGGACAATTGACACTTGGTCATGCCGGATTTATGTCTGTTGGGGCATATGTTTCAGCTTTATGTAGTATTCATTTAGAAATGCCTTTTATTGGTTCGCTTTTAATTGGATCAATAGTAGCAGCCATTATAGGAATTATTATTGGAATTCCTACTTTGCGTTTAAAAGGTGATTACCTATGTATTATAACCCTTGCTTTTAATGAAATTATTAGAGTAATAATGGTTAATTTAAGTATTACAAATGGTTCTAAAGGGTTAGTTGGAATACCTCGTAATACAGATTTCACAATTGTATTTTTATCTGCTGCAATTACCGTTTTTGTCATTTATTCAATTGTTAAATCACGTCATGGCCGCGCAATCGTTTCAATTCGTGAAGATGAAACAGCAAGTGAATTGGCTGGGATACCTACCACATACTATAAAATATTAGCATTTGCAATTTCAGCATTCTTTGCTGGTTTAGCAGGAGGTTTATATGCTCATTATATTTCAGTAATTTCACCTAAAGTATTTGATTATAATAAGTCAGTTGAAATTTTAGTAATTGTAGTACTAGGTGGAATGGGAAACTGGAAAGGTTCAATTATTGCAGCTATAGTAATGACTATTTTACCTGAATATCTTAGAGCATTTTCGCAGTATAGAATGTTATTATATGCAGTGGTTTTAATAGCAGCAATGATTTTAAAGGAAAAGAATATTTTTAAAACAATTAAAAAGTATATTCCATTTTTAAAGGATAAGGAGGTGGCATAAGTGGCATTATTAGAGGCTAAAGGATTAGGGGTTAAATTTGGCGGACTGAAAGCAGTAGATGAATTTAATTTTGAAATTGACGAAAATCAATTATTTGGTTTAATTGGTCCTAATGGAGCAGGTAAAACAACTGTATTCAATTTACTTACAGGTGTTTACCAACCTACTAGTGGTGGAATAATATTTGCTGGAAAGTCACTTAATAAGTTATCACCTACTAAAATAACTCAATTAGGAATAGCACGTACCTTTCAAAATATTCGTCTTTTTAAAAAGATGACTGTAATAGATAATGTTAAGGTAGGGTTACATCATTCTCAAAATTATTCATTATTGACAAGTATTTTGCATTTACCTAATTATTTTAGAGGAGAAGATGCAATGAATAATATGGCTATGGAACTTTTAAAAGTATTTAATTTAGAAGAGTTTGCAGAAGTAAAGGCATGCAATCTTCCTTATGGTAAGCAAAGAAAGTTAGAAATAGCTAGAGCTTTAGCCACTTCACCTAAACTATTATTATTAGATGAACCGGCGGCAGGAATGAACCCTACTGAAACAGCTGAACTTATGGAAACAATAAAAATTGTTCGGGAGAGATTTCATGTTGCAATATTACTAATTGAACATGATATGAAATTAGTTATGGGAATATGTGATAAAATTGCGGTATTAAATTTTGGTACTGTTATTGCTTTTGGTACACCTGAGCAAATAAGATTAAATCCTGATGTCATAGCAGCTTATTTAGGTAACGATGAGTAGGAGGAATAAAATGTTAAAAGTAGAAAATTTAAATGTTCATTATGGAGTTATTAATGCGGTAAAAAATGTATCTTTTGAAGTCAATGAAGGAGAAATAGTTGCTTTGATAGGTGCAAATGGAGCTGGAAAAACTTCGATTATGCATGCATTAAGTGGTTTGTTGAAATCAACTTCAGGTAATATAACATTTTTAAATAAAAATATTACCAAAATTCCTGCTCATAAGATTATTGCTGATGGATTAGCTCAAGTACCTGAAGGTCGTCGGATTTTTGCACAATTATCTGTGGCGGACAATCTTGAAATGGGTGCATATTTACGTACTGATAAAATTGGGATTCAAAGAGATTTGGAGAATATTTATAAAAAATTTCCACGCTTAGGTGAACGTAAAAATCAATTAGCTGGTACTCTTTCAGGAGGCGAACAACAAATGTTAGCAATGGGGAGAGCTTTAATGTCTCGTCCAAAACTATTGTTACTAGATGAACCATCAATGGGATTATCACCTATCTTAGTTAATGAGATTTTTGAAATTATTAAAGAGATTAATGATGATGGGGTAACAATCTTTTTAGTAGAACAAAATGCTAATAAAGCATTATCAATTGCAGATAGAGCATATGTTTTGGAAACAGGTAATGTTATTGTTTCTGGTAATGCAAGTGATGTTGCAAATGATCCTAAGGTTAGAGAAGCTTATCTAGGATAAAAAAACATAACAGAATTTTCTGTTATGTTTTTTAATGAAAAGAAGGCAGTTTGTGCCTTCCTTATTATACTTCTACGTATTCTTTTACTAGAGCAACTACTTCTTCCATAGTTGAACAATTAATTGCTTTAGCAGCTAATTCATTCATGTCTGATTTTTTCATTGATCTTATTAATTTTCTTTGAGAAAGAATTGATGTTGCAGACATTGAGAATTCATCCAATCCTAAACCAATTAGTAATGGTGCAGCAATTGCTTCTCCAGCCATTTCTCCACACATTCCAGTCCACTTACCTTCAGCATGTGCTGAATCAATTACATGTTTAACTAAACGTAAGATAGATGGATGAAAAGGTTGATATAAGTAAGAAACTCCAGAAGACATTCTATCAGCAGCAAATGTATATTGAACTAAATCATTTGTACCAATTGAGAAGAAGTCTACTTCTTTAGCAAATTGATCTGCTAATACTGCAGCAGCAGGGATTTCAATCATGATACCAACTTGTAATGTATCAGAAACTGCAATTCCCTCATTTACTAATTTTTCTTTTTCTTCCATCAAGATGCCTTTTGCTTTTCTAAATTCATCTAAAGTGGCAATCATTGGGAACATGATTCTTAAATCACCATAAACTGAAGCTCTAAGTAATGCTCTTAATTGAACTCTAAAGATATCTTCTCTTTGGAAACATAAACGTATTGCTCTTACACCTAAGAATGGATTCATTTCCTTTGGTAAGTCAATTGCTTCAATCTCTTTGTCTCCACCAATATCTAAAGTACGAACAACTGCTGGTTTACCTTCAAGTCCTTCAAGTACTTCTTTATAAACATTAAATTGTTCTTCTTCAGTAGGTAATTGAGCAGATTCCATATATAGGAATTCAGTTCTAAATAAACCAACACCTTCACCACCATTATCAATTACACCTTGAATATCTTTTGGTGAACCAATATTTGCAACTAATTCAACATGATGATCATCTAAAGTAACAGACTTTTCGTTTTTCATTTTCTTTAATTCTTCTTTATAAGCAATGAATGCTTCACGTTTAGCCTGGTATTCATTAATTTCTTCATCAGTAGGATTAACAATTACAATACCAGCTTCACCATCTAAAACAATCATATCGTTATCATTAGTAGTTTCAGTAATAGTTTTACAAGAAACAACTGCAGGAATTTCTAAAGAACGAGCCATAATAGCTGAGTGAGAAGTTCTACCACCAATATTAGTTGCAAATCCTCTAACTAAATTTTTATTTAATTGTGCTGTATCAGAAGGAGTAAGATCATCAGCAATAATAACAACTTCTTCATCAATTAAAGCAGGATTAGGTAATGATTTACCAAGTAAGTTTGCTAATAAGCGACGAGACACGTCTTTAATATCAGCAGCTCTTTCTCTAAAATAATCATCATCCATACTTTCAAACATTGCAATAAACATATTTGCAACTTCGTCTAATGCTGCATCAGCATTAATTTTTTCATTTTTAATTTTGTCTTCTACTTGAGTTTTTAATTCAGGGTCTTGTAATACTAATGCATGTGCATCAAATACAGCAGCTTCCTCAGCAGATAAGTTTTTAGCAGCTGCTTCTTTAATTGATTCTAATTCTTTCGCAGTTTGCGACATTGCTTCATCAAACTTTTTAATTTCAGCATCTGTATCTGCAATAGTAACCTTAGTTACAGTTAAATCGGGCATAACTAGTTTATATGCTTTAGCAATTGCAATTCCACTAGATGCCCCAATACCTTTTATCATTATAAAAACACCTCCATACATCCCTTATTCTACCTTATTTTATGTGAAAAATAAAGAAATATCGTCGATTGGTTAATCTTTTTTCGCAACTTAAAAATGGTTATAGACATTTAGATAAATGATATAGTATATATAGTTTTTTTGAGGGTGAAAAAGCTAAGTAAATTCAAGCTTTAACTTGAAGTTTCTAGATAAAAATAGTATCATATATGCGGAGGGACATAAAATGAAATTAATTATAGTTGAAAATTATGAAGAAGCAAGCGTTGAAGCTGCAAAAGTTATGTTAGAGGTAGTAAAAAATAATCCAACTGCTAATTTAGGATTAGCTACAGGATCTACCCCAATTAGAATGTATGAATTGATGATTGAAGATCATAAGGAGAACGGGACTTCTTATAAAGATATTAAGTCATTTAATCTAGATGAATATTTTGGATTAGAAGCAAGTCATCCACAAAGTTATCATTACTTTATGAATAAACATTTATTCTCTGGAATTGATATTAAGCCTGAAAATGTTCATGTGCCTAATGGAGCCGGTGATATTCAAGAAAGTTGTGATGATTATAATAAATTATTAGCTGAAAATCCAGTTGATATTCAGTTACTAGGAATTGGGTCAAATGGACACATTGGTTTCAATGAACCAGGTACTTCTTTTGATTCAGTAACTCATATGATAGAATTAAAAGAAAGTACACGTCAAGATAATGCCCGTTTATTTTTTGATGGGAAAATTGATGAAGTACCAACTCATGCAATTACGATGGGAATTTCAAATATTTTGCAAGCTAAAAAAGTATTGTTAGTAGCTTGTGGTGAAAACAAAGCGGAACCTATCAAAGTATTAGTTGAAGGTCAAAAGACTACTGATGTACCGGCAAGTGCACTTCAAGATCATAATGATGTAGTAGTGATTGTTGATAAAGCAGCAGCAAGTCTATTAACAAAATAAGTTATATAGGGAAAGATATTTATCTTTCCTTTTTTAAATCCTTTTTTTAGGTTTTAAAATCAAGTTTACAATTTGTTTAAATATAAAAAATGTCATATAATTACATAAAGGGGGATTTATATGACAAAAAATTTATTTAAAGATGTTAGGATGGACGAATTACATCCAGAATTTAGGAATGCAAAAACAAGATTAAAACCGTTATACCAAAGAAGTAGTGATTTAAGAAGCGAATTTGGGCGTGATTATACAAGAATTATCTTTAGCCAGGCGTATCGTCGATTAAAACATAAGACACAAGTATTTTTTGCGGTAAAGGACGATCATGTCTGCACTCGTAGTGAACATGTGAATCTAGTTGAATCAATAAGTTATACAATTGCTAATTATCTAGGTTTAAATACAGAATTGACTAAAGCGATTGCTGTTGGTCATGATTTGGGTCATGCACCTTTTGGCCATGGAGGCGAACGAATTATAAATGAATTAGCTAAAAAACATGGTTTAGAATCATTTTGGCATGAACGTAATAGTTTACATTTTATTGATGATATTGAGACATTAGAGGATAATTTACATCATCGTCAAAATCTTAATTTAACTTATGCAGTTCGTGATGGGATAATATCACATTGTGGTGAGATGAATCAAAAAAGTATTATTAAAAGAAATGAGTATATTGATTTAAATGATTATACAAGTGCAGGTTTATACAACCCATATACATGGGAAGGCTGTGTTGTTAAAATGGCTGATAAGATTGCTTATTTAGCACGAGATATTGAAGATGCATTAAGATTGAAAGTACTTAAGGAAAATAAGGTAGAGGTATTAAGGGCATCATTAAATAGTATTGCGGGTAATTATAAGTTTAATGCAATTAATAATGGAACGATAGTAAATTATTTTATTCAGGATGTTTGTAAAAATAGTAATCTTGTAAATGGAATTTCTTTATCTCAAGAAGCTTTTGAAATTATGAAAACAATTATGAAATTTAATTATCAAAATATATATATGATTGACCGGGTACAAATTCACATAAATTATGTTAATTTGATTTTAAATTCTATTTTTGATTTTTTTATTAAGTATGATCTTATTGCAAAAGATAGTAATGGCAGCTTAATTGATGAGTTACTTGAAAATCGAGATGATTTCCCTCATGCTATTAATGGTTTTGTTCATTGGTTAGAAAAATATAGTAGAATGAAAGGATTAAAACGATTAGAAATTTATGAAAATAAGATTATTTATGATTTTATCGAAGATGATAAAGCAATTGTAAAAAGCATAATTGATTATCTATCAGGAATGTCAGATGAATATATTATACAAATTTTTAATGAATTAATTTCATTTTAATATTTAGACTTAAAATCTAATCTAAGATATGTTAAACTAGACAATATCGGAGGTGCAAAATATGCCTATTAAAATACCAAATGATTTACCAGCAAGTAAGATTTTAAGAGATGAAAATATTTTTGTGATGGATGAAAATAGAGCATTAGCACAACAAATCAGGCCATTACAATTATTGATTTTAAATATTATGCCTACTAAAATCGTTACTGAAACACAGTTGTTAAGAATGCTTTCAAACACGCCTTTACAAATAGAAGTCGATTGGATTCATATGGCAAGTCATGAATCTAAAAATACATCTCAAGAGCATCTTTTAGCTTTCTATAAAACATTTGAAGAAATCAAAGAAAATAAATATGATGGTTTTATCATAACTGGTGCGCCAGTAGAAAAGCTAAAATTTGAAGATGTTGATTATTGGGCAGAAATGGAAAAAATTTTAGAATGGTCAAAAACGCATGTATTTAGTTCTTTCTTTATTTGTTGGGCTTCACAAGCAGCACTTCATTATTTTTATGGCATTGAAAAACATGAATTAAAAGAAAAGTTAACAGGTGTATATTTTCATCATACCAATGTCAATAAGATGAAACGAAAAATATTACGAGGTTTTGATTATCAATTTTATGCTCCTCATTCACGTTATACGACAGTTATGGCAGAGGATATTGCAACTATAAACAACCTAGAAATCCTTGCTAGCAGTGATGAAGCTGGGGTATATTTGATTGCTGAAAAGGATGGATCACGTTTTTTTGTAACGGGTCATCCAGAATATGATCCCGATACTCTAGATAAAGAATATCGGCGAGATTTAGCAATATCTAATTTTGCTACAATGCCTAAAAACTATTATAAAAATGATGATATGCATAGTGAGATTCTAGTAAAGTGGCGATCACACGCATATCTATTATTTAGTAATTGGTTGAATTATTACGTTTATCAATTAACACCTTTTGATTTAAATGAATTAGAAAGAATAAAAAAAGAACAAAAATAAAACGGCAAATCGCCGTTTTTTTCTTACTGGTGCCGGAGCCAAGAATCGAACTTGAATTTCATGATTACCATTCATGCGTTCTGCCATTGAACTACACCGGCTATATTGTTGCTAAATAATTATAGCATAAATTATTTAGCCTGTATAGCTATGATTAAAAGCAAGTGATAATAAAAAGATAGTGTTAACTATCTTAAAAACGTTATTTTGGTGCAGACAGCGAGATTTGAACTCGCACGAGCATTTGCCCACTACCCCCTCAAGATAGCGCGTATACCAGTTTCGCCATGTCTGCAAGTACAAATAGTTTATCAGATTATTAATAAAAAGTCTAGAACATAAAGTTCTAGACTTTGATAGAATTGTAAAGTGCATGGCAATATATTTCAGTAGCTTTTAATAAAGAATCAATTTTGATATTCTCGTTATTACCATGAATTAGATTATCTTCACCTAAAAATTCAGCTCCAAAGGCAACACAATTAGGCATTGATTTAGCGTAAGTACCACCCCCGATAGCTTGGGGTTTATTAATAGTATCTCCAGTTACGCTTACATAAGCAGCGTGTAAATTATTGATTAGTTCAGAATTAGGATCAATATATAATGCTTTACCAATATTATGACTTTCTCTAAAGCCGTAATTTGCACAAGCTGTTTTAAACTTTTCAATCATCCCATCAAAATCCATATCGTGAGGACAACGTAAATCAAGTGTTATTTTAAACTCTTCTTTACAATATGAAATAACACCAAGATTTAAAGTTAAAGGGCCCATTAAACCAATATGATCAATACCTAATTTTTTACCATTACAATCATCAAGATATTCTAAAATAAAATCAACTAATTTATTATCCACAACAGTTGCTAGATATTTACAAAGAAATATTACTGCATTAATACCTTCATCCGGAGTACTGGCATGAGCAGATTTTCCTTTTAAAATAAGTTTTGTATGATTTCCTTCTTCCTCAATTTCACCAGCTAAATTATTAGCACTTAAAAACCTTCTATATGATTCAACATATTGTTTATAATTTCCAGTAATAACAGCTTCACATGTTTCTGGAACTATATTTGGGCGATTTCCAGCACATAAATAAATCAATCCACCTTTTTCAACATGTCCCTCAATATTGAAACTACATCCTGCTTTTTCACCATATACAACGGGAAAAGCAGCATCAGGGGTAAATCCCATTTTAGGATAAGGTTTTTTTGTAAAATAGTATTTCACGCAATTACTTCCTAATTCTTCGTTACATCCAAAAATGACTCTAATTTTCATTTTAGTAGGAATATTTAAAGAGTTAATAATTTTAGCTGCATAATAACCAGCTAAAAGTGGTCCCTTATCATCGGCTACTCCACGACCATATAATTTATCATCTTTGATAACAACATTGAAAGGATCACTATCCCATCCTATTTCATTTACGGGAACTACATCTAAATGTCCTAGAATCCCGAATGTTTCATCGCCTTTACCGATATCAATATGACCAGCATATCCGTCAACATCTTCAACATCAAAACCATCACGGTTTCCTATTTCCAGCATAGCATCTAATGCCTGACGATTCGCTTTACCAAAAGGTGCGAATTCTGCTATAGTATTATCATCTTGTGTTGAAGGAATTGCACACAATTTTTTTATATCTTCAATCATTTGGTCTTTTATTTTCAAAACTTCTGATTTGAAATCTATCATTATAATATCACCTCGCCATAATTATAACACTATTAGGCATAAAAATTAAACAATTTTATTAATAATAGTGTTATGATATAGATATTAAATGGAGGTAAAACATGGAAAATGTAAGATTTCATATTACTGTTAAAGGTATTGTCGTATTAAATAATCAAATATTATTAATGAAAAGGATTCGTCCTTCAAGTGATGGTTTGGGATACTGGGAATTACCAGGAGGTGGATTAGAATATGGTGAGACACCTAATCAAGCTTTGATTCGTGAATTAAAAGAAGAAACGGGATTAGACATTATAATTTTGAAGCCAGCTTACACTTTTACTAAGATTCGGGATGATTATCAAACAGTTGGGATTGGTTATTTATGTATTCCTAAAAATGATTGTGTTCATCTTTCTAATGAACATACAGATTATTTATTTGCATCAATTGAAAAGGCTAAAGAATTGTTGGATAGTGAAATATTTAATGATATTATCTATACAATTGAAGAATACTATAATATTTAATCTAATGATAAAAAATCGTAAATAAATCAATAAAATTCTTAAATACATTAATTTAATTAAGTGATAAAATTTATTCCATAAATGCTAGCATTATTGCATAAATAAAGCAAAATTTTGATGTTAGCTAAAGGAGGAAGGAAATGAAAAAAGGAATAGTTTGTTCAGTATTAATGGCCTCATTACTAGGGACGACAACAGTAATGACACCCTTAATGACAATGCCTGTTTATGCTCAGGAGAGTAGAATTGCACCAACTAATCAATATTCTACAGATGTGGTTACAGCAGTTAATAATGGAACAGGAGCAATTAATGCAAGTAGTGATGTAAGTAATTATGCTAATTTGAATGATTTTACGATCAATGGAACATTCAGTCTTGGAAGTAACAGTGATAGTGGAGTTAATTCTATTTTCTTTATTGGCGATAACACCACTGCCAATAATTATTTTACATTATATGCCATTCCAAGTGCTAAAAAGTTAGGTGTTGAACTAAGAGATATATCTGGGGCACAAAAGCTAAGTAATTCAAATGTGACACTTAGCGAGATTGATTTTACAGCAGAACATAAAGTAACTTTTACAATGTCTGGAAATAATTATTTCCGAATTTATTTAGATGGAAAAAAGGTTTTAGAAGGTAATGCCTCAACAGGGTTTACTAATGGGGTGATTGCTAATCCTAATTATATGGGCTTTGGAATTGGAAGTAGATCTAGTGGTCAAAATAATTATCCAATGACTGGTAATTTAAAAGATTTGGAATTATATAATAGTGCAATTGATGAAAGTGAAATTATTTCATACCATTTAGGAACACTTGAAAGTGTTGCTTATGAGCATAGTAGTATTTATTATCGAGATGCAAATGTTCAGCGAGTACAGGATAATGATAATTTAGATAAATTAGTTGCAATGACTAAAGGAAGTATTTCGATAAGATATCGGGTTAATGATTCAGAGTCAGGACGAATGTCATTGTTCTCTGTTTCAAATAAAGATACTTCAAATAAATATATTGATTTATATGTTGATCCTAGTCAGGATGTATTTGGATTAAATATTGAAGGAACTAAAGATTTTGTTATGCCTACTAGTTCTATCTCTAGAGCTAATCGAACGGTAAAAGATACTGCATGGCATACAATTACGATAACAAAAGATAATGGTAGTGGTAAAGGATTTATGTTTTATTTAGATGGTGTGTATATTGATAAATATACTACTGCAGTTCAAGAAGGATTCTTTAATATTTTAGAGGATGCAAATGCAGTTAATTTAGGATTTATTGACACATCAGAAAATGATTTAGAAGCTTTATCTGGAGCAGTTGATTATATTAAAGCATATAATGAGATATTAGATGCTAGTGCAATTAGTCAAGAACATACTTTAACAAATTGGCAACCAGGTCAAGAAATTGATATGACAAATGCAATAAAGACTGAAACAGAAAACTTATTCTATCAAGGATATGATGATTCTGGTTATCGTATCCCATCATTATTAAAAACTTCAAAAGGAACTTTATTAGCAGCAAATGATAAACGTCAGACTGGAGCACAAGATAGTGGAAATATTGACATTTCTCTTAGAAGACGTGAAGCTAATCAAGATAGTTTTGGGGATCCAATAATTGTAGCTGATTTAATTTCAAATCAAAATAGTCCATCATCATCAGCATTTTTAATTGATAGTAGTATGTTGGAAGATAAAGAAACTGGACGAGTTTATTTATTGGTAGATATGTTCCCAGAATCATCTGGATTAATGGATACTAGCCAGTTGACTACAGGAACTGGATATACAAAAATTAATGGAGTAGATTATTTACAATTATTCGATGGGGCTGGTAACGGGTATACAGTTCGTCCAGAAAATGGATTAGGATATGTATATGATAATCAAAATAATAAAACAGGTTATACGGTTGTATTAGAAAATGATGCTCCATATCATGAACGTGGCAGCCTTTATTTAAATGGTGATTATAAAGGAAACATTTATATGTTGAAAAATGGTCCTGATAAAGGGGAGCTACATGTATTAAATACTCAGTACTTATGGTTGACATATTCAGATGATGATGGTAAAACATGGTCTAATCCAGTAGATATAACACCACAAGTAAAACAGGATTGGATGATGTTTTTAGGAACAGGTCCGGGTGTAGGAATTCAGTTAAAGGATGGTAAATTAGCATTCCCTGTTTATAGTGCAAGTAGAAATGTTGGTGGAAGCCAATCTTCAGCAATGATCATTAGTGAAGATGGTGGAAAAACATGGACTTTAGGTCAATCACCACAAGAATGTATGGGAAATGATCGTGAAACAATGAATAATGGCAGTCAGATGTTTACTGAATCTCAAGCAGTTCAATTAAATAATGGGCAAGTTAAATTATTTATGCGAAATACATATGCAAATAAAGTATATGTGGCTACAAGTAGTGATGGTGGTTTAACTTGGGATAAAGTTGAACAAACAAATATTAATGAAGTTTACTGTCAGCTTTCAGTTATTAATTATACTCGAGATGGACAAGAGTATGTAGTAATGACAAATCCAGATCGTTCACCAAGAACTCAAGGAATGGTTCATATTGGTGAAGTAGATCAAACAACTGGTAATATTAATTGGACAAATAGTCAGATTATAAATACTGGTAAGTTTCAATATTCTTGTCTAAGTTTATTAGAAAATAATGAAGATGATGTTCTTTTTGGCTTATTCTATGAAGATGATACAGATGGAACATTTAAAATGAGGTATACTGAGTTTAATGATGATTTCATTCGTGCTGGCACAAAAACAGAGGAAATGAAAGATCCTAAGTTTGTTAGTCATAGCACAAGTGTTAATGGTAATAAACTTAATATTTCATTAACATTTAATCAAGAATTATTAGTAGCAGGAAATCCACAATTAAAATTAGTTGTTGGCAATCAAACTGTTTATGCTGATTATTTATCTGGATCAGGAAGTAATACAATTGTATTTGAGGTTGATTTACCAGCACAAATCAATGGGGTAATGAAAGCAGTTGAGATTATTGAAACTAATGGTATTATTGAAAATATTAAAAATGGTAAAGTCGAAACATTTGATACAACGATATATGATTTTACAAAAATAAATAGCGGTATAACATTAGATAGTTATACTTCACAACATAGTGCAAGCACTGCAGAAGGTACAGATGGAGCAGCAAGTAACGTTATTGATAATAACCCAAATACATATTGGCATTCAGTATGGGGAAATTCAAATATCAATTTACCTCAATCAGTAACATTAAAATTAGATGAAATAAAACAAATATATAAATTTGCTTACACACCACGTCAAAATAGCAGTAGTGGTAGAATTAAACAGTATGAAATATCTGTTAGTACAGATGGTCAAGAATTTATTTCTGTGGCATCAGGTATGTGGCAGGATACAAATCAAATTCAATATGTTGAGTTTGTTCCTACCAATGCTAAATATGTTAAACTAACTGCATATGAAGCTTATGCTGGTGGTGCTAAACAAAGTTGTTCAGTAGCGGAAATTAATCTTTATGAATATAGCGATGGAGTAATTGAAGCTGGTGATAAGACAAAATTAACAAATCTGGTAAATGAAATCGATACATTAGATAAGAATAATTATTCTAAAGCAACTGTTGATAATCTTAATGCAAGCATTAATGATGCTCAAATATTGTTAAGCGCAACAATTGTTTCTCAAAATATGTTAGATAATGCATATACAAATTTATCAAAAGCAAAAAAATCTTTAGTTGATATTAGTAAAGCAAAAGATATATTAACAAAATTAGATAATCTAAACGAAAAAGATTATACAGTTGATTCATGGACAAATTTTGCAGCTGAATTAACAGCATTAAAAGCTAAGTTAGATACTGTTATATCAGCTAGAGAAGTTTTGGATATTATCGTAAAAGCTGATTATATAGAAAATCAATTAGTTAAAGAGGAAATTAATGAAACTGACAAGACATATTTATTAATTGCCATTGATACAGCAAAAGCTGTAACCAAAGAACAATTAGATAAAGTAGTACCAGCAGTAGTTGATGAATTCAAGGCAGCATTAGAAAATGCTGAAATTGTCTATGCTGATGAAAAAGCAACCCAAGAAGAAATAAATTCAGCAACTAATCGTCTAATTAATGTAATGCAAATGTTAGAGTTCTATAAAGGTAATAAAACAGCGTTATCAATCGCAATTGATATGGCTAAAGAAGTAACTCAAGAACAGTTAGATAATGTTGTACCAGTAGTAGCTGATGAATTCAAAGCAGCATTAGAAAATGCTCAAACTGTTTATGATGAT
>NZ_JBKTWO010000057.1:0-16302 GCF_047249845.1 Thomasclavelia sp.
TCCTTTTGGATTTTGACGTGTGTTTCTTAATTCTGTTTAGTTTTCAATGATCTCTTTGCTTTCCTCAAGCGCATTAACATTCTATCACTTATATTCCCACTTGTAAAGAATTTTATACATTTTTTTTGATTTTTTATTATTTTTTGTAAAAACAATGGAATAATCAGCTATTTTTGCAGTTAACAAAAAAAATCAGAGGAAAAATCCTCTGATTTAAAATATTTATAACATTCTGTCTAATCTCGCACGACGCTTTTTAGCATCTGCCAAACATTTTTCTAACAACTCTTCGACATGATCAGGGTTGATTTTAGATAATTGAGCAAAACGGTTTTCAGATAACAAGAAATCTTTAAATTTATCAAAATCTGGTTCTTTAGAATCTAATTGTAATGGATTCTTCCCTGCATCTTCTAAACGTGGATCATATCTTAATAAATTGAAATATCCACAAACAACAGCATCTTTTTGCTGTCTTTGATGGTTAGCTAAACCACCTTTAATACCATGTTCCATACATGGTGAATATGCAATAATCAATGATGGTCCATTATATGACTCAGCTTCTTTAAAAGCCTTAATTGTTTGCATTGGATTAGCACCCATAGCAATTTGTGCTACATATACATGACCATAAGCCATAGCAATTTGTGCTAAATCTTTTTTAGCAACTGTTTTTCCACCTGCTGTAAACTTAGCAATAGAACCAGCTTGAGATGATTTAGATGATTGACCACCTGTATTTGAATATACTTCAGTATCCAATACTAATATATTAACATTTTGATCACTAGCTAAAACATGATCAACACCACCATAACCGATGTCATATGCCCAGCCATCTCCACCAATAATCCATTGGGATTTACTTACCAAATCCCCTTCTTGGCTTAATAATTCTTTAATTCCTTCATTTTTAGAAGCAACGATTAATGGTAACATTTTATCAACAATTGCTCTTTCTTGTTCACGGTTACCTTTACTTGCAACATATTCTTCTAATAATTCTTTTAATTCAGGTTCACAATCAGCTTTATTAGCATCAATTACACTTAATAAGTGATTAGTTTTATAATTTTCAGCAAGTTTCATTCCAAAACCATACTCAGCATTATCTTCAAATAATGAATTTGCCCAAGCAGGTCCTTGCCCGTTCTTATCAATATTACATGGTGTTGAAGGAGTAGAACCACCATAAATAGAACTACATCCAGTAGCATTAGCAATCATCATATCTTTACCGAATAACTGTGATGCCAAACGATAATATGGAGTTTCTCCACATCCACCACATGCTCCTGAAACTTCAAAATAAGGTCTCATAAAGCCAACACCTTTTACAGTAGTTAAAGGATACTTATCTGTTTTATAGCTCACATGCTCATACATATAATCTGCCAGCTTAGCATGTTTTAATTCTTCTTTTACTGGTACCATTTCAAGAGCTTTTTCACCCTTTTTACCTGGACATTCAGTAACACATAAACCACATCCAACACAGTTATCAGGTGAAACTTGAATACGATATACTAATCCACCCATATCTTTCCCCATTGGAACTAAAATATCATCACCAATATTTTCTGGTAAATTACTCATTTCTTCTTCATCTAACAAGAACGCTCTAATAGTAGCATGTGGACATACCATTACACAGTTATTACATTGGATACAGTTTTCTTTTTTCCAACGAGGTACTTCAGTTGCAATTGCACGTTTTTCTTTAATTGCTACTCCTGATTTCATTGAACCATCTAATTTATCCATAAATGCAGATACTGGCAAATCATAACCATCTAAACTATTAATCACAGAAACAAATTCATCAAAATGTTCATCTCCAATAGCACTTCTAGTTGTACTAACAGTTAAATCTGCCCATGAACCATCAACAACTACTTCTTCAATGGCATCCTTACCGGCATCAATGGCCTTATAGTTAAGTTGTACAATCGCATCACCTTTTTTACCATAAGTCTTTTTAGCCATTTCTTTCATATACTCAACAGCTTTATCAATTGGTAAAATTTGTGGGTTTAAGGCAAAAAATGCAGATTGAAGAATCGTATTCGTTCTTCTACCCATACCAATTTCACTAGCTATCTTATTAGCATTGATAATATAGAATTTAGCTTTTTTATCAGCTAATTGTTTTTTCACACGATTTGGCAAATAATCAACTATTTCTTCTTTAGAAAATTCCGTATTTAATAAGAATGTTCCTCCATCTTTAAGATTTTTTAACATATCATATTTAATTACATAGTTATCTAATGAACAAGAAATAAAATCAGCATTATTTACATAATATGTCGCTCTAATTGGTGTATGTCCAAAACGTAGATTAGAACGAGTTGCTCCACCTGCTTTTTTAGAGTCGTAAGCAAAATATGCTTGAGAGTATAAATCAGTATTATCACCAATAATTTTAATTGAAGATTTATTTGCTGATACTGTACCATCAGACCCTAAACCATAAAATAGACAAGCTGTATAATCAGCATCCACATGGAATGTTGGATCTTCTTTTAATGATAAATGAGTTACATCATCATTAATACCAATTGTAAATGAAGTAAATGGATCATCTTCTAATAAATGATCATAAACTGCTTTGATTTGACGAGGTGTTGTATCTTTAGATCCCATACCATAACGTCCACCAATTACAGTTTTTACATGATCAACATCTTTTAGAACACTAACAACATCTAAATATAGCGGTTCTCCAGTTGCCCCCATTTCTTTAGTTCGATCTAAAACAGCAACTTTTTCTACAGTACTTGGTAATACATTTAATAAGTACTTAGCAGAAAAAGGACGATATAGATGTACTTTGATCAAACCAACACGATCACCACGACGGTTCATTTCATCAATTGTTTCTTTAATTGTTTCTGTAACAGATCCCATTGCCACTATTACTCTAGATGCATCAGCTGCCCCATAATATGTAAATGGTGCATACTTTCTTCCAGTAATTTCAGAAATCTTATTCATGTAGTCAGCAACAACTTCTACTACAGCATCATAATGTTTATTTTGAGCCTCACGACCTTGGAAATAAATATCATCATTTTCAGCTCCACCACGTTCAATTGGATTTATGTGTGGGTTCATTGCATTTTTCTTGTATTTAGCTAGTGCTTCTTTATCAAGCAGACTTTCTAATACATCATAGTCCATTACTTCAACTTTTTGAATTTCATGAGATGTTCTAAATCCATCAAAGAAATGCATAACTGGAACTGAAGATTTAATTGCTGTTAAATGAGCAATTCCACCTAAATCCATTACTTCTTGTACTGAATGCGAACAAATCATCGGCATTCCAACTTGACGACAAGCATAAATATCTTGATGATCACCAAAAATATTTAACGCTCTAGTTGCAAGTGCTCTTGCAGATACGTGGAATACACCTGGTAATAATTCCCCAGCTATTTTGTATAAATTAGGAATCATCAACAATAGCCCTTGAGACGCAGTAAAAGTAGTTGCAAGAGCACCACCTTGTAAAGCACCATGGACCGCACCAGCAGCTCCGGCTTCTGATTGCATTTCAATTACATTAACTGGTGAACCAAAGATATTTTTCTTACCTTGAGCAGACCATGCTTCAGCGTTTTCAGCCATTGGAGATGAAGGTGTAATAGGATAGATACTTGCTACTTCTGTAAATGCATAAGCCACATGCGCTGCAGCAGTATTACCATCCATAGATAAAAACTTTTTAGCCATTTTTAAAAATCCTCCTTTTGCATAACTATATTATACTACGACACTTATTTATTTGCCAGTTATAAATACTAAAAGAAGAGGACAAAAGATAAATCTTTGTACAATTACTTTTATCCTAAATAAATTCTGTTTTTATCCTTATTTCATATTATCGTGCTATATGAGCAATTAATATTTTCTATTATATCAAATTAATTCAAATACTTTATCTCGTTGTTTTAATATAATACATAAAAATAAAAAAACTTATTTTAAACTCCATTAAAACAAGCTTTTTTTATAATCTTAATCTTTTAACGCCATATAGGAAGCTGCTGCTCCTAACAAATAGATAATCGTGTCTAAAAAATCTCCTACAATCATAAATTTAAAACACATTTTAAACATTTCAATAAATAATTCAACACTAAAGACTGGTAAAGTTATGGTCACATACAAAGCTTGTGCAATAATTATACCTAACAAATAAGTTACTACTGAGGTAACAGCTAACTGTACTCCACTTTTTCTTAATACTTTTTTTATTGCCATCGCTTGCAAAATTCCCACAAGTATAGTGAAATAAGAAAAATTAAAGCCTATTTTAAATGTAATCCACTCCATGATAAACCCTAAAACTATTGAGACACCCATTCCAATCCCAATAGCAACAACATAATCTTTACCACAGATCTTTTCGTTATTATTTTTATTAAAAAAAGCTCGCGCTTCTTTCCTTTGTTTATATTCACTGTATTTATCTTGAAAACTCATTTTTTACCATCCTTTACAATCGATTCAATATATTTTTGAACCTTATCTTTCAAATCATCACGATTTAAAGCAAAATCAATAGTTGCTTTAATAAAACCAAATTTATCCCCTACATCATACCTGACACCTTCAAAATCATACGCATAAACTGCTTGAATATCCATCAAACGCTTAATTGCATCTGTTAATTGAATTTCACCACCAGCACCCTTTTCTTGATTTTCTAATAATTCAAATATTTTAGGAGTTAAAACATATCGCCCAAGTACCGCCATATCACTTGGTGCTTCATTTATAGCTGGTTTTTCAACCATATCATTTAATTTAACTAAGCGTTCACCACATTCACGTCGATGAAATTTAGACGGACTAACTATCCCATACTTGCTAACATCCTTATGCTCTACTGTCTGTACCCCCACAACTGATGCCTCTTTATACATATATGCATCAATCAGCTGTTTTAATGCTGGTTTAGTATCATTAACAACAACATCATCTCCTAACAATACCGCAAAAGGTTCATCACCAATGAATGACTTAGCACACAAAACAGCATGTCCCAATCCTTTAGGCTCCTTTTGACGAATATAATAGATATTTGCCATATCAGCAATATCTTGAATCATTTTAACTTGTCCCATTTTTCCAGATTCACTTAAACGAGCTTCTAGTTCATATGATCTATCAAAATGATTTTCCATTGCATGTTTATTAGAGTTAGTGATTATTAATATTTCTTCAATCCCACTTTCAACCGCTTCTTGAATAATATATTGAATTGTAGGAGTATCAACAATTGGTAACATTTCTTTTGCTAATGCTTTTGTTGCCGGTAAAAATCTTGTTCCTAACCCCGCTGCTGGTATTATTGCTTTTTTTACTTTCGCTTTCATTTTTTCTCCTTTTTATATTACCTATCTAATTTATTAAATTATCATAATTTGATGATTTTTTATTTTGCCAAATATTTAAAGGCATAAATCTTATCACTAATAACATTGCGACAAAACCACCAATCATTCCTGCAACATGTCCTGTTAAAGATATTGAAGGAACTAAAACTGAAATTAATAACATTAATAATATACTTGATGATATTTGTTTAAATAAATAAGCATAAATATTTTTAAACTTTATTGCCAATGCTAATAAAGCTCCCATCAATCCAAAAATAGCTCCGGAAATCCCACCCATCACACTATATGCACCACTGTCATTAATAAGGTAAAGCAAGCATGGTAACAAGGTTGTTGCTATCATCGAAATTGCCAATACGATTGCATAACGCTTTTGACCTAGTAAATGTTCCATAACTGAGCCTAAATTCACAAGCGAATAACAGTTACAAAAGATATGCATTAAGCCAAAATGAATAAAATTAGCTGTAATCAATCGATAATATTCATTAAAGTGAACTACTAAGATTGGATTAAATCCGCCTGTTCTTAACCCTTCATTAGCATTCATATCTAATCCATATTTAATTGTTGTATAAACATATACTAATATACATATCCCAATTACACTTGTCGTAATTGGAAATTTTTTATAATCATATTTCATCTTATTCTCCTATAAATTCAAATATTGACATCTGGTCAATATTTACCTCAGCATCTACTAATGATTTTTTATTATTTTCATAAATCCGATCAAACGAACTATCAGATAAGATATCTTTAATATAAATTGGCGTAACTCCTATATCTAATAGTCGATCATTTCCTAAATATAAACCTTCAATAGCCATTGGAATTGTCCAATTATTATGAAGATTCTGCAGCGCAGTAAACCAGGTAGCTCCATTATTAATACTAGTTGAAACAATTATTTGATATTTTGAAAGCGCACAAACATAACTGTTACGATCAATTGCACTTGTAATATCAAAATAGCTATTTGGATCTTCAGCACTTAACATTAATAATTGTCCTGATTTCAAATATTTGCGATAATCATTTTGCTTTGCAGTTAATCTTTCACATACAAAATTAATACAATTAGCACCTTGATGCAAAGCATATTTAAACGCTAATTCATCAACACCTTTACTATCATTAGATATATAGATAAAATCATCTTTAATTGTTTTATCAAGTAGACGTTTTATATAAGTCCGGTCTTTTTTAGTAACTTTAGTTAAACCAGCTAATGATACACCTTCTTTAATAATATTTATATCTCCACAATAAAATAAATATAATGGTGCTCTTTTTCTTAAATATTTAATTAATCTTTGAGGATAATTGTCCTCATATTTAGTGGTAATATTTATCCCATTATGTTCCAAATTATTTAACACACTTAAAAAAATATTAATTGTTTTTAAACGTCTGGACATCTTATAAGCAATAAATTCATTTACTCCTAATATATCTTCTAGTTCGCATTGAGACATAGAAAGCAAACTTGCAGGTCCAGACAATTCTTTCTTTTTAATAATTTTTTCAATCATTAACCATTCATCAGTAGTTAGAGGAACTTCCTTATATGCCTTCAACTGAGCACAAAATAGCATCATTGCAATACTGTCTAAATTCAATTTAATTCGTCCCAACCTTCTCGCCTCCTCTAATACTCACTAAAAATATTCTTAATTTCTTTAATCTCTTTTGTTTTACTTAAAGCTAGCATCAACAATACCCTAGCCTTTTGCCCAGAAAGCGTATTTGATGGAATACATATATTATTAGGATCAAAAGTTGTACTTTCATAAACAATTCCCTGATTCACACGTGAAGCACGAACGAAAATAATTCCCTCATTATACAAACGTTCAATTTCTTGTAGCCAAGTCTTACTATAATTACCACTGCCACTACCAATTATCACTATCCCTTGATGATCTTTAGCCATCATCGTTAAAATTTCAACATTAGCACCAGCATAATAATACACAATACCTACAGAAGGGAGGACCTTAGGTAATTCATTACTAAAAATCGATTGAAGCGTATGCTTTTTGAACGTTCTTGAAAACATTAATACTTCATCATCATGCATATAACCTAAACATCCAAAATCTTTTTGATCAAAAGCATCAATTTTAAAATTACTTATTTTTTGAATATCTCTCCCCGAATATATAGTACTAGAAAACAAAGCCATTACCCCATGACCTAAAGCATCATCACTTGAAGCTAAGCAAACTGCTTGATATAAATTCATTGGCCCATCGGCACTTGTAGCACTTGCTGGTCGCATTGCACCTGTTAAAACAACTGGCTTATATGTATTGATCGTTAAATTTAAAAAATAGGCAGTTTCATCTAATGTATCTGTACCATGAGTAACTACAATCCCATCTACATCATCCTTACTAGCTAATTCATTGATTTTATTTGTTAGAATAAGCCAATGATCTTCATTCATTTCATTACTATCAACATTAAAAAGTTGAATTGCTTTTAAATTTGCAATCTCATTTATCATTGAAATAGAATCAATAATTTCTTTAATATCAATCTTTCCAGCTTGATAGTTAGTAGCCTTTCCAACTTTACCACTACCAGCTATAGTTCCACCAGTAGCTATAATAACAATATTTTTCATTTTATCACCGCTTTTATTATAGCAAATTTATTGTAGCATAAAAAGGAAAAACGTCTCTTTGTATTAAAGAGACGTTAATCATCTAACTATTTATCAGCTACTAATACTTTATCAGTAGTATGTTCTAGAATAATTTCTTCAGCAGCAGCTTGTGCAGCAGCAAGACGTGCAATTAAAACACGATATGGTGAACAAGAAACATATGTTAATCCTGTCTTATGGCAGAATTTAATTGATTCTGGATCTCCACCATGTTCACCACAAATACCTAATTTGATATTTGAACGAACACTACGACCTTTTGCAGCAGCCATTTCAATTAACTGACCTACTCCACTTTGATCCAATGATACAAATGGATCAACTTGAATTACTTTACGTTTAATATAATCTGGTAAGAAACTTCCAGCATCATCACGAGAGAATCCAAATGTCATTTGAGTTAAGTCATTAGTACCAAATGAGAAGAATTCAGCATGTTTAGCAATCTCATCAGCTGTTAAAGCAGCTCTAGGGATTTCAATCATTGTTCCAATCTTATAATCAATTTTAGCATTTTTAGCCATAATAGCAGCATCAATTGCTTTAGTAACATTGTCTTTTACATAAGCAATTTCAGATTCACTACCAATTAATGGTAACATGATTTCAGGTACGATCGTACATCCTAATTCTCTTTCTACATCGATGGCAGCATCAACAATAGCTCTAACTTGCATGTTATAAATTTCTGGATATGTTACCGCCAAACGTGAACCACGATGTCCTAACATTGGGTTAGTTTCCTTTAATGTTGCACCTTTAGTCTTTACTTCATCTAAAGTTTTACCTAATTTATCAGCAACTGCCTGATATTCTTCATCTGTATGAGGTAAGAATTCATGAAGAGGTGGATCTAATAAACGAACAGTAACAGGTAATCCAACCATCGCACGATAAATTCCTCTAAAATCTTCCACTTGGAATTTATATAATTCATCTAATGCTTTAATTCTTTCTTCAACAGTATCAGATAAGATCATTTGTCTTACATATTCAATACGATCTCCTTCAAAGAACATATGTTCTGTACGACATAATCCGATTCCTTCAGCTCCAAATTTAATTGCAACTGCTGCATCACGAGGACTATCAGCATTAGCACGAACTTGTAATTTTTTAATTTCATCAGCCCATGACATTAATTCAGCAAAATCACCTGTTAATTCAGATTCTTCAGAATCTAAAATTCCCATATATACTTTACCACTTGTACCATCTAATGAAATTTCTGTTCCTTCTGGATAAGTTTTTCCATCAATTGTAAATGTTCCTGCATCATAATCAATCGATAATGCTTTTGCACCTACGATACAGCATTTACCCATACCACGAGCAACTACAGCTGCATGACTCGTCATTCCTCCAGTAGAAGTTAAAATACCTTCACAATCAACCATACCTTGAATATCTTCAGGAGAAGTTTCGTGTCTTACTAAAATAACTTTTTCACCAGCTACAGCTTGTTCATGAACCTTTTCAGCAGTTAAATATACTTTTCCAGCTCCAGCACCTGGTGAAGCAGGTAATCCTTCAATCAACACCTCAGCAGCAGCTAATGCAGCAGGTGTAAAGTTTGGATGTAATAGTTGTGAGATTTGATCAGGTTCTACTCTAGTCATCGCTTCATATTTATTGATTAAACCTTCATGTACTAAATCAACAGCAATTTTTAACGCTGCTTTTCCAGTACGTTTACCATTACGAGTTTGTAAAATATATAATTTACCATTTTCAACTGTAAATTCACAGTCTTGCATATCTTTATAATGTTTTTCTAAACCTTTAACAATAGTAATTAATTCTTTATAGATTTCTGGCATATCTTCTTCTAATTTAGCAATTTTTTGTGGTGTACGAATACCTGCAACGACATCTTCACCTTGAGCATTGATCAAGTATTCACCATAAATATGATTATCACCATTAGCAGCATTACGAGTAAATAATACACCCGTACCTGAATCATCTCCCATGTTTCCAAATACCATTTGTTGAACATTTACCGCAGTTCCTAAATCATGAGGAATTCCATTTAAGTTACGATAAATGATTGCACGATCATTATTCCATGATCTAAATACAGCTAAAATTGCTCCCATTAATTGCTCTTTTGCTTCTTGTGGGAAATCTCTACCTAATTGAGTTTTGAAAATTTCTTTATATTGAGGAATAATTGTATTTTCAAAATCCTCAGCAGTGATATCTAAATCACTTTCATATCCATTTGCAGTTTTTAATTCTGTTAATTTAGCTTCAAATAATTCTTTGTCAACTTCACAAACAACATCAGAATACATTTGAATAAATCTACGATAACTGTCAAAAGCAAAACGACGATTACCAGTTTGTTTAGCTACAACTTCAACAGTTTCATCATTCAAACCTAAATTAAGAATTGTATCCATCATCCCAGGCATTGAGAATTTTGCCCCTGAACGAACTGAAACTAATAAAGGATTATCTAATCCACCTAATTTTTTTCCAGCTAATTTTTCTAGTCTTTCTAAACAATCATCAATTTGTTTTTTCATTTCATCATTGATGATCTTTCCATCAGCATAATATTCATTACATGCTTCTGTAGTAACAGTAAAACCTTGTGGTACTGGTAACCCCAAATTGACCATCGCAGCTAGGTTAGCCCCTTTACCACCAAGAAGGTCACGCATCATTTCGTTTCCTTCACTAAACATATAAACATATTTTTTCATTTAATATAATCCTCCTTAGAATTAATCCATGAGTATATTATACACATCTTCATCCATTCATTCAAGTGAAAGCGCTTTGAAAATATCATATTTTGTTACAAAAAAAGATTGTATCGCTAAAATACAATCTAAATCTATAAATAATTACTTCCTATTAGCAATTTCTATTTCAATTTTACGATTATTTATCTTCTGTTTATTACAATTTTTAACAACCTTATTAACCACTTTCTTTTTAATGTCAATAAATGTAAACTTACGTTTAATATCAATATCACCAATATCTTCTTTTTTTATTCCTGCTTTACTTACAAAGAAGTTAATAATTTGTGGAACTTTGATTCGATCCATTGAACCAGCAGTAACAAAAATTCTTGTAAAATCTTTATTATTACGTTTTCCTTTACCACCCTCATTACCACTAGCTTCCTGAATTTTTTCACGTGTATAATCATACCCTAATTGATCTTGATAATTCATATATAATAAAGCTGCAGTAAAATCAGCTAACATTGTTGGGTCAATTTCATTAACTAATTGTTTAAACTTCTTATGATTACCTGCTAAAATAACATCTTCAACATCACTAACCAATGCACCGATCTTTGCTTCAGAAATTTCTTGAAGAGTTGGAATAACAGCTTTAGTAATTGTTGATTTAGTAACTCTTTCAATCTGTCTTAAGAATCCCTTTTCTCTTGGGGTAATGATAGAATATGCTAAACCTTCCTTATCTGCACGACCAGTACGTCCAATTCTATGAACATATGATTCAATATCCTGTGGCAGCTCATAGTTAATTACATGGGTAACATTTTCAACATCAATACCTCTTGCAGCAACATCAGTTGCAATTAAAAAATTAATTGTTCCCTTTTTAAATTTACGTAGCGTGTTCATCCGATGATTTTGACTTAAATCACCATGCATTGCTTCAACATTATAATTAGCTTGTTGCATTTGTTCAGTAACTTCATCAACACTTCTTTTAGTTCTACAGAAAATTATTCCTGTTTTTACATTTGCAACATCAATCAAACGACATAATGTTTCAAAACGATCTTTTTGTCTTACTTCATAATAAAACTGTTTTACAGAAGTTGCAGTTGTCTGTTTCGATAAAACTGCAACATGTTCAAAATCATCATGCATATAGTTTTGTGCAATCTTTTTTATTCCTGCAGGCATCGTAGCAGAAAAAAGAATTGTTTGACGACTATCATCTACCTTTTCTAAGATTGTTTCAATGTCTTCAACAAATCCCATATTTAACATCTCATCAGCTTCATCTAAGACAACAAATTTAACATTAGTAAGTTTTAAAACTTTACGTCGCATTAAATCCATTACTCTTCCTGGTGTTCCTACAATAATATCAATCCCTTTTTTTATTGTACGAATTTGTTTTTCAATATCACTTCCACCATATACACAGGTAATTTTACTACCATTATATTTTCCAATACGATTCATTTCTTCATGAATCTGCATTGCTAATTCTCTAGTTGGAGAAAGAATTATTGCTTGTGGTAATTTATCATTAGAAGGACTTATCTTAGATAAAAGAACACTCCCAAACGCTAAGGTTTTACCTGTACCTGTTTGCGCTTGACCTATCGCATCAACTCCAGTAAGTAAAACTGGAATTGCCTCCTCTTGAATTTGTGAAGGTTTTGAAAACCCCATATCTTCAATTGCTTTTAATACTTCATTACTTAATCCTAATTGTTCAAATTTATTTTCAATCATCATTTATACCTTTCTAGACACGTTGCGAGTATAGCATAATTATACGCAATATACAAACTTATTTTTAGAATTTATATTATTTTTTATACAAAATATCGTTATTGTTATTATACTAGCATTTATTTAATATTATTGATATAATCTTGACAATAATATTTAATAAAATATAAAATGGAGGTATTTTTATGGATAATAAAGTTATTTGGCAAGATCGAAAACATTTTATGTGGTTTCCTTTAAGTTTTACAAAATATCAAATAAAAAATGAACGTTTATACCAAGAAACTGGTTTAATTAGCACTCATTATGATGAATTACTACTATACCGTATTACTGATTTATGCCTACAAAGAAATTTTGCACAAAAAATCTTTGGTACTGGTACTGTTGTTTTATATACAAAGGCTGATAGCAGTAAAGAAATTCATTTAAAAAACATTAAAAATGCTAACGAAGTAAAGGATATAATTTCCTCTTTAGTAGAAGAAGCTCGTGATAAAAAGAAAGTAGTAGGAAAAGAATTTTTTGATGATTCTTATGGTTTAGATGACCAATTTGATTAAAAAAACCATCAAGTGATGGTTTTTATTATGCAATCCAATATTTACAATTAGCTATATCATAAATTAAAGTATTTTCATGACTTTTAAATAAATAATCTTCTTCAACATCTTTAAACATATAAGTGACTCTATTTAAAGCATTATAAAGATACTCAAAATCATTAATTCTAACTGTATCATTTTCTTTACTTAAAACAAAAATATTTCGATTAATACCCTGATACCCTTTAAAATATGCACGATTAGTATCATAGAAAGTAATTAAATAACTGTATATACCATTTTCCATATATTCTAATGAATTAAATAAGTACAGCTCATATTTATCATCTAACATATAATACTTTAATTTAATTGTTAAATAATTATTATCATTTTTTAGAAGCTGATAATAATATTCACCACCAAAGTTTAATTCTTTTAATGTATCATAACAATCTTTTAAAGCTGTATCAATAAATTTCCTTTGATCCTTATTTAGATAATAAGTTTGTTTTGGCTTAGCCTGGTCTACTTTTTTTATTAATTGAGCAAACTTTTTCATCGCTGCATCATTAACTTCCAATACATAATCCCAAACTATTACCTTAATCAAATAGGGTCTATCTTTTGTACCAGTATAATAAATTAACTCCTGATCTAATTCTAGATAATCACAGATTTTAGAAGATTGTATTTTATCTTCAGCATCTATAACAATTTCATTATGAAAAAACTCATAATACTTACATTTATTCAATAATAATTTTTCGTTTATAATTTTACTTAACTCTTTAAACGTCAAACTTTCATCAACATCTAAAGTTATTTTATTTTCCTTATAAGATATTTTTAATCTGAATTTATTAATCATCTTATCCCCCATAAAACTATTCATTTATTTTCAAAAGAACAGCAGCCATGTGTTTACAATTACTTCCTCCAGAAGCATGTGGACAATCACAGGCTATTTTCTTTATTTTGTTTTTATCTAATTCAATTGAAACCATATATTTTGTACTTCCATCTACAGATGCCACAATTTGTTCATCACCTTTATAGATCAAATCAACCAATCCATCTTGATAGTATTTTATTCCTCTTTCAATAATCCACGGTTTAAATAATAATTTCCAACTATCTAAATATGCCTGATTTATTCTTTCCTTATTTATATTATATGATTTGATTTGTTCAAAACAGAATCTTGTCGCTTTTACATCTTCTAACGCATCATGTGCTTCAAAACTATAACCAAAATACTTAGCACAAGTTGACAAAGATTGCCATTTATAACCGCCACGATATCCAACTTCTCCATATATAGGAGCAAACTCTTTCATTGGATCTCTAAATTTGTATTTACTTATATCCATCCCATAATTCTTTAAAATACCTTGTTCAAACGCAATGTTGTAGCAAACAATAAAATCACAACTATCAAATATATTCTTTATCATATCAATATAACTTTCAAAACTAGGTTTATCTTTTACCATTGATGGAGATATTCCATGCACCCTTTGTGCATTTGACCATGTAAAATGATGCTTAGGTTTACATAATTCATTAATTAAAATTTCTTCATCCTGATTAATTATTGCTACTTGTACTACTTCATCATCATGATATCTATTTACCCCAGTTGTTTCAAAATCTAAAACTACATACTTGCTCTTCATACTTACACCCCATGTTTCAAAGTTTACCACAATTTGTCAAATGATGCTATTTATATTATTAATTACTCTTTAGTTATAATTATACATCATTAATATTTTAACTTATTTTTTGCTTTACTTATATAATTTCAATACATCTTATGTTGTTATTAAACAAAAGAGTGTAGAGAATAATCTACACTTTTAAATATTTCAATACATCTTATGTTGTTATTAAACTACAAGAACTAGAAGACCATATTTACAATATTATCGAATTTCAATACATCTTATGTTGTTATTAAACGCGCCGAGAGAATGGCTAGGTGAGCAGTTTCTCATATTTCAATACATCTTATGTTGTTATTAAACTTGAATATGGGATATTAATTGCTATAGATAACGTATTTCAATACATCTTATGTTGTTATTAAACCCACAAAAAGAAAATCCCGATTTAGTTTTATTGGAATTTCAATACATCTTATGTTGTTATTAAACACCGTTATACGAAAATGATGTTGTGAATGTAGAAAGATTTCAATACATCTTATGTTGTTATTAAACTTATCCATGTAAACCAGATATTTTCGAGCAAACTTAATTTCAATACATCTTATGTTGTTATTAAACGCCACCAGCATTTAAAAATGAATACGATCGTATGGTATTTCAATACATCTTATGTTGTTATTAAACAATGTATCCATATATATTACTGTAGTGCCTTGTGGCATTTCAATACATCTTATGTTGTTATTAAACCACTACGTAGCAGTAAATCTATTGTTCTTGGTCTGTCATTTCAATACATCTTATGTTGTTATTAAACTATGTGTTGTCGATAATGATTTTTTTCTAAAACTTAATTTCAATACATCTTATGTTGTTATTAAACATATGGATTAGAAGTCAAAATAAAACAAGTTTAATATTTCAATACATCTTATGTTGTTATTAAACATTTTTTGTTTTTGTGGATTTTTATTATCATCTTCATTTCAATACATCTTATGTTGTTATTAAACTAAAACACCTTTTATATTACACTTCGATATAAGTAAATTTCAATACATCTTATGTTGTTATTAAACTAAAAATAAAACAAATAAACGTGATGAAACGTTGTTATTTCAATACATCTTATGTTGTTATTAAACACTATGTTTAATAAAATCACAGTTGGTAAAAACGGATTTCAATACATCTTATGTTGTTATTAAACTGAAATTTGGAATTCGGCTTTTTCATATTTTGTTAATTTCAATACATCTTATGTTGTTATTAAACGTAGAGGTATAAAAAAGGATGCACAGGAAGATGATTATTTCAATACATCTTATGTTGTTATTAAACCCTAGTAAATAAGCCACTTTCTATATTTTATTATACTCCAAAACATATATATATCAACACTTTTCTGTTTTTTTACCAGGCGATTTTACTTTTTTATAATTACCAGTCAAAATCTTTTGAACTCTTACTCTCCCAATAGTTTTAGGACATTAAAAAGAAATTGAGCCTGGTAAATTATATAATTAAACTATC
>NZ_JBKTWO010000058.1:0-16141 GCF_047249845.1 Thomasclavelia sp.
CTGGTAATACTGCTTGAAGCGCATTCCATGTTGATTCTGTATAATCACTTGCTGTTAAGTTAGCAATCTTATCCATCATTTCTTGTAATGCAATCTTATCACCTTTATAGAATTCTAACATCTGCATTACTTTAGCTAAACGATCAAATGCATTATTTACTTCTTCTTGACTTGCTTTTGCATTATCATATACAGTTTGAGCATTTTCTAATGCTGCTCTAAATTCGCTAACTACTACTGGTACAACATTATCTAATTGTTCTTGAGTTACTTCTTTAGCCATGTCAATTGCAATTGATAATGCTGTTTTATTTGTTATAAATACTAAAATATCATATGCTTCTTTTAGTTTTTCTACTGCTAAATCAATTTCTTCTTGAGTTGCATTAGGATTATTTAAAACTTCATTTGCTTGATTAACTTCTAAAGCATACAAAGCCAAAGAATCTTTAGTATAGATATCTGTACTATCAAGAATAATATTTGCCTCATTAATAGCTTCTTGTAATTTACTAAAATCAGTTTCCTTTTTTGCTAGAGGAATATCTGTTTTATAATCATCAAGCCAAATATCATTTTTATAATCTCTCGGTCTAATTTCAACTCTGTCTTCAAATACATTTATTTGATAACCAATTTGAGCTCTTGGATCACCATAAGATTGATATTTAAAAGCTGGTACATCAACTACACTACCATATTCAGTTTGATGTACTTTAGCTAAGTTTATCCCATTATGAACATGACCTGTGAAAATTACTGATTGTGGATAATCTTTTAAAATTTCTTTCAATGCTTCTTCTTGTTCACCAATTAAATCTAAAGATTCATGATCAGCCGTTCCTGCAAATGTTTGATGAATTTGAATAAAAATTGGTTTATCTTTACTTGCTTTTTCTTTAATTACTTCTTTTAACCAATTTAATTGTTCATTTGATAAATAAGCATTATCCTTTAAATCGCTCTCTGTATTAAGAGTAATAAAATGATAATCATTGATCCATGAATCAAAATATAATTTATCTTCCACACCATTCATATAAGGTTTATTATATTGTAAATATCTTTCACTAAATGGTGAAGTTCCATATTTACATGTTGGTACATTTGGTGCAGGTTCATTACGATCATCACCTGAACATAGCCATCGAACATCATGGTTTCCTAAAGCAACAATACTGTTAGTAAAATTATATTTACCTATAATATCATAAAATGCTTTATATTGACCTTCTGAACCACTATCAGTAAAATCACCTGGGAACATAATTGCTGAACTTGTTGGATCTAAAACTGAAATATCTTCTAAAGCATCAATTAAATCTTGTTGTGATTTATTATCTTTGTCAGTTCCATCAATATGAACATCTGAAAGAACCTGGAAACTCATTAATGGTGTTTCTGAAATTTGAAAACGATCAAATGCATTAGTTAATTTTTTTATTAATTTACGCATTGTATCTGCATCAGCATTTACTTTATCCTGATTAACTTCAGCTAAAACCTTTTCAAATTCAGTTATTTTTGTTTCATCATAACCTTCTTCTTTAGCTCTATTTAAGACATCAGTATAATCATTGATCTTCATTTCAAGACGATATGGCAGATAATTATCCTCAATTTCTGTAGTCGTAATCAGTCTTTTCATTACTCTTACTTCATCGATATATCCATCATTTAGCCCTTGTGTTTTATTACCATCTGCACCGATCACAAAATCTGTGGCATCAATGGTTTTACCAAATGTATCTTTAATATCAGTAGTTTTTTCTAAATTACCATCAACATAAGCACTAATTACATTATCACGATCAAAGTTTACAACGATATAATGCCAATTATCATCATTAGCACTTAATCCATAAATATCATCTCGACCACATCCCTCACCAGTATAATTAACTCGAATGCTATCGCCAAAGTTTCCAATATTCATTCCAATATTACCGCCAGTAGACCAGTCTTTATTAGAGATTATTGCAGCCTCTTTTCCCCCACCATCTACTGTTTTATACCAAAATGATAATGCAAAATCTTCTGTCGTGAATTTCAAATCTTCAGGCTGACCAAAATTTACATACTGCTTTGCTTTTTCCATTGTACTACCGTTATCATTTTGAATATGTAGTGCCTTACCAATTACCCCTTGATCGTAACTAACGTTACCAACGCTAGTTCCATGATTTTCACGTCCTGATTCATCATTTACATTTTCATCATCAAAACTTAGATATAAAACCTGTCCATCAATAACACCTTCAACACCATCTTTAACTGCTTCTAACTTAGTTTTGATATTATTTACTAATGTATCAATATTACTATAATCGTTAGCTTCTATGGCTGTTTTTCCAGCTGATATTGCAAGATTTAAATCTGCTAACTTATTTTGATCATATTTAACATTTTTAATTGCTTCTTGATAAAATTTATCTGCATCATTTACAATATACTGTAAATATGTTGTATCAAATTCATTTTTAATTTCATCTTTATTCATTAATCTTGAAAATACTTTTAGCTCATCAATATAAGCATCATCTAATCCGTTTTTAAAATATCCATCTGCACCAACTACAAAATTACCTACATCAATAGATTTACCAATATCACCTGAAATATCTGTTTTACCAGCAGCTGTATTATCAACAAATGTCTCGATATAACCATCACGATCAAAATTTACAACTACATAATGCCAAATTCCATCAATTGGCGCGAAGTTGTACACATCTCTACGACTATTTCCAGGAACAGCAAAATTAACTCTTAATCCTGTATTAAAATTACCAATATTGAAACCAGGGTTAGCACCAGAATTAAAATCTTTATTAGATATCATTGCTCCACCAGCACTTACACCATTATCGCTCTTATACCAAAATGATAATGCAAAATCTTTATCTGTTAATTTTACTTTATTTCCAAAATCAATATATTGTTCAGCTTTAGCACTCGTACTTCCATTTGAATTAATAATATGTGCAGCTTGCCCTTTTACACCATCAACATAATTTACATTCCCAACATTAGCACCATGATTTTTATTACCGCTTAAATCTTCAACATTTCCATCAAAAGAAACCTCTAAAAGAGTATCTCCAACTGGTTTAACATCTGGTTCTTTATATTCATTATAAAGTTTTTCTATTTCTTGATCAGATTTTACAGACTTAAATATTCTCATTTCATCAATATAACTATCAAGTAGACCATAACATTTATTTCTATCTGCACCAATAATAATATCACCTAAATCAATATTTTTATCTACAAAAGAAGATATATCTGCTTCCCCTGTTTTTTTACTATCTGTATAAGTGGTCATCATACCATCACGATCAAAAGTAACAACATTATGATGCCATGAATTATCTATAGCTGTAAATTTAATATCTTTACGACTACGATCTAATGCAAAATTTGCTCTTATTTCATTAGTAAAACTTCCAATTGCAAATCCATCGTTATAACCACTACCATAATCTTTATTAGATATAATAGTTCCGCCATCTTCATTTCCCACATTAGTTTTATACCAAAAACTGATTGTAAAATCTTCTGTGGTTAATGCAATTCTATTACCCAAATTAATAAATGAACTTACTTTAGCATCTGAACTTCCATTTTTATTCACTATATGAGCTGCTTTTCCATCTATACCTTCAACATACTCAATATTATTAGCTTCTCCATGATTATTCTTACCACTAACATCATTAGCATTTTCTTCATTAAATGTTAAATGCAAAACTTCATCTTCATTAAGATTATAATCAGTTGCAATTTCTTCTTCACTCATTAAACGAGAATATACTTTTAATTCATCAATATAAGCATCATTTAATCCGTTTTTAAAATATCCATCTGCCCCTACTACAAAATTAGCAACATCAATTGATTTATTAATATCAGTTGAAATATCTGTAGATTTAACAAATTCATTATCTAAATATGTATCAATTGTTCCACTACGATCAAAATTAACTGCAACATGATGCCAAACACCATCAATTGGTGCAAAATTATATACATCACTGCGATTACTTCCTTGAGCTGTAAAATTAACTCTTAATCCTGTATTAAAATCTCCAATATTAAAACCTGGGTTATTTCCAGAATCAAAATTTTTATTAGAAATTAATGCCCCACCAGCACTTACACCATTATCACTTTTATACCAAAATGAAATAGCAAAATTCTGATCTATAAACTTTATTTTATTTCCAAAATCAACATATTGCTTTGCAACTTCACTAGTACTACCATTGCTATTAACAATATGTAATGCTTTACCTTTTACACCATCTACATATTCAGGATTCCCTTGAATAATACCATTATTGCCACTACCTGACTTATCTTCAACATTTTCATTAAAATCTACATATAGCAATTTATCATTATCATCTAATGCAAAAGTTTTGAAGTTTGCTGAAGCAAAAAATAATGATAATACTATAAGTAATAAACTTCCCTTTTTTAAAACTTTTTTCATTATCCTTTTTCTCCTTTAATTATTGTCCCTATTAATGTTTCGTCATCCCCTTTAACAAAACACCTCCTTCCATTAAAGAAGTAACAAAATATTTGTAATATTTTGTTACTTCTCACTTTATATTAACCATAACACAAAAGCGCTTACATTGTTTTCACTTTTTATTAACTAATTTATCTTTTTTAATTCATTATTATATAAATAAAATTAAAAATATTGTTTTATTAACAAAAAAAGAAGCCAGGGGAGGCTTCTAATGATGGATGAAATTTATGGGAGAGGGAATCATCCATCAATTGAGTTGTAAAACATATATGAGGGGATCAATATATTTTACATATTATTATGGTTGTCTTTCGACAGTATTATCCTATCACCACTCTATGAATTAAATATGAACAATTTCAAAATTATTCTTTGATAAATTAATGTATTATCTAGGATTAATTTCCCCTATATATAAAGTTAATAAATTTTTGATCTTTAACCTTACATATTTATAACACCGACAATCAACTGATCATATAAAATATCCTTAACTATTTTCCTTCCATAAACCATAGATTGCACCACCACAAATACTTCCTGCTAATAATGCCACAAGAAAACGCAACGGATGAACCATTAATGGTAAGACAAAAATACCACCATGAGGTATTCCTATTCCACAATTATAAATCATTACAAGACCACTAGCAATTGATGATGCAATAATACAAATAACTGTAACTAATTGAGGATTTTTATGAACAAACGGAATAGTTCCATCTGGAATAAATAAAAGTCCTTTTAAAAAATTATCTTGACCCATCTTTATTTCCTGATTCGTAAATTTATGTTCAAAAAATGAAGTAGCAAAAGCTATGGCTAATGGAGGAACCATTCCTCCAGCCATAACTGCAGCCATAACATCAAAATTACCCTCTAATATTTGACTAATTCCAAATATATATGCAATTTTACTAACTGGCCCTCCCATATCTATAGCCATCATCGTTCCAATAATAATACCTAACATCAATTTTAAAAGTAGATTCATCTCAGTAATAAAAACTGCTATAACATGATTAAAATTTCCTATATAAGGGCTAATTAAATATGTAATTAATCCCCCTATCATAATTGAAAAAATCGGATAAATCGTCATTGATTTAACATTATCAAATTGTTTAGGCATATTTTTACACAACCTCTGTAAAGCTATAACCATGTATCCCCCTATAAAACCGGCAATAATTCCGCCTAATACTCCTGGATTATTTGGATCGTTTAAATAAGTCGTATTTAACTGTGTTGCAACCCCACAACTGAACCCAGATGCAAATCCAATCTGTGATGCTATCCCTTGTCCAATAAATCCTGCTAATAGTGCCACAATCATCCCTTGAACAGCATTGCCAAAAACATAGCTATTAGCCACCCAAACATTATCTACTAATGAACCTATATTAAATAAATTATAAGATACTGTCAGTGTAGCAATTGAAATTAATGCCCCTGCTCCTATTAATATAGGTAAAATTTTATTAATTCCTTTAATTAATTGTGTATATAATGTTTTTAAAATAGCAAGATTTTTATCAACCTTATTTTTCGTTTCATCTTGAAAGTTATATATTTCTGTTTCATTATTTACAGCTTTTTTTAATAATATTTCAGCATTATTAATCCCATCAGCAGTTTTAGCTATAATCACTGGTTTACCAACAAATCTGGTCATATCTATTTGTTTATCACTTGCAACAATAATACACTTTGCATTTTCTATTTCTGTTTTTGTAAGAATATTTTTAGACCCCATAGCATCATTGATTTCAACTTTAAATGGAATCTCCATTTCTTCAGCCTTTTTTTCTAAGCTCATAGCCGCCATATATGTTTGAGTGATTCCTAATGGACAAGCAGTTACTGCTAAAATTTCATAATTATCGTTTATTATTTCCGCCTCTGATTCCTTAGCAGCAATTAATGAAAGAAACTCTTTTGAATTATCAGCATTAATCAGCTGTTCTTTAAAATCATGATCCATTAACATCTGTGATATTTGTTGTATTACATCTAAATAAAGCTCCTCACCTTCTTTAGGCTCAACAATCATGAAAAAAAGTCTTGTCAAATGTCCATCTAAAGAATCATAATCAATTCCATCCTTTACAACTATAGCTGATATTCCTGGTTTATTAACAGCTTCTGTCTTCGCATATAATATAGCTATTCCAGTGTCTATTTCATTAATATTTTGAATTTCGTATTTTAGTATTTCTTGATTATAAACATTTTTGTCAATATTATTATCATTTACTACCATTAATTCAACTAAATAATTAATAACCTCGTTTCTATTTATAACATTTGCATTTAAATCAATTCTTTCTAAACATAATAACTCTGTAAGTTTCATATTATATCATCCTTATCAAATAATTTTACTATTTTTAGTATATATTGAGTTTCTTTATTCGTCAAACTAAGTATCTATGTAATAAAAGGTATCATCTAATTGACAATACCATTATCTATCTAATTTAATAATTCATTTTGTGCTAAAAGTTCATCTAATTTAACTTCTATCTCCTCTTCATTTTTACCATCTAACTCCTCAATTAACTCTTGTAAAAACGGATTATCTATCATTTCACTATCAAAACCAAAAGCATCTGCTATCGCTAAATCAATTTCAAAATCTGTATCATCCTCAACATAACCAATTTCATTTTCTTTTAAAAAGTTAAAAACCAAAAATAAGATATTTAAATTATTTATAACTATATGTCTAGGAATACCATTCTCTCTAAAAAAATCCGACATAACATCAATCAGTGCTTCTGACATAAATATCTTATCTGGAAAAATAATTTCCTTAAGTAAATAATCTTCTTCTGTTGCAACGATTGCATACATCTGTAACTCATTTGTTATATATGTATCAGGTGTTGGTAAACAAATCACATCAACACACACACGATCAAATAATTCCAACGATGACTTTAATTTGATTTTATCACAATATCCAATATCAAATTCAGTAATATCTATTTCTGGTTCATGAACATAAATTGAACTATTTTTAAATTTTCTATCTTTCACATCTATATCAATAATTTCATCTAGTTCACTTGTATTAGTATCATATGTTAAACCTATCAATAACTCTTCTAACCAATTCAATAATAAAATCCCATCATCAAGACTAATCAAGCTAGATAAATATCCTGGTTCATTAAAAAAGGCACCAATTGTTTGTTCCTCGTCTAAAGTTTCTTCCAAATCCATAGCACTATTAGATAACAAAAATGTATAACAATAACAAAATGCATGATTTATAGATTCACTTCGCAAATTATAAAAACCTCGTAATAAATCATCATAATTTTCAAATATTTCCACAACATATCCTTCAATTGTTTTAATAATTACCCAATATACTGTTATCGTACCATTTAATTTGATTACCTGATATGATTCTATGTTTCTTTTTTTTATTACATCTTTTAATTTATTTAAAACTAAAATAAAATCTTCTTTAATCAAATCATCATTAATAACCTGTTCAACTTCAAAACCTCTTAGACATTCATTAACATAATTAAAATCAAAACTTATTTGTTCACTATCAACTTCATTAATAATTTTTTCATATTCCTTAATTCCCCCACACTCTTCTAACAAATTATTACCAAAATAATCACATACTTCAGGAATTAAAACATAATCATCTAATGTATTTTCAACAATAATTTTAAACTCCCATCTATCATCTATATTATAAAAATAATCACAGATCATACCCTCATAAAAATAATCACAAACTTTTTCATTACTAAAAACAGATTTTAACTCTGAATTTATTTTTGTTCTATCACCTAAATTTATTACTGATATTCCTATTTCATATAACTCAAAATAAAACGTATCTTCATTATTTAACCCAAATATCTCCTGGATAATTAAATGCAGATCCATAAATGTCATTTTTGCTGGAACTTTAATTACTCTCCAAATCGGCTGAGTACTTCCCTGGACAAAAACTTTTAACTGATACCCTTCCATAAAGTTCTCCTTTTTATAAAAATATTATAACAAGAAAATATCTTAAATACATCATTGAGTGCTTTATTTTAATTATGCCTGTTCATTTTTATAAAACAGCATCACAAAAACTATCGCTAAAATACCCGCACTAATTTTAGTTAACATGTAAATCATGATTCCATGACTATCAGCTACACTAGAGATAAATCCTAATTGTCCTCCTAATACATAAGCTCCACTAACACTAAATGCTGCATTCATCATTTTGCCTTTGCGATCCATTTGACTAAACATAGGAATCATTGCAATACTAGTACCTAGACTCAATAACAAGCCTACAACACTAGTACTATTTATCCCTAATTTCTGTCCAATTATAAAAACAATTCTTGAAAAACGTTTAATGATAAGATCACTTAATATCATTGAACCACATACTACTATACACATTCTCAAAACAATTACTAATGCTTCACTAATTAATGCATTAGTGGTAAATGGTAGAGTATCAAAAAATAATTGTAAGATAACTAGTGCAAATAATCCAATACTTATTATTCTAATAACATAACCAAATAATGTTAAAACAAATAATGTTTTTTCATATGAAAAATATAATGCAATAATTAATACTAGACACAAAAGTAAAATTGGTAATAAATTAATTAATAAATTTGGTAACTGTAAATACCAGGCAACTACTATTAAAATTATTGGCAAACTTAAAATCCCATATATCAATCCATTTATAAAAGGATTTAAATCTTTCTTATTTAATGATGCTAAAAAAATTGGTAATTGGAAACTAATCGTTTGTCCAAGCGTTGATGTTAAAATCAAACCTGAAAAGATTAAAAAAGAATTATTATTTAACCCTGATATAATAGAAAAGCCTCCCATATCTGGTGCTAAGATACTACCAATAATAATAGATGGATCAAGTGATGAATTATTACTAACTGATTTAATTACATCTACATTATTTTGAATTAAAGTTATTGCAATACAATAAAATCCAATCATACTCATGGTAATACTACCCATTGAATTAATTCCTTTATCAAAGGATTCTACTAAACCTAAACGATTATTTAATGCTTTATCTAATAATCCTATTAAGCATAAAAATAACATAATTAAAATAAAAAAATTCATTATATTTCCTCTATTCTACATAATATGATTGTATTTTATCATTCTTATAAATAATAAAAAAGCCTAAATAGGCTTTTATTTAAAATATTCTGTAATACTATCTTGATTTTCAAAATAATTTATTTTCATTGCATCCTTAGCCCTTGTTAATGTTGCATTAGCTTTTAAATTAGCCTTTGCACATCCATCCTCTAAGACCTTCATAACATATGAAATATTTTCTTCTAATTTAGCACGTTTAACTCTAATTGGATTTAAAATTTCCTCTAACACATTAAACAAAAACTTCTTAATTTTCACATCACCTAAACCACCTTGGCGATAATGTTCCTTTAACTCATCAAGATTCTTATATTCAGGAAGATATTTTTCAAAATATTCATCTTTACAAAAACAATCTAAATAAGTAAAAACCGTATTACCCTCAACAGTCCCAGGATCCGATACTTTTAAATGGTTAGGATCAGTATACATGCTCATTACTTTCTTACGAACTTCTTCACTAGTATCAGCTAGATAAATACAATTACCAATTGATTTAGACATTTTAGCTTTCCCATCTGTTCCTGGTAACCTTTGACATACTTCATTTTCTGCTAGCATAATTTTAGGATCAACTAATACCTCTCCATAAATACGATTAAAACTATGTACTATTTCTTTAGTTTGTTCAATTAATGGCATTTGATCTTCACCAACTGGTACACATGTTGCATCAAATGCTGTAATATCAGCTGCTTGAGAAACTGGATAATTTAAAAAACCTACAGGAATACTAGTTTCAAAACCTCTCTGTTTAATTTCTTCTTTAATTGTTGGATTACGTTGCAATCTTGATACTGTTACTAAATTCATATAATAAGCTGTAAACTCAAATAAAGCTGGAATTTGTGATTGAATAAACATTGTAGTTTTTTCGGGATCTAAACCCACAGACATATAATCCAACGCTACCTCTAAAATATTACGACGTACTTTTTCGGGATTATCCGCATTATCAGTAAGAGCTTGAGAATCAGCAATCATAATATAAATTTCATCAAACTTACCTGAGTTTTGTAATTCTACTCTTCTTCTAAGAGAACCAACATAATGTCCTAAATGTAATCTACCAGTAGGACGATCTCCTGTTAAAATAATATTTTTCATTTCTTTACTCCTTTTCTAATAAAAAAGGCTTTTATCCTCAAGGATAAAAACCGATTTGCCACCTTGTAAGACACCATCATGTCTGTTTTTCTTAACGCGAAAATCACGGCGCCACTACTTCCTAAAGGTTCATTTTGCTTCTAACCAGGTCCATTCATTAACTGTTTTATCTTGATTCTCACCAGCCATCAAGTCTCTTAAATAAAACTCAGTTAATTACTCCTCCTAGATAATCGAATTTATTATCATTTAAATGATAAAACGGATAAGGATTTAAGTCAATACTTTTCCCTATATTCCTTATAAAAAACCAATTACCTAAACTAGTTTTTTAATATTATTTTTATATAAGAAAAGGACCATGAAAATACAGTCCTAATCTAAACGAAGAATCTTTGATATAATTTTAAAAATTTCTTGATAATTTATAAATCCTTCTCTTGATATATGATCTTATTTTTTCTTTCTTTTTTTATTCCCATAGAATCCTAATGATGCAATAGCTAAACCAAGTAATGGATACATCATCTTTGTAGTATCTCCAGTTTCTACACTTACTGTTGTATCATCTGGTTTTACTGGATTAGCTTCTAATCCTGCTAATGCTTTTGTTAATGCTGCTTCAGCAGCTTTTACTTCAGTTTCACTTGCCTCTGGATTCTCTAATACTGCCTTTGCATTTGATACTTCATTTGCTACTACTGCCCATGTGTTAGCACTGTAGTTTGCACTATTTAATCCATTTGCTTTGTTGATTAAATCTTGTAATAAATCTTTACTTGGTTTTAATCTTAAATTCAAGAAAGCTCTAACTAATTCATTATATACTTCATCTACTTCTTCCTGCATTGCATTTTCATTACCTAATACTTCATTAGCTTTTTGTAATGATGGTAACATTGCACTCCATGTAGATGGAATATATTGTTCTTCTATTAAATCATTAATTTGATTTACTTGCTTTTGTAATAATTCTTTGTTTCCTTTAAAGAATTCTAACATATGCATTGCATTTGCTAATCTAGTAAATGCATTATCTACATCAACTTGTGTAACATTAACATTTTCATATACTTCTTTTGCATTAGCTAATGCCACGTTGAATTCTTTTACTACAACAGGTATAACATTTTCTAAGCTTGCACTTTCTGCCATTTCGATTGCAATAGCCAATGCTGTTTTATTTGTTTTAATAACAACTTCAACTAAAGCTTCTTTAGCATTTTGTAATGCAGTTACTGCACTATCTACTTCTTCTTGTGTTACATCTGTTTTATTTAAAACATCTTTAGCATTATCTAAAGCATTTTTAAATTCTTTCCAGCTTGCTACTGTATAATCAATTTCTTTTAAAGTTTCTGCTTCAGCTATAACTTTTTCAAGTATACTTATATCCACATTCTTTGTTGCAAATGGAATAACTTGACTATCAATTGCAAAATCTTCAAATGTTGCTGGTATAGCTCCTTGTTTATTATTACCGTTTACAGCATATAATCCACCTTTTAGCTCACTATTTGCAAGAGTATCATTTGTATAAACGTCATTAAATCTTGTAAAGTTTACATTATCATAACTATAATATGAATAAAATTGATTACCTATTTTTTGAATTTTTAAATAAATAATTTGATCCGGATTGACATCTGCTGCTGTTTTTTCATAAAAGCTTTTTCCATTTAACCCAATTATTGATAAAATAGGTCCTCCGAAACTTGAATGAGAGCGACGTAGTAATCCAAATAAACATTTATCATTTGCATAAACTAATAATCCTGCTGATTGATAATTTCCTTCAGGTTTAAAATCTAGTTTTGTACTGATTTCAAAATCGTTCTTATCAATTGAATGTAATACAACATTTTTTGCACTCGAACTATCTGTATAAAATTCTCCTGGTTGAGTAACAACAGTCATTTTATTTTCATTTTGAATACTGATTTTTTCATAATCTGGATTATTTATTGTCCATTCATTTGTTAACGAATATTTTGGCATTTTAACATTTACTTGGCAGCTAGCTTTCATCGTATTACCAAATCCAGTTGAAGCATAGATAGTTGTTGTTCCTGGGTTTAAAGCAACAACTTTACCATCAGTTACAGTAGCTATTTCTGGATTTTCACTGCTCCATGTAACATTATTAAAATCTACATTTTGTGGGTAAATAGTTGTATTTAATTGAACGTTACTATATTGTTCTAAAGTAACTTCTGTTTGATCAATAGAAATTGATTCTGGTTCAGATGGTTTATCTTTCATAATTTTCATACAAACGCCACCAGTAGCTGGAATATCAAAATGCATTACATCATTTTTGGTAACTTCTTTATATGTAGCAACCATATCCTCTGGATTAGAACCATCTGTATAGATACTCGCATAATAAGTTCCTTCACCTAAAAAATCAAAACTATAGTCAATACTTCTTGCACCATTTACAATAATTCCTGCAAACCAGTCATCATTATGTCTACGAACAATATTTACATATTCACCTGGCAGACCATCTAATAGATGACTTTCATCAAATGAAGTTGGGAAATTTTTAAAATAAAAATATGCTGGAGAAGCTCGATAAACTTCTGGTCTATCAGCAAAACATTGAATACCACTTTCATAAACTGTTGCTAAAGCAGCCTGCTGAGTTACTGTAAAACTTCTTCGACTTCCTGAATTGCGATAAGATAACATTGGTGTATAATCTGCTGGTCCTACCGCATTTCTAGTAAATGGTAACATACAATTATGTCTAGCACTAACTTCACTAGGTAAAAATAAATCTTGTTCTGCTCCAAATACTCCTTCTCGTGTTAAAAGATTAGGATAAGTTCTTCTTTCCCCAGTTGTCTTATTAGAACCATGAATATTCAACAACATATGATTTTCAGCAGTTATTTTAGCAAGTTCATCAAAAAATTTCATTGTTGACTGCGATTGTGAATTAAAGAAATCAGGTTTAACTCCTTTAAATCCCATTTCTGCCCATTCTTTAATAACTTCTCGTTTAGCAGCAGTATTTAAATCTGCATTATTTGCCCAAACTAATAAACCAATTTCTTTGCTATTTGCATAATCTATTAAGTCATATGTCCAATCATAATAACCATCATAAACTTTTCCACTTCCAGAAGCTGCCTTTGGCTGCCATCCCTCATCAAGTAAAACATATTGCCAATTCATTTCAGCCGCAAAGTCTACATATCGTTTATATGTTTCAAAATCACTTGTACTTTCACGATTTAACCATGTCCATGCAGTTACCCCAGGTTCAATCCATGATGCATCAATAGCTAAATCTGGACTTAATGTTTCTGCCATAGTATTTTCATTAATTGCTGCCGTATCTCCTATAACAACAAAACGCCATGGAGAACTAAATGGTAATGATGTTTCTACGTCACTTGTTTGTTCAGGCGTAAATACTGCTTCCAACATTCCTTTTCCATTACCTTTAAGCATTGCTCCGCAATATTCAGGATTTAATCCTGCTTCACTAATTAAAGCATAATCACCAGAAGGAGTTTGATACAATAATGGCATACAATATTGATCTGTCAATTCTGATAGCTGCTTTTCATAAGCTACTGCTTCATGCTGATTAATATAATTCATCGCTTGAGCAATCGAATTTTGAGGTAATTGAAATTGAGAATACTCACTTTTAATTTTAAGTGCCTGACCATCAGTTCCCTCTATTGCATATTGAAATGCAATTCCATCATTATACACACGTACAATAACTTTAAAAATAATATTATCTTTTGTAAATGATAATATCATTTCATTACCACTTGCATTTATCAAAGATTTTTTTGCTCCATACAATGTATAAGAATCACTAACAACTTCATCTTTTCTCCCTACAAAAGTTAATCCATTAGAAAAATCTTGTAAATCAGTTTGTAAATTTAATTTAGAATCTTCAATAACACTATTACCATCTTTTGTAACTGCATAATGAATAGTCCCATCAATTAATGAAAATAAAGTTTTGATTCGATTATCTTGTGAAACACATTGCCATGAAGAATCTTGATTACCATCACCTACAAAAATATTAATAGTACTATTTTTAGTAATATTTTCATATGTACAAATTGTCGTAATTTGAGCAATACCATTTTTATGAGCTTGAATCATTCCATTTTCATCAACACTTACAATACTTTCATCACTGCTTACATATTGAAATACCCCATCATCAATTAAAGTTCCATCACCTAAATAAGCAAAACTTGATAATTTAGCAGTATCTCCAGTTTCTAATAAAGTACTGCTAGCAAATGTATCTATTTTTGCTAATTGCATTTGAATCTCATAATTTACAACAAACTTAGCATCTGCCCATATACTATGATCAGCAGTGATACCATCGCCACCATCTGTAGTTTCTAAAACAAATTCTTTTGTCCCCTCAGGAATTTCAACATCTATAAAAACTTGTTTATCACTTTCTTTCAACACATCATAATTATAAAGTTGTTTACCATCTGCACTAATAACAAATCCACAGCTTCCTTGTGTTTTAGAATAATTAACCCCTATATAAGATTGAAATCTTTCAAATCCTTTGCCTTCAATATCATATACAATTTTTGAAACTGCATGTGCACAAATACCCTTATCATATGTCACAGGACTTCCATTTTTTTCTGTCCGCAAACGTAATGGTAAATTTTCCAATCCTTTATCCTTTTGTGCAGTACTGTATCCGACTTTAACCGACTGCCACTGTAAATCACTAGCATAAATATATCCTGATTCACTAGCTAAGACATTACTCGTTGATATTAAAGGAATTATCATAGCTATACAAACAAGATATTTTGTAATTTTTCTTACAAATTTCATAATTTTATCCTCCTCTACACATAACATATTATTTTTTGCACTAAAAGATAAGACTAAATAAGCCATATGTCTTATGTTGCTTTTATGTATTGCCTACTTAAAGTAACAATCTTATCACATAAATTTTTCCCTTGAATATTTATATAAAAAAGCTTTATATTCCATAATAGTATAAAACCTATCTTTTATTTTTTCATCATTCATTATGCACTAAAAAAGTAGTTTTTATAAATATTTCTTACTCTCCCAATTTTTATTATAAAATCAATAATTTCAATAGAGTAAAGGAAAATTGATTTATTTTATCCCTCTCGTCGCACAATGCATGCCCTGTCTAAACAAATCTAAACAAGGAATCTTTAATGTAATTTTAAAGATTCCTTATTAATTTATAATCTTATTTATTTTTTCTTTTTTTATTTCCGTATAACCCTAGAGCAGCAATTGCTAGTC
>NZ_JBKTWO010000059.1:0-15877 GCF_047249845.1 Thomasclavelia sp.
TCGCACTTGGCATGAATGCCTGTGAAGCGGGGTATCGGGTAAAATTCTATACGGCTGTCAATCTTGCTGCTGAGCTTGCAGAAGCTGTCCAGATGAACAAACTGTCCAAACTTGAAAAGAGTCTCAGTAAAATAGTTCTTCTGATAATCGATGAACTCAGTTATCTGACTTTTAACAGGTACCAGTCAGAAATGCTTTTTCAGATCATATCAGAACGTTCAGAAAGAGCCAGTGTTATCATAAGTACAAATCTTGAATTTTCACAATGGACACAGCTTTTTGAAAACGAGGTGATATTCATTCTCAGTTGGAGATATTCTTCGCTGATAGAATCAGCTATTGACAATTGCTGATTTTTCTGATAACGTAAAAGCGGACGGAATTTAATTCCGTCCACTTAAATAAATTTTTCTGCACTATTTTGTATTTACACAAAACTTGAAGAATACTCCTTTTACCAGTGCCAACCAGTCTCCAGCGCAAACAGCCTATATGATTTCATTTCATCCCAGTTATCAACATAGTTTTTGGTTCGATATATTACCGAATCTGACATATCTGCGTTCATTCTTATTCTTTTTTATTATTTTTGCTGCTCGATAAGTGTCATTCTTCGCACAAATTTACTATATGAAACATATGACTAATCTAGTAGCCTACTTAAATTTGTCTAACTCTTTTTTACTAACTCGTACACTTATTGATACTAATTTTTTCACTCAATCACACCTCCCAATACTGTATAAAATAAAACATCCGTGCACAAATGTCAATACATTGTTGCACGAATATTTGTTCTGTGTTCATTTTTTCTTTTGTTATATAATCCTATGACATGCTATAAAATTATCATTAAAATTTAGATAATCTTTGTTCGATATATAGCATCCAAAATATTACTCAGCTCATCCTAATCTTTTCTTCCGATGTGATCTTATTTGCTCGTGTCACAATGTACTTATTTCCTTCAAATTACATCTTTGCACTGGCAAATTATATTTCTTATACTTATATCCAATGTACCCAGCGAAACTATTTTCGTGTGTAGAAATTAAGAATTGAACATTGGGGAACTCTGTTCTTATTAATTCCACAAACGAAACTATATTCAAATCATCCATGCACTGAACCGGATCATCAATTAGCATTATATTCAATCCAGCATTTATAAATATCTTATGTAATGCTAACGAAAATGCAAGCAAAATACCAGATAATTGTCCTGAACTCATAGTGTATAAAATATCATGTTCCTCATTAGGTGTTGTAAATCTGATAGAATTTAATTCTTCTTTACCATTCTTATCTCGAATTAATATGCCCTGTCCGCCTTGATACGATTGTAAAATTCTTGCACTATAAATATAAAAAGGTATTTCAACCTGTGAAATGATATTGCCTTGATATTTATCAATACTGGCTTTCCAATCTTTCATGTATTGATTAAGTTTTTTACTAATTTCACCTTCAATACATTCTTTTTTCCTCTTTAAGTTCTCTATCTTTTTGCTTTTATCTCTTTCTTGTATAATAAATTTATATTTTAAAAACTCAGCTTTCTGTACTATATCCCCTTCCTTCAACTCTGCCACCTCTTCTATTGACAAAAAATATTCCTTTAAAAGACTATCAAATTGGTACTCATTCTTTTTTTGATAATATTCTTCTGGTAATACACATATTTCATTTTTTATAACATTCTGAATCTGCTGAATATTCTTTTCCATATTATTTACAGAAAACTCATCCGTTAAAGAAATCTCAAACATATTATCTTTTAGAAATTTTTCTATGTATTTGTATTTCTGTACAATATCACTTTCATCGAATTCCATAAAAGCACTAAGCAACACATTACTCTCTAAATCAGAAATTAAAACTTCAGCGTCACCCCACACATTTTGCAGAAAAGTTTCACTAATAGTATCTACTATCTCCTTCATTTGCTTTCCTGTCGTTCCAAGAAGAGAATTTACATCATTAGTTGTTTTTTCAATATTATTTAATAACTGCTCTTTTTCCTGCCAAACATAACCACAATATGGGCATTTTCCATCCTCAAATATATTCTCCTCTTCTGAAGTTTTCATCAACTGCTCACGAATTCTAATCATCTCATTTATAGATTGTTGTGTCTGTTGAACATTCTTTTCAATTTTTCGATACTCTAAAACTTTTTGAACCAATTTATCACAAACATCTGCTTTATCAACATATTTTCCTATTTGCTGATATTCAATATTTATGTAATCTAAGTCCTTTATTTTTTTACTTTCCTTCTTTAGAAACAGAAGTTTCTTCTTGCTTTCAATATACTTTTCAATATCATCTTGTATATATCGCATAATAATATACGCTTTTAATTGAGTTTCTAACATGGCATTATTTAATAAATTATTATACTTACTATTTTTTAAATCATTTCGTAACTGTTCTTGATTTAATACAATTTCTTTAACACCATCTAAAATATGTAGAGTATGCTCCAAGGATTTGGGGGAAGAAATAATCGGCTCCTCAACATCCCATACAACATCCTTCTTAAGCAATTTTCTATATTTCACTTGTGCTCCTGATTCATTTTCAAAATCAGCATATAGACTCTCCTGCAATTCTGCTATCTGTTTTTCTAAATATTTAACTAAATCACTTATTTTCTTTTTAGCCGATTGTATACTCTTAAGTTTCTGATTTTCATCATCAATCTGGAACAATGAATTAATACTTCCCATTCTACCTGTTTCATTATTCTTGAAATAAGCAAGCCTATCCTCTTGCTGAATATAATATAACAACGTATACAAAGTCTGTGAAGTTTTTCCGAAAAGTTCTGTTTGCATCTTTTTCAATTCTTCTAATGGCACTAAATATTCATCTGAATATTCTATATCATCAAAATTATAAACAAGATAAGTTTTTGTTATTTCTTTCAATTTTTTTGGGTTATTATCAATAGAACTATTACACTCCTTATGTCCCTCTATTTTCTTTACTAAAACAAATATTTTATCATTTTTGCAAAACTCCGCTTTAATAATTACATCTTTTTTATAATCTTTTGCAAAAAACACCTTCTGATATTTATATTTTCCATCTAAGACCTCACAGGTTGTTACTCGTTTTATATCACCCGTAATCAAAAATTCTACGGCATCAAATAAGCTTGTTTTTCCATATCCATTTGGTCCATCAAATATATTCAATCCATTTTTTAAATCCAGCGTAAAATTTTCAAACAACTTGTAATTATCTAAGAAAATTTTGTTTATAACTATTGTACTATTCATTATTTTCCTCCAAACCGACGAAACCCCAATCTTCTAATACCTTATTCACTAACTGCTCCATGTTCTCTTGCGGACTATTCAAAGTTTCAATAATGTTATCCAACCGATCTAATTCATCATCATTACATTTTTTAATATCTAGCATATACTCTGATACACTCTTTATCTCCCCATTAGTTTCAAAATTTATTGGAATAATAGGGATTTTAATAAATAATTCCGAAACCAATTTATATATTTTTTCATTATCACCATTCTTTTTAAACTTACTAAAATTTTCGGTATCAAAAATATATGTTTGAATTAATTCGTTGATTGTCCAGTTATGTTGCTTACGTAATTTTTTAAACTCATCTGACTGTGCCTCACTGTATGCAAATACATATTTCTTAAAATAGAAAGGATCATCCTCTATCTTTACCTTTAATTCGTCCAATTTATTTGATTTAATATCTCTTTTAACACAGTAGATTAGCGATGTATTTTTATCCATATCCGGAACATATATATCATTTTCTCTAAAATAATTAGCAATTTCAATTACCAAATCTTTATAGTTGTCCTGTGCAACCAATTGTGATTCTAAAATTTGTAACACAATAAATATCTGACTTTCAACTTCTCTATGTTTAAATATATTCAGATTATACACTTTTTCCTCAAACGTAATTTCTGTTTGAACTACATTTTCATATGCACAATCAAACATTATTTCTTTAATAACATTAATCATTTTCTATTCCTCCATCAATGTCTACAATTGCATCTTCTAAAGGTTCCATCTTAATATTTTTACAATGATATATGTGTTCCTCTTCAATTTCGAATTCCTTTAAAAAATCACCTGCTCCATCATAAATTGAATCTGTTTCCAAATCTCTACTTATCAGACAATTAACATCCATTAATATCTCATATAAATTTGGATTAGCCACAATTTCTCCACATGCACGCATTAATGCTTTTTTACTTCCATCACGATTTCCTACTGTTGTCAACAAATTTAATGTCTTTTTTTTCCCCACATACGAAATATAATCTCTATCTTTTTCAAATGTAGAATTTATATCACGCAATCCCTTAAAAAACGGATTTTTGTATCTATCAATAATACAGTATTCAGCCCAATTCATTTCGTCTATTTTCTTTAAAACATTCGGATTGATTGTATGTATTAAATCTCTGATTTTATCCTCACTCATTCTTGAAATATGTTCATAAAATGCACTCACTTCACACTGCTTACAAAACATTACTCTTTCTTCTTCAGAGTCCCATTCATCTAAACAGTACTCATGATATTCCCCGCACATCATTAGCAGTTTATTTTTAATATTGTATAAATAGTATTCTTCACATCTTTTTATCGAATCATCACTATCAAGCACCTTTCTAATCCGATTAAATCCTATTCTCCGCTCTGCGGTTTTATTATACTGAATATGTCTTTGCGTAATATGCTTGTCTATTAATCCTTGTAAACATAAAAAGATCATTTCACAAAAATTTTGATCAGTACATTTCCATCCTTCAGCCCCAGTATTTCTCCAGTAGCTATTGATTTCTACCTTAATTAAATCATTAATTTCAGCCAATTCACAGTATACATTGCCATTAGAATAGGAATACACTTCTAATTTTTTTATATCTTCATCTTGTATATTTTGGCTCGTCAACATTTGTGCTTGCAAATCCGACAATATCCTGTCCAAAATATTATCAACATTATGAACATTAATTTTTCTATACTCAAAATATTTTTCGTTGTACTCTTTAATTAATTTATTGACTTCTGATTTTCTGCCTGATTTATATATTTTTTCTACTTCATCTTTTTTTTTCGGATTACTTTTATAAGAAATAATTATATTTTGCAATGCCTTTATATGACTACACTTCAATATCAATTCCTTAACTTTATCATTCCATTCATTTTCATCATAGTTTATTGACTTACACACATGCAAATACGCATACTCAATAGTTTTGTGATTAACAATCTTGTAATATAGTTTTACCAAGGCATCTTCGTAATCAGTAATGTTGTGCTTATCTTTGGCTTTCACCTGATGAATAGTCTTGTATTGAACACCGTCATTATCTTTATACAATATCGAAAAATCTTCCAGCCATTCTAATTCTATACTATATTTCTCTATTTCATCAACTTTCCCGATAGAAATCAATTCATTTATTTTCTTTAATACCACAAATAAGGCTATTTTACCTTGATAATTATAGCCACTCCAACTATTTGTTGCATCCCAATTCTCATTTTCCAATTTAGTATTAATACACATTCTACCCCTTCTTTCATTGCAAAATAACCTATATTCAATTATACTAAATCCATATATATATAAATAAATTCTGTTTTTTCAATTAACCCCAATGTTTATTTTGCACAAACAAAGAAGCTTTCTTTTTCCCATATACTTTCTTCTTTAATTTTGTCCTATTGCAGTATGTTCTCCAACCATTGTATCGTCTGTGCTAGTTCACTTTAATATTCATCAACCCTTTTGTATGAAACATTCATGTTATTATTAGGATAAAGATTAACTATAGAAATTAACTCTTTATATACGTTGTTTAAATTTTTTCTTTTTGCTGAATTTATAAATTAGTTTTGAATCTTTTAACAAGTGCATTTGTAATAAGAGTAATTATACTTACTAATAAAGTTCCTCCTGCACTAGCTAAAGCTGTTATTATGCCTTTGTCAATAAAAAACTGAGCCACCTCGCTAATAAAAAAGTGAGCCAGTTGTGATAAAAAAATTTTGAGCCACTAATCGTGATTCAAGGTCGAGTCGATACGGTAAGACGAGCTGCAGTTCATGTTCAGAACGAAGGATCTGAAGGTGACTCTGTCTATGAGTGCAGCAAGCAGCATTTCGTTTTCAAAAAGCTGTGTCCATTGTGAAAATTCAAGATTTGTGCTTATGATAACACTGGCTCTTTCTGAACGTTCTGATATGATCTGAAATAGCATTTCTGACTGGTACCTGTTAAAAGTCAGATAACTGAGTTCATCGATTATTAGAAGATCTATTTTACTGAGACTCTTTTCAAGTTTGGACAGTCTGTTCATCTGGACAGCTTCTGCAAGCTCAGCAGCAAGATTGACCGCCGTATAGAATTTTACCCGATACCCCGCTTCACAGGCATTCATGCCAAGTGCGATTGAAAGATGTGTCTTTCCACTCCCGGGATTTCCGATCATGACAATATTTTGACGTTGCTTTTTGAAATCACAGGAAACGAGCTGCTGTATGGTGCTTTCATTGACATTTTCAAGCCTTGTCATATCAAATGCATCCAGCGTTTTCAATGTTGGAAATTTCGCAGCTTTTATCCTGCGTTTTTGACCGGCTGCTGAACGTTCTGCAAGTTCTTGTTTCATCAGTTCTATTAGAAATTGTGCATAGCCATCGTCAGCAGACAGCTGCCGTATGACCTTTTCATAGTTGTTGAAAGTCGGCAGCCTGAGCTGTTTTGCATAGAGTTTGATCATTTCTTTCTGTACGCTGTTCATACTGCATCACCGTCTTTCATCAGTGAATCATATCGTTTGAGATCCGGCGGTACAATCTCGATGGAGGATTCTATTTGCATTTTTCTTACCGAACTGCCGATTACAACTGCATACAGCGTATTGTAGGAATCTGCATAAGGCAAGTGTTTCATTACCGCATTTCCGGTATCAAGATACAGCCGCAGCACCTTGACAATTTCTTTGGGACTGCTCAGTTTCATCAAAAACTGATAAAGTTCGGTCGGAACAGTTTCCTTTATCGGTGCAGCATTGTAAACACTTCTCGGACGCTTTTCAATCAATCCGATGTAGTGCTCTAAACGATAATGGGTTTGGTTATGACGGTAATCGCGATCATATTTCGCAATGATCTCACCACGGAACAGCATTATGACCTGATTACCGCTGCCTTTAACAGTTATCATTTTGGAACTGTACTGATACGGCACTGAATATTTGTTGTGATCAAATCTCACGAGGGAGAAATCATCAACCTTAATCTGAAGTGTGTTTGACGTATCATAGCGGTACGGTGGTAAAGGGATCCAGTGATCCTTACAGTTTTCAGTCATTTCACCTACAGTCAGCTCTTTTCCGGGTATCTTATGATTCCTGTACACAGCGCAGTATTCCAGAAGCTTTTTATTCAGCTCATCTATGGTCGATATGTTAGGGACAGGCACGAAGAAATTTCTTCTGACAAGTCCGACCAGACCTTCTACAAGCCCCTTTTCATGCCCCTGTGCAGGATTGCAGAATACCGGTTTGAAGGCATAGTGAGCCGACAGGGAAAAATATTTATCTGTTGCTTTTGCATGGTATCCAAAGCCTTCTTTTACAGCAACACGAGCATTATCAAAAATGATCTTCCGCGGTGTTCCGCCGAAATGTTCAAGCCCTTTTACGATTCCTTCCAGGAAGCTTTCTTCATTCTGCCGATAAAAGGCTGAAACGAAGATATCCCCACTATGACATTCACGCATACACCATATCTGGATTTTCTGCTTGATCCCACCAAGTACTACAGTTGCCTCACCCCAATCTATCTGAACGGCTTCGGCAGGGTCATAAGACAGTGGTACAAATACATTGCTCACCTTGTCCTTAAGTTCTGCCACAGCCCTTCTTACAGAAGCTTCACAGCCTTCAAAACCACACTCAGCAACCAGGCGTGTGTATATCTTATGTGTTGTATGTTGCTGCTTTCGCGGAGCTTTCTGGTCAGAATCTAAGCACTTCATGATAAATACTTTAACTTCATCAGTGATGATGTCCTTTTTTCTGCCACTGCCCGGTTTGCGTTCCCATGGAACTGTTTGTCCTTCCCAATATTTCTTTACTGTGTTTCGTGAGATTCCCAGTATCTTTGCTACGTTACGCTGACTGAAGTCTGTATGCTCTCGATAATATCTGATCTTTTCATAAATATCCATTGCTATTGCCACTCCTTATCCCTCCTGTATACAAGTTTTTTCTCTTATTATACAGAAGATTTATTTTTTGTGGCTCACTTTTTTATTATCATTTTTTCCTCTAATGGCTCAGTTTTATTTTAGCAGACATAGTTATTATCGTATCTGACATAAAAACACTTCCTACTCATATTTCTTCTATAATATATCTGACATATAATTTTTATATCTCTTATTTAATTTATTATAGTCCTAATTTTTAGTAAATGCAAGATGTTTTTACATTTTTCTACAAAATATTATTTTATTATATCATATTTTTAATGGTAACACGTTCTTTTTACTTTATATTAGCTATAAAAGTTTTAATTATTTATTAAATAGTTTGAATATTTTAATTATATACTTCAACCATAGCCTTTATGGGTTCAAAAAGATGACAATGTGCAATCAATATGTCGTTATGAATTCGATAAAAAGAAATATGATAAACAATCTAAACATACTACCTTAATTTTGTATTATCTTTCAAGTTTTCATATGCACCGATTAGGCTAATGGATAAATTTAATACAATTAACCGAAATATCTTGTTTTTATGCGGTCTTTCGTGTATAATAGATAGTATATAAAATTAATGGAATTTCATTTTTCAGTAGGCTAAATTGATGTTTTTGCAGAAAAATTGTATATTTTGAGGTGTTATTATGGAACCGAAAAAAGTTAGAATTATAAAAGAAAAACCTGTTCTCCCTACCTTATACAAAAATGTAGGAATATATTGTCGAGTGAGCAGTAACACTCAAGAACAGTTAAATAGTATGGCTGCTCAAGTATCATTTTTTGTTCAGCTATTAAGCAGACGCCTTGACTGGCGCTTTGTTGACATATATCTTGACTTTAAAAGCGGAGAGTCCAAAAATAACCGTTTAGGCTTTAAGCGCATGATTGAAGATGCCAGAAATAAAAAGCTTGATATAATTATGACAAAAAGCATCAGCCGCTTTGGGCGAAACACCTTAGATACTATTCAAACTCTCAGAGAATTAAAAGACCTTGATGTAACCGTCATATTTGACCAAGAGCACCTTGATACTTCCAAGGAAGATTCAGAAGTGATATTAACAACATTGGCTGCCTTTGCTGAAGAAGAAAATAAAAATCGCAGAGATAACCAAAATTGGGCTATAAAGAAAAGACTGAAAGATGGCACTTCTGAAATATACTCCAGAGCATGTTTTGGATACACAAAATCTGACATCGGAGAACTGACCATAGATCGCAAGCAAGCAGAAATCGTTCAAAATATATTTACTATGTATCTTTCCGGCATGAGCATATTAGGCATTGTTAAAGAACTTGAAAGACAAGGCATCAAGTCTCCCACCGGCAAAGATAAATGGTGCAAACGAACCATCGACACAATGCTCAGCAACGAAAAATACATCGGTAATGCCCTTGTCTTTAAAACCTACAGTATCTATACTCCCAAGCATAAGAGAGTTCAAAATAATGACCATTCTCATGAGCAGTTCCTTCTAAACGATGGTCATCTCCCTATTATTTCAAAGGAGGTGTTCGACGCTGTGCAGGAAGAAAAGGCTCGCCGCAGCAATATTGTCACAGATGAATCCGGCAAGCACAGAAAAGATACTCGGTATAGTTCAAAAGAGAAATAACTTTTACAGTTTATCAAGATTTACCCATCCCCTGTTACTTAATATTTCTCCATTTCGCAGTATCAGCACGTTGCCTACTATCCTTAAGTAATTTTGCTGCTTTTATAAAATCTTCCTCTATTAAAATATTTTCTTTAGAAATTACAAAATCACACTTTTCATCAAACAACTCTTTTATATTGACAGTTCTTCTAATGGAATTATATGCAGCTTCAGATGCAACAAAAGCTATTTCCGCTCCCGAACTACCCACTAAATATTTATCAACAAATACATCTTTATTAAAATGTTTGTCTACAGGCATTTTTTCAGTATGTATTCTAAAAATCGCCTTACACCCCTCTGGAGATGGTCTTTGTATCTCTATAACATAATCAAAACGTCCTGGTCTTTTGATTGCTTCATCAATCATATCAATTCTATTTGTCGAAGCAATCGCACAGATTTGATTGTTTTCATCAATGCCATCCATCAAAGTCAAAAGCTGATTTACAACTGTTGCCATGTGGGGATTGCCATCGGAATCTCTAGTTGATGATATTGAATCGAATTCATCAAAATATATAACAGCTGGACTATGATGTTTTGCTTCATCAAATATCTTTCTCAAATTTTCTTCCGATTGACCAATATATTTATTTAGTATTTCCGGACCATTAATAGAAACAAAATGTGCTTTTATCTCGTTTGCTATTGCCTTAGCAATAAGAGTCTTACCGCACCCCGGAGGACCATATAACAAAATTCCTTTATGTGGCTTAATATGATAATGTGAAAAAAGTTCAGGTGCAATTAGAGGTAATTCTATGACCTCTCTTACTTGCTGAACAATACTATCTATACCGCCTATATCGTCAAAAGTTGTAGATGGAATATTCTTTTCTTCCTCAGTTGTTTCGTTATTTTCATCATTGTTTCCATCAAGAGATATAGAGAATCCACCTCTAAATGAAGAGTATTGTTCCTTAGGCTTTATACCTATAATTTCGGTTTGTTGCATCCCCATAGGAGCTTCTCTGTATTTATATTCCCATTCTCCATCCTCAGTAACATCTATTTTATCAGGTAAGTTCTCTACGGTCTTTTCAATTTTATCTATTTGAAAATGTTTACATAAATTCAAATTCTTTGTTGTAGTTTCACTAGTAAGGATTTGCATTATGCGTTCTTTATCAACAATCCAAATATCTCCTTCAAAATGACCTATATCATACCAACACAGCGTTGATCGATACGAATAATACCCCTTCCTAAGAGATATAGACGATAACGAATTGCATCCCCAACCAGCTCCCGAATAACAAAACTCATCAGATAATATTTCATTTTCATAACTTTTTTCACAATTTAAGATTGTAAACAGATTATCAATATCACTAATTGTAGCTTCTTTTTCATCTATGTAATATTCCGTTTTAGACCAATTTTTAATTGTGAGCATAATATGTTTTAATTCAAAAAAATGCTCTTTCAGTTCTTCAAATGTTAGAGTTAATATATTTTCTGATTTATTCTGAATAAAGTTTTCAAATATCCCACAATTTGTACAAACCGAATCATAAAACTTTGATGAAGATTTGTAAAATACAATTTTAATTATCATAGTTTTCCCCCCTTTGTTTCTACACTACAATGATCATTCTTATGAGCAATTCCTTCTAAAAGACGGGCATATCCCCATTATTTCAAAAGAAATATTCGATGCCGTACAGGAAGAAAATGCTCGACGCAGCAATGTTGCTACGGATAAATCCGGCAAGCGCAGAAAAGATACTCGGTATAGTTCTAAAAATAATACTGAAATTTAATTTAGTCTCATTCTAAGATATTGCTTGCGGTATAAATTCAATAGTTTTATGCAATCCGCCGGTCCTTTTAATTAACTCCTCCTGACCAATTATTTGTATCAAGTTTTTAATCAATCTTCCAAGAGTTCTTTTGTCTTCCTCATTTTCTCGATAATAAAATATTTTTGTTTGTACATTATCGTTACAAATAAATAGTCGCAATACATCTCTATCTGTAATATCTAATGAGTGACCAAAAATATACAAGTTATGTTTAGGAATCTTTTCTTTAGCAGATACCAAATAAATATGCTTCATTACTGAATTATGGCTGTTTCTATACGATTCTAACATATTATTTTTGTTTTCTATATAGTTTGCATATTCATCTCTAATCCTGTCTATCCAATTTAAATAATCATTGTCGGTAGATTTATATACTCTTTGATAGAATTTTTTAAATACCAAAAACTCTAATTCTGAATCCTTTCTTTCGTCATTTAAATACTCATCAATACCCAACACTAAATTGCTGGTTTTTACATTCTTATTTATATTGGCCTTTCCATGTATATAATCATATTTAATCTTCTTTTCTTTGCCATATATCTTTTCATATGTATCAGAATAATTGAATGATAATACATGATCAGGATTCAAATTCTCTATATCTGTACTTCTCTTGCTAACTATAATTCCTCCAACAAATTCAGCAATATAAATTTCCAATGCACGTGTCAACATATTTAACTCTGTATATAAGTATTTCGTAAATACATCTATTTGGGATGAACTCCCATATGCATTTTGCAGCTACCCCTTTGAACATTTTAATATATTCATTAGCATTTGGGATTCATACTTCTCAACATTTCTTACAGAACCGCCTGCTTGAACTTGAAATCTTGCAGAATCTAACGCTTGAATAACCTTTGATATTTCCAATTCAAAATCTATCCAGTTCTCACCTATATTAGAAGATGCATTCAAAAAATATTCAAACCAAACATTATGTTTAATGCAAGTATACATTTCATCTAATGCTTTGTTTGAAGTTGTAACCTCTGTATCATATGTTCCATCTTCATTAACTCTTTTCGTGTATTTTCTGTTTTCAAAAGCTTTTAACAAAATTTCCTTAATATATGTATTGACTTCCCAATTATCAAGATTTTTTTGTTTATATTCACATAATAATATGTCGTCATAAAAAGTATAAATTCTTCTTGCTTTGTCACAAAAATCAAGAAAATCCTTATAATGAGTTGGCAAATCATGTTCTAAATCAAACCCATTTCCAATCAATAATATTTCTATTTCTATTCGTTCTCTCGTGTCTTAATAAAATTCCATTGTCGTAGAATCCCTGTCACAACCATCCAATCCATAATCAAACTATTCTCTATCTACCAGATAAAATTTCTAGTATTAATGCAACTATTAATAATAATCCTTCATTATCATTATAAATACCAAACTTGCTTCTCTCATTTCCCTGTATATATTCACTATATCCTGCAAACGCTTGATTCCAATCCTCCAAATTATATGGGCAATCATCATCAAATGTATTAAACATATTATCTTTATACTTTTCTCTGATATATTGAATCAAATTTCCAGCATCAATATGTTGTTCAATTTGCTCTATCGTTTCTGATTTTCCTTGGGATATAAGTGCAATTATCTCTAAGCCAAATAATTGTAATCGTTCCGTGCCATTAAACATTTTATTCATAATACATATCTCCTTAATTTCTATATTTTAATCGGATATTATTTTTTATAAAAATATATAGGATATTATATCATATTTTAGCTAAAATTGCATTTAGTAAGTCCTACAAAACTTTTTTAACAAGCAAATCCAAATATTAAACTTATACTTTTAACCGATTAAAATCAGTCAAATAGCATGTTAAGGGATACACTTTTAACCGATTATCTCTAAGGGGGCTGGATCAATTTAGCCTACTCAAAATTTCACCAAAAGTAGTCTAAAATTTTTCTCTAAAAACGCAAAAAGGCTTGAAATCAAACCTTTTTCATTGTATCAAGTTTAAAACCTTGACTTGTGCAAGCCCGAGTCCGACTCCAACATTAAATCCTACTGCAAGTCCGACCGCAACCGCAACTCCAAGTCCGACGGCAAGTCCTAATACCGAAATTGACTGTAATATCAATGGTGAGAATCTATCTGTTACACTTAAAAACAGCACTTTAGGTGAAATTATTTTGGTTGCAGAGTTTGATACAAACGGTAAATTCCTACGTTGTACTACTAATTTACCATAGGAGAATATAAGTATTCCGTTGCTTTCTACAACCAATACCGCAAAAATTATGTGGTGGGATTCTCTAAAAAATCTCATCCCACTTACTGACGCAAAAACTGTAACAAGATAGTTTAAATTTTTATTAACTTTATTAGATTAATCTGATAGTTTATAATGAAATGGCAGTTGAAATGATAGAGCTAAGGTTTTAGCAAAACTCTAAGTATTCAACTGTCGTTTCATTATTTCTCGGTAAGCCATATTCTACTAACCACTCGCAAGTGTATTAATATTCTTACAAGATATATATGTTTGTAAAACTTTCTGTTATCTAATATCTTTTTCTTATCCCCTGCATTACTCATCCTCATTCACATCAAATTCGTCCATAATCAACTGCTCAATGTAGTTTTCAAACTTTGTTCTTACAATCAAATATCTGTTACCCATATAAAAAGCGAATTTACCTTCATTGTTTTCTGCCATCCGTCTGAGTTTTTTAACTCCGATATTGAAATAAGCAGAAGCCTCATATATTGTCAACATATATTTTTCGCTTATTGGAATGTTATTTTTAATGCTACTGATATCTTTTTGATTAGCCATATTACTGCCTCCTATTTCATGTACAATAACCTTTTTGTTATTACATATATAACTCAAAACTCAGAAAATAGCAACTAATATCGGCAAAGAAAAAGCATTTATATCGTAGAAGTTTGGTTAAAATGATTCTCGAATTTTGTGCGATTTATGAAGTGGCAATTACCGCCGCAATGTCAGAACATTATAATACGAGTTCAACATTATTAGACATTTTATTTTTCATGTGTAAATCGACCAGCTTTATATACCTCTACACACAAAAGAAGATTTGTAATAACTAAAGCTGTTCCATTAATACCTTTATTTCTACTAATGCGTTCAATTTACGATTTAAAAATCCCTATAAAATAACCAAAAACAAGTATAAAATTAATTTATATGATTGACTTTTCATTTCTGGTTTTGTTCTCTCCAATATATCTCTTCATTTCATCAGCTTAGTTGTATGTATTGCATTTGGTTGTAAATTATGTATTTAGCAAACATACAGTTGCATTCGTTTACTATACTCTCCCCTACATTCAGTGTCACTTATTATATGCCCTCACAAAATTGTCACACTTTTAATTTGTCGATAATACGAAATATCTTGTAAAAAATCATTAAATAATGTATAATAATATTATTTAATATTACAGATTAGAACGGTAGGTACAGTTGTGCATATTATTGGAAAAATAGACATTGAAATATATCGATGCGTGACAGCTGATATACAGACAAGCGATGTTATCATAACACAACAACAGATTGAGCATATACAAGAACGTCACCCTAACGATTACGAACGATATTTTAAATATGTAAATGAAATATTGGAAAGTCCAGATTATATACTTGAGGCTAACAAACCAAATACGGCATTTATTTTAAAACACATTTGTGATAATGGTAAGAATTATCAACTTATATTGCGATTGAAGACATCACAAGACCCTATTGGTTATAAAAACTCTGTTATAACCTTTCTTAAAGTTGATGATAAAAGATATAATCGTTATCTTCGTACTAAAAAAATTCTTTACAAAAATGAATAAAAGTGCTATAATATTAGTAGGATAAGATAAGGTTATTTGAGGTGGACAATTTCGTGGCATCCACACGCCGATGGTAACGACAGGGGTAACCCGAGAGATGCAGGAGAACGCCACGCCTGCCAAATAACTATTCTTTAGAGAACCGCCTTGAATTTCAAGGCGGTTTTTGCATTAATGACGGGAAGAGAGTGTGAGAAAAAATCTGTAAAAAATAATCCTTCTATGATAGAATATAAATAAATCATAGGAGGAATTT
>NZ_JBKTWO010000060.1:0-15271 GCF_047249845.1 Thomasclavelia sp.
CATCCTTACCAGCACGATGCTCTAATTGTTCAACAATTTTTAATGCATTACTTACTGTAATATGTGTTTTAACTCCCTTTATGTTTACAACTGCACCAATCCCACAGTTATCATGTTCAAATGATTTATCGTATAATCCATGATTTTTAATTTTATTCATATAGGTTCCCCCTTTTTATGTAGCCCCATAATACACTATTTCGACAATTGTGTAAAGATATGTGATTTTTTTAGCCTTATCCTAAATTATTAAAAAAATTTTGAATAAACCATTATAAAAAAGCTATTTTTATAGGAATATAACTAATTTTTAATAGTGATAATAATTTATTTTTACTATTTTAATAAATTTATCTCTGAAAAATTTTAAAAATTTTTTTATTTTATTGCTATTTCCTTGAAAATAGCAATAAAAGGAGTAATATATAATAAGGAAAAAGGAGGATGATTATGACTAAAAAAATTATCGTTGAAACTTCAGCAAGACATATTCATTTATCAGAAGCTGATTTAGAAACACTATTTGGTAAAGGTTATCAATTAACTAATAAGAAAGATTTATCACAACCAGGACAATTTGCATGCGTTGAAAAAGTAACAGTAGTTGGTGCTAAAGGTGAACAAAAAATGTCTGTCTTAGGACCTACCCGCAATGCTACACAAGTTGAATTATCATTAACAGATGCTCGTTCATTGGGATTACAAGCTACGATTAGAGAATCTGGTGATATCGAAGGAACAGCTGGGTGTAAATTAATAGGTCCTGCTGGGGAAGTTGAAATTCCTTGTGGAGTAATTGCAGCCAAAAGACATATACATATGACACCTGCTGACGCTGCTGAATTCGGTGTTACTGATAAACAAATCGTTAAAGTAGAAATTGAAACTGATGGTCGTTCATTAGTATTTGGAGATGTTGTTTGTCGAGTGAGTGAAAATTATGCTACTGCAATGCACATTGATACTGATGAATCAAATGCAGCTGGATGTGGTCGTGAAGTATACGGAACTATTATAAAATAATTAAGCCTTCGGGCTTTTTATTTTTATCATTGAATGTCGAAATATGTTATAATAAAATTAGGTGAGAAAAGTGAAAATATTAGATACATTAGGAAAAACAAAAAAAGCCATTGGAGGCATTATAGCTATTTTTTTAATTGCTTTATTAATCTTTTATGCAGGTACAAGATTTGCCGGGAGTAGTGATCTACCCAAAATATCCTCTACAGGTTTGACTCAACAGCTTCAGGAAATTGAAGAATTAGCTACTTTATCCTATAATTATACTAAAGTTGGTAAATTCTCTGATAACTTAACCTTTAATGGTTGGGATATCCCCTTAACTCAAAAAAGCTTTTTAATTACATATGATGGTAAATTAAAAGCTGGGATTAAAATGGATAAAATAAAAATTGAAATCAATAATAATACTATCACAGTTTCCATCCCAGATATTGAGATCTTAAGTAACGAAATTGACGAAAGTAGCATTGAGGTATATGATGAAACTAAAAATGTATTTAACCCTATTTCCATTAACGACTATACCAAATTTGCTAAAAAGCAAAAAGAGTCAGTTGCTGAAGAAGCAATTGAAAATGGTTTATTAAGTGAGGCAGCTACAAAAACTCAAAATATTATAAAAAAATATTTAAATGCTTTACCAGGTGTTAACGAAAAATATGAAATTGTAGTTAGGTTCATAGAATCTTCAAAACAGAACTAAATTTAGTTCTGTTTTTTATTATTAGCTATTTATTTTATCCAATATTATAGTGAACTCTATTTAAAAGCGACAAATTCAACTATTGGTAACTTGTTTTAATTCATATTTATCATATAATTATTATATATCTAAAAAGGAGTTTTTTATGGATAATATTAAAATTGGAAAATACATTTCTTATAAAAGAAAACAAAAAGGACTGACACAAAAAGAATTAGGTGAAATACTGTTAATGAGTGACAAAGCCATTTCTAAATGGGAACGTGGTATTAGTTTACCAGACATCTCTATATTACCAGAACTTGCTAAAATATTTAATATTACTGTTGATGAATTATTAAATGGTGAAGATAATACTTTTACAGTAAATAAAGAACAGAAGAATATATATAAATTTAAACTAACATCAAAAATATATAAGCAAATGCTATATTTTCAGCTTTATTTGAAAAAGGTCTGGTTATATATTATTAATATATTAGCTTTTATTTTTATTTGTGGTGGATATGCGCTCTTTTCTTTACGGCAATATTACTTTTTTTATTTAGACATTATTGGTTTATTGATTATAGTAACGGGATTAAGCTTATTTCTTATACCAATATTATTTCCAATTATTAAAACAAGTTTATTTAAGGAGACTGAGTATCATTATACTTATGATCAGGAAAGTTTAACGTATATTAAAGATGGTAAAGAAACTTGTTATAAATATAGTAATTTTCATCATTTATATAAATCTAAAGATTATTGTATATTAATAAATAACAGGGAGAAATTATTTATTAATTTTGAAGATTATAAAATAATTTGCAAATTTATAACATGCCCTACTACAAATATTATTTCTAAAAAAGAAAAATGGATAGTAAACTTTCAAATAGCTTTAACAACTTTAAGTTTTTTATTATTGATTTTAGAATTAGGTTATCATATTATTTTAAAAAATCTTGGTTTTGAAATAATTTATACTCAATTAGAATATATCATTATTATAATATTATTATTATCAACTATTATCTGTATAATTATATCTAAGATAAAAATTAATTTGATTACTACTCTTAGTATTATTACTTTTAGTATAATAATCCTTATTACCACTTGGCTAATCAGCAGTAATTTAGCTACACAAATAACATATTATTCAATATCGCCAGACTTTTCATCTCAATTAGTGTTAAAGCAAGATAAAAAAACTGGGAAAATAACTGATTATCACTACACATATCTATGTTTTGCTAAAAAATCCACTTCATTTGATGCTTCTACCATTAAAAAGATATCTACAAAATGGATTACAAATGATTGTAATTATATAAGTTATCAAAAAATAGATGGTAGTAATGGTATTTATATTGCAACTTATGGTGATCGTAGTGATGGGATTGCATATTACTCTGTTTTAAATAGTTTAAATGGAGATTGGACAAATAAATTTGATGATGATCAAAGTTATCATTTATCTGTAAAAAATAATTCTATCACTATTGATAATAATTATAATATCGAAACTTTTTCAGAAAGTGAAATAGAACAATTTGGTACTACTGCAATAACATTAATAAAAGGTAGTGAAACCAGATATATCATTGCTTTAAATAGTAATTGTATTATTGATGACAATGGTCTAATCAAAGATAATGGAACAATTGAAATTATTCCTGTTTTTCAAACCAATGCTCCAGCAACTGAGTTATTCTGCACCACTTATAAAGAAGATGTCCAAGTTCAACAAGATATCGATAATCAAGAACGTCAAAAAGCTTTAGATATTGTTAATGATATGCATGATTTAATTAGTAACAAGAAAGATTATGATAATTTTGAATCTCGTGGAGACTTATTTAAGATTCAAACTGATTCGAATGATTATGTTGAAATAACAGGTTTAGCCTATCAAAAAGAAGAAGAACTTGGTGGTAATACCGGTGTTGCAGTTGATACAAAGGGATTAAATTTAAGTATAAAAGCTGGAACAATTAATGATTTTTATGTAGAATTCTCAACTAAAGGTAGTTATCGTCTACATGATGAAGAGGAAATTTCTGAAGTTGGATATAGTTATAGAATTATTAAAAGCTATGATGGATATTTAATTGCCAAGATAGGTTATCGAACACCTGGTAATATTGGGCTAGTTGCTTTATCTCCAACCATAGATGTTGATATTAGTAATAACGAGTTATTTCATCATATCTCTCCATAATTAAAAATGGCAATAATGTAGCAGTCCAATTTTAGGAGGTCACTACACAATGCCATTTTTTTATACATCTAATTTTAATTATTTCTTCTCTTTATTATGTTTTTTATTTTATTTCAATAGTAATAATGTCATTATTTTCATCAAATAAAGTCAACATCTCCTCCATTGATAAACCTGCTGGAATTTTAACTAATAATTCTAAAATAATTATATCATCATCACGAATCATTTTAAAATTCATTATATTAATGTGATGATCTTGCATAGCTCTTTGAACTTTTTTAACAGCTTTATAATCTTTTTTAATTTCCAAATAAATCAATTCCCCTGTAACAGATGGAATCCAACGATACTGTTTATGAAAAATAATTTGAACCCATAGAATTAAGACAGTTGCTAAGATACCAATCAAATACATTCCAGCCCCAATTGCCATTCCAACTGCTGCAGTTGCCCAAATTCCTGCCGCTGTAGTTAATCCAGTTATTTCACGTTTATGAACAAAAATAATACCAGCACCTAAAAAACTCACACCTGAAATAATCTGAGCAGCAATCCGCGAAGGATCTAATGCTATTCCATTATGATTTAAAATATCACTAAAGCCATATTTAGAAACAATCATAATCATGGCAGAAGCTAAACATACAATTAAATGAGTTCTTACCCCTGCCACTTTTAATCGATTTTGACGTTCATATCCAATTACAATTCCACAAATAGAAGCAATAATAATTCGTAATAAATATACGCCCTGTAATAACAGATAACTTTTCATTTAATTACCTCCAATTAAAAATGACCCGAAGGTCATTTTTGTATTATATTATTTATTTACAGCATTTTTTAAAGCGCTACTAGATTTGAAAGCTGGAGCTTTGCTTGCAGCAATGGTCATAGTTTCACCAGTTCTTGGATTACGTCCTGTTCTTTCTCCTCTTTCACGTACTTCAAAATTTCCAAATCCTTTTAATGATACTTTTTCGCCCTTTACTAATGCTTCAGTCACTACATCTACAAAAGCAGTTACTACTTTATCAACATCAGTTTTTGTCATTTCTGTGCTTGAAGCAATTGCTTCTACTAATTCAGTTTTGTTCATTTTAATTTCTCCAATCTTTATATTATAGGAAATAATCCTATACACATTATATTACTTATTATTAGTGATTACAAGCTATAATATACCTCTAATTATTAATAAATTGATTGATTTTTTTGACAAATTCTTCTACTTCTTTCTTCTTTGTTGCCCATGAAGTAACAAGACGAATACAGTTATGATTATCATCTATTTCATCCATTACAATAAATGAATAATGCTGTTTTAATTCTTTAATTAACTTCTTAGGCAATATTGGAAATACTTGATTACTTGGTGAATCAATATACATTTTAAAATCTTTAAGTCCAGCTCGTAAAATATCGGCCATTAAATTTTCGTGTTTTCCAATCTCTATGTATAAATTATTACTAAACAATTCTTTAAACTGTACCCCTAGTAACCTACCTTTAGCCAACATTGCTCCACGTTGTTTTATATTATATCTAAAATCAGTTTTTAATTCATCATTTATAATAACTAAACATTCTCCAAACAAGGCACCCATTTTTGTACCCCCAATATAAAAAGCATCACTATAATTAACTAGATCTTTTAAAGTTGGAGTATTTTCAAGTGCTAGTGCACTACCAAGCCTTGCTCCATCAACAAATAAATATAAATTTTTTTCTTTACAAAAATGGTAAATATCCTTTAATTCATTAAGTGTATATACACTTCCATATTCAGTTGTTTGTGATATATAAACCATTTTAGGTTGTACCATATGTTCATCAGTATGCTCATCAATTACACTTTTGATCATATTTACTGTTAATTTACCATTATTATGTGGTCGTGTAAGTACTTTATGCCCCGTTGCCTCAATTGCTCCTGTTTCATGAACATTAATATGACCACTATCCACAGCTATTACAGCTTGATATGATTTTAAAGAAGATGAGATAAATATTGCATTAGTCTGTGTACCGCCAACTAAATAATGCACATCAATATCATTATTATTAACTAGCTTCTTTAAAATATTTGTTGCTTCTAGACAATATTTATCTAATCCATAGCCCTCACATTGCTCATAATTTGTTTTTAACAGTGCTTCTATTATCTTAGGATGTGCACCTTCACCATAATCATTTGTAAAACTATACATAAAAAAAGCCCCCTTATATTATCTTCTCGGATATAATAATCCATAACGAACATACAAAACATCAAAATACGTCTTAATAACGGTTGAGCCAGATAAAGAAGATTCTGTAAAATCACTTTCTTTACCTCGAACAATAAATGTATGATCTGCCAGATTTATTACTTCACTATTTTCATTCATTGTTATTAGTATAACTTTAGCTCCTCTATTTTTTATAGATTTAACTAATTCACCAATAGGAACTGGCCGAGCTCTAACTGACAATACAATTGCTACACTATTTTCATCTAATAATTCTATTCGTTGACTATCATCGCCACGGTCTGCAAAGGCATAAGAGAATTTACCTAGCTTTACTAGTTTAAATTGAATGTCAGAAGCTAATATCTTATTAAATTGGAATCCAAAAAAATGTAACTTTTTAGCATCATAAATAATATCACATAGTCGATCTATTTCATGAATATTAACATATTTCTTACTCTCAATTAACGAGTTTATAGATAAATCATAAACCATATCTATACATTTTGAAGGATCTTTATGAATTGCCACTAAATCCTCTGGCTCTAATTTTATTTCATGACTTGCCTGTTGTAATCCAGCTTGAACTTCTTTTTTGAATTCTGCAAAATTATCACATTTTAACGCTTTACAAAAACGTGATATTGTTGCTGGAGAAGTATAACACAAATCAGCTAATTCATTAATACTAATACTTGGTATTTTATCAATATTATTCAATACTTGATAACAAATTGTATAATACATATCTTGACTATAGGAAGCATTAATGTAGGTTAATAGGTTATATAAGATATCAACCTCTACATTTTCTCTACGATTCATAATCTTGTCCTCCTTATAGGATATATTATACACAATTTATAATAAAAAAGAAAACAGGATTTCCTATTTTCTATCTTTCTTCAACATTTAATATTAATCTTCTTTGTAATAATCATTTTTTATTACTAGTTTACAGATAACACTATTTAGAATAGTCTTCAAATCTACAATAATTTTATTCATTTACATATTTTGTGATAAAGTCTTTCAATGTATTTTTAAAGTCATCTGTTTCTTTTAAATCGTATAAATAGCGTTCGTCTTTTAAAACAAATAAAACTTTGCTTCCACGATTAGCATTATATAAAGGATATACCATACTTAAAGGTACAAAATCATCTTCTTTCATGTGTATAAATAATGTTGGAATATCATTATGCTTCAACATTAATGGATAAGATTCCTTAATATTAATTTTAACTTCCTGCTTTATCTTCCTTTTTAACATCTGCATAGTTGGAAATTTAGGCACTTTATAATCTTTAATCATTCGATATCCTAAAATATCATATACACTTGTATAGGCACCATCACTAATAATTGCCTTAACATTTTTTAGTAAATGTTTACTAGACGCCTTTAAAATCGTATTTGCGCCAGCCTCTTTACCATATAAAATAATTTGATGATTTTTACCATACTCATTAAGCAAAAATTTATTCCAACAAACTAAATCATTAACATCTTTAATTCCTAAACCACGAATATAACCATCACTTTGTCCGTGACTACAAGCATCGACTAATAATACATTCCATTTAGGATAACGCTCTTTAAAAAAAGGTACATATAATGACATGTCTTTTGCCTCAAGAGCAAATGGATGCAAAATAACTAATGTTATATCAGCTAAATTTTCTGCAATTAATATTCCTCGTAGTTTAATCCCTTGACGATTTTTAATATATACATTTTTAGCATCATATTTTGTTTCTAGAATACTTGGTTTATCATCTTCTTTATGATGACGATACAGCATTGCTTTAACTGTACGATTAACAAACATATTTAAAGCGCCCGCACCAGATGCTAATCCTGCTAAAACTGCTAAAGAGGCAAATACTTTCTTTCCTTTTTTATCCATTTTTACCATACTCCTTATAATTTTCCATTAATAACCGATTTATATTACTAACCTGTTCAAATGAACTTAGCCGATATTCATCATGTTCCATTCTACCAGCATAAAATCTAATTGCCTTTTCTAATTCTTCACGTATTTTTTCATGATATTCATTTGGGAAAGTTGAAATTGGAAAACATACAAATACAAATGTATTATAATCTTTTGAAAATAAATTTATAAGTAAATCGTACCCTTCATTTTGTACTACTGAGTTACCAATAGCTAATTGTAAATCATGATTTGCAAAGGTAAGCATATCACTCATTACGAATCTAATTACATCCATCGCAGCATCTCTATAGGCATCCTGATTACTTTCAAAAATTGCTTTTAAATAGGGAACAACAATATTTGAATTTCCTTCATTTTCAAATCGTTCATCAATATATTTAAAAATAGCTTTTGTTACACGATAATGTGATAACACTAAATTTCCAAAATCAGTCATAATTGCAAATGCAAATCTTTGTGAATTGCATAAACGCCAAATTGCCTCTAACAAACTATCTTTGACTTGATCATAAAAAAGATCAAGCTGATCAAATACCATTCGTATTATCATTCTAAAATAATATAAGTGAAATTGATATTGGGTATCTAAATATTTTGCTGTAGTTCCATCCCACTCATATTCATATAAAATTTTATCAAGTAACAAATTAACTGAATCCATAAATTTTTTATAGTTTCCACTTTTTGTTAATTTACGTAGATAAGGCATAAAAAATTCATAAAAAGAATCAATTGTTTCTTGATTAATACCTCGATGATATTCTAAATAATCTAGTATATTACGATAGTCTAATGGCTCTAACATAATATCAGTATTTTTACTGTCTATATAATGTTGAAAAACATGGCAATGAAGAATTGTAAGATATTTATTAAAATATATAATCTGTTTTAGAGCATCTTTTGTGATATACTCTTCTTCTTGTTCATGGAGGTCAACTGAAAAAGTTGTTTTAATCTCAGGTCCATAATAATCTAAAGTTAAAAAAACATTTATTTCTCGAAACTGAATATCTCGAATATAATAATGAAACTTATGTTCAAACTTTTTAGTCTGTACACAACTATGACAACGATATTTACCCTGATAATTACTTTTATGATCTTCTAAATACTTATGAATACATTCTCGTATCATAATTTCACCTCCCTATTCTATGCCTATTTTACCACTAATAAATAAATATTAAAACTAATAAGGGAAATAAGTATCTAATATTTTATCACCATTACAACAAAATTTAATCAATTTCTTTTCTTCCCTTTTTAAATTCAAATTTATCTACAATATTTAAATGATGCTTTTTAGCAAACTCATATAAATCTTTATATATCTTATCGTTAAAGTCTGCAGGTGCATGAGCATCTATTCCTAATATTACTTTACAGCCTATTTCACCTGCAATTTCAAAAAAATGAGAGTTAGGATAAGGATAGAGCATTTCATCACCAGCTTTACGTAATCCTCTGCGAATACCACCACCATTTATTTCTAATGGAATATCATTTTCTAAAGCTTTTAAACATATTTCTCTAGTAATATTTTCACAAAAATTATCAAAATACACTTTTCCAATCATGAATAAATCAGGATGGGCAATATATGAAAACAAATTAGTATCCATTGCTTGTATTAAATCATTTTTGTAACTAATAATTTCTTCGTTAGTTATGTGTAATTTACCATAATAACGGGTGTGAATAGAATACTTATTAAAATGATTACCTAGGATCAAATAATCTACTTCTCCTGAATCTAAAAGGTTTTGATAATATTGTAAATAGTTTTCAAAATATTCAGCTTCAAATCCTTGATAAACCTTAATTTTTTCTTTATATTTTTCTTTTACCCTTTTTACTTCATCTAAATGTTCCTTTTTACTATAATATGGCATTCTCATTGCTGGACCATTAGTGTATATGGTTTTAACAGCTACCAAAAAGGCTCTTAATTCTTTTAATGTATATGGGAGCCCTTTTAAAATATGTAGTCTATAATGGGGTAAAGGAATATGGTCACTAAATCCCAGTTCCAAAATATCATTCTTAATTGCACTTTTTACCATTGCCTCTTCATTACCTAAAGCATGTCCACAACGAAAAGTATGAGTATGAAAATTAGTTTTCATCATAAAACACCTCATACAAATATAATCCTTGCGGTTTAGCTTTAAATAAACATTTTTTCTCTCCATGACTATCCAATAATTCTTGCAATCTTTCTTTTGTTATGCGCTTCGCTCCTACTTGTATTAATCCTCCTACAATATGTCTTACCATATATCTTCTAAAACCATTTCCTACTAAAACAAATTTAATTACTCCATTATCATCACTTATTGATAACTCATATAGTTCCCTAATTGTATTACCATATTGGTCATAACTACAAAATGAAGCAAAATCATGCTTTCCAATAAATATTTTAGCTGCTTCTCTCATTAACTTAATATCTAAAGGACGTCCATATTGAAATATATAATTGGTTTGAAATGGATTATACTCATTTGTACTAAGTAAATAATGATACTCTTTTTTCATTGCACTATATCGACTATGAAATTCATCACTAACAAACCTTGAATCAAGAATATAAATATCATTAGGTAAAAAATGATTAATTGCCTTTTTCCACTGAGATTCGGGCATCTGTCTTGTTGTATCAAAATGAAAAACCTGTTTAACCCCATGAACTTTAGCATCTGTTCTACCGGAACCATGAATTATTATTTCTTCTTTACAAATATTTTTTAAAGCTTTTTGTATCTCCCCTTGAACCGTTCTTAATTTATTTTGAATTTGAAATCCGTGAAATTTACTACCATCATAATTTACAATACACTTAACTCTAGTCATTATATAATTATACTTAAAGCAATTACGCTTCCAGATACAACGACAGTAAATATTAATGCCATAGTATCAAATTTTCTCCAACAAAGTGATTTATATCTAGTTCTGGCAGCTTCTGGATTATAATTACGGCTTTCCATTGCATTTGCTAAATCTTCTGCTCTTTGAAATGCAGAGATAAATAGTGGAATTATTAATGATACAATTGCTTTTATTTTTTCAGACAATTTTCCTTCATTAAAGTCAACTCCTCGACTAGCTTGAGCTTTCATAATTCTTTTAGCTTCATCCAATAAATCTGGAATAAAACGTAAAGCTATAGAAATCATCATTGCTAATTCATGAGCTGGAAAACCAAATTTTTTTAACGGATTTAAAAGTTTTTCTATCGCTAAGGTAAGATCCAAAGGTTTGGTAGATGATGTTAAAATTGTTGTCATGGTAATTATTAGAATTAATCGTATAAATATATATGCTGATTGCAATAAGGCTCCAGAATATATTTTTAGAGTTCCTAATGTAAATACAACTTCCCCTGTGTTAATTAAAAAAATATTAAAAATCATTAAAAAAAGCATCATAAATAACATTGGTTTAATTGCTTTTAAAATATGCTTAATTGATATATTTGAAGCAATAGCAGTAATTAAAACAAATATTGCCATAATTCCATACCCAAGAAAACCAGCATCAAAAAAAATCGCAATTAAAAAAATTAACAAAGCTCCAATCTTTAAACGGGGATCTAAGCGATGAATTATTGAATCTACGGGGATATACTTACCAAAAGTCATATTATCCATTGATTTCACCACCAATTGCCAAAACTAATTGATCAATGTTATTAATTGAAGAATCAATATTAAAGCCGTGACTATTTAGTTTTAAAATAAAATCTGTAATAATTGGTAAATCAATTCCTAAATTATTCAAATAATTACTATCTTTAAATATATTTGTTACTGTATCATGTTTTTCAACCCGCCCATGATTCATTACTACTACTTCATCACAGTATTGCAACACATGATTCATATCATGTGTTACTAAAATAATTGTTTTTCCTGAATCATTAATTTTTTTGAACAAACCCATCATTTCATTTGTACCTTGTGGATCTAACCCAGCTGTTGGCTCATCAAGAATTAATATATCTGGGTTCATAGCAAGAATTCCAGCTATTGCTACACGACGTTTTTGTCCTCCTGATAAATCAAATGGTGATTTATTTAAATAGCTTTCATCTAAGCCCACTGTTTTAAGAACACTATGAGCAATCTTTTTAGCTTCTTCTTCACTGATTCCAAAATTCATTGGACCGAATATAATATCCTTCTCAATGGTTTCTTCAAATAACTGGTATTCAGGAAACTGGAAGACAAGGCCAGCTTTTTTACGTAATGGTTTAAGCTTACTAGGTTTATCAGTTGCTGTAATGATATATTCATCAATATTTATTTCACCACATGTAGGTAACAATAATGCATTTATGTGCTGTATTAAAGTGCTTTTTCCACTGCCTGTTTGTCCAATGATTGCAGTAAAACTTTTATCTCTAATATTAAGGTTGACCCCCTTTAAAGCATGATAAGAAAATGGAGTATTTTCACTATATATATGTTCTACTTCTTTAAATTTAATTGACATAATTCTTTTATTAAAACCTCCATATCTAAAGATTTACTAGTATTTATTTTTGCTTTTTTTAAACCTAATGCTACTTTTAAAGCAAATGGAACATCTAACTCATATTTTATTAAACTAGTTTCATCACTTAAAATATCTTTAGGCTTCCCTTGAGCAACTACTTTCCCTGAATTCAATATAATTACTTGATCAGCATTTTTTGCTTCTTCTATATCATGTGTGATAGATATAATTGTTATTTCTTTTTTTTGATTTAACTCTTTAACTAATGTATTTATTTCACGTCGTCCCATTGGATCTAGCATACTTGTTGCTTCATCCAATATAATAATTTTAGGGCTCATAGCCAAAATTCCAGCAATCGCTACTCGCTGTTTTTGACCTCCAGACAATTTTGTAGGCTCATGATCAAGAAAGTCACTCATACCAACTTTAGTTGCATAAGTATTAATGATTTCGTCCATTGCTGCTTGCGGAACACATGTATTCTCTAAACCGAAGGCTATATCATCACGAACAGTTGCCCCAATGAACTGATTATCAGGATTTTGAAAAACAATTCCAATGTTGTCTCTAACTTTATATAAATTTTCTAAATTAAGCTCATATCCATTAACAATAATTGAACCACTCTTTTTTTCTAGTAATCCAATTAATAACTTTGCAATCGTACTTTTTCCACTGCCATTATGTCCTAAAATAGCAACATAATCGCCTTTATTTATATCAAAAGAAATGTGATCAATTGTTTTTAACCCAGATTCATATTCAAATGATAAATCTTTAACTCTTATAATTTTATCCATTCCTTCACCACCTTATTATACTACTGTTAATCATTCTATATTTATTAAACCTTTTAGTCAAGTAAAAGAAAAAAGACCCTTAGGTCTTTATAATTAAACTAATGCAATGATTGCCATTGGGGCATTGTCACCTTTACGATTGTAAGTTTTTAAGATACGAGTGTATCCACCATTTACATCTTTGTATTTAGGTGCTACTTCATCAAACAATTTTTGTACAGCTGTTTTTCCTGTTGATTCATCAATTACATTGTGTAATACAGCAGCAGCTTGACGTCTTGCATGTAAGTCACCGCGTTTACCTAAAGTAATTAATTCTTCAACAACAGAACGAACTTCTTTAGCTCTAGTTTCTGTAGTTTCTAATTTACCGTACATAATTACTTCTGTTGCAAGAGAACGTAACATTGATTTTCTAATATCAGAAGTACGTCCTAATTTTCTATTTTTAGCCATGAGATTAGCGCTCCTTCCTTCGTATTTGCGAATTAATCGATAGGTTTAAACCCTAACCCTAATTCAACTAACTTCTCTTTTACTTCTTTTAAAGATTTCTTACCTAAATTTCTTACTTTGATCATATCATCTTCAGATTTAGCGGCAAGATCTTGAACAGTTTGGATACCTGCTCTTTTTAAACAGTTGTATGAACGTACTGATAAATCTAATTCTTCAATCGTCATATCTAATACTTTATTAGTTGTATCACTTTGAGCTTCAGACATAACTTCCATATTCACAGCCATATCAGTTAACTCTACAAACATATTTAAATGTTCTACTAAAATCTTAGCAGCTAATGAAATAGCTTCATAAGGTTTTAAAGCTCCATTTGTTTCGATTTCTAAAGTTAATTGATCATATTTGGCACTTTCCCCAACACGAGTTGGTTCAACTGCATAAGATACTTTTTCAACTGGTGAATAAATTGAATCAGTAGGAATAATACCAATAGTATTAATTTCCTTCTTATTTTGATCAGCACTTACATAACCACGATCTTTTTTAGCATATAATTCCATGTATAAGTGAGCACCTTGAGCAACATGAGCAATTTCCATATCATTAGAAATCATTGTTACTTCTGAAGGGCATTGAATGTCAGCACCTGTTACAGTAGCAGGTCCTTCAACATCAATAATCATTGTAGCCGATTCATCACTATCCACATCAAAGACTAATTTCTTAAGATTTAAGATAATTGATGTAACATCTTCGACAACACCATCTACTGCAGAAAATTCATGGATAGCACCTTGAACTTTAATTGCATATACAGCAGATCCAGGTAAAGAAGATAGAAGAACTCGACGAAGTGAATTCCCCAAAGTTGTACCGAAACCTCTTTCTAAAGGTTCAATAACAAATTTACCATAATTATCTGTTTCATCATAATTAGCTATATTAAAATTTGCTTTTTCAAACTTTTGCATTATTTCCCTCCTCACTAGGAATTATTATTTTTTTGATCATACAATAATTATCCACGAGGACGTTTTGGTGGACGACACCCGTTATGTGGAATTGGTGTAACATCATTAATAGATGTTACTTCTAATCCAGCAGCTTGTAAAGCTCTAACTGCAGCTTCACGTCCTGGTCCTGGACCTTTAACACATACTTCTACAGATTTCACTCCATGATCCATTGATGCCTTTGCTGCAGCTTCAGAAGCCATTTGTGCAGCGAATGGAGTAGATTTTCTTGAACCTTTAAACCCTAATGCTCCAGCACTAGACCATGTTAATACATTTCCATGTTCATCAGTAATAGTTACAATAGTATTATTGAAAGTTGAATGAACATGTGCTACACCTTTTGCGATAT
>NZ_JBKTWO010000061.1:0-15024 GCF_047249845.1 Thomasclavelia sp.
AAGCCCAAGTACTTTTAAATTGATGCATCAATAGACTTTCCTTAGCTAACCCTTTAGTAAATGGAGTAATTGAACCTAAAGTAAAACTTGATATCATTTCAATTTTTATATTTTTATTAGTTCTATTGATCACTTTAGTAAAGGTATTTATAGCACTACTACCTATATCAAATGATAAGTAATGCTGATAATCAATCCCTCTATCATCATATAAATGAGTAATAATTGTATAATGCGTGTCTTTAATTATTTTTTCTTGGAACTGATATTTTAATTTAAAAGTTGTTTCACTATTGCGCATTGTCCTACCTTGAGAATAATTGAACGGATAATCATCACCAACTAACTTTATTTGAATCAATGGTTCAATATCGTCGTTTTCATCAATAATCTGATCAATCATTGAAATAGGTATAATTCTTAATCCTACAACCTCATGCCCATTACGATCCACTCCGCGTAAATAACAAATCTGCATATCCTGACTATTATATGTCGCTAATATCTTATTCATCTTCATTTATCTCTTTTAAATACCATTGTTTACTATAAAAATCCTCTTTAACTTTTTCTAGAGGTAAACCAATATTCATCAAAACACTCCCATCATAAACTTGATTATCTTCTAATAAACAATATTTAGTATTTACTTTTAATCCTTTCAATTTTAATCGTTTCGGTACCGTATTTGGCTTAGCCAAGATCTGAACATAGCTCACTAATACTTGCTTTTGATAGAGATACATCCAAGCCTGTTCATTATCATTGTCTTTCAAACGATATAAATCACCAAATTGAATAATTGGACGAAGTTTTTTATACTTAGTTATTTGATTTTTAATCACAGCTAGTTCAAGATCACTAAGTTTTGTTAAATCTAACTCATATCCAAAAGTTCCTTGCATTGCGACAACCGAACGAGTCTCAATACCTGTAATCCGACCAACTTGATGATTAGGTGAAGCCGAAACATGAGCCCCCATACTAATTGCTGGATAAACCATTGAAGTGCCTTTTTGAATCGTTAAACGTTCAATCGCATCACTATCATCACTAGTCCAAATTTGCGGCATATAATAAAGCATCCCTGGATCAAAGCGTCCACCCCCACCAGCACATCCTTCAAACAAAACTTGGGGATATTTACTCACTAGAACATCAAGAATATGATATAGGCCTATCATATAGCGGTGTAAGACTTCTTTTTGTAAATGCACTGGTAAATAATTAGAGCCAATATCGGTAATATTACGATTCATATCCCATTTGATATACTCAATATTAGCACTATCTAAAATATTACTAACAGCTTTGATTATATAATTTTGAACTTCTGGATTACATAAATCTAAAACTAATTGGCAACGGGAAGTCTGTGGTTGATAATCTTGCACACGAATCACCCAATCAGGATGCTTTTTATATAAATCACTATTCGGATTGACCATTTCTGGCTCCAGCCATAGACCAAACTTCATTTTTAAAGCATTGATCTGCTTAACTAATTTGTCTAATGGACCACCAATTTTTCTTTCGTTAACATACCAGTCTCCAAGCGAACTGGTATCATCATTACGTTTGGCAAACCAGCCATCATCTAAAACAAATAATTCAATTCCTAATTTACTAGCTTGTTTGGCCAAAGAAAGTAATTTTTCTTGATTAAAATCAAAATAAGTAGCTTCCCAATTATTAATTAAAATAGGGCGAAGCCTTTTAGCAAAATGACTTATCATTAGACATTCACGATACAAACGATGATATTTACGGCTCATTTCCCCAAGCCCTTTTGAACTATAGATCATTATAACCTCCGGGCTATAAAAACATTCTCGCGGGGCCAACTCCCAACTAAAATCAAAAGAATTTATTCCCATCATCATTCGTGTATTTTGATGCATATCAACTTCAATATTTGCCTCAAAATTACCACTATAAACTAAATTCATACTATAAATATTTCCATGATCTTCATTTGCATCATGATCCAGCAAAGCAATAAATGGATTTTGTCCATGACCACTTGCTCCACGTTTACTATCAACGATAAAATTCCCTTGTCTGAGTGCTTTACGATTTAAATGACATTCACGTCCCCAAGCTCCATTTAATGATAAACAATCAAACTGGTCATCTAAGAAACTAAAATTAGCACTCATAATTTTTTCAATAACAATATCTTGGTTATTATGATTAATTACTCTAACACTTTGACTAATTGCATCTTGATCAAAAAATATTGAAAAACTTAAAACTATTTCTAATTGTTTAATTTGATCAACCATACTAAATTCTATAGTTTGCGCTTTATCACTTAAAACTGTTGGTAATCCACAAATTTTCTTTTTACCCTCAATAATTTTATATTTAGTGAACTCAAAACTAGAAATTCTTGAGCCATCTTGATATCTAAACATAAATGCCGGTATCCGCATATCAGGATTACCATAAGCTGGGTATAATAGTGGCCTCTGTTCTAAGTTAAAATTTCTATTTCCAGCTAACTCACTTAAATAACTAGCCCGTTTGATTTCTTTAATAAGATAACTAAACGTTTGATCATAAACTCGTTTTCCCCAATATAAACAAACAAGGTGCCCTGAATCGAGCACACTAAAAATCATTGATGTCTTACTTGTTTGGAGATGAAATGTTTTTTCATGCTCTAAAATCTCAATCATTTTAATTCCTCTTAATCATTATTCTCTTGGTAGAATTCACTAAAAACAGCTTTAGTATCTTTATTAAAATTATCAACTGCACTAATTGCGATGACTGCCCCAGTATAAGTCCATCCAGAAACATGCTCATCACTTAAAATAGATGCATCCAGCACCGGACCAACTACCTCAAACTTAGAATCATCACAAGCATAATAAAATTGAATCTTATCCTGTTTAACCATTACTTTTAAAGATATTCTTTTTACATCATCATTTACATAAATATAATTACCTTCCAAAGGCTCATTAAAATTAAAATTATCATTTGTCAAAATATTAATAATTCTTTGTTTCTTTACTTCATCATAGCCAACATATAGATAGTGAAATGCTTTAGTATTATAAAAACAACTCAACCCAGCTGTTTGATTATAGTGATATGGCTTAAAACACAACGTAGTTCCTGCAACAAAGTCAAAACTAGTCCACCTTCTAGCAATCAATGATTGATCAAACAACGAGGTTAATGAATCATTGCCCTTTAATTCTAATCCAGCATCAACCAAATTTACTTTATCTTCAAATTTTGTTCTTAAACTTAACCAGCCCTCATTAACAAAGTCAATATTTTTAAAGTTTGTATAATATTTATTTTCTAGATCCCGGTTAACTGTTTCACCTGAAGCTTCAACTTCTACCAAAGGTGTGCAGTCACCTTGAACCATTCTCGGCCAATCATTGATCCATTCAATTTTTTGCAATGATGTCTCACGTCCTAATACCGAAACCTCCTGTTCATTTAAATATCGTGCACATAAATGGACTAAATACCAGCCATCATCTGTTTCCACAAAATTACCATGTCCAGATTTTTTTAAGATTGTATCTTTTTGCCAAGCCGTAATAAGTGGATGATATGGTGAAATTTCATAAGGTCCCCAAATATTCTTAGAACGAGCCACACAAATTGAATGATGTCTTCCTGTTCCTCCTTCAGCAGCAATAATATAATAAAAATCACCTTTTTTCATCAAATGCGGTCCCACTGGTCCACCTGTCGCACTACCTTTGAACACTACAGTGGCGACTCCAATCATTCCCTTATCAAAATCAAATTCTTGCAAGAGTAAACCATTAAACTTTTTATGTCCATTCAAAGGACGTGGATCCCATTGTGGATTTAATACATAATGTTTACCATCAACATGTATCATTGAAGGATCAAAACCAGAAGCATTAATAAAGAGCGGCTCACTCCATGGACCATCAATTGTTGGGGCAGTAATAACATAATTTTCAACATCTTTGAAATAACCATCAATTTGTTTTGAAACCGTATAAATCAAATAAAAAGTATCTTCATAGTACGTTAAGGCAGGTGCCCAAACTCCTGCCGAATCAGGAATTCCGCGTAGATCAAGACTATTCAAAATTGCCCCATGACGTTTCCAATTAACCATATCATCAGACTCGTAAACACTCACTCCCGGCATCCATTCAAAAGTCGAAGTAATAATATAATATTTGTCCTTAGCCTTACAAATACAAGGATCGGGATTAAATCCTCGTAAAATTGGATTAATAATTTTAGTCATTTTGTGTCTCCTCAATAAGTTTTAAATTTTTGCAATTAGTTATTTTAACTAAACTATTTTTGTTTATTTTAAGCATTGTAGTTTTATTAAAAATCACATTATCCATAATCAATTCAATACTTGCATCAATTACTAAAAAATCATCTTGATTACAGTAATCAATGAAAGCATCCTTAATTACTAATTGACATCTTTCACCATTACCTTTAAATAATGATGATTGCTTTAAGTTAACCAGCTTAACATTTTCAAAAACTATTTTTCTAAGTGGCAAATTATTTTGCATCATCTTTTCATTCCCATGATCATAAACTAATAACTTTGTAACATCTTCAAATTCACTATTTTTAATGATAATATCATTACCATCTTCTCGAATCTTATCACAGCAAATCGCATAATATTTAAAAACTGCATGAGTATTATAACTATTTGTAGAACGGTGTGGATAATGTCCTGGACCAACAAATTTACAATGATCAAAAATTAGCTTATTTCCACCAATTCTAAGTACATTACACGCAGTATTAAAATAGCAGTCTCTAACTAATAAATTTCTAATATCATAACCTGCAACACAATCATCACCAGTTTCTAAGTGACAATCACTAATTTGAATATCACTACAATGATGAAGATTGAAACCGTCATGTCCTGCTTTAATTTTCACATTATTAATAATTATATTTTGACAGCTGTCTAACTGATGCGACCAGTTAGCACTATTAACAAACGTATAACCTTGCAAAGTAATATCCTCACATTGACTAAAAATGATTCCCATCGGTCCTCGAAATTTTTCTTCACCATTTTCATCATAACAATCTTGACCGTTAATTACCGAGCCACATTTGCCAATGATTTTAATATCTTGAGCTTGAAAAGCACAAATTATCCCATATATATAATATTCAGGTAAATTCCACATTTTAATATAATCTTCATTTTGTAAATAACCTAATGTACTGGGTACTTTAAAATCATGATAATCTTGATAATTATTACTACCATATAACCTGGCATTTTCTTCTAATAACAAAGTCATGTGTGAATATAATCTTAAACTGCCAACATAATATTTACCTTCAGGGACAATGAGCGTACCTCCCCCCTGTTTTAAACAAGCATTGATAGCAGTCTGAAATGCTTGCGTCTGCAATTCTTGGCAATCTTGTTTAACTCCATAATCTAAAACATTGAAATAATTATCCATAATTTCCCCCCGCTATAAAATATATTTTTCAATCACATCAGCAACACCATGATGATTATTATCAAAATCACTAATCACATCGGCTTTTTCTCTAATTGTTTTCGTAGCATTCTTCATCGCTACAGCTAATCCAGCTACTTCCAGCATTTCTAAATCATTTTCATTATCGCCGATACAAATAACTTCATTTACATCAATTGATAAATATTTTGCTAATTCCTTTACAGCGGACCCTTTAGTAACTTGTTTATCAGTTACATCAACATAATCAATATCCGACATTGCTACTGCATAAAGATCTAGTTCTTCTAACTCTTTTCTGACTTTTTGATATTTACCCTTATCTCTTTCTAAAATAGAAATTTTTACAATATCTTGGGCATATTCAAAAACCAAATTTTGATAATCATCTTGATCTTTAGCAATAATGAAGTCAGCTTTTAAACTACCTTTTTCTAATTGTTTTTTCCAAGAATTTGAAACATCATTATTTCGAATTGAGAATTGTGGAGTACTAAATGCTGCATATGTTTTATTTTCAACAATAACTTGATAAGCTTTTTCCAATTGTTCCTTAGTCAAAGTATGCTTTAAAATTGCTTTACCATCATCTTCGAGATAAGCACCATTTAAACAAATCAATAATGGACTAACCCCAATTTGTTTAAAAATCTCATTTAAAGAATTAGGTGTCCGACCTGAAGCAATTGCAATTCTTATACCTGCCTTATCAGCTTTTTTTAAAGCCTCAATATTTTGTCGTGATATTGATTTATCGTCGCAAGCTAAAGTACCATCAACATCAATGCATAGTAATATATATTTCATTTTACTTACCAAATTAAAATATCCTTATCTAATAATCTTAAAACTGCTTCGATGAAGAAATAATCACCATAAATAATCGGTACATGTTTATCATGTTCAGTAAAATATGAACCAGAACCCATTTGGACGATTGAATCATAGTTAATATCCCAATTACAGAATTTTTTATCAGTAGCTTTTAATATTTTAATAGCTGCATTAATATAGAAATCTTTTTCTAATGCAGGAACATGATTAGCAATTTCAAGCAATCCACAAGCTGCACAGACACCTGCAGTTGAATCCCAGTAAACTGGTTCTTTAGGAGCTCTAAAATCTAATAAAGCAACTCCATCAGTTAAATCAATTTGTGATATAAAATAATGAGCAACCTTTTTAGCTGTATCTAAATATTCTTTTTTATCAGTATGCAAATAACTTAAAGCAAAACCATAAATTGCCCAAGCTTGTCCCCGTGACCATGAAGAACCACTAGCATATCCTTGCCCTCCTGGTGTTTCCAATAATTCACCATTAGTCGGATCTAATACAATAATATGATTGCAAGAGCCATCTTGGCGGACAGTATTATTCATAACTGTATCAACATGATCCATTGCTATATATTTAAAACGTGGATCATCAATAACATCTTCTGCCCAATATAATAATGGGACATTCATCATACTATCAACAATGACCCAGCCAGCTCGATCACGATTCCATGAACGAATAAACTTTCCACGGGGATTATAACGACCTGCCAATAAATGAGCAGCATGCAATCCTCGCGCTAAAGAACGTTCATTTCCTGTAATACGGTAATTTGCAACTGCACTATGAAGCCACATAAATCAACATCATGGTGTAACCCTGTATATTTGTCAAAAGCTGACCACTTATCTTCAACTCCATTAGCTGCTACCTTATATTTTTCTTCACCGGTAGCATGATACATTTCAAAGCATCCCCGGCCAAAAACCATTAGTCCACCAAACTATGTCTGTTTGCGCTTTATCTTCCCGATATACTCCACCTTCGGCAATATAAGGAATTTTATCACCGATTCGATCACATTGTGCTGACATCTTTGCCATTATTTTTTCATATATTTTATCTAACCATTTTTGATTATTTTCATCTAAATTATATTTCATACTCATCTCCTAAAATTCTTCTAAATATATTTTTTTATTTTTAAATTCTAGCAACTGATGCTCAAATTTTAACGGTATCATCATATTTGGGCAATTACCTTGAAGATCACCGTAAACTAAACTTCCTAAAAGTGTTTGACCCTTGTTTATTACGCCATACAAACATGCTACACCATTTGTTTCACAATCATAAATATTAGTATTAGGATTTTGCTTTATCGCCACTGGTATTCGATTTTTAAAAATATCTCTAATTCCGCTGCAAACCCCATCAGTTTCTAAAATAATAGTTTTATCCTTAACAATCGGCTGATTAAATTTATAATGCCATCCCCAATCAGGAAAAGCTCCTTCATATGCTTGTCGCTCCATATCAGTAACTATTCGATGAATTCGTAAATGTTAATCCTCATCAATTGGAACAAGCCAAGTTTCTATATCTGCTACCACACCATAATTCCATTTACTATACAAATAATCCTTATGAACTACACACTTTTGAATTTCACCACGGCTGACATATTGTTCCGTTCCCTTTACCGATAGCGCCAAGGCATTATCGATTGCATAGCTTTCTATCCCCTGAACATCACGACTTAGATTCCAACCAAATCCAGTCGAGTAACAAAACTTTCCGTATTTAGCATGATGTTGTAAATCATGTCCTTTACTATACTGAAAACCAGATAAAGCATAGTGATGTTTAATCCCTGCAATAATTAAAAAACCGGGTTCAACTTGACAACTCAAAGTATTCAAATTAATTCTTTTCTTAGCCTCAATCTGCCAAAAAGAATGACTGCCGGGTAACGTCAATAATACAAATGTCTTTAAAGCCCATGCTGGTGAGCCTGGTGCATTATAATCTTCTGATAACAATAAATTAGGATAACCACAACCCACAGTAATCATATTATTTTGAGTAATAAGAAAATCATGCCAGTAGTTCAAATTTCTAAAAATTATTTCTTTAACTTCGCTAAGTTCATAATTATAGTTCTCACTTACTACTTGTCCTACCCAAAATGCCACATGACCAAATCGATAACTTAAACTTCGTCCAAATTGAAGGGTTCTACCTTGTTGATCAATCCAATATTTGAAATCCTCTTGGAATTTCCAACAACGCTCTTTAACAGTTTCACGATAAAATTCATCTGTATATTTACTTAAAATCATACTATAAAAGTGAAAACCAAAAGCAATATAGTAATCTCTTTGACTTGCTACCCCGTCTTGATACCAGCCATTACCTACATACAAATCATTAATTTTTGCTTTAGCCTCATCTATTTTAGCTTGACTATATCGCAAATTGTTTTTTTTCAATCCACAATTCACGATAAATAAAAATAAAAACCAATTATTTTGTGGAAACTCAATTTCATTGATAGAATTTAACCATGTCTCTAAGTATTCAATTTCTTCATTACTAAAATAGTTCAACAGTTTATCTTGGCAACAGAGAAGGCCATAACCATATACAGCCATTTCCACAGCTATTTGGCGAGTTTTTTGTAGTTGGTTTTAAAAATACTGTTTTTGTTTTCAGGTTCAACTCATATTTTATTCTTTCAATATATGGTAATACTAGCATCTCATCATAATCACCACTTGCAATCAAAGAAAAGATTGCCCAAAGTGGTCTTGATACATATTCTAATTCTCTAATCTCCTGCTGATATGTTGAACCGGTTACTCCTTGATAATCCCAGGGATCAGGTAACATTGTTTTAAGCCAGTCAACTAAATCAGCTCTGCTACATAACTTGGAGTGTTCTTTCAAGTTCTTGGACATTTGTCTGATAATCCTCCATTGCTCTATTTAAATATTTTAAATAATCTTTCTGATTATTCTTTGTTTGATAAGATTTTGCTAAAAGATACTCCAAATATCCTTTTTTCTTACCTCGATGTTTTTCTAATTCATTTTCTAATTCATTGATATATTTGGTTGAACCATTCATTAAAATGTCATAGTGGCGCTGATATTTTTTTAACTCCCTTTCATCAAAAACTTCAGCCATTTTACTGACAATCTTTTTACATCTATTAATTTGGTCATGATTACAATAATAGTTAAAACCACGTACTAAAATATCACTAAGCTGATAAGTTGTTAGATTCATTTTCATCATTTGATTGAATTGATTCGTAACACCCTGATTTGTTTCAGTCTTTATATAGGCACTAAGTTTTAATATCTCTCGCGTATAGATTGGCATCATTGCTCTTGCTAATCGACTATCAACATATTTAAAAAAGCTATCATAATCTTCAGTATTTAAACTATTATAAACTTTTATAAAAATATTTTTCTTTATTATTGCCATTATAATTGATGAAATAATTAAAATTGCTATAATAATTAAAACTTCACTCATATTTTACCTCCAAATATAGCAACAAAGGGCTAACAAGCTCTTCCCTGTTAACCCTAAATAACCCTTTTATCCACCACAGACTCCTAATACAGTTAGAAGCAATGATGCAGCAAACATTACTAATAATACGGTAATTGGTTTATTTTTCTTACGTAAGTAGAAGAAAGATGCCATTGTAATTCCTAGTGGTAATAAACCAGGCATAATTTGATCTAAGACATTTTGCAAATTAAATATTGTTCCCCCAAAATCAGCAACAAATGTTGTTTTAAAACTTACATATTGCGCTGTCATTGCCCCGGTCATGATCAAACCTAAAACCGCAAAGCCTTTTGTAAAGGCCTTGATTTGACCTGAAGCAAGAGCTTTTGAAATATACGTACTACCTAATTTTAAACCAAAGGCAGCTCCAAAATATCTAATTAAAATATTAGGAATATTATAAACTAATGCAAATAAGATCGGCCCTAACCAAGATCCACTTTGAGAGAAACCTAAAGCAATCCCAGTTGCAATAATTCTTAAAGCCCCAGAATAAACGGAGTCCCCAATTCCAGCAAACGGTCCCATTAAGGCAACTTTAATTGCTTCAATTGAAGCATCATCAAAATCTTTACCAGCGTCTAAACAAGCTTTTCTTTCTTGCTCCATAGAAATAACTAATGAAAAGATAAATGGTGACATTCCTGGTGTTGTATTAAAGAAATCTTGATGACGTGACATTGCATCATAAAATTCATCCGTTTCCTTACCATAGATGTCCTCTAAATAAGGTATCATTGTCCAACCAAATGTTGTTCCTTGTTGTTTTGTATATGACGTACAGAACATTAACCACATTGATCTCCAAAATACTGATCTTACTAGTTTCTTTTGTTCTGACGTAAGTTTTGTCTTCATTGAAGGTGCTGCGGTATTAGTCATTGAAGAAGTCCTCGCTTTCATCAAGTGTTGTTGTCATTACTTGTCTTTTTTCATCATCTTTAATTTTTCTTAACTCATTGAAAATAATAATTGCGGCTACACACCCTCCAATAAATGAAATTTGTACTAAAGACAAGATTTTAGTAGAAGCACTAGTTAATTTGACTGCACCATCTACAAGAGAAGCCCCAGTAACATTATTATAGAAGAAGAAAGCACCAAGACCAAAACCTAAGAAATAATATGGACAGATTTCTTTATTCCATAATGATTTTAATAATAAAGCCATACCTAATGCTGGTAACATTGTTGAGGCAACAGTCATTGATTTTTGAACCCAGTCTGGAATGGCATTGACAAAGGCACTAACTGCATCTGTACCAACATAAATACAAACAAATCCTAAAACAAAATAAGCTAAATGAAAACCAATAAATTGAAGGAGCCATAACCTCTTAAATCCTTTAATATTACGTTTTTCAATTAAATCTTCAAATTTTGGAACTAATGAAGTTACTACGATCTTCATTGATGAATATAATAAAGGTCCAAGAGCCGCAAGCGGTAATGCTAAAGTAACCGCTGTTGCTAAATCCTTACCTAATAATAAAGCAAAAGCTGCTCCAAAAATTGAACCTAAAGTAAAGTCACTTGGCATAACACCACCTAAACTAACATTACCTAAAAATACTAACTCTAGCTCAGCAGCCAAGATAATCCCCTCGGTTGGGTGTCCCAATAATGCTCCTAAAATTGCAACACAGAAGATTGGTCTTTGGAACATTGTATTTCCATACCAGTCAAAAAACTTAGTTGCTGCTAAAACAATCCCAACAATCAATGCGTTTGCTAACATATTCTATTTTCCCCCTAGTAATTTCATAAAGTCTTGTCTTTCATCACCTGGTAAAGGTTGATGAATCATTTCAATTTCTAACTCTTCAAATTCTTTAAACACTTCTTTGTCATGTTCAGTTACATATACAGATTCAGAAATCTTTACTTTCTTTGATAAACCACCACCAATACGTCCATAATTAGCTACATTTAACACTGGCTTTTCACTTATACCTTTAGCGACCGCTAATAAATCATCCGGATTATTAGAAATCACTAAAATCTTCATTGCCTCACTACGAGGATCAGATAAAATTCCAATAGCTTTGTTGATTGGCAAAATTGCAGCCTTTACTCCTGCAGGTGCCGCCATTTTTAAAGCACTTACTTGAATTTCATTACTAGCAATAGCATCACTAGCAACAATAATTCTGCTAATCCCTAATTCTTTAGACCACATCTCTGCAACTTGTCCATGAATTATTCGATCAGCAATAAGCATCATTGATATCATAAATACATACCCCTTTCATTATTACCTTCAAAAGAATTCATCATCATTTGATTGATTTTGTTCTTCCATATATTTAGTAGATATATGAACTATCCCTTTTTTACAAGCTTCAATTTTTGCTTGAATATCTTCATCACTCATTGGTGCTGGTGCAAACAATAATTCAATTACAAGCCCCATATTTAATCCACTAATTAATTTAACGTTCTTTTCTTGAACTAATGGCATGCACCCATTGCAAACACTACCACCTAATAAATCGGCAATCACAATAAATTGGGTATTGGGATTTTCTTGAGCCATTTTTGCTACTTGATCACTAACAACTGAGTAATGCTCTCCCGGCATCATTCCTAAACAAGTTAGCGCCTCGTTTTCTCCAACAATCATTTGTACAGAATGTAACATTCCTGCTGATAGTTTTCCGTGAGAAACTAAAATAATTTTCTTATCCACTAAATTTCCTCGCTTTCTAATATAATTACTGATAAAAAACAGTAAACTGGTTTACTTACATTTTAATTTTATACTTAGGTGAAAGCGTTGTCAACCTTTTTTAAGAGAATATTTTATTAAAAAAATTACATATATAAGGATAAAAAAGCAAAAATAATGTCTTATTTTTTTCTTTTTTACCAAAATATCAATTTTAAAAATAAATATTTTTTTATTTTTTTGCATTTTACCGTTGACAAAACCGGTTTACTAAACTATGCTTTAGTTGTAACTGGTAGTTACTTACATCAAAATATTCCAGTAAGTCCCTTCATGTCACATTTATCATTGTTTCTGGTTTACTTCGATTTAACTTCTTACTGGAATAATTATTTAGAAATGGAGAAGATTATATGGCTGAAACATTCAATATGAATAAATTTTCCTTAACTGGTAAAGTTGCACTCGTAACTGGTGCCTCTTATGGAATAGGTTTTGCAATCGCTAGCGGATATGCCAGCGCTGGTGCTACGATTATTTTTAATGATATTAATCAAGATTTAGTAAATAAAGGGTTAGCTGCTTATCAAGCAGCAGGAATAACAGCTTATGGATATGTCTGTGATGTCACCAATGAAATTGCTGTTAATGAAATGGTTAAAAAAATCGAACAAGAAGTTGGAGCAATTGATATTTTAGTAAATAATGCGGGAATTATTAAACGAATTCCAATGTGTGAAATGAGTGCCAACGATTTCAGAAAAGTAATTGATGTAGACTTAAATGCTCCATTTATTGTTTCTAAAGCCGTTATCCCTTCAATGATCAAAAAAGGTCATGGAAAAATTATTAATATTTGTTCAATGATGTCAGAATTAGGAAGAGAGACCGTAAGTGCTTACGCGGCAGCTAAAGGCGGTTTAAAAATGCTAACACGTAACATTGCTTCCGAATATGGTGAATTTAATATTCAATGTAATGGAATTGGTCCAGGATATATTGCCACTCCACAAACTGCTCCACTTAGAGAACTACAAGCTGATGGCAGCCGTCATCCATTTGATCAATTTATTATTTCTAAAACTCCAGCGGCACGTTGGGGAAAAACTGATGATTTGATAGGACCTGCGATTTTTTTAGCGAGTGATGCTAGTGATTTTGTAAATGGTCATGTTTTATATGTAGATGGTGATTTAGCCTATATTGGTAAACAACCAATAATTAAAAGGAGTATTGTATGAAATAGCTTTAATTAACGAAAATAGCCAAGCGGCTAAATGAAATTATTTATAACACTTAAAAGAAGTAGCCGATCAAAAAGGCTATGAGGTATAACTATGGCAGTAGGTAAAGAAAATGAGAGCCAATTAACATATGTTCAAAACGGTTTATTAGCCGCCATTTTATTAAACTAAAGCTGCCGATTTTGTTATTACAGGATGGTACTGAAGCGGGGCTATGCTAAATAAATAGCTCCAAATAAACATGTGGATTAGCAGCAGAACCAACTGATGCTTATTTATTTTCTCAAATTAATGGAGGTAATGCTCTATCAATCCCTTATGCTAAAGGATTTGGCTGGGGAGCTGAATTAAATTTAAAATTAATTTTTGAAAGATTATTTGCTGAAACTGCTGGCGGCGGATATCCAAAAGAGCGTGCAGTTCCAGAACAACGAAATGCTCGTATTTTAAATGAAGTAAAACAGATTACCCATAACGATATGATGACAATTTTAAAACAAATCGATCAAGATTTCTTAAAAGAAACAATTGCTGGTGAAAAATTTCAAGAGTATTTCTTTGCAAATTGCCAAGATGAAGAAATTGCTACTTATATTAAATCACTTTTATAATATTGCTATTACGTGTATATTAGCTATCCCATTATCTTTTATTTCCTCCCTCCTTATAAATATAATAATTGCTGACTATACATTGTAATATATTTTGCCATCATTTGATGGCATTTTTTTGAAAGGAAAAACAGAAATGAAAAAAATATTATTTTTTGGTGAACCACTAATTAGATTCACCCCTCTTAATAATGAAAAAATTAATGATAATGTGTTAACTTCTATGCATTACGGTGGTAGTGAAATTAACATTGCTAGAACGTTATCAGGATTGGGAATCGCTACTAAAGTATTTACTGGATTACCTGCCAACTCTGTTGGCAGGAGTTTTGCAAGTTTCATGAAACAAAACAAGATCGATACTAGCACTATTTGTTTTAAGGGAGAACGCGTAGGCTTATATTATCTTGAAAATGGTTATGGAATTAGAGCTAGTGATGTTTATTATGATCGTAAAAATACCAGTATTAATGATATTGATATTTTAAAGATTAAAATGGATATATTATTTCAGGATATGACTCATTTTCATTTTAGTGGTATTACTGTTGCTATCTCACCAGCAGTAAGAACTACACTGCATGTACTCCTTCGAGACGCTCAGGAACGAGACATTGCTATTTCATTGGTGTTTATTTTG
>NZ_JBKTWO010000062.1:0-14936 GCF_047249845.1 Thomasclavelia sp.
AATAAATCCAAAACCTTTTTCACTATTAAACCATTTTACTGTACCTGTATTCATCCAGACGTACCTCCTCTTGATATTATAAAAAGCATTACCCATATAAAAAAACAGATGATAAGTTGCCTATAAATACAACATTACCATCTGTAAGTTAAATATTCATTGCTCGTTACTCGTATATAATAACATAAAACACAACACACGTCAAGCACTTTAATCAAATTAATCCTAAATTTATAAATTCATGATAAACGCCATCTTCATCCACACTTCTACAAATCTTAGATGCTATTTGTTTTAGCTGATCACTGCCATTTTCCATAACTACACCATAATTAACAAAATCAATCATTTCATAATCATTCATACTATCGCCAAAAGCAATCGTATTTTCTTTATCAATATTTAAATAATCAATTGCATATTGTATCCCCGTAGCTTTGTTATTTATTTTTGAAATCAACTCACCATTTATTGTAGTAACATCAAACATATCATGAATTATTACATTAACATCTTGTTCCAACATTTTAGCAGCTCGATTCAAAGCTTCTTGATCTAAAGAAATAAAACAAATTTTATGAACTCTTTGATCAGTATAACTACTCATATCTTTAATATTAAATTTATCATGCTGCTGTGCTCTTAAACGCTCTAACTCAGAATTACTTTTTTCAAAATTGATCCCACCAACAAATAACCGAACCATCTCATCACTCATAAAAGTCATATCTGTACATTCATAATTATAAAAAATATTATTTTCATTAAAAATGTTCGTAATTTTATCCACTAATAATTTATCAAAATAAGCATTATGTATCACTTCATTATTAATTTCAACATAACTGCCTGCGCTTGCAACTATCCCATCAAATTCTACTGATTCTAATTCTCTTTTTATTCCAGCTTTATTTCGACCTGTACATATAAATACTTTATGACCATTTAAACGAGCTTTTATGATAGCTTCTTTCACTTTATTACTCATTTCCATATGACCAGCAACTAAAGTTCCATCTACATCTAAAAAAATTGCTTTTTTATCCATAACTCCTCCTAAAATATAAGTCTCCTCTATTATACAATTTTTCTTATTTTTTACAAACAAAAAGAAGTGTTTTAACACTTCTTAACATGATCATGATGATAACTATCAACAAAGTTATTTTTACTATTACATATATCGCCACAACTTCCACAGTTACCACCACATCTCGATTTACCACTAATCTTATCTTTTCTAATTGAGCGTATTGCTAAAACAACCGCAATTATAATAATCAAGCAAACTAAAATAGTAGATAAATTTTCTATTAACCATACCATCATAATCACCCTTTCTATTTTGGAGTAACTACATTATCAAAACTAATATTATGTTTCTTACTTTCTTTATATGGTCTAACTATTAAATATATAAAACCAATTATAACAATAATTGCAATTATCGTTGCAGTAGTAAATGTTTTAGTGATAACCGCATTTCCAATTTGATAAACACAAAATGCTACTAGATAGGCAAATACAGTTTGATATATAATTGCAAATGCCGTCCATTTACCATTATTCATTTCTCTTTTAATTGCCCCCATAGCTGCAAAACATGGTGCACATAATAAATTAAAAATCAAAAATGAAAATGCCGCTATTTGAGTATAACTTAGCGCTAAAGTTCCCCAAATTTCAACTCCATCTTCAGCTACTTCTGCAAAACCATAAAGAATTCCAAATGTACCAACAACGTTTTCTTTTGCTACTAAACCAGTCAAAGCTGCTACAGCTGCTTTCCAATCACCCCATCCAAGTGGTGTAAATAACCAAGCAATCGCATTTCCTAATGAAGCCAAAATACTTTGATCTAGTTGTGTCTCTTCAAGCATTATAAATTTACCATCAACAAATCCAAAATATGAAGTAAACCAAACTAAAATAGTAGAAAGCATAATAATTGTACCAGCTTTTTTAATAAATGACCATCCTCTTTCCCACATACTTCTTAAAACATTCAAAAAAGTTGGCATATGATATGCTGGAAGTTCCATTACAAATGGTGCTGGTTCTCCTGCAAAACGTCTGGTTTTCTTTAAAATAATACCTGACGTAACAATTGCTCCTATCCCAATAAAATATGCAGTTGGAGCTACCCAAGATGCCCCGCTAAATAAAGCACCCGCAATCAAAGCAATAATAGGGAGTTTCGCTCCACAAGGAATAAAAGTAGTTGTCATAATAGTCATCTTTCGATCACGATCGTTTTCAATCGTACGTGAAGCCATTATTCCCGGAACCCCACAGCCAGTACCAATCAGCATCGGAATAAATGATTTGCCTGAAAGTCCAAACTTTCTAAAAATACGATCCATAATAAAAGCCACCCGTGCCATATAACCACAAGATTCAAGAATTGCTAAAAAGAAAAACAACACTAACATCTGCGGCACAAAACCAAGTACTGCTCCTACACCAGCTACGATACCATCCAAAATCAATCCATTTAGCCACCCCGCCGTACCTAACGATACTAATAAACTTTCAATTAAACTTGGAACTGAAGGAATAGCCATACCAAATAAACTCCATCCATCACCAAAAACACCATCATTAGCCCAATCAGTTGCCCAAGTTCCTACTGTACTAACAGAAATATAGTAGACGATATACATTATTAATGCAAAAATCGGTAATGCTAACCAGCGATTAGTCACAATTCGATCGATCTTATCAGAAACTGATAATTGTTCTTTACCATTTCTTTGATAGCAATCATCAATAATTGACGTAATAAACTGATATCGTTCATTTGTAATAATACTCTCTGCATCATCATCAAACTTCTCTTCAATCTTGGTAATAATTGTTTCAATATCAGGAGTTTTACTAATCAGACCCGTAATTTTATCATCTCTTTCAAACAGCTTAATTGCATAGAAACGTTTTTGTTCTTCTACAATATTATTTGGAAGCATCTCTTTAATTTTTTCTAATTCACTTTCAATTATTTGATCAAACCTATAAACTGGTAGATTAATTCTTTTTGAATTAGCCACTGCTATCGCTAATTCAACAACCTCTTTAATCCCAGTACTTTTTAAAGCTGAAATTTCAACTACCTTACACCCTAATTCCATCGATAATTTTTTTATATTAATTTTATCACCATTTTTAGTAACTATATCCATCATGTTTATCGCCATAATAACTGGAATCCCTAATTCCATAAGCTGCGTTGTTAAATAAAGATTTCTCTCTAAATTAGTACCATCAACAATATTTATAATCGCATCTGGTCGCTCTTGAATCAAATAATTACGAGCTACCACTTCTTCTAAAGTGTAAGGCGACAAAGAATAAATACCAGGTAAATCCATTAAATTTACGTCTTTATATCCTTTTATTTTCCCTTCTTTTTTTTCAACTGTTACCCCCGGCCAGTTTCCAACAAACTGATTTGAACCAGTTAACGCATTAAATAATGTTGTTTTCCCACTATTGGGATTACCTGCTAAAGCTATTGTAATCGACATTTATTTATCCTCCTATAACACTTCAATCATAGCAGCATCCGCTTTACGTAATGATAACTCATAACCGCGTACTTTAATTTCAATTGGATCTCCTAATGGTGCAACTTTACGTACAAACACTTCTGTTCCCTTAGTAATTCCCATATCCATGATTCTTCTTTTGACTGCTCCTGTACCATGCAATTTTAATACTTTAGCACTAGTTGCAACTTTCACATCTCTTAATGTCTTCATTTATAGCACCTCCTTAAATTATAATTTTATTTGCCATTTCTTTACTGATTGCAACTCTTGATTCTTTAATCTTAGTAATTAAATTACCCTGATTTTTACTTACTACAGTAACTATTGCTCCTACAGTAAAACCAAGTGATTCTAAGAACAACTTTACATCTTGTTTCCCACCAACTTTCTTTATTGTTTGGATTTCACCAATACTCGCCATCGTTAAAGGCATCGTCATCACTCCTTAATATATTGTTAGTTTATTCTAACTACCCAAATGTTATACCTGTATAACATAATTGTCAATACCCTCACACAAAAAAAGTTAGAATATTTTAACTTTAATCAAAAAAAAGAAACTCTCATTAATAAAGAGTTTCTTTTAAAACTATCTTCTTATAGGACTACCATTAGGAACATAAATCTGTCCACATTCTTCAATTGAATAAACTAACATATAATTAATTCGATCAATTTCACTTTGTGGTGTATTTCTTGTTGTTTCCATTTCGCCTAAAAGATCAAGTGTATCATCAATATATGTATTTAAATTATACAAACGAATGTCTTGATGATTTTTACTTAATACAAAACTAGTATCTGTTATTTGTTGAGCAAAATTTAATGTTGTCTTTAAAATATCTATGTCCGCAACCTCAACTAAATCATTTACAGCATTTTGCAATTCAACAACTGCTTGATCAAACTGTTCTTGTGAAACCAGCATCGCTTCTTGAGCATTATCTTTTGCAGATAATAGTTCCAGCCATGAATTTGAGGTATAATCCAATTCTTTTAGATTATCAATAGTTTCTAAAATAACATCATATTCAGAAGTATCAATTCGTTGTTCACCTGTCCATAATTTAGCATCTGCCCAATCACCATGATCACTACCTATTCCATTACCACCATCAGTAACTATTAATTTCAGTTCCTTGGCTCCAGCAATATTGACCTTGATAAATTCTTGTACAACATTCTTTGTCATCACACCAGTTTCTGCCTTTAATTCACCATCAACATAAACTTTAAAAGCTATTGAAGCAACGTTGTTAGTTTCTTGATCAACTCCAACATAACTAGTAAAGAAAGCATAATCTTTATCAGTTAAATCATAGATAATAGTTGATGTAGAATGCGTTCCAAGACCTTTTTCATAAGTTACAATACCTTCGTCACCTTTTAAACGGATATTATTATTTGCAATACTTTTATCTTTATGAATAGTTCCCCAACCAGCTTTAGCACTTGTCCAGTTTTTATCACTTAAATAATTTGCAGTATTAGCAACAATTAATTTAACTTTCTTACTAGATATATTACCATCATTATCACTAACTTTATATGTCACATCAAATGTTCCACTTAATCCAGGGTGATAGTTTGTTTCTACTGTAATACGATCTGTTAAATCACCGTCTTCAATATCAGTAGCAGTTACATTATCTAATAAATCTACTGTTTCACCTTCATCAATACCAATTGTTTTAGCATTGATTTGAGGAATAGCATCTTCAATAATAAATTTAGCATCCGCCCAAATTGAATGGTCTGAACCATTTCCATCACCAGCATTAGTTGTAATTAAAGTGATTTCTTTAACATTATTTAATGGAATAGAAACAAATTTTTGATCATCACTACCTTTTATAATGCCACTATCATATACTTTTTGTCCATCTAACAAGATTTCAAAAGTAACACTACCTTTATTTTTAACATTACCTTGATTTACACCAATATATGATTCAAAACTACTATATCCTTTTCCTTCAATATTATAAACAACAGTTGAATTAGCGTGAGCACTGATTCCCTTATCATAAGCGATATCTTCACTGCCATTATTAAGCGCAAGACCCTCGTTATTAACACCCTTATCTTTATTTACGGTTTTAAAATCAGTCGTTGCACTCTCCCACTGTAGATCAGAAACATAATTAATTCCCGCCACAACAGAAACTTGTACTACTTTTTGGCTCATATTTCCATTCTGATCAGTAACTTGGTAAATAACTTCATAATCCCCTTTTTTTAGAGTATCAACATTATTAGATAATACTTCTAAATTATCTGTAATATCATCACCATCTACTGTTTTAGCAGTTACTCCATTTAAAGCATCAAATTTGCTATAAAGCGGTAAAATTAAGTTATCTTTAGTATTAATAGCTGGTTTACTTGGATTATAACTAACTGGTTCACTGACCTTTGAAGCATTTAATTTACGATCATATGCGATTACAGTGTAAGTATAACTACGATTTGCCTCAATCTTATCATCAATAAACTTATTACTATATGTAACCCCTAAATACTCACCATCACGATATATTTCATAATTTAATAAAGAATTATCATCTTCATTAATAGTCATTGTTAATTCAGCTTTTTTACTCCCAGAAATTGATACAACAGGCGCCACATTAACATTATCAAATGCCTTAGCATCTTTAGCGAATGTCTTATCGTTTACATACCATGTCTTCAAATTACATTTTGGTAAAGATGCAACTTTTTCTTTAGCAGCGTCTGTTGTTATCTGACCATAATAATCAAAATGTCCTGTAACATCCTGACCAATCGCAAAACTCAAAGCAACAGCTAAACGATCATTATTTTTATTTAATCCTGTCATGATACCATCTGTATTTTCACGAGCTAACAAAGATGCTTTACCATAAAGATCTTCACCAAAAACTCCTTGTAACTGATAAACGATTGCACCATAGAATAGTTGATCATTTGGATATTGCTTAGTATTGTGATATTTAGTGAAATGATTATTCCAACGATTATCCTTTACCATTCTATTTCGATCAAAATATTTATCTTGCATCAATAACGAATATAAATTATTAGTAGATTCACCACGTCCTAATCGATTACTATCATAAACATGTCCCCATTCATGGAACAATGCCCAACCACCATTAGTTGGAGCTTTAATCAACGAACTAAAGAATTCACCATCACGACGAGTTGTATTACCACCATTATACCCTGTATATCCATAATCTGCCCAACCATATGGTCCTTTAGTAAAGACGCGAGAATTAAATTTACCACGTGGCATATAATTAGGATCAGCTGGATTATCAGTATTGAACCCTGAATAGACTGCATAAGAATGATACATATCTTCCCATGCATCCATATAATATTCTATCCGTTTACCATTTTTTATAATATTATTTACTTCTTTATATGCTCCTGCTGCTGAGGTTGAAATAATAACATTTTCACTAGTTATCTCTGCAATATTATAATAATAACCATTTGGATTGCCATTATCAAAATCCGCATCATTAAAACTAACATTTTTCATATATTCATCTAACTCTTGTTTAAAAGTTTCAGTGTCAGTTTTACCATGAACATACATTGGGAATTTTGTTCCCCCAACAATTCTAACCTTTGGTGCATAGGCTTGATCTTCCGGCAATGCCTGATTGGAAATATAAATCGCTGCCGGTCTCATTTTATCAAAACTTTGAGCCGTAATTTCATTCAATCCTGGTTTTAAATTAAATGAGCGTCGCCAACCATTTCGATCATCACCAATTTGTCCAAAAGCTAAATTAGGCATTATCCCTTTTTCATCTGCTTCTACATAAACATGAATAGTCTCTCCAGGTGTTACATAATAACCTGTTGGGTCATCTGCATACATATGTCCCCATATTTTTGTTCTTTGAGCTTCCTTATTTACATTACCTCTTTGTGAAGCTGTAAAAGTAGTATTTTCAAAAGCATTTTCATTATCTAATAAAGTTTTTGCATCATTTAATAATCTTTGATATTTATTTTGATAAGGATGATCTTTTACTCTGTTAATTAATCGATCTAGTTTAGCAGCATTTTTATATTCATCACTCAATTTCGAATAAGTTCGATCTGTAAAGACCTTTTCCATTTCTTTTTCAATATCATCATATTTATAAAAACTAATTTCTGCAATACTTGCCCAATTATCTTTAGCTTTTACAAATTCAAATTTAAATCTTCTCATTTCAGTTGGTTCAAATTCAATACTAACTGTATTTCCATTAGCTGCATTAAATGAGCCTGTTTTTAATTCTTTAAAATCATCACCAGTTTCACTAGTACTATAATATAAAATATACTCTAATGGAAATCCTTTAGGTTTAGCACCATCTTGACGAACTAAATAATTTACTTTACTAATTTCATAATCATCATCAAATGTCACTGTTACCATATTATGAAAACTATCATTGTTGGGTTTGTTAGTTTCCCAATGTGTAGAATTTTTACCATCAATTGCTTTATCAATTGTGCTACTACCATAATGTTTAGCATTATTAGTAATTGATTTAATAGCCAAAGATGGTATTTTAAATACCTCATCATAAGTTTTTGTTACATCTTCTGTTTCTTGAACAATATTTGGTTGATTGCTTTGTGCAGCAAACAACATTGGACTTGCCTGTGATAAAGGCATTCCCATTGCTAATAAAATAGCAATTCCTTTAGTTATAAACTTTGTAGAATTTTTCATATCCTTTTCCCTTTCCTCTCTATAGTAAGATATGGCAAATTCAAATTGTTTAATGCAACAAAAAAAGCCTGCATTAAACAGACCTGATCAATGTATTATAGTTATCCCAACAATAACTATCCATACAGCAACCGACTGTCATGCCAAATAAAATATTGGTTTAGACTCTAGGCTTTGCGTCCTTGTCTTTCAACAAGTTTGCCAATTCTTATTCTACATCTTAAATATATACCTTTTTAATAGGAATTACAAGTATATCACATCAAAAAAAGGTATTAGTTATCATTATCAATATAAATCAATAAAAAATAGACTTTTCAGTCTATTTTTCCCAAACTTTTGATTTAAATATCTTTTAATCTAATAATATTAATTTTAGACATTAAATTCATTTTTTATAATTCAACTATTTGACCTTCAGTAATCTTTAACTGTACATCACATTTTTGTGCTAAAGAAGGAGAATGAGTAACAATGATAACACACTTATCATTGTCATGAGCTAAATCAATGAAAGTTTTTAATATATCTCGAGAATTTTTTTCATCCAAATTGCCTGTTGGTTCATCAGCTAAAATTAGATCTACATCCTTGGCAATTGCTCTAGCAATTGCTACACGCTGCTGCTGCCCACCAGATAGTTTTCTAATATCTCGAAAACATTGTTCATTTGATAATCCTAAATTATTTAATATTTTTAAACAATACTCTTTTTTATTATTAACTTTAATACCCGCTATCTCAATTGCATTAGCGACGTTTTCATAAGCATTCATATAATGAATTAAATTATATGATTGAAAAACTATCGAAATATCATTGCGTCGATACTTATTAAGACCTATCTTAGCGGTATCCATACCCTTAAAACATACTTTACCCGCTTTAGGTTTATCTAATCCCCCAGCTAGAACAATAGTAGTTGTTTTACCACTCCCGCTAGCACCAACTATTGCATATATCTTTCCTTTTTCAAAACTATAATTCGCTTTATCAAGAATAGTAACATTACTTGAACCATCTAAATAATGATATGAAACATCTTCAAATTCTAGTACAGTTTCCATCTTACCCCTCCTTCTTTACTAATATTTCTCTAGGTGATAATCTAAGTACATATGCTGATGGTATCGCAATAGAAACTAAGCAGATAACTATTGTAATGCCTGCTAGTTGTCCAACTGTTGATGCTGTTAGCGAAACATCTAGTTCACTATTTTCAGGCTCATTAAAAGCCTCATTAAACATTGGCATTTTAAAATTATTTTCAGCAGCATCACCATTATCATTAGCTGGCATTTCCATTTGGAATTGCTTATCGTTGACCCCTGACTCTAGCATATTACCAACAATATTAGAAACCATTTTACCTGTTCCTAAAGAAATTACAAAAGCAGCCATTGCTATTATCAGCATTTCAAATAACTGTTGTAAAATTATTTTAAATTTACTTTGACCTAAAGACAAAAAGACCCCAATTTCATAATACCTATTTCTAATTGTCAATATTAAAATCAAACATAATACCGCACTTCCAGCACCAATAACAACTATTAAAAACATTGTTGCAAAAGATTGAGTGTTTTCTAAACTATTAACATTTTGTTGATACAAACGATCATTAGCATCCAATGTATAAGTTTCAAAATCAATATCACTTTTCTCCTTGGCTAACTTTTGAAATGCTTCAAGATTTTCAGGATCATCTAAATAATAAGTTGCAGATGTTATGTTAGAATCACTTCCTGAAAAAATTTGGCCAATTGATAAATCAGTATAGATAGTATTAAATGGATTGTTCTGACCAGGTCCCCCCATTTGTTGAGAATCAGTTACCTCATAAATTCCTACTATTTTTAATTCTTGATTTATCGTTTCATCATTTATGGTTGTAGTTAATAAAAATGTATCCCCCACACTAAGATCATTATCACTTGCTAATGTAGTTTCAATAACACAGTTATTAGTACCGGTGTCAGTTGTTGATAATAATCTACCTTCACTCAAACTATTTTTTTCTTCGCTAAAAGCATCTAAATATGCCATTGTCGTATTAGCACTAATTGTAAAATCACCTTGATTACTATCGAACATTCCACCACCTAAACCATCAGGTCTTTGCATCCCCATACTTCCTTGAGCGTTATCAGTTGCAGTAAGTTCAACAGCATTAACTGTATCACTATTTGCTGATGTAGAAATACTATAATTATAATTTTCTACATATTTTAAATCTTTTAATTGATCTGCCATCTCAATGGTTACATTAGCTGCCACCTCACTTATAGCTTGCCCCCTTTCTCTTTGCCCCATCATATTCTTCATATTGGTTGTTAAAGTTACATCATTTCCAAGTGAAGAACGTATTTGATCCATTGATTTTTTTGAAGCACTTTGAATTGATAAACCTGCAATTATCAAATTTGCAATAACTGCCATTATTACAAATAATAATATTGTTTTACCAACATTCTTTTTAATGCTTCGCAATGCATTTTTTAACATCTTCTTACCTCCTAATAAAAATATAACAAACTAAATATACTGATAAAATCGTCAAATTGTGTAAAAAAAAGGAAACCTTATGGTTTCCTATGCTTTCATTTTAGAATTTTGTTCATTTCCTGATACAACAATGTTATCATCACCTAATTGATCTTTAGCGTTTTGGTTATTTGCTTTTTGGTTATTTGATTGTTGCTCGCGTTTTGATTTACTCATAAATTCACCTCATTTATAGTATGGATAAATTTATTAAAAAAATTCATTTTTTTAAATAATTAAAAAGGTGGCTAACCACCTTTTATTCATCACCAAAACAAATTCCAATTGCTTTAGCAGCTTTTACTAATTCACCATTAGGATCAACGTGTTTTTGTTTTCCAAATTTTGCATCACCAATTACTTCTTCTAAAGAAGTACATGACATTTCTTCACCTTTTAAAGTTACTACATTACCAAAATTACCTTCTTTAATAAGTTCTAATGCTTTAACACCAAAACGAATTGATAAGATACGATCATATGCCTGGATATCTCCTCCACGAATAATATGTCCAGGATTTACAGAGCGTACCTCATGGTTGGGAATTGCTTTTTCCAAATCATCAGCAACTTTTGCAGCAATACCACCTAAGCGAATTGGATCAGGACTATCTTCAACAATCTTACCAATTACTTTTGTACCATCAGCATATTTAGCACCTTCTGCTACAGCAATAACTGTGTATGGATAACCTTCTTTATCTCGTTTAGCAACATGTTTTACAATGTTATCAATTGTAAAAGGAATTTCTGGAATTAAGATACAAGAAGCATTTCCCGCCATACCTGAATATAAGGCGATCCATCCTGCATCACGCCCCATTAACTCACAGCAGATAACTCGATGATGAGATTTAGCTGTGGTATTTAAACGATCTATAAACTCTGTTCCAACTGAAGAAGCACTGATAAATCCATATGTTAAATCTGTTGCTGGTAAGTCATTATCCATTGTTTTAGGAATTCCGATAACATTTACACCTTTTCTTGAAAAATCACGAGCACTTGTCAATGTTCCGTCGCCACCCAAGACAACAAGCACATCTACACCTGCCTTTTTTAAATTTTCAACACCAACATCAGAAACGTCTTTTTTAACTTTTCCACCATGTCCATCATCAACAAGGTAATCAAATAAATTATCTTTATTAGAACTAAATAATATAGTTCCACCTTCTTTATAAATATTTTCAACCTTATCAACTGTCAATTCTATGTAATCATTGTTATATAAACCGCGATAACCGTATACATAGCCAATTACTTCATACCCGTATTCGTTAATTGCAGCCTTTGTTACCGCTCTAATAACTGCATTTAAACCTGGACAATCACCACCACCAGATAATAATGCGATTCTTTTTACGTCTGCCATAAATATCCCTCCATGATTTCTATTATATGTTTTTTTTTACTAAAACACAATAAAAATGTTACCGTTTACACAAAAATATTAATTTTATATTTAGTAAAAACATCTATATATTAAATAATTCATTTAAAAATATTCTCTATTTTAAATTGATTTTAAATAACTTTTAATAATATCAACTGGTAACCCAATTACTGTTTCCATGTCACCCTCAACCTTTGCTACTAAACATTTTCCAAGTCCCTGAATTGCATAGGCACCAGCCTTCCCTTTCCATTCATCGGTATCTAAATAATCATTAATCATTTGCTCAGTTAATCTTTTAAATGTTACTTTTGTACCATCATGAAAAGTTGAAACTTTGCCATTATCGATAATAGCAATTGCTGAATAAACAATTTGAATTTGATTTGACAGCATTTTTAACATATTAAAAGCTTCTTGACGATTTTTTGGTTTTCCTAACATTTGTTCATTTAAACAAACCATCGTATCAGCTCCAATTACAATATCCTGAGGATATTTCAATGAAATGGGTAAAGCTTTTTGATAAGCTAACTTTTCTAAACGTAAAGGAAGTGCTAGATTTTCATCTAACACCTCATCTATAGTTTGAAAATCAATTATAAAATCAATTTTATGTAACTCCAATAATTCTTTTCTTCTTGGAGAACTGCTAGCAAGAATAATTTTTTTCATTACTCTGCTTTTGGCTCTTCCTTTTTGATTGGTTTAGGAAGTAACGCTTTTCTAGAAACATTTACTTTCCCCTTATCATCAACTTTAGTAACTTTAACTTTGATGATATCACCAAGTTTTACTACTTCACCCATTTTTTTAGTTCTTTCATAAGCATAATCAGAAATATGTAAGAAACCATCAGTACCATCAAATAAATTTACAAAAGCATAATTATCTTCAACCCTGACGATCTTTCCATCATATACTTCACCAACTTTAGCTTTTTTAACAATCTTTTCAATTAAAGCCTTAGCTTTATCAATAGCCTCTTGATCATAATGATAAATTATAACAGTACCATCTTGTTCAATGTCAATTTTAACCCCATCGGCCTGTTCAATAATTTCATTAATTGATTTACCACCTGGACCAATAACCGCCTTAATTTGGTCTGGATCAATTTTCATCATTTGTACTTTTGGTGCATATGGAGATAATTCGGCTCTTGGTATGCTAATTGCTTCCATCATATTAGCCATGATCTGTTTACGAGCAACCTTAGCCTGAGCTAGCGCTTCTTGCAAAATTTCTTTAGTAATACCATCGATTTTAATATCCATCTGCAAAGCACAAATTCCTTTTTCAGTTCCAGCAACTTTAAAATCCATATCTCCTAAATGATCTTCCATACCTTGAATATCAGTTAAAATCGTATATTCTTCACCCTTTTTAACTAATCCCATAGCAACTCCGGCTACTGGTGCTTTTATAGGTACTCCAGCTGCCATTAAAGCCATCGTTGAAGCACATATTGATGCTTGAGATGAAGATCCATTTGATTCCAATACTTCAGAAACAACTCTAATTGTATATGGAAAAGCTTCTTCACTTGGAATAACCTGTGCCAAAGCCCTTTCCCCTAAAGCCCCATGTCCAATTTCACGACGTCCTGGAGCTCCCATTCTTCCTACTTCGCCAACTGAATATGGTGGGAAATTATAATGATGCATAAAACGTTTTTGATCCTCTAAACCTAAACCATCGATCTTTTGATGTTCACCAATAGCACCTAAAGTTGCAACTGATAAAACCTGTGTTTCACCACGTGTAAATAAAGCTGATCCATGAACTCTTGGAAGTAGATCGATTTGTGAGTCCAATGGTCTAATTTCATCAATTTTACGACCATCAGGTCTAATTTTTTCTTCAGTAATTAAACGACGTACTTCATCTTTTTCTAAATCATGTAAAATGATTCCAACTTGTTTCATTATATCTGCTTTTACTTCTTCATTTTCATATTCTCTATTATCATATTCTTCGATTACAGTAGCAATTAAATCATCAATCGCCCCATATCTTTCTAATTTACCAGGAATTGAAACTGCTGCTTCCATTTCATTTTTAGCACGTACGCTAATTTCTGCTATTAAATCCGTATCTATTTCAAATAAAGGAATTTCTATTTTTTCTTTTCCACAAGCCTCTACAATTTTTTCTTGAAATGCGATTAATTCTTTAATTTTTTCATGCCCAAACAATAATGCCTCTAACATTACTTCTTCACTAACTTCTTTAGCATCTGCTTCAACCATATTAATAGCATCTTTAGTTCCAGCTACTTCTAAATTAATTAAAGAGTGTTCTAATTGCTCTGGTGTCCCATTTACGATAAACTCACCATCAACTAAACCGACATTAACTCCTGCAATTGGTCCATTAAAAGGAATATCAGAAACACATAAAGCTAGTGATGCGCCTAACATTGCTGCCATTTCAGGTGTAGCATCTTGGTCAACTGACAATACAGTATTTACACTTTGCACTTCATTTCTAAAACCATCAGCAAATAGTGGTCTAATCGGACGATCGATCATTCTAGCTGTCAAAGTCCCATGTTCGCTAGGACGTCCCTCTCTTTTCAAAAATCCTCCTGGAATTTTTCCAACAGAATATAATTTTTCTTCATAAGTTACAGTTAATGGAAAAAAATCAACATTTTTTGGTTCTTTCCCTGCTACAACAGTAGATAAAATAACTGTATCATTATATCTTACCAATACAG
>NZ_JBKTWO010000063.1:0-14795 GCF_047249845.1 Thomasclavelia sp.
AATCTATCGGGGTAGAAATTACTAACACCGATTGCACGAATTTTTCCAGCCTTATATAGTTCTTCTAAGGCTCTGTAGGCTCCATAATAATCCGAAAAAGGCTGATGTAGTAATACTAAATCAAGATAATCGGTTTTCAGCTTTTTCATAGAGTTTAGGACTGAATATTTTGCTTTTTCATATCCATAATTGTCAACCCACACTTTTGTAGTAATAAAAAGTTCTTCTCTTGGAACGCCACATTTTTCAATAGCATTTCCTACTTCTTCCTCATTGAAATAGGATTGGGCGGTGTCAATATGTCGATAACCAATCTTGATTGCCTCAAGCACACAGCGCTCACAATCTTCTTTGGAAATCTGAAAAACTCCAAACCCTAATTTTGGCATTTTTACTCCGTTACTCAATGTTACATATTCCATTTTTTATCACTCCTTGCTTTTTTCTTGTTTATCGAGTACAATAGCATTGTAGAACTCGGTAGTAACTACCGGTCAATGTTTTTTTTGAAAAAAGGAGAAAAATTATGTATTCAATGAAAGATGTATGCAAATTAACAGGCATGAAATACGAAACCTTAAAATATTACTGTAACGAGGGGTTAATCCCAAACGTAAAACGAAGTGAAAATAATTACAGAGTTTTTGACGATAGAAATATCGCATGGATCGAAAGTTTATCCTGCTTAAAAAGATGTGGTATGGGTATTGCAGAAATGAAAGAATATGTTGATTTATGTTTGGAGGGGGAAAGTTCTATTCCAAAACGTAAAATCATATTGGATAAGAAAAAGGAATTGTTGGAAGAAAAATTACAGGAAGTACAGGAATGTATTGACTATATCAATTCAAAACAACAATTTTATGATGATGTTTTATCGGGGAAAATCAAGTATAAAAGTAACTTGATAATCGTAGATGATGAAAAAGTTTAAAATACTCTATCCTTTCCTCTTGATTACCCAAAATAGAAAGGAACAAGCCCAATCAAGATCTTGCCACCACTGGTGGTGCGTTGCACTCTTGATTGGGCTTTGACTATAACGCATTATTTGTGTGTATGGTAAGAAAATACAACCAACACCATAAAGCCACATATCACACCGCATATATTGCGACATACATTTTTTACGAGAATGGCACAGGGGAATATGAACCCGAAAGATTTACAGTATATATCATGGGGTATTCCAATATCAGTATCACAATGGACTAGTATGCCCATTCCTCGATTGAGAGTACCAAAACAGAGATAAAGCATCTGATAGCATAGAAGTATTTACCACGATTGACAGGAAAAATATAAGAAGATAGACCTAGACATACAAGGTTTACCACAAAAGCAAATGCCCGTAGAGCAGATAAAATAAGGCTTTGCGGACATTTGAATAGGAAAAAATGATATATAATTTTGTATAAATAAATCATACATTTATTTGAGTACTAAAAATAAATACTACTCTTTTTTATAAGTAATTAATATTTAGCACTTTAATATTGACAGTGCTAAATTAAGGTGTATAATATAATTAGCACTTGGGGTAGAAGAGTGCTAAAAGGAGTGATGAACATGAACATTGAAAAATGGACTGCAAAAATGCAAGAAGCAATCCAAAAGGCAATTACGGTGGCCAGTGAAATGGGTCATCAGGTAGTAGATGTAGAACATTTTTTATTAGCATTATTAGAAGATAATGCGGGTATTTTATATCGGGTTTTATCTAAAAGCAATGTTGATATTGCTGGGATACAAAACAACTTGTCAAGTAGATTGCAAAGCAAGCCAGTTGTTAATAATGTTGATATAAATAGTATACGCATTTCTTATGATTTAAACCAATTACTTAATTTGGCTGATAAACAAATGCATAAATTTAAAGATGAATATTTAAGTGTAGAGCACTTAATAATGGCATTGTTTGAGCTTAATAGTAGTTGGGTAAAAGATTTATTAAAAGAGTATAGTTTGAATCGTAAAGAAGTTAAAAAGATTATTGATGAAATGCGAGGTGGCAATATGGTTAATAGTCAAAATCCTGAAAATCAATATGAAGTATTAGAAAAATATGGACGTGATTTAACTAAAGATGTTGCTGATGGGAAACTTGATCCGGTTATAGGACGTGATGAGGAAATTCGTCGAGTAATTCAAATATTATCGCGTAAAACAAAAAATAATCCTATCTTGATTGGTGAACCAGGGGTTGGTAAAACAGCAATTGTTGAAGGATTAGCATGGCGTATTTTTAAAAATGATGTGCCTGTTTCTTTACAAAATAAAACATTATATGAATTGGATTTAGGAGCATTGGTAGCTGGAGCTAAATACCGTGGTGAGTTTGAGGAGCGATTAAAAGCGGTTTTAAATGAAATAAAAAAAGCTGAAGGCGAAATTATTTTATTTATTGATGAGATTCATCAGTTAGTTGGAGCAGGTAAAACAGATGGTGCAATGGATGCTGCAAACTTATTAAAACCAATGTTGGCACGTGGAGAATTACATTGTATTGGAGCTACGACTTTAGATGAATATCGGATGTATATTGAAAAAGATGCCGCTTTGGAAAGAAGATTTCAAAAGGTCCAGGTTGATGAACCAGATCAAGATGATACAATTGCAATATTACGTGGTTTAAAAGATTCTTTTGAATCACATCATGGGGTACAAATTACAGACAGTGCTATTATTGGAGCTGTAAATATGTCACAACGTTATATTACGGATCGTTTCTTACCTGATAAAGCAATTGATTTGATTGATGAAGCTTGTGCTTCAATTAGAATGGAGATTGATTCATTACCTGAAGAGTTAGATGTTATTACTCGTGAAAAGAATCGTTTAGAAATGGAACGGATTTCAATTGAAAAAGAAGATAAAAATGATGATAATGAGAAACGTTTAAATGAAATAAAAGCACGTATTGCATCTTTAGATGAAGAAGTTAAAGGATTAACTGATAAATGGCAAGAAGAAAAGAAATCATTGGATCATGTAAAAGAATTAAAAGATCAAAAAGTTCGTTTAGAAGCTTTAAAAGATAAATATCAAACGGAAGGTAATTTAGAAGAAGCATCAAAGATTAAATACCAAACATTACCACAAATTGAAAAAGAAATTGAACAGATTGAAGCTTCAAAAAAAGAAGATGATCTATTACAAGAAAAAGTCTCTGTTGAAACAGTTAGTGAAGTGATTGCACGTTGGACAGGAATACCGGTTAATAAATTAATGGAATCTGAGCGTGAAAAATTATTACGGTTAGATGAAGCATTAAAAGTAAGGGTAATTGGTCAAGATGATGCTATTGAAAAAGTTACTGATGCGATTCTTAGATCCCGTGCAGGAATTAATGATGAAAATCGTCCAATTGGAAGTTTTCTATTCTTAGGACCTACAGGTGTTGGTAAAACTGAGGTTGCCAAATCATTAGCTGAACAGTTATTCGATACAGAAAGAAATATTGTTCGAATCGATATGTCTGAATACATGGAGAAATTTAGTGTGTCTAGATTGGTTGGAGCTCCACCAGGGTATGTTGGTTATGAAGAAGGTGGTCAATTAACTGAGGCAGTACGGCGCCATCCTTATAGTATTGTATTATTAGATGAAATTGAAAAAGCTCATCCTGAAGTATTTAATATTTTATTACAAGTATTAGATGATGGACGAATTACTGATTCTAAAGGGAATTTAGTAAGTTTTAAAAATACAATCATTATTATGACATCTAATATTGGTTCAAATTATTTATTGGAAGGTAATAATGAAAATACACGAAAAGCTGTTGATAATGAATTAAAAGCGCATTTTAAACCAGAATTTTTAAATCGTATTGATGAAATAGTTTATTTTAATTCACTTGATCTAAGTGTAGTTAATAAAATTATTGATAAATTTATTAGACAATTATCAGAACGTTTAAGTAATAAAAAAATTACTATTAATGTTAGTGATCGTGCTAAAGCCCTTATTAGTGAACAAGGTTATGATGCAACATTTGGTGCTCGTCCATTAAAACGTTTTATCCAATCTAATATCGAGACATTGATAGCTCGTGAAATGATTAAAGGTTCAATTAAAAATGGAAGTAAGATAATGATTGATTATGATAATGGTTTTAAGATATTAAGTTAAATATTATTTTAGACAATGATTTATGATATGATGCCCCTTGTAGTTTGTGTTTAATTATTTACACTGTCTACTAGGAGGTCATCATATCATTAGCGAACGCTACATTGTCTTTTTTATTATAATATTTAACGATATAATAATTTATTATAGAATAATAGAAGATAGTATTAAAGTTCATATTTTTTTAGAAAAAATAAATTGTTAGTACATTAATAGTTTTATTATTTTATATGATATGATCTATGTTTCTAAATATAGCAGACTTAATCTTAGCTGATAGTATTGGCACATGCGATGATATCAAAATAGTATAGTAAGGATAAATAAGAGGGATAAAGTTATCTGGTTTATTTGAAAGGATGCTGGTTAATAAAATAAATGAAGAAAAATACGTATAGTCTAATAGATTATGAATAAAATATCTAAAATAGGTAATGAATATCGTTGATAGAGGTGAATTAATGCAAAGATTAAAAAATGTTATTAAAAAATTTATTTCTCCTCAGGGAAATCTCTTTCGTTATTCATCAAGTTTTTGTTTTTTACTGGCTTTATTGCCAGGATTAATAATAGTGCTAAAAACATTTCAAAATGAGATTTTAAATAATCCTGAATTGATAAATTTTTTATATAGTTATGTACCAGAAAAATTATTAGCACCATTTATTCAATATATTTTATCGAGAGAATATAATACTTATTTATCAATGATTATATCATTATCATTATCTATTTATTTAGCTAGTAATGCCTGTTATTCATTTATGCTTATTTCAATGAATGATGAGGGATTTTCTACCTATGGAATATTAATACGAATTAAAGCAATATTTATGTTTATTTTATTAATAATTGGTTTAATTATTTTAGCAATTCTTAATTATTTTATTAGTGGGATAATTGTTATGATAGTGGGTTTATTAGTATTCTTTTATTTGTTTTATCGTTTTTTATCTTTTGAAAAGAAACCTAAGATATATGGAATAATAGGTTCTGTATTTTCAAGCTGTGGAATAATGATAATAGGAATAACGTTTATATATTATGTTGAACATTATACTAGATATGATATCTTGTATGGTCCTTTAGCAAGTTTAGTAATTTTATTGATTTCAATATATCTTGTTTCTAGCATTGTTTATTTTGGATATTGTCTAAATCAGGAGTTTAGTAAATCTTGCTCGAAAGGCTGCTATAAGCATATGTGGTATTATAATTGGGGTAATAAGATTATTAAAAAAGTACTTGAAAAGTTTAAGGCAGTATCATAATGATAGATAATTTATTAATAGATTTTAAAATGTATAATTTTAAAGTCTATTTTTATTTTTTAAAAGAGATATTGATAGACTAAAATTCTTTTATCCAAGTATTAAACATGATAGAATGGTAGCGGAGGACTATTATGCAGCGATATTTTATTAATGAAAATTTAACAAATAAAAATACTTTTATATTTTCAGCTGATGATTTACATCATTTAAAAACAGTTATGAGAAGCAAAAAAGGTGATAAGATTGTTTGTATTGATATAAATGGACAAATGTATTTATGTAAGATTGATGATATAGATCAGGGAATAATCAGTATTATTGAAAAAACAGATGAGAATAATGAATTAGATGTTGAAGTGACTTTAATATATGCTCTACCAAAAGGAGATAAGTTTGAACTGGTTTTACAAAAAGCTACGGAATTAGGAGTAACTAGAATTGTACCGCTTTTAACAAGACGCTGTGTAGTTAAAAGTGATAAAAAGAAATTTGCTAAAAAATTAATTCGCTATGAAAAGATTTTAAAAGAAGCTGCTCAGCAATCGCGAAGAAATAAAATACCAGAAATTATCAATGTTATTGAGCTAAATGAATTAGAAGAGTATTTAGGTAGATATAATTTAGTTGCTTATGAAGAAATATCTAAAGCTGGTAAACATAAAGCTTTAAAACAGTTTTTAGATAAATTAGAAACTGATGATAAAATTTCTGTTATTGTAGGTAGTGAGGGTGGTTTTGATCAGGATGAAATTGAAATTATGGAGTCAATGGGAGTAACTCCGTGTTCTTTGGGAAAAAGAATTTTAAGAAGTGAAACTGCTCCGTTATATTTATTAAGTACGATTGGTTATGTTAGGGAGATCGGTAAATGAAGATTTTAGAGTTATTACATAAGTATCGTTATAAAACAAAATTAAATCAAACAGAATTATTTAACTTTGTTAATACAGGAAGTAAAGAAATTATTGAGGAAGGATTTTGTTATAAAGTAAAAAATCCTTGGGATTTATTCGCTTATGAGGTTATTTTAAAGGGGATAAGAGCAAAGAAAGTGATTGATCAGTGTTACAACAGTTTTTTAGCTGATAATTATGATTTATTTGATCATATAAGTTATAAGCAAAGACAGAATATTTTTCTTAATGAAATTAAAGAAGTTAGTGCAAAGCTTATTAATTTTAAAGATTGTAAAAGTGGCGAAATAATTTATATTCCTTTTTTAGAACCATTTTTAAATAAGTATTATCTTAATGATTACTTGCTAATAACTTTAAAGCATCATTTGATGTATATTAAAGAATTCTCTAAAGATATCGATATATTTGTTAAACTGTATGATATGCAGCCATATAATTCAGAATTTTCCACTTTAAAGTTAGTTGGTCAAGATAGTGAAAATGAGTATTTATATCATGATGAGTTTAAAGTGGTTTACCAATTTAATAACAATAGAATAGTAAATGAAATATGTTTAATTGATAAATATACAAAAGAATATCCTGATTTAAGTGTAATTAAATCTGTGATGGATAAAATAATTAATCATGATAGTCAGGAAGAAATTTTAGAATATTTATACGAACATAGGTTCATTGGAGATAAAACTTATAAGAAAATAAAAAAGAAATTAAAATAAGGTGATTAAATGAAAACAGTAGCATTCCATACTTTAGGTTGTAAAGTAAATACATATGAATCTAATGCCATGCTGAAAATATTTAATGATGCAGGTTATCAAGAAGTTGATTTTAAACAATTAGCAGATGTATACGTAATTAATACATGTACTGTTACTAATACAGGTGATAGTAAATCTAGACAGATGATTCGTAAGGCAATTCGTAAAAATCCTCAGGCCACAATATGTGTGGTAGGTTGTTATAGCCAAATAGCTCCTGAGGAAATTGAGCAGATTGAGGGTGTTGGGGTTGTTTTAGGTACTCAATACCGTCAAGAAATTGTTAAATATGTAAATGAGTATTTGGAAACTGGTAAAATGGTTGTAAAAGTTGATAATATAATGAATTTAAAAAAATTTGAAGATTTAAATATAGATCGATTTAAAAATACGCGAGCATTTTTAAAGATTCAAGATGGATGTAATAATTTTTGTACTTATTGCATTATTCCATATGCAAGGGGTAGGGTACGTTCTAGGGATAAAGATAGTGTTTTAAATCAAGCTCAACGTTTAGTTGCTAATGGTTATGTTGAGATTGTTTTAACAGGTATTCATACTGCAGGATATGGTGAAGATCTAGAAGATTATAGTTTTTATGATTTATTAGTTGATTTAGTAAAGATTGAGGGATTGAAGAGGTTAAGAATTTCTTCAATTGAAACAAGCCAAATTAGCGATGAAATAATTGAATTGATTGGTTCTAATGAAATAATTGTTGATCATTTACATGTTCCTTTACAAGCTGGGTGTGATGAAACCTTAAGACGTATGAATCGAAAGTATACAACGAATCAATATTTAGAAAAAATAAATAAAATTCGTAGTTATTTACCAAATATTGCTTTTACAACTGATGTGATTGTAGGATTTCCTGGTGAAACAGACGAGGAATTTGATGAAACGTATAATTTTATTAAAAAAGTTAATTATAGTGAATTGCATGTGTTTCCATATTCACCTCGTAAAAATACCCCTGCTGCAAAAATGCCTAATCAAGTAAATGATCAAATCAAACATGATCGGAGTAACCGTTTATTAGCTTTATCTAAAGAACTTAATCGTGACTTTGCTTTAAAGCAAATTGGGAAGTCTTTAAAAGTTTTATTTGAAAAACGTGATGGTGAATACTTAATTGGTCATGCAAGTGACTATTTAAAGGTAAAAGTCAAGACGGATAGGGATATGATTGGTGAAATCGTGGACATTAAAATTGATAGATATGATGGGATGTTGGAAGGAAGTGTAGTTTAATGAAACGTATTAATGAATTATATGATATTGATAATGATATGAAGATTTATTCAATTCATAGTGATTCTCGTTATGTTAAACCATATTCAATATTTTTTTGTATTGAGGGATTAAGTGTAGATGGTCATCGTTATGTTGAAGATGCTATTTTTCAAGGAGCAAAGGTAATTGTATATTCTAAGGAATTGCCATACTATCATGATAAGATTATTTATATTCCAGTTGAAAATACTTTAGAGGAATTAAATCGAGTTTCAAATATTTTTTATGATTATCCAAGTAATAAGATGAAAATCATTGGGGTTACTGGGAGCAGTGGAAAAACGGTTGTAGCATCAATGATAAAAGATGCTATGTCAAGATACTGTAATACAGGTTATATAGGTACAATTTCATTAGAATATAATGGGCGAAAGGAAGAATGTCCTTATACTACTCCAGAGACTCTTTATTTACAGCGAAAGTTATTTGAAATGAATCGGGGAGGCGTTAAAGTTGTGGCTATGGAGGCATCAAGTCATGGTCTAGCTTTAGGACGGGTTGATAGTGTAAATTTTAGTATTGCAGTAATGACAAATATTGGAGCTGAACATTTAGATTTTCATGGTACAAGGGAACAATATGTTTTAGCAAAGCAAAAACTATTTGAAATGATCAAGCCTACTGGATGGGCAGTTTTAAATAGTGATGATCCTAGTTTTATACAGATTAAAAAAAGTACCAAAGGTAAAATATTAACATATGGAATTGAGACAAATAGTGATGTTATGGCAAGAAATATTAGATTATATTTAAGCCATAGTGAGTTTGATTTAATGTTTAAAGGGAATACTTTTCATGTATCCTCACCTGTATTAGCTAAATTCAATATTTATAATGTATTAGCCCTTGTTTGTGTTTTAATAGCTATGGGATGCGATGATAACATGGTTTTAGATGCTGTTAAAAATGTTGAGCCTGTAGAAGGAAGAATGGAATTAATTCAAGCTAAGCAGAAATTTTCAGTAATTGTTGATTATTGTCAACACATTAGTAATTATGAAGAAATTTTTGAGTTTGTTGATCGGGTTAGACAGAATCATGGACGATTAATTGCGGTATTAGGAGCTCCAGGAAAGCGTAATTATAAATTACGTAAAGAATTAGGTGAATTAGCAAATAAATATTTAGATCATGTAATATTGACACAATTAGATGATCGTGGGGAAAATGTTTATGATATTTGTGAAACTATTCAAAATGAAATAACAGATATCAATAGTGTTATAATTGCCTCAAGACAGATTGCAATTGAGCAAGCAATAGAATTAGCATGTAAAGATGATATTATTTTAATTTTAGGAAAAGGTCATGAAAAATTTATTTCTTTAGAAGTAGGACAAGCTGATTATCCTGGCGATAGTACAATTGTAAAAGAGGCAATTGAAAGAATATATGGAGGTAATTAAAATGAATTATAATAAAATGATTGATCATACTGTTTTAAAACCAGATACGACTAAAGAGATGGTGAAAAAAATTATTGATGAAGCAAAATTATATCATTTTGCTTCTGTGTGTGTTAATCCTGTTTGGGTTAATTACTGTGCTCAAGAATTAGCAGACTCTGATGTTATGGTTTGCACAGTAATTGGTTTTCCTTTAGGTGCTAATACTACAGCAACAAAAGTTTTTGAAACAAAAGATGCTATTGAAAATGGTGCTGATGAAATTGATATGGTTATTAATATTGGTGCTTTAAAAGAGGGTGATGATCAGTTGGTACTAAATGATATTCAAGCAGTTGTTGATGCTTCTAAAGGTAGATGCGTTAAAGTAATTATTGAAACATGCCTGCTTAATGATGAAGAAATAATTCGTGCATGTAAGCTTGCAAAAGAGGCAAAAGCTACTTTTGTTAAAACCTCAACTGGTTTTTCTACTATGGGTGCTACAGTACCAGCAGTTGCTTTAATGAAAAAAACAGTTGGCGATGCTCTTGAAGTTAAGGCTTCAGGTGGAGTGCGAAACCTTGAAGATATGGAGAAATTAATTAAAGCTGGGGCAACAAGGATTGGTACTAGTGCAGGTTGTAAGCTAGTAGGATAGTGATTTGTGGAGCTGATATTAAAAAGGCTCTTTTTTTTATTATGTATGATTTTTTCTTGTTTATTGGTTGAAAATAAAAAAAGTAAAAAAATTACTAATAATTATAAAGACTAAAACAGTTTATAATTCTTATAATAAAAATATGCATTAAATTTATTTTTTTTACATTTAATGTAACCGCTAACAAATGTAGTTTAATTAGTATTATGTTAAACTATGCAGGATGTATATGGAGGTGTTAAAAGAGTAACTGTTAAATAAAAAAATATTAAAAATAAAATATATTTGAAAAGGGGAAGAGATATGAAGAAATTTATTTTAGTAATTGTTGTTACGTTAATGGCTTTTACATCAACAAATATCAATGCTGCAAATGTGCCAGTTACTAAAGCTAAAACAGTTTCGGCAGATACAGATGTAAAAATTGAATTAATTCAAAATGATACTGTTGTAGAATCAGGAATAAATGAATTGACTCATACTAGAAATTATGTTCGTTCAAGTACAAAAACAAATGGGGATGAGATTGTCATAACAGCACCTAAAGGGGTAAAGTATCTAATGGTGCAATTAGATAAATATTGTGGAACACCAAAGACTACAGGAATGGCAGAAAAGGAGCAAATAGAAGGTACTACAAGACCATCCAATATGTCCTCTCTTGAATATGGTGAAACCTTAGTTTACTTAATGAATAATGAGTTTCGCTTTGTAATTCCTGGTTTAACAGGAACTGATGCTAGTGGTAATACTTTAGGAGGCGGAAACTGGCCTTATGATTCACGAGCATTTGCAACATCAGGAAATACAGAAAAAATAATTACAGCAAGAGTTGCAACGGAAGAAGAAATTAATGAACGTAGAAACTTAGCTTTAAATCCCTATGATTTACGTGGAAATGATAATGGAACTAGTAGTCCTAATAAAAAAGGTGATATTAATGTATTTCCACATGCCTTTGCAAATCGTGCAACAGATAATAAACGTGAATTTGAACCAAGAAATGCAATTGATGGATTTGAATATAATGCATCACATGTAGGATTTCCGTATCAGGCTTGGGGTTGTGGAAATGAAAAAACAGATTCAGAGTTTTCAGTTTTATTTGGTCGATATGTTGAAATTGATCAAATTGATATAACAGTAAGAGCTCAATGGAATCCACCACAACCAAATAATTCTAATGATCATGATATTAACTGGGAAAGTGCTACATTAGAATTCTCTGATGGAACAGAAATGCCAATAACTTTACAAAAACTAGCTTCACCTCAAACAATTAAATTACCAGAAAAGAAAATAGTTTCATGGGTACGTTTAAAAGACCTTCCAGTTAGTGAAGAAATAATTCCTGTAGATGGACGTAAGAAATTTTCTGCATTAACGGAATTTAAAGTCTGGGGAACAGAGACAGATAATTCCAATCTTGATTTACCATCTTCAGAAAACTTGGTTAATTTAGCTAAAAAAGTAAATGATTATTGGATTAAAACAGGTGGAAATACTGGAAATGATGCGACTAACTATAATCATGGGCATTCTGTAAATAGTGAATTTTGGGCACCTTCAGTATTTTATACTGGGAATATGGAAGCATATTATTTAACAGGTGATGAAAATTATACTGATTATGCGAGTCGTTGGGGAAGTAATAATATTTATAATGGTACAGCATGGAATACTAAAGCTGATACAGGAAGAATTGGAAAATATTTTCCTGATAATCATACTAGTTTTCAAACTTATTTAGATATGTTTTCAATAACTTCTGATGCTGGTTTTGATGCAAATGATGAAAAAATTAAAAATGTAGTTCCAATTATGAATGAAATGGAACAAATGAGTGTTAGTGATTTAAAAAGTAAAAAAGGTTATTGGGATAGAATTGACTTTTTCTATATGGAATTGCCAAATTGGACAAAGATGTATCTTTTGACTGGGGAAGAAAAATGGTTAGATAAGTTAAGAGCATTATATGATGATCGTAAAGCAGAGTTATATGATGAAGAAACTGGTTTATTCTATCGAGATAAAAATTATATCTTTGATGCTAATGCAAGTTATAATCCAGATGGTGATGGAAATAATCAAAAGATTAGTCCTAATGGTAAAAAGATTCTTTGGGCTAGAGGTAATGGCTGGGCTATGGGTGCATTAGCAAAAGTTTTACAGGATCTACCAGATGATCGGGTAGATGATCGCAAAGAATATGAAGCTGTATTTAAGAAAATGGCAGCAACATTAATCCAGGTACAAGGTGAAGATGGTTTTTGGAGAATGAATTTGAATGATTATAATCATGATATTCGTCCAGAAACTAGTGGAACTGTTTTCTTTGCTTATGGTTTAGCTTGGGGAATTAATAATGGACTTTTAGATAAAGAAACTTATTATCCAGCAGTAAAAAAAGCATTTTTAGGATTAAATGCTAATGCAATTCGTCCTGATGGATTAGTTGGACGTTCTGAATTGATTAGTGCTTATCCAAATCCAAAATGTTCTTTAGGAATCGGATCTTCACAAAGTTATGCTCCGGCTGCAACAGTATTATTCCTTTCAGAATTATCTAAATTGGTTGAACAAGGTTATGTAACAAATGATGTTGAACCTGTTTTAAATAAGAAGATGATTGGTAGTATTGCTGTAAAAGAAGATTCAAAATATGCAGTAGTAAATTCTAAACTTAGAGAATTAGTTCCAGGAACAGAATTAAAAACAATTAAACAAGATAAAAAAATTTATGTACCAAAAGATTTTGTTAAAGAAGTATATGGTGAAAATACTGCTAATGGAATTATTGATACAATAGTATATGATGGTTCATCTTATGTAGAATTAAATGGGGTTATTGTAGCAGGAAGTAATAGAAAATTATCTAGTCTTGAAAATAATACATATATTATTAGTTATAAAACAAGTTTATTTAATTCATTAGATACTAAATTAACAAATTTATTAAATACTGGTTTAACAGATGGTAAATATTCAACAAGACCAGAATATCCAATTCGTTTTGATTATACACCACCTGCAGAAGAACAAAAGCCTTCTGAAGATGCACTTGTTTCAGTTGAATCAAATAGTGCGGGAGCTGTTAGTGCAAATAGATTAATTGGTCCAAATACAACAAATCCTGTAAATGTAGAATTTGATATGATTAGTGTCTTATCACCAAGTCAAACTAATGCTATTGTTGGACTTGGCAGTATGGATTCTAATTATACAGCATATTCTCAAATTCCAATTATTATCAGAATGTATAAAGATGGAAAATTTGGAGTTTATAATGGAACAGGTTATGTTCAAAGCAGTGTAGAGTTTAATAAAAATGAAAAATATCATATTAGAGTATCTATAGATTTAGAAGCAAAAAAATATAGTGTATTTGTTAGTACACAAGATGAGGAAGAAATTCAAATAGCTAATAATTTTGCTTTTAGATCAACAGCTAAAGCAATAGATAATATTGGAAAAATATATTTATTTAATAATGATCAAGCAGCTGGAAAATACTGGTTAGAAGATATTTATTTAGGTGAACAAGTAAAACCATCAAAAGATGCACTTGTTTCAGTTGAATCAAATACTGGTGGTGCTGTTAGCGCAAATAGATTAATTGGTCCAAATACTAAAAATCCTGTAAACGTAGAGTTTGATATGGTTAGTGCATTAGCGCCTACTATGACTAATGCAATTGTTGGACTTGGTAGTAAGGATTCTAATTATACAGCATATTCACAAGTTCCAATTATTGTTAGAATGTTTAATGATGGAAGTTTTGGAGTTTATAATGGAACAAAATATGTCCAAACTAGTATGAAATTTAATAAAAAAGAGAAATATCATCTTCGTGTATCAATAGATTTAGAAGCAAAAAAATATAGTGTGTTTGTAACTGCGCCAGACCAAGAAGAGGTTAAAATAGCAGATAATTTTGCTTTCCGAGCTACAGCAGGTGCAATACAAAATATTGGTAAAATATATTTATTTAATAATGATCAAGCAGCTGGAAAATACTGGTTAGAAGATATTTATTTAGGAACAAAAACGAATAAAGATGAGCTTGAAAAAATATTAAATGAAGCAAAAGCTTACAATGAAATTGATTATACTGAAGCTAGTTTTAAAATCTTACAAGATGCAATTAGAGCCGGTGAAATAATATTTGCGGATAAAGAAGCATTACAAACGGAAGTAAATAACATGGTTAATGAATTACAAAGTGCTATTGATGGTTTAGAGTTAAATGAAGTTAGTACCAATAAAATGGCATTAGAAATTGCCATTGATATAGCTAAAGAAGTAACTCAAGAACAATTAGATAAATTAGTACCAGCAGTAGCTGATGAATTCAAAGCAGCATTAGA
>NZ_JBKTWO010000064.1:0-14593 GCF_047249845.1 Thomasclavelia sp.
GCATTATCATATACAGTTTGAGCATTTTCTAATGCTGCTTTGAATTCATCAGCTACTGCTGGTACTAATTTACCTAACTGTTCTTGAGTTACTTCTTTAGCTATATCAATTGCAATTTTTAAAGCTATTTTATCCTTATCATTAGCTAATTTTACTAAATTATCTTTTGCTTGTTGTAATAAAGATAGAGCATTATCAACATCTGATTGACTAGAATCACTGTTATCTAAAATAATCAGTTTTGCATTCATCAACTGCTCATTAAAATTATTCCAAGATGTTTCTGTATATAGTTTTTGTTCTATTTCTTGACATTTGGCTACTAATTTAATAAGTTCTGTTACATCTCCTCTTAAAATTAATTTGTCAGCTGCTTCAATTAATTTTGTATTAGTTTGATTAATTATTTCTTGATTATATGTATCTTTTTTACACATAATTTGAGCTTTATTATAGTTCTTTTCAAATTCTGTCCAGCTTGTAACTGTTGTATGATTTTTATCATAACCTGAAGATATTTTTTCTTTTATCATATTTAGAGTATTTTTTAATTTTGAATTATCACTTACTTGATATACTTCTATTTCTGATATACCAGGGTATGGTGAACCAGCATCAGTAGCATATGAGGTAATTGTTACTTTAACATCTTTTATTATCTCACCATTCATATCAATTATAAATGTATAGCCATTTTTTGAACCTGTAGAGTTTGTATAAACTTTTACCCATTGACCATTTTCTTTTTGTACTGAAACATCAAATCCTAATTGAGTATTACGATAACCATTTTCTTCAAAAACAATTTTAAGATAATTTACTGAGTAACTTTTATCTAATGTTACTCCTCCTGATACTGGTAAATTTGTTTTTGAATTTGCAACCCAACAATCTTCAAAGTTAATATTATTTATCTTTTCTTTTGAGTAAGAACTCATTAGCTCATTATCTGCATATGGTGTTCCTAAAGGAGCAATATTTGTATTATTTTCATGAATAAGATAGTTTTTGGCTAATTCAAGATAGCCTTCAGCCTGATAAATCACATCATTTGAAGCTGTATCAATGTTACTATAAAGATCTTTTGCTTGTTGATAATAGTATTGATATTTATCAAAATATTCTTCTATATATTCATCTCTATTCTCATTTGCTAGAGCATCAAAACTATTTTTTAACTTACTAATATCTACTAAATTATTAATAGCATCTTTTAAAGTATTATTTGCATCTTTATAATCATCACTAGTGCTATTTTCATCATTAATAACACTTTGTGCTTTATCAATAGCTTTTAAAAGAACTTTATAACTTAATTTTGAATAAATATTTTCATCTAATGACTTAGCTTCATCAATTAACTTATTTAACTGATCTGTTAAATTACTTGCAAGTGATATTTTCAATTCATCAATAATTTTCCCATCATTAATTAATTGAATTTTTGTTTGATCACTAACAATAGAATTATCTGACAATATATTTTCATTTTCAACACATTGTAAATTACCACTTCCAGCATATAAATATGATAATAATTCAGCTACTGTAATACCATCTTTGACGCCATTTAAAACTTTATTTTCAATAAACATTGATGTTCCATCAATTAATTGAATTCCTTTACTTGAATAAATTTTCATTTCACATAATGCTGGATAAATTCCTCCATTAGTCTCAAAAGTAATTCTTACATCATTAACTATTCTTGGCTCATCTAATGGAATATTTATTGTATAAGACTTTTCTTCTTCATTATAACTTTGGCCACTATAGACTTTTTCCCAATTTTCATTATCATCTTTGGTTTCAATAAAGAATTTCATTATATTATTACCTAATACTGGGCGTGTTTCAAAAACAAGTTGTAATCCATAAATTAGCTGTTCCTGATTAAATCTGATTCCTGCACTTACTGGTGTTTTTGAAGTTTGTGCAATCCACATTGATCCGGCATTATTGTCATTGATATGATCAGCAGTATAACTTCCTAAGGTTGTATCTGCATAAGCGGTTCCTTCTGTAGCAATATTTTCATCCATAATCTTATCTTTTTGTGCTTGTCCAGTTAGATAACTATCAAAAATTTCTAAATAAATATCATTAAGCCCACGATATTCTTGATTACCATCTACATCTTTTACTGTAGTTGAGTAATCTTTATTATTAGTTACGACATCCCAACCAATATTAAAATAATCCTGATTACTTGAAGGAGCAACAAAATTACCAGTTTGAATTGCAGTATCTAAGCGATCCAACCATAATTTCCACATTGGGTAATTATAGTCACGCTCCAACCCATTATATTGTCGATGAGCATATGTTTGTAATGTTTTAGAGCTCCAGACATTTACAATTGCTTTAGCATTAATTTTCATCATATCTTTTGAATAATCATCATATGTATTACTATTTCGAGAATCATTATAAAAATTAGTGGCTTTTGATATCCATGTACCATATAAAGAGTCCTCTTCAAACCCTGCAATTTCATCTATTAATAAGATACTATTTAACAACTTATCTTTATATTTTTTAAATATTTCATAGTTTTTATTATTATAAGCCTCATTTATACGTTCAAAAAATTCCACTTGGCTGTTAGCTAAAGTTTGTCTTAAAATATCAACTACATCATAAACATAACATTCATTATCTTTAAATCTATTAAAATCTTTCATTAATAAATCAGCTGCTTTTTCAAACTTTGTAGGATCATATGTTAATTTATAATCTCCAATTACGATTTCTGGATTAAATGATGGGCGCATATTAGTAATACAGTTAACGTTACCTGTATGATATTTTGCACTACCATCTTCATTATTAGCTCCATAAGCAGTAGATAATAAAATTTTCCATGCTTCCCATGAGTTTTGCGAATATTCTCCATAGCGTCTAGTAATATATTCTTTTAGCCATGTTTCTGTATCTTTAGCTTCACTTTCCCAAGCCATTTCCCAAAACAAATCATAATTTACAGGATTTAAAAGTGTTCCTTCAGGTGTGATTCCAATTCCTTTCATATGATTAGATTCATTATTAGCTTTTGTGATTTGAGTTGCTAAATATTCTAATTCACCATGCATTCCTGTTCTTCCACCATAATTATCTAACATACAAAATACCCATGATGTTCCCCCAAACTCTTTACCATTCCAATTAGTTGTATTATTCCAATGAGGATTTTCAGTTGCATCTAAATCTAAAATAAGTACGTGATCTTCTTTATTTTCGCCAAATCCATCTAAAATTTCTGGATTAGGATTAGATAGCCAAGATTGAATTACCCATACTGCATCTTTATCATAATTCATCATTTGATCTAAAATATGTGCTGACATTTGTGGTTTACTTAAGTCCGGAGGAATTATTCCACCTTCATGAGCTAAATCACCTGCATAATAATTTGTAACTTGCCCATAGATATACTCTTGAGTTTCATAAAATTTTTTCGCTAAACCATCATATCCATTATAAGTAGTTTTTAATATTGGTGGACGAGTAAATCCAGACCAGTCACCTTGTTCTACCATATATGGACTAATATCATCATATCCATAATCTTCCATAAGTGTTTTATTAGCAATATCACCAAAATGTTCAGGCATTGCTCCCATAAATCCTTGTAAACAAGGTTTCATTCCTAATACTGTCATCTTACGCTGATTTATTCTCGCCATTTCAACTGTATCAATAACCCATTCATCACTTACAGGTCCCCCATATGATTCTAAATTTCCCATTAACCACCAGGCTTTATATGAATACCCACAGACAAAAGCCTTTGCTTCTTCAATATCATAGCCATAATTCTGTAAGTATTCTATCCATAAACCTTCTGTAGCAGTTGTATCTAGAATTAAATTAACACCATTTAAAGCAAAATAATCTAACTCTCTTTGCCATTCATCATATCCCCAAAATGGCATTGTATAAGATAGTGTACAATAATTATATGCATAACGAATTTCATAAGGTGATTCTTTATAAATGGTCTTATCTAATATCGGAATTGTATCTGGCATCTTCACCTGTTTTGTTTGTTGAGAAATATGAACATTACAATAATATTTCAAAAAATAATTTAAACCAGTTGTCAAAGATAAACCTTCGTTACCTTTAATATGAATTTTTCCATTTAATGAAGATATTTCATAGAAATCTTTTCCTGAATCATTTTTTGCTAATTCAAAGGTAAACCAGTCAAGATATTTTTCACCTAATATTCTTGATATAACTCCATCTACCTCCGCAAATACATCAGCATCACTAAATGTATCAGACATACTATAGTTACCATTTTCATCACTGATTGTATTTACATCTACATGATGATTTTTTAATAACCAATCATCATATGATTCTATATTTAAATCTGTACGTGTTGCTATTTTTTCAACATCACTTTTAGTTCCATAAACTTTTATTTCCGAAACTTGTGAATTTGCTCCTTCCCCATTTGAATTTGCAGTAACATTTACACGTATAACACGATATGTATTTTTTAAATCAAGATTAAATTCATCACCATCTTCACTGCTTTTCTTAAGTTTTGTTTCAGCAATTCGTTCAAAATGAACGCCATCTAAACTTCCATATAAAGAATAAGCAAATTGGATATCACCTATAGGCATATAAACCTTGATCTTTGATATATCATAATTTTCTAATAAATCAACATCTACATATTTTGGGTAATCTTCGCCAATCCATGATGTAGAAGCCTGTCCATCTACAACTAGTGATGAGAAATTACTATTTGTAGTTGACCTAGTTGGTTTACCATAAGCAATATTATCTGGATCATTAGGATCTGTATCTGGTATACTTGGTACCTCATAATCAGGATTTTCAATTCCATAAACTTCTAATTCATTTATATGCACACTTGTATTAGCTGAATTATATGTCATTTTAACTTTAACATATCTTGCAACTTTAGTTTCTAATAAATAAGTTTCCCCATTTGCTGTCTGCAATGTATTGTCAACTTTTTCTCCAACTTTTTCATAGTTAAATCCGTCAACACTAATATAAACTTCATAATTATAATAACGACTACCATTGTAATATGGAATAACTATGATTTTAGAAATATCATAATATCCATCTAAATCAACCAATAATTCACTTGGATATAATCCACCATCCCAATAACTTGTTTTATCTCCATCAACAGCTCGAGATGAATTTCCATTACTTGCAATAGTTAATTTATTCAAAGCTACATTTGATAGATCATCATTATTTTCAATAGCTCTAACATCAATAGATACATAACTAATAATCATTGCAGCAGTTACCAAACTCTTGACTATTTTTTTCAGTATCTTCATATTTTCCCTTCTATCTATATATCTTTTTATTATCTTAATTATATTATTAAAAACTAAATTATTTATACCCATAAATATAAATATATGTCACCTTCTTTCCTTTACATTCATAACTACACAGTTAGTTATGATATTTAAATATAAATAATTCAGTTATATAAAAATTTTTATATATTAAAAGCATTTATTTATCTTTATTTTATTATATCACCAAATAATTGATAAAATTATATAATTATTAGTAAAATAATACAATTTTACTTAAAAATATATATTAATTTCATTTCTCATAAAAAAAACAACTATAGCTTGTTAGGTGTTTAAGTTATACACAAAAAAAGTATTACTTATGCACATATTCATATTGATTTATTTTGAATGTGAATATGTGTGAAAAACTGTCAAAAAGTTTGTCGCTATTAATCCTAACTTGTGAATTTTTAGTGAATCATCTTTTATAATACTTCATATATCCACAATTTTCACATTCACATATATTTTTATGCACAAATAAAGTTGTGAATATTGTGAATAAGTGCTAAAATCCTTATCAAATATAATAAATATTGTGAACAACTTTGTGAATCCTTTTTATGCCTTGTTTTTCTCCTTTAAATTTAATATTTATTTGCTTATAATTATGATGCGGAGGTGAAAATAATGCGTGATAATAGTAAAATTTGGCAGTTATGCCTAGATACACTTGAAAAACAAGATTTACCTGAAGAACGTAAAATAGATAAGGTAATTATGGAATCAGTTTTTCGAAGTGCACAAATTGCTTCTATCAATAATAATAAGGTTACAATTACTACGCCTTATTCTTTTAATATAGAAACTATAAAAAACAACATAAAAGATATTGAAGATATCTTATCCGGTATGCTAGCATCACCAGTAACTGTAGAAATAATTGGTGAAGATGAATTTAAAAAATCTATCACTGAAGAAAAAAAAGAAATATTTAGAGATAATCTGAATAAAACACTGACATTTGACAACTTTGTCGTTGGTGGTTCTAATCGTATGGCACAGAATGCTGCTTTATTGGTATCTACTAATCCAGGATCAAATTTTAACCCTTTATTTATTTATAGTAATCCAGGGTTAGGTAAAACCCATTTATTAAATGCAATTGGTAATTATGCTAAAGAAGTGAATCCTAGTTTAAAAATTCGTTATATAACTAGTAAAGATTTTGTTGATGAAGTTATTGGTGCAATGAAGGGTAAAGATGGTGATGAAATATATGCCAAGTATAAAATGCTTGATATTTTATTAATCGATGATATTCAATTTCTTTTTAATAAGGAAAAAAGTAGTGAAATTTTCTTTCATATTTTTAATGAAATCATCAATAATAATAAGCAGATCGTTATAACTAGTGATAAAATGCCTGAAGATCTTCAGGGGATAGAGTCACGATTAATAAGTCGCTTTAACTCAGGATTAAGTTTTGGAATCGACCCTCCTGAATTTGAAACAGCACGTGCTATTTTAGAAAAAAAGATAGAAAACTTAGATAACCCTTCATTAGTTATTCGGGATGATGTTGTAGACTTTATGGCAAATCATTATTGTAAAGATATAAGAAGTCTTGAAGGAGCTTTAAAGAGATTATTTTTCTGTAGTATTATGAATCATACTAATACAATTGATATGGCTTTTGCCCTAGAATCATTTAAAGATGATAAAATTGTTAAAAATCCTAAAAGTGCTTTGACTAAAGAATCAATTTTAAAAACAACAGCAGAATTTTATTATCTAACAATAAGTCAGTTAATTTCTAAAAATAAAACTAGAAAATTAACGACACCTCGAGAAATGTGTATGTATCTAATGAGGGAATTATTAGATATTACCTTTGCTGAAATTGGGATGACATTTAGTAATCGAGATCATTCTACCGTTATGAAAGCATGTGCTAGGGTAGAAACAAAAATAAAAAAAGATTCTGATTATAAATTAGCAATAAATAAGTTAAAAGAAAAATTAAATGTTAATTAAACACACTTATTCCACAACTTAGACACACTTTTATCCACATAAAAAACATAAGCTATTTCAATACTTTTATAGGTTATTCACATAATTCACAGTATAATAGTAATAATAATTTTAATTTAAAAGAAATAAATATATATATTCAAAAGGAGAAAATTTATGAACTTTAAAATCAAAAGACTTAAATTATTAAATGCTCTTGCTAAAGCTACTAAAGCAGTTTCAATTCGTAGTCCTTTACCAGTATTAACAGGAATTAAATTTGATTTACAAGAAGATTGTCTAATCTTAACAGGTAGTGATTCTGATATTACTATTCAAACTAAAATTGAAAAAGATGAAGATTTAATTATTAATCAAACAGGTGGTGTAGTATTAAATTCTCGTTATATATTAGATATTGTTAGAAAAATTGATAGTGATGAAATCTGTATTCAAATTATCGATGGAGCATTAACAAGAATCTCAGGATCTAATTCTAAATTTGATTTAAATGGAACAGATATACTAGATTATCCAAGAATTGATTTATCTAAAACAGGAACGAAAGTATTACTAAACTCATTAATTTTAAAAGATATTATTTCACAAACTAAATTTGCTGCTAGTGATAAAGAAAATAAACCTATTTTAACAGGAATTAATTTTAAAGCAGCTAACCATCAATTAGAGTGTACTGCTACTGATAGTTATCGATTAGCTAAAAAGATAGTTTCTTTAGATGAAAATGTAACATTTAATATTACAATTCCTCAAAAATCTTTAGATGAAATATCTAAGATTATTGAACGTGATGAAATGATTGAAATGTATGTTTCAGATCGTAAAGTACTTTATGTTTTTAATAATAATATAATTCAAACAAGACTAATTGATGGTAGTTTCCCTGACACTAATCGTTTAATTCCTGATAGTTTTGATTACGAACTGGATTTAGATACTCATTATTTATTAAATGCTATTGATCGTGTTTCTTTATTAACTAATGAACAAAATAATATTATCAAGCTTGATATGGATCCTGATAGAATAGTTTTATCTTCTTATATGCAAGAAATTGGGTCTGTTGAAGAAATTTTAGATAAGGCCTTTTATAAAGGAGAACCTCTAAGTATTTCTTTTAGTTCTAAGTATGCTACTGATGCAATTAGAGCTTTTAATGAACCTAAGATAAAAATATTATTTACTGGAGAAATGAAACCATTTATTATTAAAGATTATGAAAAAGATGATGTTATTCAATTAGTTTTACCTGTAAGAACTTTCTAAGGCTACTTATAGTAGCTTTTTCTTTTGTGAAAGTATTTTTTTACTAGGTATATTAATTATATGTGGATAAATTTTAAATATGAGCGAATTTTAATAAAAAATAACATTTTATACTTTTTATAAAAAAAAGCGTTCAAATGCTTATTTTTTTGAATTTTAAAATAATTTATGTTATAATAGCGATAGATTTTTATAAAAAAGAGGATAGTTATGAAAAAAATTCGAATTAGAGATGAATATATAACTTTAGGACAGTTTTTAAAGTTTGCAGGCTGTGTTTCAAGTGGAATTGATGCAAAAATGGTTATTAAAGATGGATTAGTTCTGGTAAATGGTGAAGTAGAAACTAGAAGGGGAAAGAAACTTCGCATTAATGACCAGATAGAATTTAACGGGGAAACTTTTATTATTGATTAATGATAGTTAAATCGTTAAGTTTAAGTAATTTTCGAAATTATAATCATTTTTTTATTGAGTTTAATCAAGATATTAATATTTTGATAGGAAACAATGGTCAAGGTAAAACAAACTTGATAGAAGCTATTTATTTATTATCTGTAGGAAAATCTTTTAAAACTCATATAATTAAACAAATGATTATGTTTGATTATGATTTTGCTAAAGTTAAAGGTGAAATTATTTCTAATAATAAAAAACGTTATTTAGAAGTAATTCTTGGTAATGATTTTAAACGGGCTAAAATTGATGATCAAGATATTTATAAGATTAGTGAGTATGTTGGTCTTTTAAATGTTGTAGTTTTTATTCCTGATGATTTATATTTAGTCAAGGGGAGTCCAAGTAATCGCCGCCGTTTTATTGATTTAGAACTTTCAAAGATATCACCAATATATGTATTTAACTTAAGCAAGTATAACAATTTACTTAAAGAAAGAAATAAGTATTTAAAGTTATTAAATAAAAAGAATAGAGCTAATGATGAGTATTTGGAAGTTCTTGATGAACAGTTAGCTAAATTACAAGTTGAATTAATTAAGAAGCGAATTAATTTTATTAATAAATTAGATGAAAAAGTTAAATTAATTTATCAGATGATTTCTAAAAAAGATGATGAAATGATTAATTTACGTTATATCTGCTTTGTTAAAAATGAAATAAATTATGAAAATATTTTATTGTTGTATAAAAAAAATTACCAGCGTGATATTCGTTATATGCAAACTAATATTGGAATACATAAAGATGATTTAGGAATTTATATGAATGGAAATATAGCAGATTTATTTGCTTCACAAGGACAACAAAGAACAATTGTATTAGCTATGAAGATTGCTTTAATCGAATTAATTAAGGATGAGATTGGAGAATATCCAGTTTTATTATTAGATGATGTATTATCAGAATTGGATGAAACAAGAAAAAATATGTTATTAGATATTTTAAATCAAAAAATTCAAACTTTTATAACAACTACTTCAATTGATGGAATTAATCATCAAATAGTAAAAAAAGCTAAAAAAATCTATATAGAAAGTGGCAAGGAGGCTACATAATGTCAGAAGAAAAAGTAGAACATAGTTATGATGAATCCGATATTCAAGTCTTAGAAGGACTTGAAGCGGTTCGTAAAAGACCAGGAATGTATATTGGGACAACTTCAATTAGGGGATTACATCATTTAGTTTGGGAAATTGTTGATAACTCGATTGACGAGGCATTAGCTGGATATGCTAGTCATATTCGCGTAATTTTAAAGGATGATGATGTTGTTCAAGTAATTGATGACGGTCGAGGAATGCCAACCGGTACTCATGCTAAGACTGGAATCTCAACAGTTGAAACAATTTTTACAGTATTACATGCTGGTGGAAAATTTGGTGGTGGCGGATACAAAGTATCTGGTGGACTTCATGGGGTTGGAGCCTCAGTTGTAAATGCGCTTTCAGAATGGTTAGAAGTAAATGTTCATCGTGATGGACATGAATATTATCAGCGTTTTGAAAATGGTGGGAAACCAGCAGGTGAATTAAAGATTATTGGTGACTCTGATATAACAGGAACAATTGTTACTTTTAAGGCTGATAAAATAATTTTTAAAGAGGGTACTGTTTATGATTATGATACACTCAGACAAAGAATTAGAGAGTTAGCATTTTTAAATAAGGGATTACGTTTATCGTTAGAAGATCAACGTAACGGTGTGGATCGAAAACATGAATATTATTATGAGGGCGGAATTAAAGAATATGTTGCCTATATTAATAAAAATAAAACACCGATTCATGAAGAAATAATCTATGTTGAAGATATGCAGCAAGAAATTACAATTGAAGTAGGAATGCAATATAATGATGGTTATCAATCAAATATTTATTCCTTCTGTAATAATATCAATACTCATGAAGGGGGAACTCATGAAGAAGGTTTCCGTTTAGCTTTAACACGAGTTATTAATAATTATGCTAAAAGTAAAGGACTGCTAAAGAAAGATGAAGAAGCTTTATCTGGTGACGATGTTCGTGAAGGTTTAACAGCGATTATTTCGGTTAAACATCCTGATCCCCAATATGAAGGACAAACTAAAACAAAATTAGGTAACGCTGAAGTTCGAAAAATTGCCAGCAATATTATTAGCGCATCATTAGATAAATTTTTATTAGAAAATCCTGATACAGCTAAGATTATTGTTGATAAAGCTATTGTTGCAGCAAGAGCAAGAATGGCAGCTAAAAAAGCTCGAGAAATGACAAGAAGAAAAAATGTTCTTGAAGTTTCAAACTTGCCAGGTAAATTAGCTGACTGTTCAAGTAAAGATGCTAGTGAATGTGAAATCTTTATTGTCGAAGGGGATTCCGCTGGGGGTAGTGCCAAAATGGGACGTGACCGTCGAATTCAGGCAATTCTACCATTACGTGGAAAAATTTTAAACGTTGAAAAATCGAGATTAGAAAAAATCCTTGGAAATGCTGAAATTCGTTCTATGATTACAGCGTTTGGTACAGGAATCGGAGAAGAGTTTAATCTAGATAAATTAAGATATCATAAAATTGTAATTATGACCGATGCCGATGTTGATGGTGGGCACATCAGAATCTTAATGTTAACATTCTTGTATCGTTATTTAAGACCGTTAGTTGAAGGTGGCTTTGTTTATGCGGCTCAACCACCACTTTATTTATTGAAACATGGTAAAGATGAATATTATTGTTATAGTGATGAAGAACTAGATGATTTGAAAACTAAGATTGGTGAAGGTGCTAAATATAGTATTCAACGTTATAAAGGTCTTGGAGAAATGAATGCAGAACAACTTTGGGAAACAACGATGGATCCTGAAAAACGAATTTTAAATCAAATTGATTTAGACGAAGCAATGGAAGCGGATATGATTTTTGATATGTTAATGGGTGAAAAAGTTGAACCAAGACGTGAATTTATTCAAGAAAATGCTAAATATGTTACTGATTTAGATATTTAATAAAGGAGATAAATAATGGAAGAACGTGGAATTAGAAAAGTAAAATTAACATCTGAAATGAAAAACTCTTTTATGCAATATGCAATGTCAGTTATTGTAGCAAGAGCCTTACCCGATGTTAGAGATGGTTTAAAACCAGTTCAAAGAAGAATTATTTATGGAATGAGTGATTTAGGTTGTGCGCCAGGTACACCATATAAAAAGTCTGCTCGTATTGTTGGAGAGGTTATGGGGAAGTATCATCCTCATGGAGACTCTTCTATTTATGAAGCTTTAGTTAGAATGGCTCAAGATTTTTCATATCGTTATATGTTAGTCGATGGTCATGGAAACTTTGGTTCAATTGATGGTGATGGGGCAGCTGCACAACGTTATACTGAAGCAAGAATGTCAAAGATATCTAGTGAATTAGTTCGTGATCTAAAGGAAGATACAATTGATTTTATTCCTAATTATGATGGTGAAGAACAAGAGCCTGCCGTTTTACCTGCTCGTATTCCTAACTTATTAATTAATGGATCAACAGGAATTGCAGTAGGGATGGCAACTAATATTCCTCCACATAATATTTCTGAAGTTATTGATGCTATTTTAGCTGTAGCTAAAAATCCTGATATAACGATTATTGAATTAATGGAAAATTATATTCAAGGACCTGATTTTCCTACTGGTGGTTATATTTTAGGTAAAACAGCAATAAAAAAAGCCTATGAAACTGGAAATGGTTTAATTGTGATGAGGGCTAAGACTGAAATTGAAGAAAAGGGAAATAAGAAAATTATTGTTGTTACAGAAATTCCTTATATGGTCAATAAGGCCCGAATGATTGAAAAAATGTCACAGTTAGTTAGAGAGAAGAAAATTGAAGGAATAACTGAAATTCGTGATGAATCTAATCGAGATGGTATTCGTGTTGTTATTGAGTTGCGTCGAGATATTCAACCAGAAGTTATTTTAAATCAATTATATAAGTTAACATCATTACAAACAACTTTTGGAGCTAACTGTATAGCTTTGGTAAATAATGAACCAAAAACATTGAATTTAAAAGAAATGATTACTTTATATTTAGATCATCAAGAAGAAGTAATTAAACGTCGTACTAAGTTTAGATTAGCTAAAGCAGAAGATAGAGCTCATATATTAGAAGGTTTAAAAAGAGCATTGGATCAAATTGATGCAATTATTGAACTAATTAGATCAAGTAGAACTACTGATGTTATTCAAACAAGATTGATGGAAGAATTTAATATGTCTGATAAACAAGCAAAAGCAATTCGTGAAATGCAATTGCAGCGTTTAGCTGGTTTAGAGAGACAAAAAATTGAAGATGATTTAAATAAGTTATTAGAAGTAATTGCTGATTTAAAAGATATTCTTGAAAATAGAGCTCGTTTATTATCAATTATTCATGATGAATTAGAAGAAATTAAAGATAAGTATGGTGATAAACGTAGAACAGAAATTATTCAAGGGACTTTTGATTTAGAAGATGAAGATCTGATTCCTGTTGAAGATGTAATCATTTCACTTACAAATAATGGATATGTGAAAAGGATGCCTGTTGATACATATAAATCTCAAAATCGTGGCGGACGTGGTATAAAAGGAATGGCTACTAACAATGATGATATTGTTAGCTCGTTAATTAATATGTCTACACATGATGATTTATTATTCTTTACTAATTTTGGAAAAGTATATCGTTTAAAAGGTTATAATATACCTGAATTTGGACGTTCTGCTAAAGGTTTACCAGTAGTAAATTTATTGAATCTTGATAAAGGTGAAAATATTAAATCAATGATTAGTATTAATCGTAAACAAATTGATGAGAATAATGATTACTATTTATTTTTCGCTACTAAAAACGGTTTAGTAAAACGTGTTCATATAGATGAATTTGAAAGAATTCGTCAATCTGGTAAGATTGCAATAAGTTTGAGAGAAGATGATCAGCTTGTTTCAGTAAAATTAACTAGTGGAAATGATCAAGTATTGATTGCTGCATCAAATGGAAAATTGGTTCGATTTGAAGAAATTAATGTTCGACCAATGGGACGTAGCGCTAGTGGTGTAAAAGGTATTAATGTTGATGGCAGTGAAGTTATTGGTATGACTACAGATAAAGAAGGTCAGTATATAATGGTCGTAACAGAACGTGGATATGGAAAGATGTCACCATTAGAAGAATATCGATTATCTAATCGTGGTGGTAAAGGTGTTAAAACTATTAATGCTACAGAGCGTAATGGACAAATTGTAGCATTAAGAGCTGTCAATGGTGATGAGGATTTATTGATTATTACTGATGATGGTATAATGATTCGTTTACCAATGGAACAAGTTAAAACTGCAGGACGTGCTACACAGGGTGTCCGATTAATTAAAGTTAATGATGAAAATAAAGTTTCTTCTGTTGAAGTTGTTGAAAAAGCAATTGAACAAGATGAAGAGGATGAAAGTGAAGTTTAATAATAGAGCCTCTAAGTAGACAATAATTATTGTTTACTTAGGGGCTTTTTTTAGTTATATAAAT
>NZ_JBKTWO010000065.1:0-13852 GCF_047249845.1 Thomasclavelia sp.
AGCGTAGAGAGAGCACTGTTAAAATGTTTTGCTTTTTTACGCTTGTAAAAAAGCATTTTTTAATTTTGTTTGGCTCTTTTATAAGAAAGGGGAAACAAAGAATGAAAAACAAAAAATTTGAAATTAGTACCAAAACAATGACTTATATGGCTATCTTTGCTGCTTTGCAGATCGTCTTAGAGTATTTGACACAATTTACACCAACAATGCCAAATGGTGGAAATATTTCGTTTTCATTAGTAGCGTTAATGTTGTGTAGCTATTTAATGGGAGCATGTTATGGATTGATAGTTTCATTAATATGTGTGGGATTACATTTTGTTTTAGGGTTGGCAACTTTTTATGGTCCATTATCATTGATGTTTGATTATTTGGTGCCGCTTGCAATTGTTGGATTAATTGGTTTTATTCCATTTTTAAGAATTGGCAAGTTTGAATTTCCAATAGGAATAATTATTGTAATGGTATTGAAAACAATATGTCATTTAATTTCTGGGTGGTATGCTTTTGCTACTCCTTTAGAAGCAAATCTAACATACAATGTGCCATATAATCTAGCAACCTTAGTGACATGTTTTGTCTTGTTTATGATTTTATATCCACGATTAAATAAAATGATTAGAGTATAGTGTTTTATTGACAGGAACTTTGTACCTGTCAATTTTTATTTATAATAAAATGGATATTGTAAAAAAAGTTTAGAGAAATTTAAGAATTAAAGTTTCAGCTTTAAAAACAACTATATTTTGTGTATAATAGTACTGTTATAAAGAGAGGTAGTAAAAGATGTCAAATTCCCTGGTAGGAAAAAAAGTATTAATTCATTGTTATAAGCACGATGGCAGTATTCATCGGTGTTGGTCCAAGGGATTCATCTTAGATGAAAATGATGATCATTTTATTGCAATAAATAATCGTACCTTAGTTACAGAAGCTGATGGAAGAATGTGGCATACAAGGGAACCAGCAATCTGTTATTTTCCTAAGAAAAAATGGTATAATGTTATTTGTATGATTCGTAAAACAGGAGTTTATTATTATTGTAATATTGCTTCACCAACACTGTATGATGGCGAAGCTTTAAAATATATTGATTATGATTTGGATTTAAAAGTGTTTCCAGATGGAAATTACCGAATTTTAGATGAAGAAGAGTATCGTCAGCATGCTAAACAAATGAATTATTCTAAAGAATTAGATAAAATATTAAAAAAACAGTTAGATATATTAATTGATTTAGCTTCAAAAAGAGCAGGACCATTTGATGAAGCTTTTACGAAACACTGGTATCATATTTATGAAGATCTAACTCAAGGGTAGGAGGTAATGATGGAAAAAGTAATTAGAATTAATAATCTAGAAGAAACAATTGAATTAGGAAATAGATTAGGTAGATTATTGAAGCCAAATATGTTGATTACTTTAAGTGGTGATTTAGGAGCAGGTAAAACTACTTTTACTAAAGGAATTGGTCAAGGATTAGAAATTAAAAAGATTATTAATAGTCCTACTTTTACCATCTTAAAACAATATTCTGGTAGACTTAGATTATCACATTTTGATGCTTATCGTTTAGAAGGGCAAGATGATGATTTAGGATTTGAAGAAATTTTTGATAGTGATGATGTATGTGTAGTAGAGTGGGCAAATTATATTGAAGAAATTTTGCCAGCTCAACGTTTAGAAATCATAATAAAGAAAATTGACGAAAATGCACGCGAGTTTACATTTAAGGCAATTGGTCATAGATATGAACAATTAATGGAGGATTTTAAATGAAGGCAATAGTAATGGATACATCAAATATATATTTAGTAATTGCTTTGTATGAAAATGATAAATGCATTGATAAGTATCAAGAGAATGGAAATAAAAGACAATCTGAATATGCTTTGACATATTTAAATGAGATGTTGATAAAAAATAATATTGATATTTTAGATGTTGATCAAATGATCATTACTATTGGACCGGGATCGTATACAGGTCAAAGAGTAGCTCTGACAATTGCTAAGACATTAGCTACAATAAGTAAAATAAAAATAAAAGCAGTATCGTCTTTACATGGTTATGTGGGTAAAAATAAAGCAATTAGTGTTATTGATGCAAGAAGTAATAAGATATTTGTTGGTGTATATGATAATAATCATAGTGTTATTAAAGACCAAATGATGTTAATTAATGATTTTGAGATTTTTAAACAACAATATAGTGATTATCCTGTAGTTGGTGATAATGAGATAGTAGGTTATGATAAGATTGAGATTGATTTAAGTGAAAATATCTATCAAGCGGCAAAAAGTGTTGATTTTGTTGAGGATATTGATAACCTAGTACCTCAATATTTAAAAGATGTTGAGGCAAAAAAATTATGTTGATAAGACGGATGGATTGGTCTGATATCGATATGATAGTAGCATTGGAGCATGAATTATTTAGTTCTCCATGGGATAGAGATGCATTTGAATATGAATTAGGGAAAAATGCTTTTTCATCTATCCTGGTTTTAGAAGAAAATGGAGAAATATTAGGGTATATAGGAATGTGGCTGTTAGGTGATCAGACCCAAATTACAACTTTAGGTGTAAAGAAGAAGTTTCAAGGTAATGGTTATGCTAAAATATTAATGGATAAATGTATAGAGGTTACAAAAAATTTAGGTTATAGAAATATAAATTTAGAAGTTCGAGTATCAAATCAAAAAGCTATTAATTTATATGAAAAATGTGGTTTTAAGATTATTACGATACGAAAGAATTATTATCAAAATAATCATGAAGATGCATATCTAATGATTAAAAAAATGGAGGTATAGTGATGTCATTGATTTTAGCGATTGAATCAAGTTGTGACGAAATGGCAATGGCGGTTTTAAAAGATAAACGGGATTTTTTATCGAGTGTGGTAGCTTCACAAATTGATGTTCATGCTTTATATGGCGGAGTTGTTCCAGAAATTGCTAGCAGAAAACATGTAGAGTGTGTAAGCTTGGTATTAAAAGAAACTTTAAAACAAGCTAAGATTTCGATTGATGAAATAGATGCTGTAGCTGTTACTAAGGGACCGGGATTAGTAGGATCTTTACATATTGGTTTACAGGCTGCTAAGACAATTGCAATGGCTTACCATAAACCATTGATTGGAGTTCATCATATTGCAGGTCATATATATGCTAATAATTATGCTCAAGATATGATTTATCCAAGTCTGTGTTTAGTGGTAAGTGGTGGTCATAGTGAATTGGTTTTATTAAAGGCTCCTTTTGAATTTGAAGTTATAGGAACTACTTTGGATGATGCAGTTGGAGAAGCGTATGATAAAGTTGGTCGGGTATTAAATTTACCATATCCTGGGGGACCAGTAATTGATAAAATGGCAAGTACTGGTAATCATACATATGATTTACCGGTTCCTTTAGATGATGATAGTTATAATTTTAGTTTTAGTGGTTTGAAATCAGCAGTAATTAATTTGAATCATAAAGCTAATCAACGTGGTGAAATAATTAATAAAGATGATTTAGCGACATCTTTTCAAGATGTTGTAATTGAAGTTTTAGTTAATAAGACGATTCGTGCTGCCAAAGCTTATGGCGTGAAACAGGTAATGTTAGCAGGTGGGGTCAGTGCTAATCGTGGGTTAAGAAAAGCTATGGAAATAGCAGTTAATAAATTAGATGGAGTGGAGTTGTTACTTCCTCCAATGAGTTGCTGTACTGATAATGCAATGATGATTGCTTTAGCTGCTAAACAGATGTATGATTTAAAAATATTTAATGATTTATCATTGGGAATAAAACCAAATTTAGATCTTGAAAATGAATCTTTTAGTGAGGTTGGTAGAAATGGATAAGAAAATTTCTAATGCGACGATGTCTCGTTATCCAGTATACCTAAAAGCACTAAGAAAGATGCAGCATGAGGGGAAAGAAAATTGTTTATCAAGTGAGTTATCAGAGTTAACTAATATTCAAGATACAACGATTCGCAGAGATTTTACTTATTTATCAAAAACAGATAATTTTGGTCAGCGCGGTAAAGGATATGATGTTAAACATTTGATAGATGGATTAAGTGAGGTACTTGGTTTAGGATTAGATGAATCTATTATTTTAATTGGAATTGGAAATTTAGGTAGTGCTATTTTAAAATATAATCGTTGGCAATATACAGTTGGTAAGATTGTATGTGGATATGATCAGGATAAAAATAAAGAAGGGGAACGTTTTGGGGTTAAATTATATAATATTGATGATTTAGAAAAAACTTTTCCTAAGGGTTGTAAGATTGCAATCTTAGCTATTTCTGAAAATGTTCAGTCAACAGTTGATCGATTAATGGATTTGGGAATAAAAGGAATCGTTGATTTTACCCATACACATTTTACAGTGAAACCTGGTGTAGAAGTTCAGCAAGTCGATGTTGTAGTGGCAATTCAGGAATTAGTAATTAAGATGGATTCAAATCAGCAATAATACTTGAATAGTAGGGGAAATAAAGTATATAATATGTAAAACTAGGAGGATTAATATGTTTGAATTTATAACGGTTAGAGAACTATATGAGATGTTTTTGAGTAACCAAATGATGGATTTAGAAGGTTATGAGTATGTTGAACTTGAGGGATGGGTTCGTACTAATCGTAATAGTGGTAAATTAGGATTTATTGCATTAAACGATGGTACATATTTTAAAAATTTACAAGTTGTCTATACTGAACAGGGAATTGAAAATTATGTAGAAGTTGATAAATTATCGACAGGTAGTTCTATAAGAGTAGTTGGTAAATTAAAATTAACACCTGATGGTAAACAGCCTTTTGAAGTAGAAGCAACTGAAATCGAGGTAGAAGGTAGATGTGATGAAGATTTTCCATTACAAAAGAAGCGTCATTCTTTTGAATATATGAGAGAGATTCCTCACCTAAGACCAAGAGCAAATACTTTTTATGCAATTTTTAGATTAAGAAGTGTTTTATCAATGGCAATTCATGAATTTTTCCAATCACAAGGTTTTGTGTATGTTCATACGCCAATTATTACTGGTAATGATGGCGAAGGTGCTGGAGAAATGTTTAGAGCTACAACAATTGATGGTACTAATTTTGAAGATGATTTCTTTGAAAAAGAAGCTTTTTTAACAGTTACTGGTCAATTGCATGTAGAAGCTTTTGCAATGGCTTTTAGAGATGTATATACATTTGGACCAGCATTTAGAGCAGAAAACTCAAATACTTCTAGACATGCTAGTGAATTTTGGATGATCGAACCAGAAATTGCTTTTGCTGATCTTGAAGATGATATGGACTTAATTGAAGATATGGTAAAATATTGTATTGATTATGTATTAAATAACGCTCCTGCAGAAATGGAATTTTTTGCTTCAATGATTGATAAAGATTGTATTAATCGAATAACTAAAGTAAGAAATAGTGATTTTAAACGAATGACATATACAGAAGCAATTGAAATATTAGAAAAAGCAGATGTTAAATTTAAAAATAAAGTTTCATGGGGAATGGATTTAAATAGTGAACATGAGCGTTATATTTGTGAAGAAGTTGTTAAAGGACCAGTATTCTTAACAGATTATCCAAAAGAAATCAAAGCTTTTTATATGCGTTTAAATGACGATAATAAGACTGTTGCTGCTTGTGATTTATTAGTTCCAGGAATTGGTGAACTAGTTGGTGGTAGTCAGCGTGAAGAAAGATATGATGTTCTAGAAAGAATCATGGATGAAAAACAGATGAGTAAAGAAGGATTACAGTGGTATATGGATCTGCGTCGTTTTGGAGGATGTAAACATGCTGGATTTGGTCTAGGATTTGATCGTTTCTTAATGTATTTAACTGGTATGCAAAATATTCGCGATGTTGAACCTTTCCCAAGAACACCAAGAAACTTGAAGTTCTAACAAAAGCCTATATTTTAATAGGCTTTTTCTCATGATGCGGTATAATATATAAGGAGGCGATAAAATGAATGAGTATGATTTAATCAACTGTTATTTAAATTTGATTTTTGATGATAGCATAACTTATTTTAATCGCATTCTTGATGGATATCGTGGCTTTTGTCAGTTTAGAAAATGGATGCGTAAACGAAATATTAACTTAAATGCAATTGAAAATATTGGCTATGATACATTTATGGCTATTAGTAAGGCAAAAAGAGTGGATCAGATTACTGAAAGAATAGATCCTAAACATCTTCAAGAATTAATTGATTATGTTAATATTGAAAGAGATAAATATCAAATTATAGTATTATCTAGTTTTGATTATAATGAATCAATTAATATTTATTTGACTTCAAAACAAATAATAAAAGATTTTAGTAATGATAAAGTAAGTGTGATTAATTGTCATAGTTTGTTAAAAAAAGATGATTTAACTTTCTATGGTCCTTTTAAGCATTTTATTAGTGCTTTGTATCAAATAGATCGTTGGCCAGGATTATTAATATTTAAAGGTGAAGATTGGTCTTTTGTTCCTGTTTATACAATTAAAGATATTCAAGATGTTATGTTTAAAATCAATCATGATACAATATTTTCAAGCAAATATCTAAGTCCATATGATAGTTATTTTGTTCAATTAAGTGATCTGCATTTAGGAAGTAAAAAGAAAAATGAAGGACGTTTAGCTTTAGAAGAAAGTTTAGATGAGACATGTAAACAATTACGTTCATATTACCAATTGAAATTTTTAATAACTGGTGACTTGATGAACTCACCAAATCGTAAGAATATGTATGAGGCATCCGGCTTTATGAAGTTATTGAAGAATAAATATGGTGGTGATGTTTCATTTATATTAGGTAACCATGATGTTATTGTAAATGGTTTTAATATTTTTAAAAGGCAGAAAAGTAAAGTTATTGCTTTTTTACTGAATGAAAGTATTAAGGTTTTTGAAGAAGAAAAAATTATACTTATTAAGATCGATTCAACTGTTGAAGGTAATCTAGCCCGAGGTAAAGTAGGGCAAAAGCAATTATCTGATATTGATGAAGAACTGGAAAATATTCCTAACCTTCCAGAATATACTCTAGTAGCAATGTTACATCATCATCTTTTTCAAATTACTCGTGATGAGTTTTTAAAGCAAAGATGGCGTGAAAAGGTGTTTGTTGGTAGAATCATGGATAGCTCTAAAGCTCTAGTTGATAGTCAAGAATTAGTATGGTGGCTTAGAAAACATCAAATTCAATATGTTTTACATGGTCATAAGCATTTACCATTTTTCAATAACCATGATGGGATGTATGTTATTGCCGCAGGTTCATCCTGTGGTAGTGGAGCTAAAGAGAGTGATAGTCGTTATTTAAGTTATAATGTTTTAAAATACAATCATCGTTATAAACGATTTAAATATTGTTTTATCATATATGATGACATGACTTTACAAGATCGTCAAAGAATTATAGTAAATATGTTTTAGGAGAAGAAAATGAAGCTAGTAGATGGAATGAAAGATGAAAGATTGGGTAGTGCAATATTATATTGTTTTACCAAGGGTTATGGTTCAGTACCTATGGAATTATATAATATAGTTTTGCCGTTATTATATAATGATACTTTTAGAGAAGAAGTAAGCAAGTTTGATGATTTTTCTTTGTGTGTTAAATCTTGTTTGAAACTGGATAATAAATTTGTTGATAAGATTTTAGCAGAGCTTGATAAGATGGATGAAATAACTAATCGTGCTTTAGGGATTACTTTACTGAATAAGGATTTAAGTTTTGAAATTAATGATAGTATTATGAGTGGAAATTGTAATCCGTCAAAGATCCTAGATTTAAATGAGGCAATCATATTAGGGGAAATGTTAGCAGGTAAGAGTTTAAGTGAGGTAATTGCAATTCTTCAAGAAGATTTTAAAATTGTTTTTCTAGATAGTGAAACTTTAGGTAATGATATAGATTTAACAAAGTTAAATAAATTAGGTGCAGTAACAATTTATCATCAAACAGAGAAAGATGAGATTAAAAGTCGGATTAAAGATGCTAATGTTGTAATAACTAATAAACACTATTTAGGTGAAAAGGAATTAAAAGATGCTTTACAATTAAAATTGATTTGTGTAACTGCTACTGGAGTAAATAATATTGATTTAGAATATTGTAAAAGTGCTAATATTACTGTGTGTAATGTTAAAGGGTATTCAACAAACGCCGTAGCTCAGCATACTTTTGCTTTACTTTTGGATCTGTATAACAAAAATCATTATTATCACGATTATATTGATTCGGGAAACTATTCTACAAGTTCAATGTTTACACATTTAGGACACACTTTTCATGAGCTGGCAAATAAAACATGGGGTATTGTTGGTATGGGAGATATTGGACGTAAAGTAGCTGCAATTGCAACAGCTTTTGATTGTAAAGTACAATATTATTCAACTAGTGGAAAAAATAACCAGCAGGCTTATCAACAAGTTGATTTTGATACTTTATTAAAAACAAGTGATATTATTTCTATTCATGCACCATTGAATAAACAAACAGAAAATCTTTTTAATAAAGATACTTTAGCTAAAATGAAATCTACAGCTTATTTAATTAATGTAGGTAGAGGTAAGATCGTAAATGAAAATGATTTAGCTGAATCTTTAAAAAATCATCAAATTGCTGGTGCTGGTTTAGATGTTTTTGAACATGAACCATTTAACAATAATAATCCACTTTTATCAATTAATGATGCAACTAGATTGATAATGACACCACATATAGCTTGGGCTCCGATTGAAACGCGTAATCGGGTTATTGATGAAGTTTGTTTAAATATCGAAGGATTTAAAACTAATAAGTTAAGAAATGTATGTTCTTTGTAAGATAGCGTAATGCTATCTTTTTTTGTACAAAATTAACGGATTTAGCGCAAAACAGGATTTGCTTTAAAAGTTATGATGTTTTTGTGATAAATATAAAAATTTTAATAATTAAAAAATTTATACAGTAAAATTATTAAAAATAAAATTTATTTGATTTAATCAATGTTTTAAGAGCTTTAGAATAATATTATAAATCATTTTTTGTGTTTTGAATGATACTTAAAAAAATATAAATATATTGATATTTAGGACCTTTTTGAGAGTTTGACTTGAAATAGCTCAATGCTATAATGAGGTTGTGTGAGCGATTAATAATCGGACACATATTGCATAACCAGTAACAATTAATAAAATTTAAAAGAAAGGGGATTAATAAATTATTTGCGAAAATATGATAAGCAAGGGGTTATATGATTCGCATTTATTTGGGAAAGGAAAAGATATGAAAAAATTTAAAAGTTTAAAAAAATTATTAGTTTTTGGTCTTGCTGTAGCAACCATATTTTCTATGACAGGAATAACAAGTTCTGCAGCTAATATGGTAACATTAGGAAATGTTAAAATTGATTTAGATAAAGGCTGGGATCAAGATGTGTCTGGAGCTAATAATGATTATTTAGTAGATTTAACTACTAAAGATCTTTTATTTACAGCTGATGAAGACATTAATTTACAAATTGGTCAAAATACAGGTAAAGTATATGGATTTACAGAGGAGAATAATGGAAAAATTAGTATAAATCCAATTAGGGAAAATTATGATAGTAAAATTGTAGTACAAAAAGGATGCAATTTTAATGCATATTGGAATACACAAAAAACCATTTCGTTGGATGAATATGTGTTTATAAACAGTATTCCAAAAAGTTTAAATATTCCTGTACCACTTTATTTAGAAAAGGGTGAAGCAAACCCTGATGGTTGGAATTATGCTGTTTCTCAACCTTCTGGTTATACAAATACTATTATAACTCTTAATAATTTAGATAAAAATTTTGATCTTAAAGAAGCTAGCAATAATACATTTGAGTCAAAAGCATTAAGATATCAAATGAATATTAACAGTAAAGATACTGAAGGAGAATCATTAGTGTCAAATAATCCTATTACTTGGAAATTTAGCGCACCTATGTCTGTTAAATATACTGTAGATATTGCACCAATTACTGCTGGTGGTACACCAAAATTATCTGACAATAATCTTACGTCTGTTGAATATAATGATATTCATAAAACTAATGAAATTCATTTTAGAGATGGTGATATAAATAAAGATATTAAAAATGGTTATGCTAAGCCTGCTGGAGTTACTGGAAGCGGTATGGCAACATATGGTTCTACTTTTGGCACTAAAGATAATGCTAAAACTGAAGATGGATATGGAGTAGCTTATTACAAAGTAACAGTTCATGATCCTTTAACTGGAATAGCTGGTGAAGAACAGATTACAAAAAATGTTCCAACTACACTTAATGGTCAAACAGAAATTCGTGTTGCTTATGGAAAAAAAGTAGAATTTACTAAAGTAGATGATAATGGAAATCCTATTATTGGTGTTGATGAAAATGGTGATGGAATTGATGCAAAAGCAGCAGAATTTACTGTTTATGCAGATAAAGATAAAAATGAAACAGTTGGATCAGTATCATCTAATCCAAAAACTGGTAAAGTAGTAACTCAAATGTTGGCATTGCCTGAATTTGGAGAACCTGCTAAAACATATTATGTTGAAGAAACAAAGGCACCTGAAGGATATGAAAAAAGTAAGGATCTTTGTGAAATTACAATTAATAGTAATGGTGTTGTAACATATGGTAATGGGTTTGAAAATGGAGGTATAAAAAATCCTGAAATTAAAGAGCCAGTAATTACTAAATCAAGCAATCCTGTTTCTGGTGAATATGTTAAAAATGGTCAAACGATAAATTATACTTTAACTGTAAAGAATGATTCAAATAAAGATAGAAATGTTATTGTTGAAGATAAATTACCTGATGGAATTAAATATGATTCTAATAAACCATATGTAATATTAGATGAAAAAAATGATGTTATCTATTCTGGAAAAAATTGGTCAGGTGAATGGAAAGGTCAAATTGAGGCTAATTCTGAATTAAGAATCGTTATTCCAACAATAGTGATGAGAAATTTTGATGCGAATGATACAAATAAAAATATATTTGTAAATCAAGCATCTTTACAAACAGAAAGTCTAACTACACCTAATGAATATGGAGAAAAACAATTTACTGATAAGGTTGTTCATTATCTAACACCAAAAGTAAGTTATACAATGGAAAAAGCAAGGGTTACAGAACCTAAAGAAGGTCTAAAAGGATTTATTGCTGGAGCTGGTGAAGTAATTGATTATAAAGTATCTCTTAAAAATACTGGTGATCTTAAATTAGATATAGATCTAAATGATGTATTTACAGATAGTGATTATTTCACATTTGTGGGTGATAGTGAAAAGAAGGTAACTCTTGAAGTTGGTGAAACTAAGGAGGCTATATTTAAAGCAACTGTTAATCCTAATACACCTGAAGAAATTAAAACAGGATATTTAAATACTGTTACTTCAAAGGGTAAAGCTGAGTATGTTGATCCTAAAACTTATTATGAAAGTTTAGATTCAGAAAATCCTGAAATAAAAATCATTACAATTAACAAAGAGACACAAAAAGATTTGAAAAAAACAAGTCCTGCTTATACTCCAGTAATTGTAGTTGGTGATCCAACGATTGTTAAAACTAGCGATATTGAATCACAAAGCTTTATCAGTAAAGATGATAAGATTACTTATACTCTTACAGTAACAAATCCATATAATATTTCAAGAGATATCTTAGTGACTGATTTTTTACCTAAACAAGTAGAAGCTGGTAATGATTACTTAATTAATGGTAAATCGCAAGGTAAAGCTTGGAATGGAAGTTATGAAGGAAAAATTGAAGCTAATGGTGAGTTAGTATTTGAAATTCCTGTTACTGTTATTGATTCTTTCAACAATAAAGATCATGAAAGTAATACGATTTTAAATAAAGCAAACTTAAAAGTAAAAGATTTATTAACTGAAAAATATGGTAATGAAATTCCTACAGAAGAAATTATTCATTATTTAGAACCTGCAATTGGTTATACAATGACTAAAGAACGAATTACTGATCCTGATAAAGGTTTAGATGGTTTCTATGCAGGAACTGGTCAAGTTATTGATTATAAAGTAACTTTAGTAAATACTGGTGATATTACTTTAGATATTGACTTAGAAGATGTTTTTGTAAATGCTGAATATTTTGAATTTGTTGATACAAATAAAGCGAGTGTTACGATTGAACCAGGTGAAACTAGAGAAGTTATCTTTAAGGCAACAATTAAAGCTGGTACGCCTGCAAACGCTAGTTATGAAAATATTGTAACTTCAATTGCTCAAGGTTGGTATTTAAATGCTAGAACTGGTGAAAGAGTAATCGTTAACCAAGATAATTGGCCTGATGCTGTTACTACAGCAAAAGTTGAAGATGATGCAATTACTCCAGTAATCGTACCTGAAGTTAAACCTGTAAAACCAGGAGTTGAAACTGGTGATAATTCATCAATTGCTCTATTCGGTTCACGTGCAGTAATTTCTGGATTAGCTTGAGTGCTCAAAAGAAAAAAAGAAGATTAATATAAAATTATAACTAATATTTAACCCATCCAATCTGGATGGGTTTTATGTAATTATACATATTTTATAGGTATCTTAAAATAAGAAATAGTTAAGGAAAACATTGTATTATTCATGATAAAGTGTCATAATTATTAAAGATTTATAGGTAAAATACTTTAGGTTACTCAATTATTTATATGTTAATTAATAATTATAGATTATAAATATTTAAGGTCGTTTGAAATATAATATAGAAATATTTATAACAGATATTATGCATGATTAAAGATGGTAAATTTCTCTTCTTGCATATAAATAAGGCTAGAGAGAAGCAGACTAATAAGTAACTGTATGAAAAGAGGTACTTATATGAATATAGAAGTCATAAAAAATCCATGGGATGTATATAACTGGATTGATAAAAATATTCAATATGGATGGATTGATATAAATGGACAAATACATAGTATTAAAGAAATGAAGGGTTTTAGGAAATTATATCGAACAATGTCAATTGATGAAATCTTAAAATATAAGATTGGAACATGTATCGAACAAGCCGCACTTATACATTATTTGTTAGATTTAATTAAAATTGAAAATAAAATGTTTTGTTGTAGAATATTTGAACCAGATGATTATGGAAATCTTGAAGAAGAAGAGCATATGCATTGTTTTGTTTTATTTAATTATGATGGAAAAACATATCAGTTAGAACATGCTAATTTTGAAAAGAAGGGCATTTTTGAATATCCTTTTGAAGAAGCAGCAATAAAAAATATTGTGCAATATTATATCGAATTGCGTGGCGGAAAACAAAGTCCCACTACTCAATTTTATGAAGTACCTAGTGGTCTCTCTTTTAAAGAATTTAATGCATTTATTAATCATCAATAGATGAATCGTTAACTTGATTGAAGCTTAATATAAAAAATATAGTATATATATTAAATAGTTACGACAGTATAGAATGTTAATGTTGCATAAAAAGATAAAAATGATTTTAAAACCGTTTTTTAGGTTTTAAAACAGGGTAAATAAAAGAAAAAATAAAAAAACTCCTTTATAATATAGATATAATAAAGGAGGAACTAAAAATGAAATATGCAGTTGTAAATGGTAAACTTACACATGTTAATAAGGTTCCTAAAGGAACTATAGCTAGAGAGTTTGGATATACAAATTATCCTGTAATTGCTTGTAAAGGAAAATATCGTTCATATTGGAAGTATGTAAGTATAAATAAAGCTAATTTAGTGTGCTAAATATAAATACCTTCAAATAGGATTCTATTTGAAGGTATTTTGTTGTGAAACAAAAACCACGTGCTATGCGCGTGGTAACAATAAAGCTTTAGCGTCT
>NZ_JBKTWO010000066.1:0-12931 GCF_047249845.1 Thomasclavelia sp.
ATTTACACCTGGTAATACTGCTTGAAGCGCATTCCATGTTGATTCTGTATAATCATTTGCTGTTAAGTTAGCTATTTCATCCATCATCTTTTGTAATGCAATCTTATCACCTTTATAGAATTCTAACATCTGCATTACTTTAGCTAGACGATCAAATGCATTATCGACATCAACTTGTGTAGCACTAGTATTATCATATACAGCCTTTGCATTTTCTAATGCTGCATTGAATTCTTTTACTACTGCTGGTACAACATTTTCTAAACTTGCTTTTTCTGCCATTTTTATTGCAATTGCTAAAGCTTGTTTGCTATTAGTGATATTTTCTAATGCTTTAAATGTTTCAATTAACTTATCACATAATTCATCTAACTGTTCTTGTAATAATTCACTTGTATCTTTAATTGCATCACTTAAATTTTGTCTTGCTTCTTCAAATGCCTTCCAACTAGCTTCACTATATGATTGACTATTTAAATCTTTATAATTTTCTAATAAAGCTTGGGCTTTTGTAATATCTGCTCTTTCTAATAAGCTGTTTAAAGCTTCACTTAGAGCATTTGCAGCCTCATCGATTTGTAACTGGGTAATATAATCAGTATTAAAGATTTCTTTAGCGTATTTTAGTGTTTCTATCATCGAATTATAAGTACTAACGGTATAGTTATCTTGATTACATTCATTAGCATCATTTATTACTTTTTCTAATTCACTTTTATCTACAGTTATTACTTCATTTTCATTATAAAATAATTCAAATTCAAAAATTGAAGGTCGTGAAGCATTTGTAATATTTAGCCTAATTTTTGAAGCTGTAATAGTATCAAAATTATCACTAAATTCATATCCATTTGTAACTCCAGAAACAGCAGTTTTTTCAGAATTATCAACATTATGAGTACTTCCAACAACCCAATTTTGACCATCCCAGTATTCAATATTATAACTCGTTATATAATTATTTGCTGCTTTATATTCTACAATTCTAGTTTGATTTACTGATACTTCTTCATCAAATGTTAATTCTAAAGTTGCACTAGTAACATCATTAGTTGTTGCCCAACGTGTAGTTAATGATTTATCGATAGCTTTAAATCCTGTAAAGCTATCACTATAAACATTACTTGCAACAGCATTTGTTGCTGTACATGCAATGTTTTCTGGTCCTGGAACTTTAACACATTCATTAACAATTTTAAAATTATCTAACTTCCCAATAATCCCATGCCCAATTTTTTCAGTAGGTAAGATCATAGATGTTGATAGATTCTTTGTTACATATGTTCCAAATTCAGTTCTTTTTCCAACACTAATTAACTTATCATTTACATATAAGTTAGTTCCATTTATATCTGCAGTTATCATGATTTTTAACCATTTCTCTGTTTCTACATTATAGTCAAAAACATATGTATAACCGTCACGTTCATAACCTAATTTACCTGTATATTCACCATCTTTATTCTTTTGATTAAGATTAATTTTACCATCTTTTCCCTCAAATAAAGTTGCCCCTTTTGGAGTATCTTTATCAACATATATATCAAATGATACAGTAGCCGGGAAGCCGATAGAATCAAATGGCATTTGTAAATAAGAATCTTCATTTAATACTAAAGAATTACCGCTTATCCCCTTTGCAATAGTAGAATTAAATATACCATTATATCCATTTCCACTATTATCTATTGCTTTATTATCATTAATAGTTTCAAAATCAATATCAACTACTGATTCACTCTTACTTTGAACATATCTAGCTGGATTACTTGTTGCACTAGGACCTGTTTTTAGTAAATACTCGTAAGCTGTTTTAAAATCATCATAAGATTGATCTTCTGTCTTTTCACCATACCAAGTACGTTCTCCAATTATAGCAATACCATACTTTAATCGATCAAAGATATCAAAATCACTTACTCCATCTAATAAAAATCCATCATCATTCCATAATACAACTGAAGCCCCTTTTAATTGTGGATGTGATACTGGTAACACAGCACCACCACTTCCTCGAGTAGTAGTAATATCGTTTACGCTCCATTCATTATACAGCTTTTCAACATTTAAATAATTGTTATAACCATTGTTTCCACCTGGAACAATATATAACCAAGAACCTGAACAATTAATGATTGGATTTCCATTAGCAACAGTCTTTTTTACATCTGACCAGTATGGGGCCCATAAATAGTATGTTACTTCTTTATTTTGTGGTGTAACATATCCTTTAAAACCAGAGCTTCCATCACTAGATGCCCATGCTCTTGCTTCATATCCGCGATCTTGAACATAGTTTGTATAATGATTAATATATTGCTGCATCGCTTCTGAATAGATTGGTGTTACTTTGTATTCATCTGTTCCAAAATGGAAAATTGGTGTTTGAATCACTGCATCACCTGGTGCATCACCAATCAACTCTTGTGTTAATTCATCTATAAAATCGATTGTTGGCTGATGTAAACTAGCATTATTAACATCAGTTGAAGAATCATCTAATATTTTTAAATGACGAACATCATACATATTATTTTGCATTTCTGGAAGTAGTGAAAATACTGCACTATGGGCAGGAGTGTCTAATTCAGTAACTACACTAACTCCATATTTAGCTGCTTCTAATTGATACTCAATATAGTCAGTTTTAGAAATTTGATATGCATGACCTCCAATATTTTTATCATTTTCAATTCTAAATGATGATAAGTCCTTTGTTTGCTTAATGTTTTGTTCTGATCCAATTGTTGTATTAGCAATCTTATCTCCACGATCATCATTAATATGCATAACAATTTCGTTAACCTTAAATAAAGGTAACATTTCAGTAATTTCTTTAATATAATCTAACTTAATTTCAGAACGTGCAACATCTAAAGCAATTGAACGTACTTCATACTTTGGATAATCATGCGCTATTCCTTTAGGAATTTGTAATTCATCAGAATTTAAATATAAAGCTTGTACTACAGAAACCCCACCATAAAAAACACCTTTTACAGTAGTTGAGTTTATAGTGACATAATCTTCAACTGTCATAATATATCCCTCATCACCAAGAACAGCTGCTTTATCATCATTAGTTAACGAAAGATAAATATCACCTTTTTTAGGATTAGTTCCTTTTTCTACATCAGTATCAATCCCTACTAATTTATTTAGATAACCAGATAAAATATTTGCCTGTATCTCTAAACTAGCATCATTATAAATTATTTTTGAAGCATTAGAAATAGAATAATTCCCACTTTCTCCATGCCATTCTTGAATTGTAGGAATTACATTGGGAAATTTATTTTTTCCATTATTTTCATACTTACCATCAACATGAATCACATTATCATTACTACTTATTGCAATGTCATTTTCATCATTTTTATTTGTAATTTTATACATAATATGTACATCTTTATCTACTAAAGGTTGATGATAAATGCCATCTAAATTAATAATTGACTTATAATCTGATCCGTAAATTTCAACATCAAAATTCTTAGTAATAGATTCTGGAAAAATAATTTTTTTATTTGAACTTTCAGGTAATTCAAATCCTTCAGATTCTAATTTTGTAAGTGCCATTTTAGAACTTTCAATTTCCGGTTCCATCATTGCATATTTATATGCTTCAATTTCAAATATGCTTCCTCCATATTTATTACCATTACTAGAGTTAGTGAACATTTTTGTTTGATTAACCTTTATATATCTTACTTCTTGTGAATCAAAAACAATCTGCCGCATATTTTCAATATTAGTCATTGGATTATCTTTTACATCTAAAATTGTTGTATATTCATTACCATCTTTAGAAATTTCAACTATATATTCCAATGGTTCTCTAAAAAAGTTAATATTTATTTGTGATAACACTTCTACTTCTTTTAAATCCACGATAATCCATTGATTATCTATTTTATCTGCTGACCATCTAGTTGTACTATCACCATCAACAACTTTTTCCCCTATAAATTGTGGATATTTCCAGCTATCGCCAACTTTTCCACCTTCTACACCTGAATATGATACATCTTTTGATAAAGCTAAATTTACATTATCTTTTTGTGTACCATTGATTTTAATCTCATAAATTGAATAACCCCAGCTACCTTTTACTGGTTCATTACATTTAATTCGCACATATTTAGCTGAAGTATCATTGATAAAAGAAGTCTTATCAATTGTCTGTTTTCCACCCTTTGCATTAGTATTTATGTATATATCAGTAAAATTTGTCCCATCTAATGAAGTTTGGATTTGATATGATTTCGCATATGCTCCTTCCCAAGAAACATAAACCCTAGATAAATCATACACATTTTTTAAATCAACAGTAATCCATTGTTCTATTGTTCCATCTTCTGACGGTCCTTCGTTTTCACCTAAACCTGTAGCCATTTTAGAACTCCAACGAGAACTTTCATCATCATCAATACCGTCAACTGCTAATGCACCAACTAATTCAGATCGAGCTGGTCTCACACTTGATGTAGTAACAGGTTTATTTAAAGCAATGTTTGTCTCACTAGCATGCACACCTACACTATATGAAAAATTACTTAATAAAAGTGCAGCTATAAGCATACTAAAAAATACCCTTTTTAATGTTTTCATGTTTTCCCCTTTCATTTTTTTAATTAATTTTTTATTAGAATTTTTCTTTTTATTCACTTCCTTTCTTTTATAAAAGCTCTTTTTAAGCGCTTACAAAACAATTTTACATACTACATTAATAAAAATCAATTAATTTTTAAAATAGCAATAAATATTCTTATCAATTACCTCAAATTTGTCAGTCAGTTCTAGTTATTTTATTTATAAAATTACGATACCTGATATGATTTATGTTCTCGGACCGGAGTTTTGCCTCCACCTTCTTCCAGATCCTACCTTATGATAGACACCCTTGATATTGACTAGCAGTTGGCAATTGCTAAGTGAACTTTTACCCTAGATGTACGACATACCCATCATACCTAAAAGGTAACACCTTTATAAAAATGTTACCTTTTGATTTTTTATATTTTAAATCTCTTTTCTTCTTTTTTTATTTCCGTATAACCATAAAGCAGCAATTGCTAGTCCTGCTAGTGGATACATCATATTTGTTGTATCTCCTGTCTTTGTTGCATTTACTGTACTGTCTCCTGATTTTACAGGACTAACATCATTATCCACTGATGGATTTGTTGGATTAGCTTCTAATCCTGCCATTGCTTTTGTTAATCCATTTATGGCATTTTCTACTTCTTCTGCTGTTGCTTCTGGATTACTTAATATTGCGTTTGCATTTAATACTTTATCTGCTACTACTGCCCATGTATCAGCACTGTAGTTAGCACTATTTAATCCATTAGCTTTGTTGATTAAATCTTGCAATAAATCTTTACTTGGCTTTAATCTTAAGCCCAAGTATGCTCTTGTTAATGCATCATATGCATTGTCTACTTCTTCTTGTGTTGCTTTTTCATTACCTAAAACTTCTTGTGCTTTATCTAATTTTGGTAACATAGCTTGCCATGTAGATGGGATATATCTATCTTCTTGTAATCTCAATACTTTATCTATTATTACTTCTAAAAATGATTTATTTACTTTTTCTATTTTTACTAAACCATCTATTTTTGCTTGTAGATTTTTGTATGCTTCATCTACTTCTTCTTGCATCGCATTTAAATCATCTAACACTGTATTTGCTTCACTTAATGCATCTTGTAATGATGTCCAGCTTTCCTGAGTATAGTTTCCTTCTACTAAATCAGCTGTTGAATCTACCAAACCTTGTAATTTAGTTTTATCCCCTTTATAGAATTGCAACATATGCATAGCTGTTGCTAATCTTGCAAATGATTCATCTACTTGTGCTTGTGTTGCATTATTATTAGCTAAAATAACCCTTGCTTCATCTAATGCTGCTTTGAATTCAGTTACTACTGCCGGTACTACCTTATTTAGATCTGCTTCAGTTACTGAATCAGCCATTTCTACTGCTATTTTTAATGCTACTTTATTAATTACCTGCTGAGTATCATTATTATATACTGAAATTTCTTTATACGCAGGTACTTTATCAGTTTTTGAATTAATAACAATTTTTACATAACGTGCTTCTACTGATTCAAATTTAATCGTTTGTTTGGCACTAGTACAAGCAACATCATTTAGAACAGTTTCAAAATTAATTTTTCCATCTGAGTCTTGTTGAGTACCAACTAATATTTGATAAGTATCTGCCCTAGTTACAGTATCTGATGTTCTTCCATCCATACAAATTTTATTAAATTTTTGTTGTTTACCAAGATCTATAACAATATAAGACTCGTTTGCTCCATCAACAGGTCCCCATAAAGTCATATCATCACCATCAATAGCATTTTCAGGAACAAAATTATTATCATATGGTCTTGGAGAAGCTTCTACAATAACCTTTTCTAATGCTAGATTAGCATTTCCTTCAATTAATTCTAATTTATCTTTTTCTTTAATTATTAAATTCTTCCATGCTGTAATATCAGCATTGCGTAAATCTGTATCCCCATCTAATTTTTCTTCTGCTCTATCTACTTGATCAAGCAATCTTCTCATACTTGCTTTTGTATAAATACTGTCTTCTATATTACGACATTCATCAATTAATTGTCTTAATTCAGCTTTTTCCTTCTCACTAGCTAATTCATTAGCTCCAATTGCAGATCCTTTAGCAATATTCATTAGATCAGCAGCTTTATATACTGTAGCTATATCATCTTCTACCATATGACCAGTTTTATCAATTCCCATATTTAGTAAGAAGACATTACCACGGCTGTGAAGTTTTTCTCTACTTTGTAGAATTGATTCTACAGGATATAAATCTCCTGAATTATATGAATTATCCCAGAACCAAGAGAAACCTCCAAATGGATTTCTTACACATACTGTTTCTTCATAAGGTAAATAGTAATTTTCTTTATCATGTGTAAATATTTTTGGTTCATCATAATCAGCAATTGTTTTCCCATCCCAGGTTTTAAAATCCGTAGGGAAATATTTAATGTTTTCATATTTTTTGTAGTTGCTAGGATCTGTTATAGCACCATTTTTCGCTCCAATAGTTTGATTAACTCCTACTTGACAATTTGGTTGTAATGATTTGATACAGTCATATAATTCTGGTAAATACCAGCGTTCTGCAGACTTATCCCATGCTCCATCTAACCAGATTTCACTTATTTCACCATATTCTCCACCAAGTAACTCTCTTAATTGGTTCATCATATGTTCTGCATAAACTAAATCATCATTATAATAAGATTCATGACGATTCCAAAGTGAGTAATATAACCCTAATTTAATTCCATATTTTTCACATGCTTTAGATAATGCTTTTATTACATCAGTAGTATTTCCTGATTCAGGATTAGTACATTTATAATCAGTATATTTAGTATCCCACATACAGAATCCATCATGATGCATTGATACTGCTACAATATGTGTAAAACCAGCTTCACTAGCTACTCTTGCCCATTGATCAGCATCAATAACATCTGGATTATAAGTATTTACAGGTATCGTACCATCTGACCATTGTAAATTATTAAAAGTATTAATACCAAAATGCATCATTAAACCATAATTTCGGTTTGTCATCATATCTAATTGTGCATCTGAAGGTTCTTCTTTATCCCCTTGGGGAGTTGGAGTTATATAGCCACTATAGATATTCTTTTTCACTGTTATGCTTCTTCCATTTGATTCAGCAGTAGCAGTAATTGTTACTTTCCCTTTTGATATTCCCTTTACAACTCCATCATTTGATACCGTGGCAATAGATGGATCACTACTTTCAAATTTGAAATTGACTTTTTCATTTGGAATAACTTTTCCTAAATCATCAATACAATTTTTATCAAGTGTTAAAGTTTTATCCAAATCCACATAAGAATACTCTGAAAGAGTAAATGTATCCAGAGTTTGAGGCGCATTAGGATCATTCCAATATATTTCTAATTCTGCCATAGCAGGAATAGCTTTACCTTCTTTAGGAACCATTTTAATTTGCACATATTGACTAACATGGTCATCAAAAGAAAGAATCATATTGGTTTCTGTACATGATTTAGATGCTATTTCTTCCCACGAGCTTTTATCATTACTTGCTAAAATAACAATTTTGTCAGTTCTAGCTACCGTATCATTAGTACGACCATAAAACTTAATACAATTATATTTTTGTTCAGATTCTAAATTGATAATTAAATTGCCAGATTGGGGATAATTTCCAACAGGCCCCCATAAAGTATCTTTATCCCCATCAACAGCATTTTCAACTGCATATCTACTAGGATTATCAGGCTGGATATAAATATCCGGGCTACCTTCTACTGGTTTATTAAGTGCTAAATTTTTTTCAATATTATTTTTAAAAATCTCTGCTGCTTGTACATTACTAGGAATTACTAATGCAACGATTACAAACAGAAAAAATATTTTCCCTAATATTTTGATTTTTTTCATTTTTTCTTCCCTCTAATTATAATATGATATTATTATAAATTAACTATTTTTAATTTTATTTGTCTAAATGATAAAATACTTATTAGATTTTAATTATTTTTTTAATTGCTGTTTATTGATAACATATTTATCTAAAAATATATTCATGTAAAAACAAATGGTTAAAATTTGAGAAAATGAATTCAAAATAAGAGTCAATATAGAATATTATTATTACATCTTAAAACAGATATTATTGTTACCACAAAATACTGTTATACAATTATTTAAATTCTAAAAGCCCTAAATTAAAAAGCATAAATAATCTTTTTTTAGGTATCTTAATAACGAGTTTAATCTCAAATTTTATATTTTTACATTTATTATGACTAATACAAATGGTATTTTTAGCATAAAATACTTCAACACAAATTATTTATTAATTAATCCCTCCTTTATAAAACTTCTAATGATACCGGTTACATTTAGCTTGTATTTATAATATATCATTTTTATAGTATAAATATTTACACTTTTTAAATAAATATTTTGATTTTTTAATTATAAAACTTTATTATTAAAAATTATATTCTCCTTTTTAAGATAACAAATTCATTTGAAAAGTGTTACTGCAGTTATATTAAATAAAAATATAACTATACAGAAAACAACATAAAAAAATTCAAACAATATAATAGAAAAATATATTTTCTTAAAAGCAAAACTGCTTTAAAAAATTTTAAATTTACTTATTTTAAAAAAGTAAATCTTATTTATATTATTTCTTCTCATATAAATCTTCAAAAGATAAAACATAAGAAACTCCATCTTACACACACTCTTATCCATAATACTTTTTTTAGTTCTTTATTTACTCGACTGTAAATAGTAACAACAAACTAAAATTTCTATTAACTAAAAAGAAGTCGACTATGACTTCTAACTTTGATTCTCTATATAATGAGCAATTTGTTGTCCAGCAATTGCACCATCATTTGTTGCTGTAACAACTTGTCTTAATACTTTCTTACGTACATCTCCAGCTGCATAAATACCCGATACCTTAGTCTGCATTGTTTCATCAGTTATAATATAACCATGTTCGTCTGTAATATCTAAATCTTTTACAAATTCAGTAATTGGATCTAAGCCTACAAAAGGAAAAACCGCTTTTACAGATAATTCACTAATTTCACCAGTATTACTATCCTCTATAGCTAATTTATCAACCTTATTATCCTTAGCAATTAAATGATGTGGTTTTCTTAGGAAATGAATTTCAATTTTATCATTATTTAAAACATGTTCCTGAATAATTTTATCTGCTCTAAAAACATCTCGACGAACAATTAAATGAACACGATTAACAAATTTAGTTAAATAAACAGCCTCTTCTAAAGCCGAATTACCACCTCCAACAACCGCTACTTCTTCACCTTTAAAAAATGGTCCATCACAAACAGCACAATAAGATACACCATGGCCTGTCAATTCTTCTTCCAGTGGAATTCCCATTTTTCTTTCTTTTGTCCCTGTAGCAATTAAAACAGCTTTAGCCTGGTAAGATTTATCATTTGTAACAACCTCTTTAAAATCGTTATGATCAATAATTTTAGTTACTTCACCATATTCCTGTTTACCCCCGAATGATAATGCATGTTCATACATCTCATATGCTAGTTCAGGTCCTGTTTTCTTTTTCTGACCAGGCCAATTTTCTATTTCTGCACTAACATTTAATTTTCCTCCAGGTGCTCCTGCATCAAGCATCATTACATCTAAACCAGCTCTTGAGGCATATAAACAAGCACTTAATCCTGCTGGTCCTGCTCCAATAATAATTAAATCAATCATCTTCACACACTCCTTCTATATATGGGATTATTTCTATCATTTTATCAACTAATAAATCCGGATTTAACTCTTGAAGTTTTTTAAACCCCTTAGGTGACCACTTTACAGCTATTGTCTTCACTCCAGCATTCTTACCAGCTTCAATATCTGTAATATTATCACCAACGTATATTGCCTTTTCCACTTTTAAAAGTTTCATTGCCTTTAAAATACCTTCAGGATCGGGTTTTGTTGTTCTAACATCATCATAACCAATCACAACATCAAAATACTTTTTTAAATCAAAAGTATTTAATCCTATATCAGCTGCTATCTTTAATTTAGTTGTAACAATTGCAAGAGGATAATCTTTATTTTTTAAATATTCTAATGTTTCAATCACCGATGGATAAACATAAACAAAATCCTTATGATGACTATGATTGTAATCATGATAATATTCAATTAACTCATCAACTTTTTCACTAGAAAAATACTTTAAAAAAGATTCTTTTAGTGATGGTCCTAAAAAAGATAATAACTCATCCTCACTTAATATATATTCTGGTTTATATTTCTCAAATACTTTAATAAATGTTTTTTTAATTAATTTATCAGTATTTAAAATTGTTCCATCTAAATCAAATAATATTGCAGTATTCATTAACTCACCTACTTGTTATAGTATACCATAGCTTGGCTAATGATATAACAATTATGCTTTATTATTTAAAATAATAGGGTTATACTATTAAAGAGGTGATAAGTGTAAAAAATAATTAAACCCAATCGTGAGAAAAAACAAAAAAGACGAATTTAAAAACAAGTTCAGTCTTACTTAGAAAAAACAGAATATTATTTAGGAATATCTTGAATTGATGTTACATCAAATCCCTGTGATTTTAAAAAGTCTAGTACTGACTCAACTGTATAATTGTTTTTTTCTTTCCTGCACTTTCATTATTGGGGGGAGAAGTTCCAGCCTAGCACAATTGAAACAGTGGATTTTCAGCAAAAAAAAACTCCTTTCAAAAAGGAGAAGCGGCATTGACTGTCAGTCAGCGAAATATTACTAAAGTTGATAAAAACAATCTTAAGTGTCCAGGCTCTAAGTCCTATTTGTTTGTGCTTGAAAGACTGATGGCGACTTATAAATATTCAGGATATTCTATAAAGAGTAGAATCGCTTACTCACCTCCACGTGCTCTGTAGTATACCACCTCTCTTATAGAGATACTACAAAAAACGATTGGAGAGAAATTCTTTTTAATAAAATGTTTGTGTCCTACCAATATAGGCGGACGGAAATGGAGGAAATTATGAAAATAGCAATAGTATTTGATAGCAATACTGGTAATACTAAAAAAATTGCCACATGTATTAAAGACACTTGCATAAATGAAGATATTGTTTATTTTGGCAGCCCTAAAAATATTGAATCAGTTGATTTGATTTTCATTGGAACATGGATCGATAAAGGAACATGCAGTAAAAAAATTCAAGATTTTATTAATTCTCTTTCTAATCAAAAAATTGCTTTTTTTGCTACTGCAGGGTTTGGGCAATCTACTAAATATTTCGAAAGTTTGGCTAAACGTTTTGATAATTTAGTAAGTTCAAGCAATCAAATTATTGGCCATTTCTTTTGTCAAGGAAAAATGCCTTTAACTGTTCGAAGTCGCTATGTTGAGATGATTAAAGAACATCCTGATGATAAGCAGCTTCAAGTTAATATTGATAATTTTGATGCGGCTCTGTCACATCCAGATGAAGATGATTTAGCAAATGCTAAAAAGTTTGCTTTAGATATGATTAATTGCATGACTAAATAATTTAAAAGACAATGCATCATTAGTATATACTTGATTGATACATTGTCTTTTTATAATCCTTTATAAAAACTATATCTAAAATTACAACAATTTTTTATTTTATTTAAATATTATCAAAACCTAAGGAAATAACAATAAAAATGATATACAATGATTAGAGGTGATTAACTATTGTAAATCAAGCGATTTATAAAAAATTTATATATAGATATCAAATAACGCCAAAAAGGAGTTTTTCAACTCCAAAAAAATTATTAGCGACAACTGTTGATTATTATTTTAATAATTTGAAATCAAAATCCATATCGTTTTTTTCTAGATGAAAAATGATACGGATAAGTTTTCTGGCAACATGAGTCTGTGCAACTCGCCAGTGTTTTCCTTCTTTGATTGATAGTCATATATAACAGGATTGTTTAATGCAAAAGTATCTACAACATTCGTGATAATTTGACGAAGATGAGAAGGGCTATGTTTTACTATGTGACCTTTGAAATTATCTTGTCCAAACTCATTTCTGGATGATTCCTGCATACGCAAGTATCTGGTTATGATTCATATAATTATGAACTTCACCAAATTCAGCATATATTCCCGTAGCAGGTACTTCAGAAATTCCTTTGATTGTATGTATATGACGATATTCTTTGATGATTTTAGCTTCAATATCTTTTATTTTAGTATTAATATTTTTGTAGATTTAAAGCAAGGTGCTAAGTTCAAAAAGATAAATCTCATCAGTTTTAGTTTTCCTAAGAGTTGAGGCTTTGGAAAATTGTTTGATTAAAAAA
>NZ_JBKTWO010000067.1:0-11206 GCF_047249845.1 Thomasclavelia sp.
ACGCTAAAGCTTTATTGTTACCACGCGCATAGCACGTGGTTTTTGTTTCACAATAGGAGAAAATAAATGATTTCTCATTTATTTTCGACCTCTCACACCACTTTTACTCTATATAAGTCTATTTTAACAATAATAGTAATTAAAAATAGAATGTTACAGTTTTCCTAAGAGAGAAGTTGTGTTGATAAGCCCATTAAAAACAATTCAACAACTTACTTCATATAATATAGATAAAATATTCTATCTAATAAAGTAAAAAGCTATTGCTTTAAATAGTTATTTTCAAAATCAGTTACTGAAATAGGTTTACTGAACATGTATCCCTGTACTATCTTTACACCATATTTAATTAAAGTATCTAACTGCTGCTCATTTTCTACACCTTCTGCAATTAGTTGGATATCCATACCATTACACATATTTGTTATTGCATCTACTATTATTTGAGACCTTTTATTTGATGTAATATCTCTTACAAATCCCTTATCTATTTTCAACACATCTAATTCAACAATTGATAAAAGTGCTAAATTTGAACTTTCTACACCAAAATCATCCATTGCCACTTTATATCCTGATTTTCTGATTTCCTTTATTCTAACAATAAGTGTATCAAAATTTGTATAGTTAGCCCCTTCAGTAATTTCTATTTCAAGGAATTTTCTAGGTATATTATATTTATCGCTAATAGCCCCTATCCTCTTCACAAAATTTTCATCCATAAAAGTTACTCTTGAAAAATTACATGAAATAGTAATAGTGTTTCCTTCTTTGATCCAAATACATAGATTTTTACAAACCTCTTCAAATACAAAATAATCCACTTTACTAACAAAATATGTATCTTCTAAAACAGGAATAAATTTATCTGGTGTTATTATTTGTCCCGTTTCATCTTGATAGCGAATCAATGCTTCGGCACCTGCTAGTGTATGATCTTTTACTGCTATTTTTGGCTGTAAATAAACTTTAAAATCATTATTATTTAATTTTTTCTTTAATAAATCTGGATCTGCTAAAAATTTTAGCATCTCGTTATTATGTCTATATCTATTTGTAGGATGATGTCCTTGATAAAATTTCTTTTTATCATCATACATCAGCTCATCAGCATTTTTTATAATTTTTTGAATATCTTTACTATCTTCAGTCCATTTAAAACCTATGGCAATTCGACACTGACTATTCATGAAATCAGTTTTTAATAGTTGTACATAGTCGTAAAACTTTTCTTCAGGAAGATCCAGAAATATAATTACAAATTCATCTCCACCTATACGATAAAGATATTTCGATATTTTTCTTCTACTCATGATATTCGAACATTCTTTTATTAATTCATCTCCTGCATCATGTCCAAAGGAGTCATTAATTTCTTTTAAACCATTAACATCTAAATAAACAACTCCTATAGAATTCTTATAACTTTCAAATTCAGATATATCATGAATAAAACGGTTTCTATTATAAAAAGATGTTAATTTATCTATTTGACTCATTTCATACAGCATCTTTTCATCTTCATTTCTTTGTATAGCAAGGCTTAAAAAATACTGAATAGTTTGCAGGAACGGAACTGCAATTTCAGCTAAATCAACATCTTGGTTATCAAGTCCTAGTGATCCATTTACCTTTCCTTTTTTCATTAAAGGTACCCATATTATATTTCGTATTTTTTGCTGTGAAAGTAATTCATAACCAATCGGAAAAGTATCTTTAAGATCCTCAACATTATTAATAACAACTTTTTTATATTTATCTAAATCATCTAACCACTCCTGATAATCATCTATTGGTATATTCTGTAAATTATCAATCTCTGGAGAAACGCCTTCTTTACACCACTCAGCAATATTAGTATAATAATCTCCATGAAATTCAAAAATATAAGCTCTTTCTGCTGAAAATAATTCTCCTACTAGCCTTAAAACCCTATTTATTGCTAATTCAATATCTCGATTATTATAAAGTTCTCTTACACACGCAAGACGAATTTCATCTCTTTCTAATCTTTTCATCAATTCCTCTTTTTCATTATTAGCATCAGTAATATCAAAAGCTATCTCCATTCTTGCAATACGTCCATCCCATTCAATCAATCTATCTTTCAATAGATAATGTTTTTCTAATAAAGGATTAGTATATTCCCAAGAATATGTTTCATTCATTTTTAATAATTTATTTGTACAAAAAGAACATGGTTCATCAAGTCCCTGTATGACTTTGTAACATTTTAAATTTTGCTGACTCATATCGATATTAAATGTATTCTTACCAGCTTCATTAACAAATAATAATTCATAATTTTCTATATCAGATACATACATCATTTCTGATATTTCATTCATTGGAGCTAATAATTCATGCGCCCGTCTTGATAATTGCTTACTCTTTTTTATATTTTCATTTTCAGCTTCAATTAGTTTTTTGCGACGTTTTTCTTGATAAAATGTAAAAACTACGCATCCAATAGCCATTATCACAAATATTAAATTGACTATTATTAAAGTTGTTTTTGCATGTTGAACAGTATGTTCAGTATACTCTTCCGCTGTAAATACAGTATCATTTGCCAATTCAAAATATTCTTCACTTAATTCATATAATATCTGATTTGATTTATTCTCCCTATAATCATATATCTGAATTTTAATATCGCTCCAGTCATTTTTCATTTTTGAAAGTAATTCCTGAAATTTATTACTTTCAAGTTTTATTAAATCTAACTCACTACTGCCATTAGAAAGACCATACAAAATCTTATCCAAATGTTCAATAAGTTTATCATCAGGAACATGATTTAATTCTTTTTTTATCAGCCTTTGAGTAGCACCTCGAACTATTCCAATGTAATTAATTACCCTCGCATTTCCTTGTAGATCATCAATTAAATCAAGTGACATAAATGATGTAAATATTACTGCCACACATAAAATAAGCGGGACAAAAATACTGCCAAATTTTGATATTATTTTCTTCATATACTGCCTCCCATTATTTATAAAATCAAGCCAGCAAACACCTTGTTCACATATATGTTTATATATTAATAATTATATAAGATAACGTGTTATATTGCAAAATCATTTATTAATAATGATTGTCAATAATTGATAACAGAAAATATTCCATGAGTATAATTTAAGGGAAGATATTAAAATCTAATTCTTTACACTTTAGAAATCACTTCTTTTATTTAATAAATTTTTCAAGAGTGTAAAATAAACTATATAGTATGGCTTAACCTCACCATTTATTTTGTTCTCTATTTGAATCAATGTTATAAGGAAAAATAAATTGCCTTTTTAGCTATTCTTCCAAAGAAATAGAAAAAGTTTTATTAATGATTAGTCAACGATACTTAACCAACTTATAACTAACAATAAATTCAAAAATAGAATAAACAAATACCTATATTACCAATATAAAATGACAAGGTCAATTTTTGACCTTGTCATTTCGTTTCGTACTACAATCAATCATTTTAACGATTCATCATAAAAGAATATATTAAATTATCAAACAACTGAGTATTCTTAATTAAATCACACTATACTTCATTACATTTTTATTTATATAATTCTATACATACCACTTTATAATAATCTAACTTTCATTATTTTAAATAATATTAGCTTATATTAAGATATCAGAAATGAAGTATTAATATCTGTATAATCTTAGTAAAAATATTTATTAATCTTCTTTTCTCTTTTTTGAAAGGTAGATTGCAACACCTAATGAAGTAAGGATTCCTAAACCAGATACCAGATTAATTGTATCACCAGTTTTTACAGCTCCTTTTTTTCCATTGGTAACATTAGGTTTTATAGGACTTACAGATTGATCTATATTATTATCTACAGAATTATTTGTATCTTCTACTAGATTAGATAGTGCATTTATTAAAGCTTCTTTAGCACTTTTTACTTCATTTAATGTTGCTTCTTCATTTGTCATAACAGCTTTTGCATTGGATAATGCAATTTGCACTGCTTTCCATGATGCCTTACTATAATTAACCTTATTTAACCCCTCAGCCTGATTAATTAAATCATTTAATAAATCTTTATTAGGTTTTAATCTTAAATTCAAGAAAGCATTAACTAATTTATTGAAAGTTTCATCTACTTCTTGCTGCATTGCATTTTCATTTAATAATGTATCTTGTGCATTGTTTAATGCTAAAACAAACTCTTGCCATGTTGATTTAGTATATAAATTACTATCTAATGCTATAGTTTTATCTACAAATGCTTGTAACATAGCTTTATCACCCTTGTAGAATTCTAACATCTGCATAGCTTTAGCAAGTTTATTAAATGCATTATCTACTTCTTCTTGTGTTGCCTTTGCATTATCAAATACATTTTTAGCATTTTCTAATGCTGCTTTAAATTCATCAGCTACTGCTGGTACTACTTTTTCTAGTTCTTCTTCAGTAATTTTATTAGCTAATTCAATAGCAATTTGTAAAGCTAGCTTACTAGTATCTGTAGTATCTGCTAAAACTAAACTATCGATAGCCTTTTGTAATTCAACTGCAACCTGATCTACTTGTGCTTGTGTAGTATTTTCTTTTTCTAATATTGATTTAGCTAATTCTAATTTTTCTTCAAATTTATTGTATGAATCTTTTGTATACTTATCTTTTTCTTTTTCAATATCAGATGTTTTTATAATAATATCTTTTAATTCTTTTGTATATACTAATCCTGCATATGAATCTCTTAATTCTTTTTCTGCATTTTTAAGTTCATCTTTTGTTATCTTATCAGTAGTAATCATTTCTTTTGCTGACTGTAAAACATTGTTAAAAACATTCCAGCTAGATACTAAATAATCATCAGCTTTTAATCCATCGAATTCTTCAACTACAAACTGAAGATTTAATTTATCTGCAGGAGTAGCTAATGTATTATCTAACTCACTATCAAAGTCTAACCAAAGTACTACATTATTAGCATTTGCAATATTTGCCTGATTAATTTGATCAATTGTTAGTGCTTCATTAAATACTCGAACTTGTTCATATGTTAATTCAGATTTTCTAGTTGTTTTTTGTGGTTCATGACCTATAGCAAACTGTTCATTGCTTTTATTAATAGCATTTACTTTTTTATCCCCATCTAAATTATATACATCATCGTCTACATATAATTGTAAATCTGTTCCATTATATGATACTGAGATAGTATGCCATTTATCAAAGAAATTATTTTCTAATACCTGTGAAGATATTTGATCCCAACTTGTTCCATTACTAATGTATGCATCAATAGTAGTATAATTTTGATTGCTGTTATGATAGATACGATATGCAAATGAATTATCACCAGTACTTGCTATCATAGTATGTTTTTCATGATTTTCAGTTACACCTGTCATCTCTTTACATGATGATGGTACATATACTCTAGATGATACAGTAAATGGATTATTTCCAGAAATTACATTATTAATAACTCTTTCACTATCATCAACAGAGAAGTATCCTTTAAGAGCACTGATTTTATCAGCTTCTCCAATTACAAATTTTGCTGTATCTGGTAATTTTGTATCAAGTTTAGAGTTACTAGAATCATTGATCGTTAATGCTTCTGCTTTATCTGCTACAACTATTACTGCTTCTGCATTAAGATTACTATCACCATTAACATTAGCAACTTTAAGGAGTAATTTTGTTCCCGGTGTAACATTTTTATTTATTGCTACTGTAACTTTTGATAAATTAGATTGATCAACTATCACATTTGCTAAATCTGTTTCAAATCCCTCTTCATCAGTAATAATCCAATCTGCTTTAGTTACTTTTACATTTTCTTTATCACTAATCAAATTAAGTATTTCTGATTTTCCAACTTCAATAGCTACTTTTGAAGGATTAATTTTAACTTTAGAAATATTTTCTTTATCCTTATGTTCAATATTTGCAAACTCAACCCATAATGATACAACTTCATTATCAGCTTTAATAGCAGGTTCATCACTATATTGTCCATCTATTTCTGCTTCACTTAAAGCTTTATTATAGACACGAACATTAGTAAAATCAGCTTGTGAAGTTCTTCCTGTTGAAGGACATGCTCCGATTGTTAAATCATAATTTGAAGGAGCTACACCCTCTGTTGTTCCTATTTCTTTTTGGGCTAATAACTTACCATCAACAAATAATGCGATTTTATTATTTTGTGCATCATATTGACCTACTATTTGATGTTCTTTATTTATCCAATTATTCTTCAATTCTTGAGGCATTGCACATTCTATACTACGCCAAGAACCTCCTGCATAGATATGGAAATCAACATAACTATCTCCTCGTGAGCGAAGAGCAAAGGCATTATCGCCTTTTCCAGCAAACATATTATATTGTGGTGTTCCTGTTGGGGTTACATTTACCTCAATTGTAAATGAGTTCTTATTGCTTAAAACAGGATCCATAACATCAGCAAATGGAATTGCTAATTGACCATTCATTACAATAGTTTCATTATTTCTTTCAAATTTTGCTGTCTTATTATATGGTATTTCTAATTGGTTATTACTTGAATCTTTAATATACGTTTCTTTATCTTTTAATGCTTTAACTTCATCTAAATATTGTTTTACAAGACTACTTCTATCTTTATCTTTATTTACTATTTCAGCTTGTGATTCAGTCATTGCATTAACATCATCCATCAACTCTTCTATTTGAGTTAACTGACTGTAATCATATACTACAAATGAGTCTATTCTCTTGATTAATTCAGCCGCTTTTTCTTTATCATATTCTTCTCTATTAAAAGAGTCTACGGTATGATACATTTTTGCCTTATCTGTTAAATCATTAGTTTCAACATTTCCAGCTACAGGAATCATAGTAAATTCCCATTCATATACTTTATTTGCTGGAAGCTGATATGCAGATAATGGTCCTGGACCACAAGTAGCTCCACCAGTTCCAAGTGAACTATAATTTACACTTAAGATTGTTTCATCCCTTGGAGTAAGTCCATATACATGATCTGTAGAATTTAAATCATCTGGTGTATAGTGTAGAGTACTAGCTTCTACTGTATCTGTTGCTGCTACTAATAATGTATTAGCAGTATCTTTGTTATTAACTGAAATCCATTTTACATCTGTTAAATTACCTGAATCATCTACTTTTAAATATGGATAGAAGAAATCAGTTACTGTATTTGCCCAAATTCCTTGACGACCATTAGTCTTTCGATCATTAAATGTTTCTACTGGACCATTTCCATACCATGTAACATCTTCATATCCTTCTGGAAGTGTCATCATAGAGCCAACTCTTAAGAAATTACCCATTCCACTAGCAGTAGCATCAACTGACATTTTAATAGTTACTTCTCCTTCACCATTAATAGTGTAGATGATTGTTTCTTTTGTATTTCCTGCATTTGGAAAACTAATATTAGCTGTAATTACATTTTGACCATCTTCATTAGTTGATGTTTCAATTTTTTCTACATTAATTGTTTTAGCAGCATTTGCCCAATTCCAATCAAACGCTGTTTTATCGTTTTCAACTAACCCTCTCCAAAAGTTAGGTGTAGGACCTTCAGTTACCATTACTTCACCTTTATAAGTATAATTCTTCATTGTACCAGTAGATTTATCAATTGCAAAATCAAAATCTTTACCTGTTATTTGCCAATTGCTATCATTCTCTTCTACTGTTACATCTTTATCACTAATTACAGGTACTGCCTGTTCAACTGTTACTGGTACAGAAATTTGTCCCCATGACATTTCTGCTCCTTTTTCTGCCCATTTAGTATCTTCCTTTAATGCTACAGAAATATTTAAATAGTATTCACTACCTTTAGCAATTGTTTTTGGCATCTCAAATGGTACACTAATCTTTCCAGTTGTTTGAGGCGCTACATCAATATTTTCTACTATACCTTTATCAATTTCTTGACCATTTTCAAGTAATTGCCAAGTTACATTATATTCATTTAAATTTGTAAAGTTACTTTCATTATAAACCTTTATATTGCGACTATCTAAATCTGCTATATCTCCACTAAACCAGAAGTTTTGATATTGATATTTTACTTCCATCAATTCTGGTTGTGGATTTCTATCAGGGCTTAATAAACCATTTTCACAGAAACTGTCGTCATTAGGTACATCGCCCCAGTCACCACCATAACCATAGAATTTACCATTGATTTCATCTTTATAAAGATTAGTATGTGTTTTATTTTCACCATAATAATCCCAACCATTGACAGTAGCTGCTTTATGTTCATCTGCATAATCTAACCAAAGAACAATACTATCATCTTTTGATGAAATAGCTGGTTCTATATTTCTCTGACCATTAATCTCTTCGTTTGTAAGAGCTTTATTATAAATACGAGCAATTGAAATTTCGCCATCAACTCTTCGACCGTTTGTATTATCATAACCAACTCCAATTGGATTAATTGTAGCAGCAATACTATCAGAAACTGAGTTAGAAGCCATTTCTATGCCATCTACATAAATTTTAATCGCACCTCGATCATATACTCCAACCACTTGATGCCAATTATTCTCCCAATTGTCAGGGAAGTCACATGAAGCGCTCTTCCAACTATTATTGTTGTATACAAAGAATTCCAAACCGCTACCAGAACTTTTTGTTTTTAAAGCAACCTGAGTATCTCCTTTTGAAAGGAATACACTATTTTGAGATTTCGATGCAGGTTTTACCATTACTTCAAATGTAAAAGATTTCCCACTACCTGATAATACTGTATTGTATTTATCATTATTATCCATTACTGTATAACCACTGAAAGATTTCCCACCATTATAGCTTTCTTCTCCAGCATCATTGATCCAATTTTCTTCTTTCCCAATTGCTTCACCAGTAATACCTGTTTTATCAGTCACCTCATAAGATGAGCCTAGTTCATCTAAATCAACTGCTCTTGATTGGTCTACCCAATCCCAAACAAACGCTCCCAACATATTATCAGAACTTCTAATCGCATCCCAATATTCCTTTAAATTTCCAATTGAATTTCCCATACCATGTGCATATTCACAAAGTACATAAGGAATTCTTCCTTCTCCTGCTCTTGACCAAACAGTATCTACACTTGGGTACATATTACTTCCCATATCTGTCCCCATGCTATCATTTTGTCCTTCACTGTGAACAGGTCTAGTTGGATCAATATTTTTAAAATACCAAATCATATCACGGAACATTCCATTAGAAGTATTTGGATCTGACGTATAAACCATTTCGTTTCCAATTGACCAAATAACTATTGCTGGGTTATTTTTCAATCTTTCATATGATGTTACAGTACGATCCATTGCAAGTTCATAGAATAATCCTTTAGCATCATTGTTACCCATAATTGCATGACTCTCAAGATTTGTTTCGCCAATCATGTATAATCCATAAGAATTACACAACCAATAAAAGTAATCATCATTACTATAATGAGATGTTCTAACTGCATTTAAGTTATTTTGTTTCATTAAAATAACATCTTCTTTTGTTGTTTTTTGTGGTACTGCTTTTCCATAAAAAGGATCAGTATCATGACGATTAGCTCCTTTTAAAAGCAGTCTCTGTCCATTAATTTTAGTTGGTTCCCACTTAGTTGTTGTTACATTATAATTACTATCTACTTGAGTAGAAGTAAATTCTATTTCTCTAAATCCTAATTGTGTAGACAATGTTTCAATAACATTTCCTGAAGCATCTTTTAATGTTAAAACCAAAGCATACAAATTAGGATTTTCTGCTGACCATAACTTAGGATTTACAACATTTTTCTTTATATCAAATGTTTCAGTTTTAGTTGAATCAACCGAAGTTACTGGAATATTAGTTTCACCTAAAATATTAATACCACTTTGATCCAACGCTTTAACATCAATACTCCAGTTATTTTGAATTATTGATGATAGATTGCGAACATCTACAGAAAGATCTAAAACTGCATTTTCATATTTAGAATCTAAATCAGTACGTACTGTATAGTCATTTATTTGTACTAATGGTGCACTCGTCAAATAAACGTCACGGAAAATACCACCATCATAAATCATATCTTGGTCTTCAAACCACGTACCATCACAAAACTTATGTACTTTTACAGCAAGTAAGTTTTCACCATTTTCTAAATAATCTGTAATATCAAAACGATGTGGGCTAAACGTATCTTCACTATACCCTACTTCTTTTCCATTAACATATACATAATAAGCTGATTCAACTCCTTGGAAATTAATATAAACTCGTTTCCCATTATTTAACATCTTATCATCAATATTAAATGTCTTACGATATAACCCAACAGGATTATAATTAGTTGGAGCGTTTGGTGCAGCTACATTTTGATCATATTTTGATTGCCAAGGCATTTGTGTATTTGTATAAATAGAAAAATCAAAATCATCTCTTGTCCAACTTTTAGGAAGTTCAACGCTTTTCCAACCATCTGCTTTATCAGGATCAAAATTTTTGCTCATAAAACCATCTTCTTTACCCATATATCTTTGAGCTTGTTCTTGATTTTGAACAACATTTAAATCCCATTTTTTTCCTTCTCCAGTTAATAGCTCGAAATACTCAGATTCTGTTCGAGCATTATAGTCCCATACTGCATTTGCAGCAGCTGAAACATTCTGATATGGAATTAAACTAGTAGTAGCATCTTCGCGGTTAATTCCAAAAACATCTTCACCAGTTACTTGATTACCATCTACATCTTCATAATCAGTTCCGGTCCACTCTTTATGAGTGAATTTTATCTTATTAACATCCGCTTTAACAGAATCCGCTACTGTAAGATCAGAAGCAGCTGCTACAAGACTATTATTTGCTGGAATAATAGTCCCTACCATCAATGCTGATAAGATAAGGGATAATACCTTCCCCTTTTTCATAATCACTATCCTCCTTTTGATTATATTTTCTCTTATACTAATAAGTATATAACTTGTATTATATTATTTATATGTAATTTTTTAAGGTTTTTTGGTAAAAATTTACTAATCTTTTATTAAATTAGAATAAAATTTTAGTAATAAAAAGAACTGAAGAATATTAACATTAAATGTTAATACCTCAGTTCCTTTATAATACTAATCTTCTTTACGTTTATAACAAACTAACATACTAGCAATACTTAAAATACCTAAACCTGCAAATGCTCCAATTAAACTTTCATCTCCAGTT
>NZ_JBKTWO010000068.1:0-9552 GCF_047249845.1 Thomasclavelia sp.
CCTAAATCCTACACCTTGGACACGACCATAAAATAAATAATGCCTTCTTATCATACTACCTTCACCTCTTTAACAAAAACTTCTATTATAAATATCGTACCACAATAACTTCAACTTTCTTCTTTAATATATCAAAATTATCGATTTCAAACACTACCCCGGCTATCATATCTAACTGTTTACTTATCAGCTCTGACTCTCTCTGTTTCGCTAGTTCTCATATCTCCTCGCATTTTTAAATTGATCCTACATCGTTATCATTTATGTTTTTTCTCTTCGTCTCTGATTATACCATTATAATCATTTTTTATAAACAAACAGCATAGTCGCTCCAATTTTTTACGTCCTTTAAATTCACTAAAAACAGTAATAAAAAAAGGAAATCAGTTTATTTCCTCAATTATATATAATTTCAATTCGATTAAAAGTAAACTACTTTATACCATAACTATATTTATGTGTATCGTATAAACATTTACAATTATGACTTATTATGTTCATCGCCTTCTTCTAAAATCATATTATTTAAAAATGTATCCATACATTCTTTTTGAAAGAAGAATTCTTGTAAGCTTTGTAAAAGCTGTTCACTATCGATTCCTAATTTCAATACAAAAATAATTTTAACTAATTTATTTTTCCATACAATCGGTTTCGATAAAAGATAAGCGTTTATTGAACTCTTTTGATTATAGATAGGCATATAATGAATAACAATTTGTAAACTTGTTTCAAAACCAATTAATGGATTTGTATGATAAAATGTTTCAAATGAGACACTTTCATGTTCAAATATATATGAAATAACATCATCTTTTGTTTCACAATCAATAAAATAAGTATCTTCTTTTTTTAAAAAATCAGATAATTTATACTCATTAATTTGTCGAAAATACTTATTTAAAACTTCAAAATCATGAGTAGTTATTATAGGATGAATACGTATAACAGGAATATCAAGGCTTTCATCAAGTGGTACAGTTGTAATAATATAATCATAACTTTCTAAATGATATTTACTAAGTTCCCCAGCAGAGATTGTTTTTTCAATAACCAATGAATCTTTATATCTTTTTAAAATAGAGAAACTTAATAATTCACTCATTGCCACATTGTACTCATTAATTAATAAAACCCGTTTCTTCGCAATATTTCTTTTCCTTCTCTCTAAAGCATATTGAAAATGAATAGCGATATAGCCTATTTCATCTTCAACGTTTATATAATCTGCATTATTATAAATAGCAAGCCATGCTTCCATACTCAAGATATATGCTAGAGTATAATTTTCTTTAATAACATAAATCAGCGGATTTCGTGAATAAGTATTAAATTTCAAACGATTTTCCATTGGATTGATATGAATCCCCAATGCTTTTCTTAAGTACATATCATTGTGAAAATCAATATTAAAGACTTTTTTAACCTGATTGAACATTTTTTCTACAATTATATCAATTTCTTCTTTTAATTGATCATTGATACAGCTTTCGATTGCACTAGTTGAATTGCTTTTTTTTCCTAAAATATGAATAGCTAAATAGCATTGTTCCTCTACTGATAATTCAATATGAAAATATTTATTAATAACTTTTGAAACATCCTTTGCTACTAAAAACTCATATTCCATTTTCATTTTTTCAATCTCATTATCATGAAATGAGATATAACATTTTCTTTGAATACGATTCAATTGAACTTGAATATGTATAATAAAATTTTGAAATACCCTTTGGGGCATCGTAATACCATCATTAAAAATAACTTTTCTTAATTCATCTATAAATTCATGATCTTCACCAATTTTCGTTGATAACATCCCTATCTTATGATAAATATATTCCGCCATACATAATCGATAACGAAATTCTTCACCTTCTATTTTTAATCCTTTACCGGTTTTTTGCACTATTTTTAAGTCAAAATCATTTAGCCGTTCTCTTATGTATTTTAAACTTCGACTAACAGAAGTTCTATCAATAAATAAAATATCAGATATATCATCGATTTTAATAAACTCTTGACTTTCGAGCATTAAACCTAAAATATAATAAGCCCTTTCTAAAGGATTTGTAGGAATAAAATAACTCCATTGCTTAGATACTTTATCAATCCAACAATTAAACAAATCATCATCAAAAATACTAATTTGATAACCATGAGAAGGAATTGATTGAATAAGTGCAAAGTTATTCATCAATTGATTAAGTATTTTAATTTCATTTCTAATAGTTTTAGAACTCACATTCAATAATTGAGATAGTTTTTGTCCAGTTAAATATCTATTAGAATCCATAAATACTTGCAAAAGATTTAATTGTCTCTTAGTAACAACACTCATATTTAATTCCTCCTTCTATTATTTCAATTATATAATAAGTTTTATTTATTTGTAAAATAACAGATAGACAAAATAAATCAGCCTTAATGGCTGATCTATTTTATTCAATCCGTGTCCCTACTGTAGTAGCAAAATCACCGTATACAGAATCAGATGAATTAATCCCATTACATTCTGGTAAATAAGTACACATAATTTGAAAAGGTATCACAGCATTTAACCATGAAGATGTATATGAATGCTGATTAATGTGAATAATATTTTCATTACTTGTTTTTAAAGTTGAAATAATAAGATAATTGCTTGTTTTAGTTTTTATAAAATCAATAAAATTATTCATCAAAATCTTTCCACATCCATCAGTATCAATAAGAACAATATAAGAATCTTTAATAATCGTTCTATGCGGACCATGCATAAACTCTTCCATATCAAAATTCATCACAGGAATTTGCATTGTTTCTAAAATCTTTAGCGTTCCTTCTCTAGCAGTTGGATAATTCACTCCAAAACCAACGATACTCATTGCTTTTGCTAAAGCCCAATGCTTATTTTTTTGGCACCAGCAAAGGGAAGCTTTTATATTTTGAGGTAATTCTTGGATACTTTGATAATATTCTTGAGTGATAGATTGATACCGTGGATTTTGAGTTATTTTCAACAATAGCAAATGCAAAGTTAGTACTGTTGCACTATATCCTTTAATTTTAGGACCAACATTTTCTTCTCCACACAACATATCAATATGAATATTGGCTTTTTTTGCGATTGGGCTATCACCATTAGCCGTTATTGAAACGGATGGTATATGATGCTGTTTAGCTATTTGTAGACATTCTAATGTACCCGTACTTTTCCCTGTTTGAGATATAACTATAAGTATATTTTGGGGGTTATATAAATGTTTTGAGTAATATCTTAACTGAAAAGGATTTTCCACTATAATCGAGCAATCCGCTTCTTTTTCAATCAAACATTTCACTAACATTGCAGCGTTTAATGAGGTACCTGATGCAGTAATTATAATTTCTTTAGGACTTATAAATGTCTTAGAAAGAGTAGAAAATGTATCTCTTTGTAAAGAAAGAATATTTTCCAAAATAACTTTTTGCTCATCAATATAGCCCCACATCTTATTTTCCATGATGATAAAATTGTGGAAGATATTCCTTATGGGCTTCCAGCATCTCCTCTAAAAGTGGTTTTGCTACATCATAATCTCTTACTAATGGATGAGCAACAAGAGCCTCTAATGCTAGTTTTTTATTTCCCGTGATTGCCGCTTCAACTGCTAATGATTCATATGTTTTTACTGCACTAATAAGTCCGATAACAGCTTTAGGATAGTGAGCAATTGTTAATGGTTTCATGCCATTTTTACTTACATAACAAGCTGTTTCAATAACAGCATCATCATCTAAGAAACGAACTGTTCCATTATTAGCAACATTGATAACCATCCATTTTCCACTATCATTATAAATCGCATCCATAACACCAATCGCAACTTTGGAATATCCACCACCGCCACGTTTAGCTAAAGTTTTTGGTTTTTGATTATTTAATTCGTCTGCATACTCCCTAAATATTTGTTTTTCTAATTCAAGAATAGCTTCACCTCTAGTCTTGTCTTGTTCTTTTAATTGTTGTACTCTTTCTTTCGTATGAAAATAATATTGTGTATACTGACTCGGAATTAAGTGTAATGTTTCCATCCATTCTTGTGAAACAGTTGTACATTTTTTTATAACTTTACTAAATTCTTCATCAGTAATCGGTCTTCCATCAATAGTCATATTATAAGAAAAATTCATATGATTTAATCCTAAATAATCATAATAGATTTTTTCTTCTGGAATATTTAAAGCTTCAGCAGCCCACCATCTTGGTCGCATTCCTCCAGCACATAATCCCGCCACTTTAACATTACAAACTTTATTTAGTGCTTCAGTTACTAATCCTGTTGGATTTGAATAATTGATAATCCAAGCATCTGGACAATATTTTTCAACATCTTTAGCTATTTCAATCATAACTGGAATTACTCTAAATGCATTAAACATTCCTCCTACTCCAGTTGTTTCTTGTCCAATCAAGCCATATTTTAGGGGTATTTTTTCATCCTTTATTCGCGCCTTATTTCCCCCAACTCTAATTTGTGTTGAAACAAAATCAGCATCAGTGAATGCTTCTTCTCTTGATGTTGTACTCCATACTTTCACATCATAATTCAAATAACCAACATATCTTTTTACAAACCCTTCCATAATTGAAAGTCTTTCTTCATTTATATCTAATAAAACAATTTCTTTTACTGGTAATGTTTCACGGTGTTCCGATAATCCTTCAATTAATTCAGGGGTATACGAACTCCCTGCTCCAACAATTGCAATTTTTAACTTTTTATTCATACTCATGCTCCTATCCTTTTTTCTACTGCTAAACGTTGTCTTTCCATTGCTTTAAAGAATGGATAATATATACATCCTGCTATTAACAGTGAAATACCTCCCCAAATAACAGCAGGAATATTCCCACCAGTAACTAAATAATGTGAAAATAATGGTGGTATTGTCCATGGAATATTAGCTACTGGTCTTCCTATAATATTGAAGAGCATTAATAGATATGTTCCTGCTGATAAAATTAATGTTGACAAAGTATAGGGTATCATCATGTATGGATTCATAACTAATGGTACCCCAAAAACAACTGGTTCATTAATTTCAAATATACTTGCTGGTAAACATAATTTTCCTAATGTACTGAATCCTTTTTCTTTTGAACGGATCATCATCAAGACAAGCGGTAAAGTAGCACCACCGCCACCTAAGAAAACAAACATAGTAAATCCACTGGCAGTAATATAAGGTGGCTGAGTTCCAGCTGCAAAAGCAGCAGCATTTGCTCCAAACATAGTTAGAAAAAATGGATCAGCTACAGCCAAAACAGCTCCACCGTGAATACCAACACTCCATAACATTGAGCGAATAAACATGAAAACCAAGAATCCCGGTAGAGTATTTAATGCAAAAACAAATGGTGAGAAACAATCCATTAAAATTTGATTAACATTAATACCTAAAATTACACGAATTATCCATATAATTGTCAAAATGACAAATGCTGGAACCAATGACATAAATGATTTTGATACTAGAGGTGGTACTGTATCAGGAAAATGTATCACAAGATCTCTCTTTTGAAAAAAATGCATAATCATTCCTGACATTAATGCTACTAAAATAGCTGTAAATAATCCTTTTGTCCCAAATAATTCAAGATTAATCGCATACTCATCTGTTAGTGTCGCCAATAAAAACGCGGCAACAGAAACAAATGCTGTAATTAATGGATCAATTTTAATATCCGTATAGCCTAAAGCAAAATAATAAGCTACACTAGCAGCTCCAACCAGCCCAACAATCCCAATCGTTATTGTATTAACTGTTGTAATCATAGCAGCGTATGGTTCAAAAAATGATTGAATCGGATCAATTGGAATATTGGGAATTAGCAAAAAGATACTTCCGATGATTGTTAATGGAACTGTAACCATCATACCGTTCTTGACTGCATTCAAATGATGCTGATTAGCCATCTTATTTAATGGTGGTACTAGTTTATCCTCAACAAACATTAATATTTTATTCATTATTTTTCTCCTCTCATTTCCACGAGCGCTCTTCTTTGTACAATCTAATAATAAAGAGAAAGTATGTTTATTTGAATAGTTAAAATTTCCCTTGGCTAGTGGAAATAATTGCATAATTAAAATTATTTTATCTTTCTTCTATATATCTTCTTACTTACTAATTTATTTTTCCTCAATTCATACTAATATGAAAATAAAAAAGAGTTTCAATTATATATTGAAACTCCCATCTTAAAAAGTACTAATTAAATAACCTAAATCTTTTTATCATTTGCCCTATTATTAAAGATTTCGTGCTACTTCATAAGCGTCCCAAATAGCACCACGAATATTTCTCACTTCTTTACTATCACCTAAATTATATACATATGTGTATTTATTTTTTAATTTATCAAATAAATCATGTTTAGATTTATAACCGACTGCAACGATAGTTTGTTCAGTAGCAATAGTTTCTTCATTATTATCTTGAAGAACTTTAATTTCTTGATTACCGATTTTACTAACTTTTGCATTTCCCACAATTCGAACATTATTAAATGCTAATAGATCACGAAGCATCCATTCATTCATTGGCGGTAAAGCAATACCTGATTTTAAAATATCTGGTAAGGCTTCGATAATTGTTACCTTCTTACCATTTTGTGCCAAATGTAACGCTAATTCACATCCAACAAGACCACCACCAATAACTACTACGTTATCTTTTGCAGCTACTTTATTAGTCAATACTTCATTAGCTAGTACCGCATTTTCAACACCATCAATTGGAGGTATCACTGGACTAGAACCTTCACAGATAAATAAACTATCTGGTTTTAATGCATCAATCGCCGCCTCATCAGCTAAAGTATTTAGTTTAACATCTACACCTAATCTTTCTAATTCATTTGTATAATAAGAAGCTAGCGCTAAATCATCGTCTTTAAACTTAGGCATACCACCAACTAATAATTCACCACCAAGGCGATCTGTTGCTTCAAATAAAGTAACTTTATGACCACGAAGAGCAGATACACGAGCTGCTTCTAATCCTGCTGGTCCGCCACCAACAATAACAACATTTTTCTTTACAAATGCTGGTGCGACACCCACAGTATCTTCTCGTCCACATTCAGGGTTAACCGCACAACTACCTAACCCAGATTGTAATAAACGCCCAAAGCAGCCATCATGACATCCTAAACATGGGCGAATTAATGCCTCTAATCCATCTTTTAATTTATTTACATAATCAGGATCCTTAATAAATACGTCAATCCAACTCCATCAATAGTTCCTTTGTTTCGAGCATCAACAGCCATTTTTGGATCATCCATTCTTCCAGCAATCAATAATGGTACTTTTGCAGCATCACGAATTTTTTCAACTAATGGTAAATACATACCTTTTTCAAAATACATTGGTGGATGAGCCCAATACCAAGAATCATAAGTACCAGCATCTGCATCAAAAGCATCATAACCAGCTTCTTGCAATATTTTTACAGCTTCAATAGCCTCATCAATATCTCTTCCTAACTCTTTAAAATCTTCACCTGGTAAGCCACCTTGCCGTAATTGTTTAATATAGCTCTTAATTGAAAAACGCAAAATAACTGGAAAATCTTTACCACATTTATTTTTAATTGTTTCAACAATTTCTGTAGCAAAGCGTAAGCGTCCTTTTAAATCTCCACCGTATTTATCGGTTCTTTGGTTAAACAAAGTCATTGTAAAACAGTCCAATAAGTATCCTTCATGGACAGCATGGATTTCGACCCCATCAAAACCTGAATTTTTAGCAATAACTGCTGCATCACCGAACTTCTCAATAATATGTTCAATTTCTTCGGTCGTTAGTTCACGGCAAGGTGCATTAGGAATCCAACGATTTGTTGTTGGACTTGGAGCAACAAAATCTTTCATATCAACGAAATTAGGCAGCGCCGATCTACCTAAACCAGCAGTTAATTGTAAAAATATCTTTGTTCCAAAAGCATGAGTACGATCAGTCATTTCCTTAGCCTTATGTTCGTATTTTAAAGGTAACATATTTGGGCAAGGAAAACTGCAGCGAGCATGAGGTTCCACGTCATTTTCAACCCAGTTAGCTCCTGTTATAATCAAACCTACGCCACCTTTTGCTCTTTCAACATAATAATCAATACTTTGTTGGGTATAACAATAATCTTCATCAACATCTACGATTGTTGCCATCGGTGCCATAAAAAACTTATTTTTCACCTCAACATCCCCAATTTTTAGCGGTTCAAATAATGGTTCATAAATACTTTTCATAGTAGTCTCCTTTCAAAACTGAACTTGTTCATATTTATATTTTAACACTCATTGTTTGCGCTTACAATGTTTTTAAGATAAAATGTATAATGAAAGGATTAATTATGAATAACATTAAAACAAGTAAGGCAGAAAACACTAAAACTAATATTATTAAGGCTTTAGAACAGTTATCTAAGGATCAAAATCTTGACAATATAAAAATAAGGGATATATGTACATTAGCAAATATCTCAGTAGGAACCTTTTATTTATATTTTAAAAGTAAAGAGGAAGCTATTTTATATATTTATCAACAATGTGATGAGCAGTTTAGAAATTTAAAACTAACTAATGATCCACTTGATAATATCTATCAGATCTTAGATACCTATTATCATATGGTTGACATTGATAACATAAATTTTGATCGTACTATTTATAAATGCCACCTAAATCATTATGATGAGTACTTTTTTTCAGAAGAACGGCCAATCTTTATTTTACTAAACCAACAGATTATTGATTATACAAAAAAAGCTGATTGTAAAGATATAACTTGGGATATTCTAGAATTTTCTCGTGGGCGTATTTATAATGCCTGTATTTCTTTTAAGGAGTTAGATAATACCTGGTATAAACAACAAATAAATAAAACAATCTCTTATTTAAAGCATTTGAATAATGCAACATGAATGATAATTGTTCGGGCTATAAGTAACTTATTGGTTATTTTTTATTTACTATAATTACATTAGAATTTTATTATATATATTATAAAATTAATATTCATTAATAAATAATAAAAATAGATGGCAGTTAAAAACCGACCATCTATTTTTATTCAATAGAGTTTTATTGTTTTAGATTTAATTTGTTATAAATAACTTCAAAGAGCATCTAAATAATATTTAGTTCCTTAATATATTTTTAAGTCCTACCTTATAATACAATAGAACAAAGAATAAAAATATGAACACTCCAACAAGTATTTTAATAATTAAAGTTATTAAATTGCTTGACATAAATGGAACATTAACTACTCCAATATACATAATAACTCCACTAATCAGTAATGGTAGACTTTGTTTAAAATATCTCCAAACTTTTATTTCATTTCTTACCATGTATGTTTGATAAGCACATACACTAAATTCAGCACATAAGGTACCAATTGAAGCTCCTAAAGCTTGAAAATATGGTATCAATAATAAATTTATTACTATATTTACAATTGCACCAAGAAATACAGACACAATATAGATTTTATCTTTTTTGTTAGGAATCAAGTACTGTGT
>NZ_JBKTWO010000069.1:0-9014 GCF_047249845.1 Thomasclavelia sp.
ATAGATTAAGGAGGCTTTATAAAATGGCAAAAATTATTTCTGTAAATGCAGGTAGCTCATCATTAAAATTCCAATTATTTGAAATGAATGATGAATCTGTTATTACATCAGGTGTAATCGAAAGAATTGGTTTAGAAGACTCAATTTTTACGATTAAATATAACGGAAAAAAAACTGTTACAACTAGTCCAATTAAAGATCATAAAGTTGCTGTTGAACTTTTACTAGACACTTTAATTGAAAAAGGAATCGTCAAAGACCTAGATGAAATCAAAGGTGTTGGTCACCGAGTTGTTCAAGGAGGTTCTTACTTCAATTCATCAGCAATTATCGATGAAGATGTTGTTAATAAAATCGATGAATTAAAATCATTGGCTCCATTACATAATCCAGCTCACTTAACTGGATATTATGCATTTAAAGATGCTATCCCTAATGCTGGAGCTGTAGCTGTGTTTGATACAGCTTTTCATCAAACATTAGAACCAAAATGTTATATCTATCCAATTCCATATAAATATTACACTGACTACAAAGTACGCAAATATGGTGCTCATGGAACCAGTCATTATTATGTATCTCAACGCTGCATTGAAATGTTAGGAAATCCTGAACATTCAAAAATTATTGTTGCTCATCTAGGTGCAGGGGGATCTTTGAGTGCTGTTAAAGATGGTAAATCAGTAAATACTTCAATGGGATTTACTCCACTTGCAGGAATTATGATGGGAACTCGTAGTGGTGATGTTGACCCTTCTGTAATTGATTATTTGATTGAAGAAGTTGGCATGGATATGAAAGAAGTAATTACAATGTTAAATAAAGAATCAGGACTACTTGGTATTTCTGGGGTTTCTAGTGATTTTAGAGATGTTCAAAATGCTGCTTTAGAAGGTAATGAACGAGCTCAACTAGCAATTGATATTTTCTATCGTCGTGTTATTGCTTATATTGGTCGTTATTTTATTGCCTTAGGTGGTGTTGATGCGATTTGTTTTACTGCTGGTATTGGTGAAAACTCATTTTTTGCAAGAAAAGGAATTTGTGATTTGTTAAAGGATGCTTTAGGTATTGAAATAGATGAAGATGCAAATGTAAATGGTCAGGGAGATCGTTTAATTAGTACTCCTAATTCAAAAGTTAAAGTCTTTGTTATCCCAACTAATGAAGAATTAGTTATCGCTCGCGATACTAAACGTTTATTAAACTTATAAAAATACATGTAGCTTTCCAGCTACATGTTTTAGTGTATGAGAATTAAAAATTATTTCAAAGCAACGATTCATGAATCATTGCTTATTGGCATACTGCTTGCTTTAGTTGGGGGTTTTTTAGATATCTATACATATATTTTAAAAGGAAATGTCTTTGCTAATGCCCAAACTGGAAATATGGTTCTTATGGGATTAAAATTAGCTAATCAAGATTATTTAGGAGCCAGCTATTATTTAATTCCTATTTTAGCTTTTTTTCTAGGCATTATTATTAGCGAGTATATAAAACATAAATTAAGTAAAGTCCAATATGTAGAATGGCAGCATTTAATAATAATTATCGAAATAATTTTCTTAGCCTTAATTGCATTCATCCCAAAAGAAATCCCAAATCTTTTTTGTAATGCTGCAATTGGTCTAGTATGTTCTTTACAGGTTAATACATTTAAAACTGTAAAGAAATTACCCTATGCATCTACAATGTGCACTGGAAACTTAAGATCTGCAGGACAAAAATTATCTGCCTTTTTATATCAAAAAGATAAAAACTCATTAAATCATTGTTTTAATTATTTAGCAATCATTATTTCTTTTATTTTAGGCGCTATAATTGCAACTATATTAATTAATTTATTTAATCAAATAGCCCTATTATTCTGTTGTTTTATTTTAATCATTACTCTACTTATTTTAGTTTATTAGCCTATTATATAGGCTCTTTTTATTTTAATAAATGCTCTTCTACATATTGGACAATCTCTTGTCGATTACTTAAAACTTCACAAAACGGTTTTCTTAAATCTAAACGCTGCATATCAACACAACGAATCTCACTTAATTGTAAACGACTTTTAGTTCTTGTATTAGACATCATCACATCAATATCTAATTCAAACTCTGGATTACATCCCGTCCCTTTCAAAGAAGTACATGGTATAATCAACATTTTATAACCTAGATCCTTTAAAATATAACACCAGTGTCCATCCATTAGTTCTTTTGGAAATCCCCTACCAATATTGAAATATGCTAATTGATGAATCTTAGGTCGATTAGGTAAATGGTAATATGTACTATCTATATCTCGTCCTCCATCTTTAACTAAATGGCAATAAAAATATTCTAGCTGATTAGTTAAATGCTTCAGCGAGCAACTGTATTTTTCAACATCATAAATTCCTGTTTCTTCTAAGTTTTCCAATGATTTACTAATCTCTGCTAGATTATCATGAATACTCATATATCGTACCTCCTATTATCTTTTACATTTTTTAGCTGTAAAATTACTTTTATTCTTCACAACTTTTCCTTTTTTATTCATACTCGTATTATTTTTTATAAAATTTATGCATTTAATAACGTTTTTATAAAAAAATCATATGATAATATGGGTTGCTTTTTTATTTTTATTTGTATATAATAGCAACTGTTATTAAAAGGAGACATGTTAAAAATAGCGCCAGGACTAATTAATTAGTTGACGAGGACTAGGTTTATCGAAAAATTCGGCGGGTGACCTAGAGGTATGATACTACCTAAACAATGAACAAAAATAGTGAGTGATCATTAAACAAATTCATTCGGTATCCTCCATTAATAACATAATAAAATTTAATATTATGGAGGAATTTTTATGTGTGGAATTACTGCGTTTTCCGGTAAAGAAAATGCTTTACCATTTTTATTGCAAGGACTTTCTAAATTAGAGTACCGAGGTTATGATTCAGCAGGAGTTACTCTTGTTGACAAAGATAAACTTTTTACTCTTAAAACTAAAGGGAGACTTCAAAATCTTATCAATCAGCTTGATTATGATGCTCCAAGTGGTTGGGTGGGAATAGGACATACCCGTTGGGCAACCCATGGTATCCCTTCAAACCTTAATTCTCATCCTCATACCAATAATAGCAATACTATTTCATTAGTTCATAATGGAATTATTGAAAATTATCGTGAATTAAAAGAAATGCTTTTAAATCAAGGTTATATTTTTCATAGTGATACTGATAGTGAAGTTGTTGTTCATCTATTAGATTTTTATTATCATGGAAATATGCTTGACGCACTAAAAAAAGTAATTAATCAAATTCAAGGAAGTTATGCTTTGTGTATTGTTTCAACTTTAGAACCAGATACTGTTTATGTAACTAAAAAAGACAGCCCATTAGTTCTAGGAAAAAGTGGTCATGCTAGTTTTGGTGCTAGTGATATTCCAGCTTTATTAGACTATACTAAAGATGTTTATTTTATTGAGGACTATGAAATCGCAAGACTATGCAAAGATAAAATTACTTTTTACAATACAGATGGAATTGAGATAAAGAAGGAAATTACTCATATTCCTTATAATAACGAAGCTGCACAAAAAGGTGGCTATGACACATTTATGTTAAAAGAAATCCATGAACAGCCATATGCAATTAGTGAGACCCTCAGAGGTCGTGTTGAAAACGAAGATCAAATTATCTTACCAGAACTCGATACCCTTAAAAACCGTTTTAAAACTGTTGATAAAGCTTACTATGTAGCCTGTGGTACTGCTTATCATGCCTGTTTATCTGGAGCCAATATCTTAGAAAGACTAACTGGAATTCCAACTTTTACTCAGGCTGCCTCTGAATTTAGATATAGCAAACCAATTATTGATGAAAAAACCTTATGTATCTTTGTTTCCCAATCAGGAGAAACGGCTGATACAATGGCTGCTTTAAGATTAGCCAAAACAAAAGGAGCAACTGTAATTGCAATAGCAAATGTACTTGGTTCAACGATTTCTCGTGAAGCTATGGCCACAATTTATACATGTGCAGGACCTGAAATTGCCGTAGCTAGTACTAAAGCATACACAACCCAAGTAATCGTCCTTTTATTATTAGCTATATATATAGCCCAGACTTTAAGTAAAGAAAATGATATTTATAAAGATATTATCAAAGGCATTGCACAATTACCTAAGCATATTGAAAATATTTTAAAAGATGAAGAAATATTTGAAAAATATGCTAATTATCTAAAAGATCAACACGATGCTTATTTTATTGGACGTAGCCTTGATTACGCCTCTGTTTTAGAAGGGGCCCTAAAATTAAAAGAGGTTTCTTATATTCATGCTGATGCTTATATTGCTGGAGAATTAAAACATGGACCAATTGCTCTAATTGAAGAGGGCAGCGTTGTTATTGCAGTTGCTACCCAGCCCCATATTGCTGCTAAAACAATTAGTAATATACAAGAAACTATTGCCAGAGGAGCAAAAGTTATTTTGTTTACCTTATCCAATGAAGAAGTAGGTAATGTTAATGAAACCTATTATATGCCTGATATAAATCCAATTCTTCAAGCTGTTTTAGTAGCTATACCATTACAACTTATCGCATATTATGCTGCAAAATTTAAAGGCTGTGATGTTGACAAACCCCGAAATCTTGCTAAATCAGTAACTGTTGAATAAAAAAAGTGATTAATACTAATCACTTTTTTTATGATAACAGCCCTTGCTTTATAATTTTAAATGCATAATTTATATTAAGAAAGGGGATGGCATAATGGGATCATGCGACAATAATTTTTGTATTAATGATTGCTGTAACGATAATGGTTGTAATGATGAGTGCTGTATTGAAGACTGGTGCTGCGATACTTTATGTTGTGACGAAAACTGTGCTCTAGCATCAATCATTCAATCTGTTGCAATGATGGAAGCTTCTTTATCTTCAATTATCTGTGCTGAAGGAATGAAAATTAGAAAAGCAGTATGTCTAGCAAATGATTTAAATGAATTGATTAGAATCAATGAATCTGTTAGAGAAACAATTGAAGTTATTAGTCAATTAGAAGATGCTTTAAAACAAAAAGCAGTTTATGCAATTGAAGCATTAAAAGAACTAAAAACTGATTAAAAACAAGTCTCTAGCACAACTAGAGACTTAAAGATTCAACAAATATTATTACTTCAAAGTTTAGGAATAAATTATTGTTGTTAAATTAATACCATTTCTTTTGATGCTGCAAAAATATTATAGGTTTTATTTGGAATAATATTGAATATCTTTAATAATTCAGTATCATATAATGCATCTTTTTTTAATTTTGGAATAAATACATAATTATAATCAATTCTATTATTTATATAACTTTTAATTGATAAATATTTTATACAACGATAATTATATTTAGCTTTACTAGCAATAGAAGCAGTGACTAATTGAGGAATAACATAATTAGAACAATAGTTACTTTTTTTATTATTAACCCTAATACTACATGCCATTAATAATAGTAATTTTAACATTGCTACTTTTATCTTTGTTATTGATAACTGATCAAGATCTTTCAAAAATATTGGTGTTAAATCAAAATAGTTAATAGAATTATTAACCTCAAAATCACCAATAAAAAAATCATGTGATGACTCAGTAATTTCTAACTCTGCCTTTACACCTTCTACACTATTAGCTAAATATAAACAAGGAAACCCAGAAATACTATATCTTTCATTAGCAACTAAATTTCTTTTATTAAAAGGAATATGGAATATTTGTGAAATAAATTTATCTATACTATCAATATCTAAGTAATCATTTATGATCCTTCCACGATATAAAGTATTAACAAGATTACTTTTTTCAAATTCACTACATAAAGTATGGCCTAAATATTTATTTGAAAAAAGAAGATTATAAATAATATTTCCTGCACTTCTAATATCACCTTTTTCATATGTTCGCCAAGCTCTTGTAATACTATCTCTTACACGATTAAAAATTTTTATATATGTTTTATCAAAAAGATCATCATATTCTACAATTATCTTTTTTAATTGTAGCGTTTTAGATAAATAAGTTTTATAACTCTGATGATCAAAATCACATTCAAGGATTATAAAATTACTTTTATTTATTTTATTTTTAAAAGATAATTTCAACGTATCCATACCCTTTCCCCCTTTAGAAAAAGAAGATTATCATAACGATAATCATCTTAATACAGTTTATTTGGATAGACCCCATTTATGATTAATTCCTTAATACTATTGATTACAGACTGTTTATCTTCTTTGTATGTTACTCCAAACCAATTATCTTGAGATTTTAACACAGTTACATCAACTAAATCTTCCTTTAATAAATCACCAATTATTGTAGGAAGCAAATATTCTGCTTTTAAATCATCTTGATGCAGATTTTCTAAAAATATTTTAAATTTTTCATCCAACACATTAAAAATAGCTGGTTGTAAAGCCCACATATTCATTGATACTGGTACATTTAAATCAATATCTATTATCCTATCACCATCTTTTATAAAAGCACTGTTATCGCCTTTTTCAATATTATGTGTTTCAACAATATCAATTAGATGATTATCTTGATTTACACTACAAATCCCTCTTGTTACTCCACCATTATCACTTAAAGTATTTTTTAAAATAAAGCTAATCATCGCAATTTGTTGTTTATTAGCGCCCATTTGATTATTAGTTAGATACTCATAAGCCTCTTGATATGCTTGTTTACCATAATAATCATCTGCATTAATTACTAAAAATGGTTCCTTGACTATATCTTTACAACATAATATTGCTTGTCCAGTACCCCAAGGTTTAGTTCTTTGTTTAAATTTTTCAAGATAAGCTTCAGGAATATTATCTAATTCTTGAAATACATATTCAACATCAATGATTTGCTTTATTCTAGAACCAATTACTTGATCAAATTCCTCTTCTATGTCTTTCCTAATCACAAAAACAACTTTATTAAAACCTGCTTTTTTAGCATCATAGATAGAATAATCCATAATAATTTCACCATTTGGTCCTACAGGTGCTAATTGCTTAATCCCCTCACCAAATCGACTACCAATCCCAGCCGCCATGATAACTAATGTAATATTTTTCATACTATCCCTCATTTCTTAGCGTTATCATGATAATTATACACTATAATAATTACTTTTTCTAGCTAATGTCATAACTTGTCAAAATAGCATAAATAAGATATTACCTATCTATTTTTATGATTTAATACTCATACAAATCTTTAATATTTTCTCCTTGAATCATTAAAATATCTATAAAATATATTTTTTTATTAATCACAGTTAATGATTTTAAATTATAATCAATATTAGTAATAATCCCAGATATTTTATGATATTCCTGAATATCATAATACATCAATTCTACAATCATTCCTTCTTTTAACTGAGCTAATTTATATGATAAATTAGCTTGTTCATCTTTAAAAAAAAGCCTTTTATTCACAGATTCCTTTTCTTTTTCCTTTAATGCCTCATCTAATCCTTTTAATGCTTCAAAAGCTAAAAATTGTTTAGCACGATCAACATTATTATTCACCATTATGCCCTCCTATTAATTTGTTTCTTATTTTAGTTGTTGCTTTATTTTGAAGATTCATTCCCTTTAAAATAGCATTTTTACCATATTTTTGTTTAATTTCAAGAATTGTTTCTTGAATTTTTTTCTCTTTTTCTCTTTTTTGATAATCTGTAAATAAATCTGTTGATTCAAATATTTCATCTTTTAAATCATTAAAAGAAATCGTTATTTTTCTAATTAAATAATTCGGATTAGTTGTTTTTCTATACAAATAGTTAAAATTTTCAATTAATACTTGATATGAATTAGTGATTTTATTAATTTTCAATGAACCACCTGTTGATTTAACAGCATGTTTGGAATAACTAATTCGAAGAGTAATATTATTTGTAACTAGATGCTTATCTATCAATTCCAAGCACTTTAATTCCACCATTTCTTTAACAATTAACAATCCATCATCATAATTATAATCTTCAAATAAGACTTGCCCACTAGATATTGAATTAGATTTTGGTTTATATGCTTTAATATCACTAATTAGTGTTGGCTCTTTGCCCCAAGCATGATCTACTAAAAATTGAGCATTAATCCCAAATTCCTGATATAGCGTACTTTCATCACTATGTGCAAGATCATACATATTAAAAATACCATGTTGTTCTAATCTTTTTGATATTCCTTTTCCAATCTGCCAAAAGTCAGTCAGGGGCTGATGGTACCAAAGGGTCTCTTGATAAAGCCGTTCATTTAAATAACCCATATTATTTTTACTATGTTTAGCAGTAATATCTAAAGCTACTTTAGCTAAATACAAATTCGTTCCTATTCCAACTGTAGCAGTAATTCCTGTAGTTTTTAAAACATCGTTAACTATTTTCTTTGCTAGTTCTTCAACATTTAACTGGTATAATTTCAAATATTTAGTAACATCTAAAAAACATTCATCTATTGAATACACATGAATATCTTCTTTAGCAATATATTTTAAATAAACAGCATATATATTAGCTGAATATTCAATATACTTCTTCATTCTGGGTTTTACAACTAAATATTCAATCCCATCGGGAATTTCATAAATACGACATCTATTTTTAATTCCTGCCATCTTTAATTTTGGACTAATTGCCAAACAAATAGTACCTTTACCTCTTGAAGGATCAGCTACTACTAAATTAGTATTAAAGGGATCTAAATTTCTTTCAACACATTCAACTGAAGCATAGAATGTCTTCAAATCAATACACAGATAAACTCTCTTTTCCATCCTTCTCACTTCCTTTGATTTAATTATACCGATTTTTATTTTTTTAAGTCATTTATAACTGCGTTTTAACACCTAAAATTAGGTGTTAAAATAAAAAAATACCCAATAGAATAAATCTATTGGGTAAAATATTTAATTATCTTCTTTTTTTCTTAGGATACCTATTCCCGCTATACTTAGCATCGCTATTCCT
>NZ_JBKTWO010000070.1:0-8977 GCF_047249845.1 Thomasclavelia sp.
ATGCTGCTTTGAATTCATCAGCTACTACTGGTACTAATTTATCTAACTGTTCTTGTGTTACTTCTTTAGCCATATCAATTGCAATTGATAATGCTGTTTTATCTGCAGCTTTTTTCAACACTAAATTATTAATTGCATTTTCAAGCGCTTTAGTAACTTCATCTACCTCTAATTGATTGTAAATATCTAACCAATCTCTTCTTTCATTTATATCTTCTGCATCCTTAAGTACTGACATTACTTCAAAAAAGTCAACATAATCATCTGGATCCAATGATTTAGCTTTTTCAAATACAGCATCAAATGCACTTAAATCTAATTCTTTATTCCAATCACCATCATAAATTTCATATAAGAAAGATCTAATTGCTTTAGTCATGGCATCAACTTCAGCTTGTGAAACATCAGGGTCTGCCACTAATTTATTTCCTTCTGTTATAAATTCATTTAATTTGGCAATTGCCTCATCCATGAACATAAAACCTTCATTTTCTAATTCCCATTGGCATTCTTCTATCCAATCTTCAAGTTCAGATTTATCTGCCTCACCAATGTATACTGCAGCAGCTATAGCATCTTGAATTGCTTTAGCCATAGCATCAACTTCTGTTTGATATCTAATATCTAGGCCTCTTTCTACATTGTTAATAGCTTCTTGGATAGCTTCTACACCTTGCCAGTCTTCTGGTTTATTAATATATTTTTCAGCTTGTTTTATAGCATCATCAACTTTTTGATAATCAGCACTTTTATATTTCAAATTATTTACGGTTTCATCTAATGCTATTTTCATATCATCTAGTTCTTTTTGTGTTGCATCAGGATTTTTTAATAACAATTCAGCTTCTTCAATAATTTCATTTAAAGCATCTATACTTTCCTGCGTATATAAACTTGTATCATATGTTTTTACAGTCTCTAACATTTCTCTTAGAGATGCTTTTTCTGTATCCTTAAGTTCTAGATTAAAGATAGCTTCTTCAATTGCTTGAGCTATTGCATCAACTGTTTCTTGTTCTGTAATATTATAATCATATCGTACTAATGATAAAGCTGCTTCTACTTCACTAAAATCTTTATATTTATCAACTTCTAAAGCATTTGCTTTTTCTACCATAGCATTCAATATATTATAATCGGCACTCTTATAAACTAAACTTCCCATTACATTATGTAATGTTTCTTCCATCTTATCTAAATCTTCTTGAACTGCATCAATATCTTTTAATATTTCTTCTACTTCTTTAATAACATTATTTAATGCATCTACACTTTCTTGTACATATAAGTTTGTATCAATTGCTTTTGCTTGTTTTAATGCTGCTCTTAGAGGTTTTTTATTGACTAAATTTCCCTCAGCATTATCCGTATGTTGTACATTTTCATAATCATAAATAATTTCATTAATTATATCTGTGTAGAAACCATCTTTTTGATAATTTTCTTTATTTGCATTAATAGCATCTAATTTTGCATACAAATTATCAATATTTTCTTGAACCCCTCTGTTATCAGGTTCAATACTATCTAAAGCTACTTCAAGTTCATTAATAACTTGATTCAAATCATTTTCATTGTAATTAATAACAACATTTGTTTTAATTTCTTCACGTGGTGAACCAAGTGTAAACATCAATCTTTCTAATTCTTCATAAGACATTGTTTTTTCATCATTATCACATTTTGCTCCCCATGTAATATAAGAGAATGTAGCATAACGAGGGAATAATGTTCTATTTAAAACAGGTCCTGAAACACCACCTAAAATATCTGACCAGATAGGGAACATTTGTCCTAATGATTTATCTTTATTTTCTTTTAAAATCTCATCTTGTGCATAACTACTAGAGCTTACAGAATAATTATATCTTGTAAACTTTTCATACATTTCTTTAGGAAATGGATTTCTTACTGACTCTTTACGTTGTTGATACCATAAATTATGATAATTAGTTGAAGAACTTGACATTACATTATAACCTGCTGCTGCCCCAGTACTTCCTTTAGCAGATTGACGCCAGCTTCCTGCCCAAATATCAATTATAATACGTTTATCTAACTCAACATTTCCATTAAGACGAGCAGCATCATTCCACATGATAACTTTTAGCCCTTCATCAAGTAATGATCCAGCAACTTCATTAAAAAGCAGTTTCATACCATCATATTCTGTACTATTAGCTATTCCAGTTTCTTCACTTGCCCATTTTGCAATATCTTTAGAAACAGATGAAGAAGCTATATCAAAATATTCATCTCCACCGACATGAATTGTACTTGCATTAAAATATTGTGCTGCTTCTTTATAAATACTCTTAATATATTCTCGAACATCAGCATTTGTGAAATTTAACACAGCCGAAACACCTGATACTCCATCTCCTAGAAGCCAATCATTCTTACCTGCATTTCTAAACATATCTACTTCCATTTCACTATGACCTGGATAATCTACTTCTGGAATGATTTCGATATTAAATTTTTTTGCATAAGCAACTAGTTCTTTAGCATCTTCTTTTGTATAATAATAACCTTCTTTATCTGTTAATTCTGGGGCGATTTCAGATTCCCAACGAATACCTTCACTATCTTTTAAACGAAGCTGCAATTTATTTTGCTTGTAATAAGCCATTTGCTCCATTTGTTCTTTTAACCAATCAACAGAATAGAAAGTTCTTGCAGTATCGATTTGAAATCCTCTTGTTCTTTGATCTGTATAATCCTTTACAGTTCCTGCAGTTAATTGATTTCTTTGTGCAAATGCTTGTAATAATGTCATTGTTCCATTTTGAATACCCTCTATATAATCTGAATAAACAATAACTTTATCACTAGTGATATCAATTTGATATGTATCTACTTCGTTATAGATAACTTTATCTGTTTCTGGTAAAGAGAAAGTAACTGGTTGGTTTACAACAACTATTCCTTCTCCATCTTTAGCATTTGTAATTTGCTTTATAGTATAATTTTCAATAATTCCTTTATTAACCATACTTTCAGCTAAATATCTAGTTTTTTCCTGACTAAATTCATCAGTAGAAAAAACCTGATTTGTGACATCTAACTTAAAATTTGTATCATAATCATCTACTTCAAATGATTGAATTGCTGGTATTGTTGCTGGAAATTCACTAATAGCAGTGTTATATTGAACTCGTGGTGCTTCTGATAAAGCTACAGTTTCACCTTTTGTAATCTCAACATCATCTATATAAAAAGCCCCTGAATCTTTACCATTTTTTTGATTCATACAATATGCAAAAATATAAAATTCATTTGTATGTGAACCAGTAGTAATAGTATTAGAAATTTCTACCCAATTTTCCTCATCTTTTGTAGAGTTTTCAGTTTTAGCAACACCAAGATTCCAAGGAGAATCACCATTGCCATCAATATCCACAACTCCTACTTCAAAACGAACTCCAGTTGTATTTAATACCTTTACCTTAACAGTATATTCTGTATTTGGCTTAGCATTACGAACTGTAATAGTTGCGCTTCCTTTACCAAGATTGTATTGCCATTTAGGTACATCCACTTCATTTTCTGGTTTTTCTGTCCCAACTTTAATAGAATAATCACCATCAAATGATCTTTCATTTGTCCTTTTTGCTTTATACAATTGTATTTCATTTTCATCAATTTCTTCTTCAAATGAAGGATTAGCAATAACTGCATTATTATCAGCTCTGATTTGAGCTACATTAACTGACATTACCATTAATGCAGACAATATAATTGGTAATATTTTCTTTTTCATGTATACGTTTCCCCTTTCATATTTTTAATAATATTAAAATTAATCAATTTACTCTAATCATTTCACCCCTCTACAAATATATTTTTTTATTAAGCACTAAAAGACAAGACTAAAAAGCCCCATTTCTTAGTGCCTTTTGGTCTTGCCTACTTAAAGTAACAATCCTATCATATAAAGTTTTTACTTTTAAATATTTACTCATCAAGTAAAAAGTCTTTATACTATATAATATTATAAAGATTCTTTTTGCTTTTTCACCACCCATTATTAATTAAAAAAGTGTAGTTTTCATAAAATTATTAAACTTTTTAAAAGCCTTTAAATCCATTAGTTATTATAATACTATTTGATTGTTTAAAAAAATGTGTAAATACCCTTCAATGTTTTATTTGTATATCTATATCCTAAACTTCGATACTTTACTGTTTTTTAAATACAAATTATACAATAATATCCAGCAAGCAATTTTTTAGTATTCTTATTTTTATTAATCCTTTACAGCCTTTTATTTAACAAAAAATAAGCAATATTCTAAAAAGACTATAATCAAAAAATACCAATTCAAAATGAAAGTTTACCATAACTTGATTATCATTATTATGATATGCAGATAAAATATTTATCATCTATCTTTTATGTACTGATCGATTAAAATTACGTTATTAACTACAGTATAATTTACTATTTCAAAAGGATATCAACTAAAAATTCGATTTAATACTGAATCACAAAATATTCTCACCAGCTACTCTATTTAAAAACTACCCATTAAACTTATATATGAATATTGACAATATAATTAACCATAAAAATAAAACTCTTTCCTCCTGCTTTGTAATAATAATTAATTTAAAAAGAAATTTTTTTAATATATTATACATAATTATTAATTTCTAAATTAAAAAGACTGTAAAAATACAGGATTCTTTCTTACTTTAGGGTAAATGTAAAAAAGAGATTTCTTATGCTACCGATAAAATATAGCAGCTTTTGAAATCTCTTATTTTTAATTCCCCATTATCGAGTAAGGATCAGACACTGTCCTAATCTTCTTTACCGTCCCAGCAATATGTACATAATTTACATTTTTCTAAACCTATTGCTTCAATCATATCATCTAAACGATGATAACGAAGCGAAGTGAATTTAGAGCGTTTTCTAATCTCTTCACACATATTTTTATATCTATCACTATCAGGATCAGCATACTCTTTTAATACTTCATCACTGACATTATCACCTTCAAGTTTTTGAATTACACGGCGAGTTATTAAATCTAGTTCTGAACTAGAACGTGAGAAATTTAAATACTTACATCCAAACATAATTGGTGGACAAGCGGGACGTACATGTACTTCCTTCGCTCCACTTTCATATAAAAATTCTGTTGTTTCTCCTAATTGAGTCCCTCGTACAATTGAATCATCAATTAAAAGAAGTTTTTTATCTTTGATCAATTCTTGTACCGGAATTAGTTTCATTTTAGCAATCATATTCCGTTGACTTTGACTCGTCGGCATAAATGAACGTGGCCACGTAGGTGTATATTTAATAAACGGTCTTGCATATGGTATCCCTGATGCATTTGAATATCCAACTGCATGAGCAATCCCTGAATCAGGTACACCAGCCACACTATCTGATTGAACATCATCACGACTTGCTAATAAATTCCCACAACGATTACGCATACACTCAACATTTACTCCTTCATATGTTGATGTAGGATAACCATAATATACCCATAAGAATGAACAAATTTTCATCTTATCACCAGGTCCCTGTTTGACTTCAATTTTACTTGGTGTCATATATACGATTTCTCCAGGGCCAAGATCACGATAATGATGATAGCCTAGATTTAAAAAGGCGCTACTTTCAAATGTTGCACAATAACCTGTTGATTTTTCACCAATGATTACTGGTGTCCTTCCTAATTTATCTCTTGCTGCATAAATTCCTTCTGATGTTAATAATAAGATACTCATCGAACCTTTAATTATTTCTTGAGCATGTTTGATTCCTTCAACAATACTTCCTTTTTGACTTATTAAAGCAGCTACTAATTCAGTTGGATTTATTTCTCCAGAACTCATTTCTAAAAAATGTGTTGCTCCGCTAGCAAAACATTCATCTTTTAATTGTTCTAAATTATTTATTCTACCTACTGTTGTAATCGCAAATGAACCAACATGTGACTTTACTAATAATGGTTGCGCCTCATTATCAGAAATACATCCAATCCCTAAATTTCCTTTAAATTCTTCAATATCTTTTTCAAATTTAGTTCTAAAAGGTGAGTTTTGAATATTATGAATCGCTCTTTGAAATCCATTATTACCATGAACTGTCATCCCAGCTCGTCTTGTCCCTAAATGTGAATGATAATCTACCCCAAAGAACAAATCTAATACACAGCTCTCTTTTGATGCTACACCAAAAAATCCACTCATTTTTTATTCCTCCTAATATTACATCCCTATTGTATATTATTTATAACAAATTTCCTATAATAAATAAAAATTTCGTCAAATTATTTCCTTGGAAATATAAAAAAACCAGTATAATACAATACCGGCTATACAAATACACTTCTATTTAAACTCTCATCAACATATTTAATTAAACATTTAATTACATTATTCAAGCCATCAGCTTTCTTTAATAACGGCTTTGTAATCTTGCGTTCTAAATACTCCTGGTCACCATAATATACCTTCATATTGGCAACTTCTTCACTATTATCTACATTATCAAGCTCATCAAATTCAGCAACCTCTAGATTACAAAAAATTTGATAAACTAAATTACGGTCAATTTCATAATTAGTTTCTTTTATTTTATCACCAATATGTTCATACTCCGTTCGTACTAAATACCGGGTATTTTCTTTTAATAATGTAATTATGATATGATCTTGATCTTTGGCTTTAATTAAAAAGGAAATTAATTTACGTCCTGACAATTTGAATCCTCCTTTTATAATAATATATGTATAATCATAACAATTATACCCTCAATAATTATTTTTAAACTTTTAATACAATTATTAAATAAAGCTAAAATATAAACACTGAAATATTTATAAAAGAGAATTAAATAGATAATTATTTAACATAAAGTATCTAAAAATAATGTAATGCATTTTAATATTAGCTGACAAATATTAAAAAATATAATTTAAACATGACTGTTAATCTAAAGTTATGTATAATCAGCAAGAGGTGGTACTTTATGAAAGAAAATAGATATTTTCAAATGATTTATCTTTTACTAGAAAAAGGCAATATGACAGCTCCAGAACTAGCTGAACATTTCGAAGTATCGGTAAGAACTATTTATAGAGATATTGATATATTAAGTTCTGCTGGTATACCTATATATGCAACCCAGGGCAAAGGCGGTGGTATATCTATTCAAAATAATTTTGTACTTAATAAATCTATTCTTAGCGAGAAAGAACAAGAACAGATTCTCATAGCTTTACAAGGAAGTAGAGTAATAGAAGAAGATAGTACAAATACACTTTTATTGAAACTAGGTAGTATGTTTCAACAGGAAAATATAAATTGGTTTGAATTTGATTTTTCAAGTTGGACAAAAACCGGAGCTAACAAAGAAACTTTTCATATATTACAAAGTGCTATTTTTAAAAGTAAGCAAGTTTCATTTTATTATTATAACGGTAAAGGTGAAGCCATCAAACGAGTAGTTGAACCACTTAAACTTGTTTTTAAATCCTATGATTGGTATTTATATGCATTTTGCTCTATGAGACATGACTACCGTTTTTTTAAATTAACGCGTATTAGAGATTTAAAAATGACAGATGATAGATATATCCGTACTATACCAGATGAAATTTTTACAAGAGCAGAAAAATTTGAAATGAAAATGATTAAAGTAACACTATTATTTGATAAAGATATGTCAGTTCAAGTTTATGAGAAGTTTAATGATGAGGTAACAAAAACTTCAGATGGTAACTTATTAGTTGAAACACTCATGCCAGATAATGAACTGTTATTTAGTTATATTCTTTCTTATGGAGATAAGGTAGAGGTGATTGCTCCTCAAAAAATTCGTGATATTATATCAAAAAGAGCTAAAAAAATTTTAGAAAAATATAAAACCTGACACAGCGTTGCAAGTTATATATGATATTCTGATATTAACATATTAGTTGCAAACTTTATGTATAAAAAATAATCTACTCTAGATATAAAATCAAAATTCGAAGATAAGAAAAGCAAGATGATACAAAATCTACTACCTTCCAATTTTGATAAAATACAAATAATAAAGTTTAATTAAGACCAAGCAATAAATATGTTAATTATTGAGGAATTTCAAATTATAAGGAGGAGTATATATAATGGAAAAAGCTTTAATAGTCATAGATATTCAAAATGATATAACAAAGAATTACAAGGAAATAATTGATAATATAAATAAATCAATAGAGTGGGCAGTCAAAAACAATATTCACGTTGTTTATATAAGACACTATAATCTGTCAGCTGGAACAAGAACTTTTAAACCTGATACATATGGATCTAAATTGGTTTCAGATTTAAAAATAGCTTCAAATAATATTTTCATAAAATCAAAAGGAAATGCTTTAACTAGTGAAAATTTCCTAGATTTTATAAATAAAAATAAAATATCTGAGTTCTATATAACAAGAGCAGATGCTGTTGCTTGTGTTAAATCAACCACATATAATTTACGTAAGGCTAACTATAAAGTTAATGTCTTATCTGATTGTATTACTAGTTATAATAAAAAGAAAATTAATGAAATGCTCCATTATTATGAAGATAAAGGTTGCAAGCTGATTAATTTAAATGATTTACCTAATTTATAAGCAATAAAAGCACATGAGTGGTTTTTAATGTACATTATACTAAAATAAGTCAAACAAAGTAATAATACAAATTTTCTATAGCTTCTTTTACTAGAAATGATAAAAAATTTAGATTTAATGAAGGACACGTGTTTTCTAAAAAATAATTATATGAAAATATATGAGATTTTTCATATGTATAGTGTGATCTTATATCATTTGTATGAAAACTCAGAAAAAAATCAAGATAAATTCTAATAGTCCAAAATACATAATTACTATTTAGAATATTAGATATAATTATTTAGAATCGAATCATAACCACGCCTAAAAGACGTGGTATGCACTCGCCCTGTAAGGGCATGCTG
>NZ_JBKTWO010000071.1:0-8737 GCF_047249845.1 Thomasclavelia sp.
ATTAAAAGTAGTAGATGAAGAAGTAGCAAAAGCAAATGCAATATTAAATGATCCAAATGCAACAGCAGAGGAAGTAACTGCTGCTATAAATGGATTAACAAAAGCAATGGCAGGATTAGAAGCTAATCCAACAAATCCTGAAAGTACTGTAAAACCAGGTGATACAAAGGTAAATGCTACTAAGACAGGTGATACAACAAGCGTTATATTACCACTAGCAGGACTAGCAATTGCTTCATTAGGATTCTATGGAAATAAAAAAAGAAAACGTAAATAAAATATAACTTTATGTTTACAAGACCCGATATTTGGGTCTTGTTTTTTTAGGATTTATATGTACACATATAATAATGACTGGTATACTTTTATTTGTTTTTGGTTTATAATAGATAACGAGGTGTAATATGAAAAGATTAGTTAAATTAGTTGTAGTGATGACCTTATGTATAGTAATGATAGGTTGTCAGAAAAAAGAAAAGAATGTTTATACAGAAACATATACATTAAAATATTTTTATGTTGAAGGATGTTCTAATTGTGAATATTTTACTAAAAATGGTCTACCATTAATTGAGGAAGAGTTTGGAGATCATATGAAGATTGTAAAATATAATATGGATGATCAAGAAACTGTTGAAGATGTTAAAACTGCATATAATGAGGTAGTTGATAATATCATTGATTTTAATCAAGATGATTATGGTTTTGGGCCTTTTTTGGTTCTAGAAGGTTATTTTGCTCAACTTGGAGTTGATAATGTTGATGATTTTTTAGAAAATCTAATCAATGCTGTTAAAGATAAAAAAATAGGTGAACCAAAAGGTAGTGATACATATTATTATTTTAAAGATGGTAAAATCAAGGAGGAATAAAGATGGCAACACCACATAATGAAGCAGCAACTGGTGAGATTGCAAAAACAGTATTGATGCCAGGTGATCCGCTTCGGGCAAAATTTTTAGCAATGACTTATTTGGAAAATGTAAAACAATTTAATAATGTTAGAAATATGTTTGGGTATACAGGAAGTTATAAGGGAAAAGAAGTTTCGATAATGGGTTCTGGTATGGGAATGCCTTCAATTGGTATTTATAGCCATGAATTGTATAGTCAATATGGTGTGGAAAACATTATTAGGATTGGTTCATGTGGTTCTTTTAAAAAAAATGTTCATTTGCGAGATATAATTATTGTTCAGGGGTGTTGTACCGATTCAAATTTTGCTCATCAATTTGAATTGCCGGGTATTTATAGTGCGATAAGTGATTATGGTTTATTGGAAAAAGCTGTTACTTTAGCCAAGGAAAAGAATGTTAATTATCATGTTGGGAATATTTTGTCATCAGATATCTTTTATCATGCTGATAAAAATGCACCAGAAAAATGGGCATCAATGGGATGCTTAGGTGTAGAAATGGAATCATATGCGTTATTTGCAACAGCTGCATATTTAAATAAACGGGCTTTAACACTATTAACTGTTTCTGATTCTTTAGTATCTAAAGAGGAAACGACTCCTGAAGAGCGTGAAAAAACTTTTACAACAATGATGGAAATTGCTTTGGAGATTGCATAGTGAAACAGAAGTTTGCTTTTTTTGATTTTGATGATACATTAATTCATGGCGATTCTGGTAAAGTTTTATTAGGGTATTATTTGAAAAAACATCCTTTAGCAGTATTTAGACTGCTAAAGGTTCCTGTTTTATATATTCTTTATTTAATTAGAATAGTTAGTTTTCAAAGTGTTAAGACTTCATGGTTATTTCCAATGGATCGCTTAGATGATGATGAATTAAATAAGTTTTATCAAATGTGTTTAGTTCCTAAATATTATCCTAATGTTGTAGCTGAATTAAAAAATAAAAAACAGCAGGGCTATTTAATCTTTATATGTTCTGCTTCGATTGAGGGGTATCTTCGTTTTTGTGAATTACCAGTTGATGGTATATTAGGTACTAAGACACAAATCATAAATGGAAGATATACTAGTAAAATGATTGGTAAAAATTGTAAAAACGAAGAAAAAGTTTTGCGCTTAAATAATATTATTAATGAATTAAATTTAGAAATTGATTATGAGAATTCATATGCATATTCAGATTCTATACATGATATTCCGATGTTGAAAATGGTAAAAAATAGAATTAAAATAAATAAAAAAAATGGAGAAATGACCCCATTTATTATTGAAGAGTAGGTAACTGCTCTTTATTATTTTGTATCTAAATCTACAAATAATAACATGATGTTGATAATACCAGCAATACCTACTAGAATATAGATTAACATTGATAAGAAACTATCAACACCAAATAATGAATCGACTAGGTTAAAATTAAATAGACCAATCAACCCCCAGTTTATAGCACCAATGATTGTTAATACTAAGGAAATTTTTTGTATTATATTCATTATTTTCATCCTCCTTATTAAAGTGTATCCAAGATAATTATCTTTATACATATTATTGATATTTAAACATATTTTATTATTGGGGGTGTGATTTTGAAAAAAATATATATTGGTATTGCAGTAGCAGTTGCATTGGTTATAGCGTCGTTAATATTTTTTAAGTTTAAGGACAATTCTTTAGATAAGACGATTGATAAAGTTAAAGCTTATGATAAATATACGCTTACATGTAATATGGAAATGGTAGAGAATGATGAATTGAAAAGTTATCTGGTAAATGTAAGCTATTTAAAGGAAAAGAAAGATGAGTATTATAAGGTAGAATTATATGATAAATCTTTAAATCAATCACAAATAATTGTAAAGAATCCTGACGGAGTGTTTGTTTTAACACCGACTTTAAATCAAATTTTTAAGTTTCAAAGTGAATGGCCTAATAATTCCCCTAAACCATATATTTATCAATCTTTAATAGAACTTTTAGAAAAAGGAGAAGTAGAAAAAATAAAAACAGGTTATCAGGTTAAATCTCAAGTTACCTATCCTAATGATTCAAGAATTGTTAGTCAGGAAATGATTTTTGATAAAACATTAGCACCAAAGCAAGTAACAGTATTGGATAAAGATGATGCAGAAATTATTACAGCAAATTTCACTGACTTTAAAACTGATGTTAAATTAAATAAAGACAGTTTTGATGAAAAAAAGGTACTTGAAAAAAGTACAAGTGAGTATTCAAATGTATCTAGTGAATTACCACTATATCCAATAGCTTTAATGGGAAGTTCTTTAAACAGTGAAAAAGTATCAACGATTGATGGAACTACAAATCATATCTTAAAATTTACTGGTGATAAGAATTTTACTGTTGTGGAAACTCCAGTGGTGGCAACTGATGAGATTAGTATGGAAGTAGTAAGTGGTGAGGTAATTGATCTTGTTGATGGTGTAGCTTTTTATAATGAGGGTCAATTAATGATGATGAAATCTGGTATATTGTGTAAAGTTTATTCTGAAGATTTAAGTAAAGATGAAATGGTTAGTGTTATTAGTAGTATGCAAACATCTAGTTTGAAATAGAGGCATTGCCTCTATCTACATATTTATTAAAATAATCGATGAGATAATTGAAATATTATATTGATTGGATTATACTATGACAGTATGGAGGGTTAGTATGAGTTTATATCGTGATACATATGCTGTAGTTAATTTAAAGTATTTAAAACAAAACATTGAAATAACCTATCAAAAATTCAAACGACCTTTAATGGCTGTAATAAAAGCGGATGCTTATGGTCATGGTTATAAAGAAGTTGCTAGTTATATAAAGGATTTAGATTATATAGAGATGTTTGCTGTTGCAACACTGCCTGAAGCGATTGAATTAAGAGAATTAGGAATAAAAAAGGGAATTTTAATTTTAGGGGCTGTACCTACAACTAAAGAAGAAATAGAATTAGCAATTAATTATGATGTTTCTTTAACAATGATTTCTTTAGATTATATGCATCTTTTACAAACATTAATTGATCATAAACCACTGAAAATTCATATAAAAATTGATACAGGAATGCATAGAATTGGGTTAACAAGTAAAAAAGAGTTAGATGAAATGTTAAAAACGATTGATCGTACAAAGTTTATTTTAGAAGGAATTTTTACTCATTATGCTACAGCTGATGGAGAGATAGAGGCCTTTGAGAAACAATCTTCTATGTTTTATGACCTTATTGATCATCATAAATTTAAGTATATTCATTGCTGCAATAGTGCGGCGATGGCATATCATGAAGATACTGGCTCGAATTTAGGAAGAATTGGAATTGTCATGTATGGTATAGATCCAGCTGGTAATGAATCTAAAGAGTATAAACAAGCAATGTCGTTATATACAAAAGTCTCAATGGTAAAAAAAATCAAAGCAGGACAGCGAGTGGGTTATGGATTAACTTATACTGCCAATCAAGATGAGTACATTGCTACTTTGCCAATTGGTTATGCTGATGGAATAATTAGAAAAAACCAGGGACGTAAAGTCTATATTAATGGTTCTTATTTTGAAATTGTTGGAAGAGTTTGTATGGATCAAATGATGGTAAGGGTTGATGAGAATATCAAACCTGGAGATAAAGTAGAAATTTTTGGTGAGCATATAAGCTTATCTAGTATGGCAAAAGAGTTAGATACTATCCCTTATGAGATAATTTGTTTGATTTCAAAAAGAGTTGAACGTTTATATATAAAATAAAAAATCAGCTAAATGCTGATTTTTTATTTGAATAGTTGAGCAAGTCGATAATATGATAATGCTCCTGTTTTATTTGTAGATATTTTTCCGTCTTTATAGACTATTGTTTGTGGCACTGTCCCATCAGTGATATCAAGATTTTTTTCTAACCAGGTAGTGTAATCACTATCATTAGAAATGTCTACATAGTATAAAGACTCACTACGATTTTTTTCTAAAAATGTAGTCATAGTATCTTGATAAGATAATGTAGCACTGTCATTGTTATTACCAATTACTACTACAAAACTATCTTTATCTTTTACTTTTTCTACAAGTGCATTTTGGGTAATTGTTGTAAATTCAACATGAGTAATTTTTCGATAAATAAATAATCCTAAAAATACTACAATTACAATCCCAAAGATGCTAATTTCTTTCCATAATTTTTTTACTTTTTCCATGATTAGCCTCCATAACAGTACCTTTATATAATACCAAAAAAAACTCGCAAAAACAACATTTAATAAAAGGATATCAACTAATCACATAATATTTTTTATAAATCGACAAAAAAAAGAGGATTACCTCTTTATTGTTTATGTTTTAAGGCATAATTCCATGTATCTCGACACATGTCTTCAATTCCCTTTGTTGCAACCCAATCAAGTTCCTTTTTTGCGCGAGTAGGATCTGCATAACATGTTGCAATATCACCAGGTCGACGTTCTTTGATTGCGTAATTAATTTTTACATGATTAACTTTTTCAAATGTTTTTACAATATCAAGGACACTATATCCAATTCCTGTACCAAGGTTACAAATATGGACACCTGGTTTTGCATAATATTTGATTGCTTTAACATGACCGATAGCTAGATCAACAACATGAATATAATCGCGAACTCCTGTACCGTCATGAGTATCATAGTCATCTCCAAAAACACCTAAACATTCTAATTCACCAGTTGCAACCTTCATAATATAAGGCATTAGATTGTTTGGGATTCCCTTTGGATCTTCACCAATTAATCCTGATTCATGAGCTCCAATTGGATTAAAATAACGGAGTAAGGTTACTGACATCTCAGGGCATGCGTGTTGAACGTCGCTTAAAATTCTTTCCATCATTGCTTTACTTGTTCCATATGGATTAGTAGTTTCTCCTAATTTACAATCTTCAGTAATAGGAACAGTTTCTGGATCTCCATAAACAGTAGCACTTGAAGAAAATACAATTTGATTAACATGATATTTTTTCATCATTTTACTAACAATTAATGTAGTAGTTAGATTGTTGGTATAATACTCGATTGGTTTTTCAACAGATTCACCAACAGCTTTAAATGCTGCACAATGGATAACAGCATCTATTTTATTTTCTTTAAATACAGATTCAGTTTTATCTTCATCTAAAATATTAAATTCATAAAATTTTACTTCTTTTCCAGTAATTTCTTTAATATATTCTAAGACTTCAGGTTTTGAGTTGGAAAAATCATCAATTACGATAACATCATAACCTGCATTTAACAATTCAACACAGACATGGCTTCCGATATAACCAGCTCCACCACACACAAGTACATTCATTATTTGTTCCTCCTAATATATGTTTTTATAATAACACTTTTAATTTATAAATTAAAGATTATATATGTTAATTTATATGAAAATAACTGGAGTATAAATTAACCCCAGTTATATATCCTGTTATTTATTAACAACTTTTTTAACAATATTATCTGGTGCAAACTCATAATCTAAAAATTCCATTTCAAAAAAACCTTGTCCTTGAGTAATTGAACGTAAGTCAACTGCATAATTCATGACTTCGCTCATTGGGGCTTCAGCAACAATTTTAATTAGTCCATCATCAAGAACATCACTGCCGATTACTCGAGCTCTTTTGGTATTGAAATTGCTCATAATATCGCCAGTGTATTGTTCATCTACAACAACTTTCATTTTCATATAAGGTTCGAGCAGTGCGGGATTTGCTTTAGGGATAGCTTCTTTAAAACACATCGTTGTAGCTGTTTTAAAAGCCATTTCAGATGAATCAACATTATGATAAGAACCATCGATTAAAGTTGCTTTAATTCCAAGAACTGGATAGCCAGCTAAAACACCGCTTTTAACACTTTCAATCAAGCCTTTTTCAACAGCTGGAAAATATGATTTAGGAACAGCTCCTCCAAATACTTTTTCTTCAAATACATAAGCTTGATTATAATCATAGGTTGGTTCAAATGTGATTTCTACTTCACCAAATTGACCATGACCACCAGATTGTTTTTTGAAACGTGTTCTTTGGGTAACTGTTTTTTTAATAGTTTCACGATATGGGATTTTGATATCTTCTAAAGCTGCTTCGACTTTAAACTTGTTTTTTAATTTTGATAATAAGATATCTAAATGAATATCACCAATTCCATAAATACATTGTTGTTTAGTTTCAAAATTAGGTTTAAATTGTAATGTAGGATCTTCTTCTAATAGTTTATTAATTGCATTAGTAATTTTTTCTTCATTACTTTTACCAACTGGAGTAATTGCTTTACCATAATATGGTGTTGAGAATTTTATTTCCGGAATGATGATTTGATATCCTGCAATACACAAAGTGTCATTGGTTTTAGATGCATTCAGTTTAGTAACAGCACCAATATCACCAGCATGTAAACAATCAACTTCAATTAATTCTTTACCACAAGGCTGATATAATTTAGCGATTCTTTCATTTTCTTTTCTTTTAACATTATAAATAGAAGAACCGCTATAAACAGTACCAGTAATGACTTTGAATAAAGATGTTCTACCAACAAAAGGATCAGCAATCGTTTTAAAAATAAAAATACTAGCAGGTAGACTTTCATCATAACCAATGATCTCTTCTTCGTTTTTATCTACATTTTTAACAATCAAAGAATTACTCATATCACCAGCAGCACTAAAAAAGGCTACCATGGAATTTAATATTATTTGAATCCCGATTTGATCAGTTCCACATAAGACAGGAATTAATGTTTTTTCTATAACACCTTTACGTAATGCTAAAGATATTTCTTCTTTAGTAAAAGGTTCTTCATTAATATATTTTTCTAATAGTTCATCACTCGTGTTTGCGACTGCTTCATCAATCATATCTTTAATAGGTTGAATTTCATTCATTAATTCTATTGGGATTTCCATAGCTCTAGTTTGATTTCCTTCAAAAATACGTCCTTCCATTTTTGCTACATTGATATATCCAATCATTTTATTATTATCCATAATTGGAACTTGAATAGGGGCGATAGCTTTTCCGTAAGTATCTTTTAATTGTTGTAATTTTGTTGAATAATTACTATTGGGATTGTCCAAACCATTAATATAAATGATTTTTGCTTTATCTTTTGCTTTAAACATTGCTTGTTTTGTTCCTGCATTGATACCTGATGATGATGGAACAACAATTAAAGCCGACTCGCATACACTTAAGGCTGCTTCACATTCTCCGGTAAAATCAAATATTCCAGGAACATCAATTAGGTTGATTTTACAATTATTCCATTCAACAGGAACAATAGATAAATTGACAGAAGACTTACGAATGATTTCTTCAATACTATGGTCGCTTAAAGTATTTCCTTCACTCACATTACCGGTTCGATTAATCAGTCCGCTACGATAAGCCATAGCTTCAACAATGCTTGTTTTACCACAACCTGAATGTCCTAATACTGCAACATTTCCAATTTCATTTGCATGATAAGTTCTCATTAAAATAACCACCTTTCTATAAATGAACTTCTTTCTTTTATTTTATCATATCTTAGTAAAAATTAGGATTGATTTAGTAATAAAAGATAACGCTTACATTTATTTAAAAAAATTTAAATAAAAATATTTTTTATATTGATTAATTAAAGAAATTATGATAATATATTGCTTGCTTGAGTCGAGGAATGTTAAAATTAATATCGACAATGGTTAGAAAAATAAAAAAAGTGTTGACCTTTGTTTAATAAAATGGTATATTAAAGAGGTAGCATTTATGGAGGTTTAGCTCAGTTGGGAGAGCATCTGCCTTACAAGCAGAGGGTCAGC
>NZ_JBKTWO010000072.1:0-8642 GCF_047249845.1 Thomasclavelia sp.
TTGAAGGAATTCGTGCTTATTTTAACAATAAAAACAGTATTGCTAAAGACAGTGGTTATGAGATGGAAAATGCAATAAATACCCTAGACACTAAAATAACTGATTATCTTGTATTAATTTCTCATGAAACATTAAATGATCATGATTCAAATGATTATTTAGCTAATATGAAAACAATTAAAGATTTAGAACGTATCGGAGATTTATGTATTAATATTGTAAAATATTATGAAGCTATCTATGATGAAAAAGAAGATTTTTCAGATGAAGCAAGAAAAGATTTAGAAACAATGATGGATATGGTTATCGATATGTTAAACCATGCTATTAAAGCTTTTGATGGTCACATTCTTGACGACATAGATTATGTAGATGAAAAAGAAGCTGATCTTGATTATTTTAATAAAAAAGCTAAACAGCGTCATATTAAACGCGTTAGTCATAAAATTGAAAAATCCACTCTAGTCAATTCTACATATGTAGATATTTTAGCAAACCTAGAAAGAATGGGCGACCATTGTCAAAATATTGCTGAAGCTTATATTCTTGAAGAATCGGCATATGTTAATGAAGAACCAGAATCAGCTTTTTCTAAGTAAAACCATGCATAGCATGGTTTTACTTTATTATTATCAAAAAAAATGATAATCTATATTATAGAAGAAAAAGGAGTTATATATGAAATTTAAATTAACTAATTATGATGCTAGCGATTACAAACTATTAGAAGATAAACTCAATAATCTATCTAAACTAGGTTATAACTGTAATAATGCTGATATGTTTACTATCTTTAAACATGATAATAAACGTTTTTATTATAAAACTGATATTTTTGTTCCTGATAAAAAAAGTAAATTAAGTAATCGTGAACAACGCGATAACTGGTTAATGAATTATGTTGATCATGGTTATGAATTTATTGGTAAATCAAGAAAAATCTATATTTTTAAAGCAACAAAAAATATAAAAATCAAAGAAACTAACAATACTCAATTACTTCAATATTTTAAAACAAATAAAACATTAACTAATATTTTATTTGTTTTTACTGCCTTATTTCTATCATTCCTATTAATTCCCAATGTTTTCATTAACAACGATCCTAATGAATTCATTACTAATGGTTCTATACTACTCCATTATGCACCACTATTATTTTGTTTATCTTTAATTGTTCGCTTCTTTAACAATTATATACAAACAGAAAAAATTAAAAACACTTTAACTAAACAAACATCTTTTACAATAAATAATAACCAGGAATATCGTTTTATCTTATCAAATTGGTTATTTATAATTACCATTTTAATTATTATTTGTGGTTTTAGTTTAGACATTATAGAAAGAAAAAATACTCCAATTAATGATAACATCTTATCATTGAATGATTTAGGCTATACTAGTAACCGTAGTAAAACATATACTGAAAGTTCCAGTTTATTAATTAATAAATCTTATAGTTATTTTGAAAGCAATGATGAAAATGCTCTGAAAATTAATTATTATCGTTTTAACTCTAATGAAAAAGCTAATAAAAATTTGGATAATTATTTAAAAACCAATAACTATAAAAAGAAAAAGCAAATAGCTAATGGCTATTTACTTTCATCTGACATTAATTATGATAGTATTATTTTTGTAAAAAACAATCAATTGATTATTGTTCAAACAACACTAGATTTATTAAAAGATGATAACTATCAAAAAATACTTGATTTTAACTATTAACCTCTGTTTAAAATAGAGGTTTATAATTTAGACAATAATTTAATTACTTCATCAATCTTTTGGTCTGCATCATGTTCATTAACTGCATTTTTTACACAATGATTTAAATGATTAGATAAAACTTCATTATTTGCATTCTTTATTAATGACTGAATCGCTAATAACTGATTTGAGATGTCAATACAATAACGCTCTTCTTCAATCATTTTAATAACCGCATCGATCTGTCCTCGGGCAGTTTTTAAACGTAACAAAACTTTTTTATTAGACATTTTTAATTTCCACTACTTTATAACCAGCTTTTTCAATTACACCTTGTAAAACACTATCATCTAATTCAGTTTCAACAATTGCATTTTTAGCCTCTAAATTAACTGTAGCATTTGTATCAGCTAAACCATTCAAAGCCTCTTCAACATGTTTTTTGCACATTGCACACATCATTCCTTCAATAATAATTTCTTTTTTCACTTTATTATTCTCCTTTTTATAATATGGTTTAAATCTTTTTAATCTTAAAGCATTACTTACTACGCAAACAGATGACAGTGACATACATAACGAACCAATCATCGCATCTAAACGCAATCCAAATAAATTGTAAAAAACACCTGCGGCAATGGGAATACCAACCACATTATAGATGAATGCCCAGAAAAGATTTTCTTTAATATTTAAAATAGTCTTTTTTGACAATTCGATCGAAGAAACAATATCACGTATATCATCTTTCATCAAAATAACATCAGCAGCATCAATTGCAATATCATTTCCTTTACCAATCGCAACTCCTACATCACTGCGTACTAAAGCTGGAGCATCATTGATACCATCACCTACCATCATAACACTATTCCCCTGCTCTTGTAATCTTTTAATGACACTTTCTTTGTCCTGTGGCAAGACTTCTGCGATAACCTCATCTAGTCCCAGCTGTTGATTGATAGCCTTAGCAGCAGCTTTTAAATCACCAGTTAGCATCACAGTTTTGATTTGCATTTCTTTTAGGCGCTGGATTGCCTGTTTACTTGTTAACTTGATATCGTCAAAAATACTAACTAAGCCTATTAACTTATTTTGCTTTGCTAAAAACACTAATGTCTTTCCTTGAGCTACAAGATCATCAATTTGATTTTGATAATCACTATAATCGATCTCATTTTCTTTAATCATTCTAAGATTACCAACTAGATACTCTTGATTTAAAACATTTCCTTTAATACCTAAACCACTTAATGATTCAAAAGCATTTATTTCAACTAACTCAACATTTAATTCCTTTGCTTTTTGAATAAAAGCATCAGCTAAAACATGACTAGAGCCTTTTTCTAATGAAGCAATAATTTTAATTATTTCTTTATCACTTAAACTATCACTATAAATATCACTAACTTTAGCTTTACCTTGAGTAAGTGTTCCTGTCTTATCAAAAACAACAACATCGATATTATTTTCATTTTCTAACACACTAGCACTCTTTATTAAAATTCCATTAGTTGCTCCTACTCCTGTTGAAACCATAATCGCTACTGGGGTTGCTAGTCCCAATGCACATGGACAAGAAATAACCAATACTGCAATAGCACTAGTAATAGCAAAATTAAGTCCATTTCCTACTATCATCCAATAAACAAATGTCAATATTGCAATAACTATTACGGTTGGTACAAAATACTTAACAACTTTATCAATCGCTCTAGTCATCGGTGCTTTTGAACTCGAAGCTTCTTCAACTAATTCGATAATTTTAGCCAGTGTACTATCTTCAACTGTTTTCGTTACTTGATAAACAAAACTCCCCTGTAGATTATTAGTTCCACCAATAACTAAACTATTAATCTCTTTTTCAACCGGTAAACTTTCACCTGTAATCATGGACTCATCAATTGAACTAAATCCCTGAATTATTTTTCCATCAACAGGCACAGTTTCATTAGCTTTTACTAGCACCTTATCATTAATTACAAGTTCAGAAATCTTAACTATTTCCTCTTTTCCACCATTAACTCGACAGGCTACATCAGGAGCCAATTCTAATAACTTACTGATTGCATCAGTTGTTTTTTTCTTTGAACGTGCTTCAAGATATTTACCAAAGCTAATCAATGTAATAATCATTCCTGCAGATTCAAAGTAAACATTATGAACAAGATGCATTTTCATCATCGTACCTGTTAAAGTCAAAACAATAGAATAAATACTATATACAATAGCTGCTCCTGCACCTAAAGCAATCAATGAATCCATTGTCGGATCAAAATGAATCAAATTTTTAAATCCATTAATAAAATATTCTTTTTTTAAAATCAAAATTGGAATCAAGAAAATAATTTGTAAAATAATATTTGTAAAGCTATTTTCTTTAATAAATAATGGTATAGGGTAATTAAACATTACCGACATTGACACATACATCAATAACCCTAATGCTATAAAACAATAAATCAAACTTTTTTTTAATTTAACTAATTCATCATCATTAATTAGACTTTCTTCAAATATACTTGCTTGATAACCACCATCTTTAACCGCCTTAATAATTAATGAATCATTAATTTGATTTTCATCAAATTCAACATTCATTGAATTTGTCAACAAATTAACCTCAACACTATTAACTCCCGGCAACTTACAAACACTATTATATACATGACTTTCACATGCAGAACACGTCATTCCTTTAACACTATATTTTTTCTTCATAATCCCTCCTAACCCCTCCTATGGGGGTATGATTAAATTATATAGACAATTTTATTTAAAATCAATAAAAATGCAAAAAAAGTTACTATTTAAAATAGTAACTAATAAAATTTACATATCTCCTCTATATTTTTACGTTTCGGCTTTTCGGGTTCAATATCACTAATTCCTAAAGCAATTACCGACACAATTATTTCTTGTTCAGGAATATTTAATAATATTCTGATTTTTTTCTCATCACGAATCCCCATTATTAAACTGCCTATTCCTAATTCAGTTGCTTTTAAAATCAAATTTTGATTATGAATCCCTAAATCATAACATCCCCAACCATTCTCTAATTCATTACTAGCACTACCATCCCGTTCAAATCCAGAACGATCCTTTATAAAAGTAGAAACAATTAAAACTGGTGCATCTTTACAGTTTTCTTGATTAAATGCCGGTAGACATGTTTCCTTAAATTGAGCTAATAACTTTTTTGAAGTAATGATATGATATCGAGCGGTCTGACTATTTTTCCATGATTCTGCTTCGATTGCAGCTTTAATGATTGTTTTTATTTTTTCTAATTCTATTGGCTGATTTTTATATTTACGGATGCTTCTTCGTGTATTAATTATTGTATCTAATTTCATATTCTTCCCTCCAACAAAGTAATTATATCATAAAATCGGGCTGATAGCCCGATTCTTATTTATTTAATTCAATCATTAAATCACAAATCTTATTTGAAAAATCTACTGGATTATCAATTGAGAATCCTTCAATCAACAATGCTTGATCATATAAAATACTAGCATAATCTGCTACTTTATCTTGATTATTTTCATAAACTTTCTTCATTGCATTAAAAATATCATGATTAGGATTAATTTCTAAAATTCGTCCTGCTTTAACTCCTTGACCATCAGGCATTTGATTTAAAACCTTCTCCATTTCAAAAGAAACACCGTCACTAGATACTAGACAAACTGGATGTGATTTTAAACGAGATGATATTTTTACTTCAACTACTTTATCCCCTAATGAATCTTTAATTGCTGTTAATAAATCCTTATTTTCTTCATTAGTTTTTTCTAATTCTTTTTTCTCTTCTTCACTTTCAATATCCAAATCACCCTGAGCTACTGATTTAAATGGTTTTTCTTTATAATCACGCATCATTTGGAAACAGAATTCATCTACATTATCTGTTAAATATAGAACATCATATCCTTTGTCTTTGACTACTTCTACTTGTGGTAAAGTGGCAATCTTTTCACGAGTTTCACCACTTGCAAAATAAATTTCCTTTTGACCTTCAGGCATATGTTCAATATATTCCGCTAAGGTAATAAGTTTTTCTTCTTTACTAGAATAATATAATAGCAGATCTTGTAATTTTTCTTTTAACATTCCATAGCTATTATAAATACCAAACTTTAATTGTAAACCAAAACTATTAAAGAATTCTTCATATTTTACACGATCTTTTTTCAACATTGTTTCTAATTCTGATTGAATTTTCTTTTCAATTTTATCAGCAATTACTTTTAATTGACGGTCGTGTTGTAACATTTCTCTTGAAATATTTAATGATAAGTCTTCTGAATCAACCAATCCTTTAACAAAGCGGAAATGTTCAGGAACTAATTCACTAGCTTTATCCATGATGAAGACACCACGTGAATATAATTGTAACCCTTTTTCATATTCATTTGAATAATAATTCATTGGTGGTTTTGAAGGAATAAATAATAATGAATCATATGAAACGTTACCTTCTACTCGGCTATGAATCACTTTCAACGGATCATTAAAATCATTAAATTTATCTTTGTAGAAATCATTATATTCTTCATCAGTAATATCTTTTTTATTACGTTTCCATAATGGTACCATTGAATTTAATGTTTGATTTTCAATAACATCTTCGTATTCATCACTATCATCTTTTTTCTTTGAAACTGTCATATCCATATTAATTGGATAATGCACGTAATCAGAATATTTTTTAACTAAATCACGAATATGATATTGATTTAAATATTCATCATAGTTATCATCATCCGTATTATCTTTTAAGTATAATTTAATTGTAGTTCCATGATCAGCAACATTAGTTTCAAAAATCTCATAGCCATCACTAACTTCAGATACCCAAGTATATCCTTGCTCAGTTCCATATTTTTTAGAAATCACTTCTACTTTTTTTGCCACCATGAAAGCTGCATAGAAACCAACACCAAATTGTCCGATAATATCAATATCATCATGTTCATTTTCATTTTTAAACTCAAATGAACCACTATTAGCAATAGTTCCAAGATGTGTTTCTAATTCATCTTTATCCATCCCAATTCCATTATCTTTAATAGTTAAAACACGATTTTCTTTATCGATTTCAATCATAATTTTTAAATCATTGCGATTAATTGAAGAAATATTTTCTGTAAGTGCTTTATAATATAATTTATCACTTGCATCACTTGCATTAGAAATCAATTCACGTAAGAAAATTTCTTTATGTGTATAAATAGAATTAATCATTAAATCTAATAATCTTTTTGATTCTGCTTTAAATTGTTTTTTTTCAGCCATAATTACATCTCCATTCTTATATTAGCACTCATCTTTCTTCTGTGCTAAAGATATTTTAATACAACATCTTAGCACTGTCAATATAAAAGTGCTAAATTATTCAATCTATCGCTCAAAACTTATTTTTTCGCAATCAAAAAATAACTTTTATTATCTTGATACTAATTTCATATGCATAAATTTAATAAAGCATTGTATTCCAACAACAGCCAATAAAATATAATAAGGTAAATACAAAAATAAATACCTTGCCCTTGATTCAAATAACAACAAAAACAATGTTATCCCTATAACTGTTAAAACAATAACATATAAATCTTTTTCTATATCATTAGCAAGTCTTTTAACCGAAAACAAAACAAAAAATAAAATCATCATCCAAATAGCCTGTTGATAAACCTCATATCCACTATGATATTTTCCATTCGAATAATAAATATCTCGCAAGGTTTTAGCAGCAGTTTTATTAGGTAATTTTAAAATTTCAGCATAAAAATTTCCTTCTACGCCCCATGCAAATGTTCCATCATTATAATTTGTCATTAATTTCTCACTTAAAAGTTTGAAATATCCACTAATACCATAATCATTTAATCTATTCTTAACCATTTTTAAATTTGCATTTATTTTTTTATCTTTCCCAATAAATGAACTTGTATAAGCAACATCTTCGCCATAATACACACCTCTTGTTACCGGATTCATTCCCATCATCAAAAAATGAGTAAAAGGAAATTCATTTGCCTCACTTCTTTTATAACCTAAATAATTATAGGATAAACTTCTTAATGATACAAAAATTATCATACCGGAAAGTAAAACCAATAAATATTTACTGCACTTTTGCTTTTCCCTATTATTATAAAATATAAATTTACAGGACTCAATTACTACAATTGCAATTAATACAATAATACATGTCGGTTTAATCAAATAGCCTATTAATGATAAAGAAAAAATAAGCCCATATGCAAGATATAGATTCATATTCTTCCTATTCAAATAAAAATACAGTACCATAATTGTAAAAATAATTGAACAAGTATCTGAATAAGGAATAACCATCCACGGTGATAAAGCAACATATATAGAATAAATGAATAACGTTAATATTGAATAATATCGATCTTTAAATATGATAGCTGCACATTTAGTGATAAACCAAGCTGATAGATTTAATAACAAAACACTCAATATTACTAATGAAAAATCAATATTATCATTTCCTAAAAACATAATTACTTGTTTAATAATAGTAAAAATAAATGTTAAAAACACATTATTTGGATATTGCGCTAAATAAGAATAATATATATTTTGTGTATCTAATATATGATCATTAGCAAAATAAGTCGAAGCATCTCTTAAAATACCAGCATCCCATCCTGGTAAAAAATAAATATTATAAGCAATGTACAATTGTAAAATAAACAAAATAATACATCCTACTACCAACAATATATTACATTCTCTTTTAGAAAGTCGATTTACATATCTTCTAAAAAAAACATTATAAATCGTACCAAAAGCTAATAATACTAATAAACTATATAATAAAAGTATCCCATTAGATACAGTAACACCATTTCTACATGAATAATCAATATTTTGAGATAATATAATAT
>NZ_JBKTWO010000073.1:0-8389 GCF_047249845.1 Thomasclavelia sp.
TACAGAGCGACAAATTTGAAGTTGTAAGGGAGATTTATTTATTTATTTAATATTTTCTTATCTTCTGTATATAGCGATACTTCACCACAGTTTGGACAAACAGCAGCTTTTATCTTTCCAAACTCATTAGTTAAGACTCCCTGACCTTTACTAAGTAATACTGGAGCTACACCCGCATTTATTGAACTTATCTTTAATCCATACTCTTCAATCATTTCTGTGTTACAACGTTGACATTTTCGCATTTTAATCGCCTTTCATTTTTATAATTAAATCATCAATTGAAATACTTTTAGCATATCTCTTATCCCAACTACCAGTTTTTGATACAATCATAATTCATGCAAAATGTACAGTTGAAACAACTTTAGATATAAGTGAAACAAATTATTTAAAAACATAAAAATAATAGATAATTACCCGTTATTTACTTTATGCTTTTTTATTTTTGAAATTAGAAAATAAATAATCACCAAAATTATCGCCAAACCATAAGGAAACATAAAATTCATTATATTTGACATTAGATCACTAAACGCATCACGTTCAATCATCTTATCATTAATATATTCTTCTTGATACAATAAATAATCACCATAATAAATATCAAGATTACCTACTTTAGTTCCCTTTTTTATTGGTGCCTCAAGTTGCTTAAATGAGTATTTATACTCTAAATCATCTTTATTAACATTATTTGGTAAAAATGCTATAACATCATGCTGGTTTTTAATTACTATCTTTTGATTATCTTTTGCTACCTTTATATTTAAACTTTTCACCTCTGTATCTTTATTTAAGATAGGTTGAAGCGAATAATTTTGACTAACATAATTAACAATATCTAAAGTATCTTGTACAGCAGCCCTTGGCTTAATATCATCATTTATTGATTTACCTACAACTGTAATGATCTCATTATCTCCAACCTTATCTAAACTAGCTAAACAATTTTTTGCAGCATCAGTATAACCGCTTTTACACCCTATAATATTACTTGTATCAATATGACTTCTACCTGCATTATACATCGATTTGTTAACCCATTGATGTAGACCATTTGAAGAAGTAGCAGAACGTTTTGAATAAATCTCTTTAAATCGTTCATTTTCTACAGCATATTTAACTATCAAAGCCATATCATGAACAGTTGTATAATGATTAGGATCATGAATTCCTGTTGTATTTACAAAGTTAGTATCTTTTAATTTTAATTTCTTTGCTGTTTCATTCATCTTATTGACAAACTCTTCTTGACCACCACAAAGATTATTAGCTAATGCTCTAGTTGCATCAGCACCACTTGGTAAAATTGCTCCTAAAAGTAAATCACGATATGTAACAGTTTCACCTACTTCAAAATTTGCTGATGAAGCCCCAGTTTCCCACACTGTGTCAATATCACTTTGAGTAATTACTGTAGTCATTTCAAGATCTTTCATCATCTCAATTGCTACAATTACTGTCATAACTTTTGTCATACTAGCTGGATACATTCTTTCATCCATATTTTTATTATAAAGAACTAAACCACTTTTAGCATCTATGGCAACTGCGTATTGTGCTGTTAAACCAATATCCTCACTATTATCTTGTGCCTGTATTGGAGTAATTAAAGTAAATAGGCATATACATGCAAGAATAAAACTTAAAATCTTTTTAAACATCTAATTCACCCTCCTTAGCCCCTGTTTTTAAAAAAGAAAGTTTTGTTTCAGAAATAATGATTGCAATAAAAATTAAAACAAATCCACAAAGTACTTTAACAGTTAATACTTCCCCATATAATAAAACTGAAAAAGCTACCCCAAATACTGATTCTAAACTAAGCAAAATTGCCGCATTACATTCACTAACTAAATGCTGTCCAATATTTTGACAAAGTAACGTTATTGCAGTAGCAAATAATGCTAAATAACCAATCTGTAAAACAATGCTGCTATCAATTTGTCTAATCACTGATATATCTTCAAATAATAACGAACCCAAAAGCGCTAAAATTGCTGTCATTGCAAACTGTAATGTAGTTAATTTAATTGGATGCATTGTTTGAGAATACTTTTTAATTGCTAGAATATGAAAGGCAAAAAAAAGACCCCCAACAAGTGTTAATAAATCCCCCATATTTATGCTTAAATTACCATCTAATGAAACAAATCCAACTCCGATAACACATAATAATGCCGCAAAAAAATTATAATTATCAGGCCTTTTACGATAAAAAAACCAAACTAAAAATGGTACGATTGCACAATATACTGCTGTTAAAAAAGCATTTTTACCTGGCGTTGTCATAGTTAAACCAATTGTTTGAATTAGATAAGCTAAAAATAAACATGTACCAGTAATCATGCCACCTTTTAAATCTTTAATACTTATATCTCTAACATATTTATAAAACATGATTACCATAATTACTGTAGCTAAAGAAAACCTAATAAATAGTAACACATTCGGTGTTAAAAAATCCACTGCACTCTTCATCACAATAAAAGAGCTGCCCCAAATCATTGCTGCTATTGTCAACAACAATGAACCTTTAATCTTATCACTCACAATTAAACCTCCAATTTACTTGTATATTTTAACACTTTCGACATATTTCAACAATATATATTTTCTTTAATTTTTATACATTTAACTCTAATATGATAATATCCTAAAATAGAATTTTCTATAATAAATAATAAAAATACTTGGATTCCCCCAAGTATCAAAAAACATCTTGTAAATAAATTTTTATGATCATCTTTCTCTCATTTACTATTAAAATATTATGCTTATTAAATCCAATGATAAAATAATCTCATGGTACTAATATTTCAACTTGCATATAACCAAATATATTCTTATTTTATAACAGCTAATAAGGCTTAAAAATACAAATTCATCAAATACTCCGAATTTCAATTAGACGAAATATATCATGATACATATTCTCACTATCTTCTAAATCAATCATAAGCCATCTTTGTCCATTTCCTTCTTTAGTTTGACAATAAATATCTTGCAATTCAATAGTACAACTTGGCAATATAGATTCAACCATTTCCTTTTCTTTTCTACCTACAACTATCATTATTGTAAAATAAGATTCTCTAGGATATATGGTACAAAGAGTTTTTCCAGATTTTTTATACTTAATATTCCATCCTTTTTCATAACTACAAGAGCTGAATTCTATTTTTGCTTTACTATTATATTTTGTTTCAATTTCCATACAAAATTTATTAAAAACTAAATTGCCAATATACTCTCCTATTTCATCTAGTGTAGGACAATAATCACGATTTTTTATATCAATCATATAATATACCTCCAGTTATCATTATAATTTATATTAATACTTAAAAATAAATTTTATTTATTACCTTTAGTAACAATAAGTCTTTTGCTTTCTTTATTATAAATACTTTGATTATAATTTAGATATATCAAAACCAGCTTTCATAAATAATCATCTATACTCATCATCAAGTAAAATACTTTATATAATATCATATTGATTATATTCCTAACATTTTTTAAATGATAAAAATTTAAGCCATGAATTGTTTGATATTAATTATATATAAAATCTATTATTTAATTTTACAATAACATCCAACTTTAATTATGTAAACATTTATATTCATAAATCATTATGTGTTACTAATACAAAAGATAATTATTCATCTAAAAAAGTCAGATTTTACTAAGTAAATTTCTGACTTTTAAAATATTTAATTATCCATTAATAACATTATGACAGCGTTGGCATAATTCGCCTTCCATCTCTTCTTCATCAAAGTGATTCCAACAACGAGGACATTGATGACCATTAAACTTTTCAACTTTAATAAATGCACTATCATATTCTTCTAGTGAATTATCATCAACTAATTCAACTTTAGCTACAATAAATAATTGTTTTAAATCATTTAACATTGATGCAATATCTTTAAATCCATCTTTTAAAGATATAGTTACTTTTGCTTCCATATTAGATTTAATTACTTTTTCATTACGTAATCCTTCTAATGCTTTTAAAACATCTTTACGTAATAATAAGAAACGATCAAAGTATTCTTTTAATTCATTACTATTTTCAACTGTTACCTTTTCAACATTTGGTTCTAAGAAAATAGATTCAGCTTTTTTATCATCACAATGGAAATGATCATGTAATTCTTCAGCTGTAAATACTAAGACTGGAGAAATTAACTTCATCATTACTTTAGCATGATAATATAATACTGTTTGTACTTGTCTTCTACGTAAACTGTCAGCTTTTTCAATATAAAGAATATCTTTTGTAAAATCCATATAGAATGAACTTAATAAGTTCGTAAAATAATTTAGAATTTGTTGATTTGCATCAGCAAAATCATAATTATCATAGGCTTTATGATAACCATCAATCAAATCATTTAACTCAACCAACATATATTTATCAACATCAGCTAATTTATCAACAGCTACAAGATCAGCTTGTTTAAAATCATTTAGGTTTCCTAAAACAAAACGCATTGTATTTCTAATCTTACGATAGTTTTCAGAAATTTGCTTCATAATTTCATCACTAATACGAACATCTTGCTGGTATGCAACAGAAGTTGTCCATAATCTAACAATATCTGCTCCATACTGCTTAACTAATTTAATTGGATCAACTGTATTACCTAAAGATTTAGACATCTTGTTTCCTTTACCATCTAAAACAAAACCATGTGACAAGACTGTTTTATATGGTGCACAACCATGAGCAGCAGTACCTACGATCAATGAAGAGTTAAACCAGCCACGATATTGATCACTACCCTCAAAATATAAATCAACAGGATATGGATAACCCCTTTCCTTCATACATCCAGTATGACTTGATCCTGAATCAAACCAAACATCCATGATATCCTTTTCTTTTTTAAAGATACCATTTGGTGAATGTTCGTTAGTATATCCTTCTGGTAATAAATCTTTTTCATCACGTTCAAACCAGACATTTGAACCATGCTTTCTAAATAAATCAGAAATATGCTTGAATACTTTTTCTTCCATAATTGGTGTTCCATCTTCACAATAGATAATAGGAATTGGTACCCCCCAAGATCTTTGACGAGATATACACCAGTCCCCACGTTCTTTGATCATATTATAAATACGAATATGACCCCATTCATTCAACCAGTTAACTTTATCAATTTCATTTAATAATTTATCTCTAATTTTATCTAATGAACAGAACCACTGATCTGTTGCTCTAAAAATGATTGGTTTTTTAGTTCGCCAGTCATGAGGATAACTATGAGTAATAAATTCTAATTTCAACAAAACTCCTAGCTCATCAAGTTTCATTGTCACAGTTTTATTTGCATCATCAACATATTGTCCAGCTAACCATTCACCACAATCAGCCATCATACAACCATGTTCATCGACATTACAGTAAGCTGGTAATCCATATTTTTGACCAACAAAGAAGTCATCAGCCCCAAATCCTGGTGCTGTATGAACACATCCAGTTCCAGCTTCAGCAGTAACATGATCTCCTAAAATAACTAGTGATTCACGATCATATAAAGGATGCTGGCAAGTAATCATTTCTAATTCCTTCCCTTTAAAGTGATTTACTACTTTATATTCAGTGATTTCAAATTTTTCCATTAAAGAATCAACTAATTCATCTAAAACAACTAATTTACCCTTAGGTGTTTCAACTAATGCATAGTTATATAGCTCATTTAAACAGATTGCTAGATTGGCAGGAATAGTCCAAGGTGTTGTAGTCCAGATAACAAAATATGTATCATTATCTAAAATTCCTTTACCATCTTTAACAGGAAATTTTACAAAGATAGTTGGACTTTTAATATCATGATATTCAATTTCCGCTTCTGCTAAAGCAGATTCACTTGATGGTGACCAATATACAGGTTTTAATCCTTTAAAAATCAATCCATCCATAGCCATCTTAGCAAATACATCAATTTGATTAGCCTCGAATTCTGGTGCTAAAGTTAAATATGGATGTTCATAATCTGCAAATGTTCCCATTCTAATTAACTGTTCTTTTTGTTTATTAACTTGTTCATGAGCATAAGCATCACATTTTTCTCTAAATGCTGCCGTAGACATTTCCTTACGATTAACCCCTAATTTTTGAATAGCGTTTTCAATCGGCAAACCATGAGTATCCCAACCAGGAATATATGGTGTATAACGTCCTTCCATGTTATTATAACGACAGATTACATCTTTAATGACTTTGTTTAACATATGTCCCATATGCATATTACCATTAGCATATGGTGGCCCATCATGGAAAACAAAAGCATCTTTACCTTCATTTTGTTTAATAACTTTTTCATACATGTTCGTTTCTTGCCAACGACTTACATACCCAGGCTCTTTTTTAGGAAGATTTCCTCGCATCTCAAAGTCTGTTTTTGGCATTAATAATGTGTCTTTGTAATTCATTTTTTCTCCTCCATAAATAAAAAACGTCCTTAACAAGGACGAATATATCGCGGTACCACCTTAATTCGTATTTTACAATACGCACTTTAAAATCTTAACGCGATCAACGGCGACCCCTACTACTTTCAAGGCGCTACTCCAGAGTGATTCATTATAATAATAGTTACTGATTTACACCATCCATCAGCTCTCTATAAACATCTTATTATAAACAGTCTCTTTCATTGTATTTAATTATCTTCATCTTCTTCGTTAATAAGATTAAAGACTTCCGAATTATCAATCGTATCCAAAATATCTTGTGACATCTTTTGAACAGATGAACGGAATTTAATTGCTTGATCTTTAAAATCATTCATCTCACTTGAAAGTGAACGAACATAATCTAAAGACTCTTTCAAAATCATATTAGCATTACGTTTGGCTTTATCAATCAAAGCACTAGCCTCTTTTAAAGCCAATCGAGCTATTTCTTCATTAGTTTTTTCAGTGATGTTGACACGATGCTGCAATAATGAGTTTTGTTCTTTAGCATGCTCAAGTTCATCAGTCAAAGTAGCAATTTCTCGTTTCAACTTACTAATCTGACTTTCATAATCAACAATTAGATTATCTACTGTCTGCATATCATAACCCCTAAATTGCTTTTTTATTTCACTCATCGTCTCACTCCCTTACTTATAAAAATATCCTTCTACGACAAAATTATCTTGTTTAGTTTTTCTTTTAGTATCAACAAACTTAACACGACCATAGCGTCGAAGCGATATTATATCACTATTATTACACAAATAACTTATTTCTTCAACTTCTTTATGATTAACTTTTACAAAACCTGCTTGAATATAGCTAACTGCTTTACTCCGAGGTATTTTATAAAAGCTGCTTACTATCTTATCAAGACGAAATGAAGAAATAATAAATGTTTTACTAACATATTCATGAATTATTTCAATCTTTTCATTAGTTATTGATAATTTTACTTTACTACGCTTGATCATCGTTAGATTATCTTTAACATAATCATAAATTCTTGAATCCATTGCAACATAAAAATTATCATTATATTCATAAATATCCCCAAATAATTCTCTTTTAATCCCTAAAGACATTAAAGCACCTAAAATATCTCGATGATTTAATTTTCCAAAAGATTTAACATATGTAATTTTAACTAGCGCTATTTCAAAATCTTCTTTTTCAATTTGATAAAATGATGGAGCAATAATTAATCTTTTAGACTCACTATTAAGTAAACCACCATCCTCTAAAACTATTAAATCATCTAGATTACCAATAATACTATAAACAATTGATTGGTGATATGGGTTTAAAAACTTTGTTAAAATGATTCTTTGTTTATATAAAGCCTGATCTTTAAACTCCAAAACCTTTTTAACAAATACTTCCTCACCTTTAAAATGTTCAAACATAATTAAAAAGTATTAGTTAAACTAATACTCATTTATTCTTCTGGTTCCTCTTCATCTAGAGCAATACTACCTGAAACACCGATATTTTTTGGAGTACATAAGAAAATTCTTGGCCCAATTCTTTGGATATCTCCTTCAATTGCAAAGATTACTCCACTTAGAAAGTCTACAACCCGTTTAGATTGTTCTTTTTGTAAACGATGTAAATTAATTACAGCTGCTTTTTTCTGTTTTAAATAATTTGCAATATCTTGTGTTTCTGCAAAGGCTCTAGGTTCAAATAAAATCAATTGACTATCTTTATTAGCATTTAATGCTTTAATGGCATCACTAGTTTTTGAAAATTTAGCTTGTTCAAATAAACTGGTTTTTGGCTCAGTATCAATTTCTACTTCCTCATATTCTTCAACTTCATCACCGTCTTCGTCAAAGAACCATTTTTTAACTTTTTGTCCGTATCCCATGAAGTGGTCCTCCTTATTTTATTACCAGCTCATTAT
>NZ_JBKTWO010000074.1:0-8005 GCF_047249845.1 Thomasclavelia sp.
AAGCAAATGCAATATTAAATAATCCAAATGCAACAAAAGAAGAAGTAGAAAATGCGATAAATGGATTAACAAAAGCAATGGCAGGATTAGAAGCTAATCCAACAAATCCACCAGTAGATAATGATGTTAATCCTGTAAAATCAGGAGACAGTACAGTAAATGCAATTAAAACAGGTGATGAAACAAATATTTTAATATTTATTTCATCAGGGATTATAAGTTTATTTGCCTTGTTGTATAGTAATAAAAAACAGAGAATTAAATAAAAAATAAAGATTCAAGCTCATAAGAGTTTGAATCTTTTAGGTTATATTTGTTTTAGTACTTAAATTTTTGTTATAAAAGAGATTGATTATTTATATGTATAAATTGTTTTACCCGCTTTTATGGTTGAAGAAGTAGTCATTGTTTTAATTGGATGGTTATGATGGTTACATATTACAATTGGAGTTATTATTTTATAATTGTATTTTTTTAGTAATTCATCACTTAAAGTGACGATAGGAGTCCCGACATCTACATCATCACCAACTTTTATTTGATAGTTATAATTAGCAGCACTAGGTTTTAATAATTGAATACCAATATGAACTAATATTTCAACACCATCAGGTGTTAAAATACCAAATGCATGTCTAGTTGGAGCGATTATATTTATTTTACCTTGGCAAGGAGCGTAGATACAATTAGAAGATACTTCAATTGCTAATCCATCCCCAATTAATTTATTTGAAAAAGCTTTGTCAGGGACATCATGTAAACTAATAATTTTTCCACTGACTGGTGCATATATCTGATTATTTTTATTTAAAGTAATTATTTTCGAAAAAAAATCCATTAATTTTCACCCCTCCTTTTAATAAAATAAAAAGACATTAGCTGCTATAAAAAAATAACCGCTAATGCCTAATTTAATAGTAACATCACAATTAAATTCTACCGTTTAATTTAAATAATGTCAACGGTCAATTTAGAATTATTTTTGGTAATTTTGAATTATTGTTTTGGTTGACATATTTTGATATTAGAGGTTATAATTTTACAAAGTGTAGAGATGGGGAATCTATAATATTTCATTTTGGGATAATGAATATATAAGGTAGGATAACGATGAACTATATTCAAAGATTAGGAAAGTCTTTAATGTTACCAGTGTCAGTAATGCCAATTGCTGCACTATTAAAGGGGATTGGGTATTGGATCGATCCCTTTGGTTGGGGAAGTAATAATTTAATTGCTGCGTTTTTAATAGAGTCTGGAACCGCAATTATTGATAATTTACCACTTTTATTTGCTGTTGGCATTGCAATAGGAATGATTCAGGAAAGAGATATGACTGTAGCTATATGTGCAGTAGTATCATATTTAATAGTGACTAGTCTATTATCGCCCAAAGCAGTGGCGTTATTTAGAGGAATTCCTATTGAACAAGTTCCCTTGGCATTTGAAAACTCTGCAAATACTTTAGTTGGGATTCTTGTTGGCTTAGTAGTAGCATTTAATTATCAGCATTTTTCTAAGGTTAAGTTACCAATGGCGTTCTCTTTTTTTGGAGGAAAACGTTTTGTACCAATTGTATCTACTTTTATGATGTTAATAATCTCGGCAGTTTTAATAGTTGTTTGGCCGTTATTATACAGTTTATTTGTTGGATTGGGAGAAGCAATATCTGGACTTGGACCAATTGGGGCTGGGTTATATGGTTTCTTTAACCGTTTATTAATATCAACAGGACTTCATCATGCATTAAATTCAGTATTTTGGTTTGATAGTGCTGGTATTAATGATATTGGAAAATTTTGGGGTACTGTATCGGGAGGAATTCCGGGAATTACAGGTATGTATCAAGCTGGTTTTTTTCCAGTAATGATGTTTGGATTGCCGGCTGCAGGAATTGCTATATATCAATGTGCACGACCAGAAAAGAAAAAACAAGTTGGATCAATTTTATTGTCTGCGGCTTTTGCTTCATTTTTAACGGGGGTAACTGAGCCATTAGAGTTTTCGTTTATGTTTGTGGCTCCAGTTTTATATGTAATCCATGCTGTTTTAACAGGAATTATGATGTTTATAGCTGCCTTTTTTCATTGGATTGCAGGTTTTGGTTTTTCAGCTGGTTTAATTGATTATATTCTTAGCATTCGTTCACCTTATGCAAATGATATATTTATGTTAATTCCTTTAGGAATAGTATGTGCGATTTTATATTATTGTATTTTTAGATTTATGATTGTGAGATATAATCTCATGACGCCGGGTAGAGAGATTGATGAACCGATTATTGAGGTTGATGAAAAAGAATATCATGTGTCTTTAACTACTGAAGATTATGATGAAATAGCAATTTTATTATTAGAAGCATTAGGAGGGCGTAGTAATATTGTTTTTGTAGATAGTTGTATTACACGTTTAAGGGTAGAGTTAAAAGATATAAATTTAGTTAATGAACAGGAAATTTTAGCAACTGGTGCTACAGGTATTGTTAAAGTTGGTAAAAGTAGTATACAAATTATTATTGGTACAGAAGTTGGCTTTATTGTTGATTCAATAAATGATATATTGATGTAGAAAGAGGTGGCAAAGTTGAAAATATTAAAAGTTTTTAACAATAACAGTGTAGCTGCGATTTCAGATGAGCTTGGTGATATTATTTTAACTGGTTCTGGTATTGGATTTCAAAAGAAAATTGGTGATTTGGTTGATGAGGCTAAGATAGAGAAAACATATTTATTTAAAGATGATCAAAAAAAGCGTTTTGAGCAATCTATTGACGAAGTCCCAGCTATTTATTTTGAGATTGCTAATAAGATAGTTGCTAAAGCTATTAAGGAGCTAGAAACAGATTTTAGTGGTGAAATTTTTATTGCTATAAGTGATCACCTTTCTTTTGCGGTTAAGAGAAAAAAAGAAAATGTGTATTTACCAAACATTATTTTAAATGAAACTAGGACATTATATAAAAAGGAGTACAAGGTTGGATTATGGGCCCTTGATTATATAGAAAGAAAGATAGGAATTCATTTAGATGATGATGAAGCGGGGTATTTAGCATTACATCTAGTTAATTTCTCTCTTAATGATAAAGCCAATAATGCAATGAAGATTGTCACTTTAACTAAAGAGGTACTAAATCTAATAAAATCAACAATGAAGATTGAATTAGAAGAAGATTCAATTGGTTATGCTCGAATTTCAATTCATCTAAAATATTTAGCAGAAAGAATTTTTAGAGATGAGACAGATAACTTTGTTGATACAACTTCAAATATTCGAGATATGCTAAAAGAAGATGCAAGATTAGCGTTATGTATTAATAGGATCGTAAAACTTATTGAAGATAGATATGATTATCATTTATCACCTGATGAACAAACATATTTGTGTATACATATAAAAAAGAATACAGAATAAAAGCAAGTATTTTAATAAATAATTGCTTTTTAATTTTAGTAAAAATTAACTAAATTGTATATTTGTTTCTAATAAAACATGACTTCTTATTTAGTGAAAGGAGTTGACAGTGATTTACGTAATGGTATAATATAGGTGCAGTAGGATTGTTACTTTAAGTAGGCAAGACCAGATACTATATATGCTTTTAGTGTATTTGTATTTGGTCTTTATTTATTTGTTACGTTCTTATGCAAAACCAAGGCATAAATTATTAGTAAACGTGGATGCTACTTTAGTTTATGGAATATGAGAAAGGGGAATAGAATGAGGAAAACATTTAAGAAAGCACTAGCGGTTGTTTTAACATTAACAATGACATTTAGTTCATTAGTTATGTTGAATACTGTAAGTGCAGAAGAAACGACAACTACTAATTACACAATTTATCCAACTCCACATGAAGTTGTTTATGGAAATGGTAATTTTGCTATTTCTGATGATGTAAATGTAGTTTATGATGGTGCTATTGATAGCTATACTAAAAATCATACTGTAGATGTTTTAGAATTATTAGATAAAACTAATACAGTGGGTAATGCTATTGATGGAAGCAAAACTAACTTAATAGTTGGGGTATATAACTCTAATGATTATGTAGATAAATATTTTAAAGATAATGCTCTAATTGAAGATGAGAATTTATTTACTAAATATGATTCATATATTTTAAGTATCAATGACGGTGTTATCGCAGTGTTAGGAAAAGATACTGATGCTGCTTTCCACGGGGTAACATCATTAAAACACATCTTTACCCAAGTTAAAGATAATAATATTTTAAATTTAAAAATTAATGATTATGCAGAAATTAAATCTAGAGGATTTATTGAAGGTTATTATGGAAATCCTTGGTCAAATGATGATCGTGCTGATTTAATGACTTTTGGAGGAGATTATAAATTAAATCAATATATTTATGCTCCAAAAGATGATCCAAAGCATAATAAACAATGGCGATCAATGTATACAGATGAAGAGTTAGAAGGAATAGCTAGATTAGCAGAAGCTGGTAATCAAAGCAAATGTTACTATGTTTATGCATTGCACCCATTTATGGCTAATAGTTTTAGATTTAATACTGATGCTAATTATAATGAGGATTTAAATGTTATTAAAACTAAATTTGAACAATTAATGAATGCAGGTGTTAAACAATTCTCAATTTTAGCAGATGATGCTGCTGAACCAGTTGGTGGAGGTGCAAGTTATGTTCGATTAATGACAGATCTAACTAATTGGTTAATTGAAAAGCAAGCAACAGTTGAAGGACTTAAAATTGATATGACTTTCTGTCCAGCAAACTATTATGGAAATGGTTTAGGACTAACATCTTTAAAAGGTATGCCAGATACTGTAAGTATTATCCAAACTGGTGGACAAGTTTGGGGATCAACAAATTCAACATTCTTAAATAATTTCAATAGTAGCATGGGTACTGCTCCATTTATGTGGATCAACTGGCCATGTAGTGATAATACTAAAGATGGTTTAATTATGGGTGGAGCAACTAGATTCTTAATTCCAGGTGCAGATCCAGCAAAAATGAAAGGGATTGTTTTAAATCCAATGCAGCAATCTGAACCAAGTAAACATGGTATTTTTGCTAATGCAGATTATGCATGGAATATTTGGGAATATGCTAGTGATTATGATAAAGTGTGGCATGATGCATTTAATTATATTGATCATGGAACGATTTATGATACCCCAGCTTCTATTGCGTATAGAGAGTTAGGTAAACATATGATGAACTCAAATACTGGTATACCTGAATCAGTTGAGTTAGCACCAAAATTAACTCAGTTTATGAGTGATTTAAATGCTGGTAATGATATTATTGCTAAAGCAGACGATTTAATTGCTGAATTTAAATTATTACAAGATAGTGTCAATACTTATCGTAATAATCCAGGAAATGAAAGAACTAGAGATCAAATTATTTATTGGTTAGACTGTTGGCAAGATACAACTGAGGCAGTTATTAATTATTTAAATGCGGCTAAAGCATTACAAAATGAAGAAGATAGTAGTGTCATTTGGGATTACTTTGCTGCAGGTCAAGCTGCTTTTGATGAATCCAGAACACATGGTTTCCATTATGTTGATCATATTGAATATGCAAAAGTAGGTAGACAGCATATTTATCCATTTATGCAAAATTTAGATACTGTTTTATCAGAAAGAGTATCAAGTATTGTTAATCCAGGACAACAATCTGTTAGATACATTACTAATCGTACTGATACCCCAGCTGGATCAGTTAATAACGCATTAGATAATAATGCTAGTACAGAAGTAGTTTATAAAACACCAAATAGTATCACAGCTGGTACATATGTGGGTATTAGCTATACAAAAGGAATTGATATTGATTCTGTAACATTTAAATTAGGGCAAAGTGGAAATTTAAATGATACTTTCTTAAAAGCAAAAGTTCAATATACAATTGATGGTAAAGAGTGGATAGATGTAAATGGTGAAGAATATGATTTACCACAAGAAATTAATTTAACTTCTCTTAATTTAAAAGATGTTAAAGGTATTAGAATGATTGCAACTGTTGATAAAACAAATACTTGGTTAGGTGTTCGGGATATCGTAGTTAATGGTAAAGGTGTTGATGAAGAAACCAAAGAAAAATACAATGCTAGTGTTATTAAAACTTCAAGCTATGGTATATATAGTAACTATGTTGAAGCTAATTTAATAGATGACAATGATAATAGCTTTGTATGGTATAATCAAAATACTCAAGTTGGTGATTATATCGGGCTTGATTTAGGAGAAGTAAAACCATTAGGTGTTGTAAGATTTATTATGGGTAATTCTGGTAATGATTACTGGAATAAATATGATTTAGAGTATTCAAGTGATGGTGAAAACTATACTGTATTTGCAAGTTATAGCCAAAATGTTGAAAAGAAAACTGTAGAGGCTGATTTAACAGGAATTAAAGCACGTTATGTTAGAGTTAGAAATACTCAGGCTAAAGGTGTTTGGACGAAGATGTCTGATTTTAGAGTTAATAAACCTAGTGAAACATTTGTAGATACAAATAATGAAGCTTTAAAAAATATTACAACAAATATCGAAACAAGTACTGCTTTAGTAGTTCCAACAAATTCAGTTACATTAAATGTTGATGAATATCTTGGTATTACATTACCAAGAATTAGAGATTTAGCTAACATTGATTTACAATTAGTAAATGGTGATGGGTTAACATTACAAGTTTCAAAAAATAAAGTTGATTGGGTAGATGTTGATTCAACAAGCTCTGATTTACCAGACGCTCGTTATGTAAGATTAATTAATAAGACTGATACTCCAATCACATTCGATATTACTAAGTTTGAAGTAAATTCAAATGAATTATCAGGACCTAGTTTATTAGATAGTGATATTGGAATCAACTCATCTTGGGGTGTAGCTGAAGATTGTCGTAATAATGGTGCGGCATTCGATGGTAATGTAAATACAATTACAGAATTTGCTGATTTACCACAAGAAGGACAATATATTATTTATGACTTAGGACAAGAAAGAACAATTAATAAGTTAGAAATGTATTGTCAGGATACAGCTGTAAACTATCTTCGTGATGCTGATGTTCTAATTTCAAATGATTTAGAAAATTGGACAAAAGTTATTACAATTGGTGATGGAATAGAAAATACCAATGATGCTGATATTACATGTCTAAATTCTGATGCTGGATATAAGGCATCTAGTAAATATCCTAATAAAGTTTATGTAGAAGGTACAGCAGATAATGTAAATGCACGCTATATAAAAATATTAATTACTGCGGCAAATAAAAATCGTGCAGTTGTATTTAATGAAATTGTAATTAATGACGGTGAATATGTTCCAGTTTCTAATGATCCAACATTTGCCTCAAATGTAATTGAAAAACAAGGTTTTGTACCACAAAATATGTTTGATGGTAACTTATCAACTGAATATAGACCAGATACCACTGATGCTGGATATATTAGTTATACACTTTCTGAAAATTTAGATGTAACAAAAATTAATGTTATTCAAAAAGGATCTATTAGCAATGCTAAGGTATTAGCATTGGTAGATGGTCAAAATGGTAGAGAATGGGTACAAATTGGTTCGTTAAGCAAATCATTAAATGAATTCTATTTACCATTCTGGTCAAATATTTATGAATTAAAATTTGAGTGGGAAGCAAATAGTGTTCCTACTATTAGTGAAATCATTATGATTAATGATAAAGATTTACTTCCAAATCGTGATGATTTACAAGCATATGTAGATGGCTTAAAGATTGATGAAGATCAATATACTCCTGAAACATACCAAAATTTTGCAGAAAAACTTTCAGATGCAAATGCAGTATTATCTAACAATAACAGTTCTCAAAAAGAAATAGATAATGCTTTAGAAGCATTACAAGAAGCTGTCAATAATTTAGAATTTGTTGAAGCGCCAGTTACAAACAAACTAGCATTGCAAGTAGCGGTAGAAACAGCAAAAGCAGTCAGTGAAGAAACACTTAATGGTGTTGTACCAGCAGTAGCAG
>NZ_JBKTWO010000075.1:0-8001 GCF_047249845.1 Thomasclavelia sp.
TTGGAAAAGTAGACTGATAATGAGGGGTCATATCTTTAACTAAGGGAAACTGGTGAATCTTTACCTGATCTTGATAGTATTGTCGCCCTATCGAAATTATATAACGTTACTGTTGATAATCTAATTAATTATGATGAAGATGATGCGGGAATTACGATTCCCCCTAAAGGAAAACATTTCTTTGGTTCAGTAACAGTCGGCGAACGCGGTCAGATCGTTATCCCTCAAGAAGCACGTAAACTATTTAAAATTTGTTCTGGTGATAAACTTGTAATCTTAGGTGATGAAGAACGAGGGTTAGCCATTGTACACCAGCGTGATATTATTAACTTTATTAGCGAACTTGGAGTTCCAAAAAACAGAAAGGACTAAACAAATGAATGCAATTGAAATCAGAAACCTTAGTAAAAGATATAAAGATAAGCTTGCTGTTGATAATTTGAATCTAACAATCAAACATGGAGAACTATTAGCACTATTAGGTGTTAATGGAGCAGGCAAAACAACCATTATTAAAATATTATCAGGATTAATACAACCTACTAAAGGAGATGTATTAATAAATGATTATAGTATTTTAAATGACAATTCTAAATTCAAAGAAATCATCAGTGTCTCACCCCAAGAAACTGCAATTGCACCAAATTTAACAGTAATCGAGAATCTTGAATTAATGGCACAGATTCATGGTTTCAATAAAGTTTTAATCAAGCAAAAAGTCTCTGAATTAATTAATACTTTTGAACTTGAAACAATTGCAAATAAAAAAAGCAAATTGTTATCAGGTGGTTATCAACGACGTTTAAGTATTGCTATGGCTTTAGTTAGTGAACCAAAAATACTATTTTTAGATGAACCTACTTTAGGATTAGACATTCTTGCACGCCAACAGCTTTGGCAAACGATAAAAGCATTAAAGAGTAAAATTACAATTATCTTAACTACTCATTATTTAGAAGAAGCTGAAGCTCTGTCTGATCGTGTTTGTATCTTAAAAGATGGTAAAATAAAAGCGTTAGGAACAACCATTGAATTAATGAAACAAGCTAAAACAAACAATTTTAGTTATGCTTTTATAAATCTTACTCAAGGAGGTAATAACAATGAAAATACTCGTGTTTGCTAAAAGAACCGCTAAAGAAATCATCCGTGATCCTATCAATATAGGATTTGGAATTGGATTTCCAATAGTCTTATTACTTCTACTAACAGCTATTCAAAAAAATGCTCCTGATGCACCATTTGATCTAAAACAATTAACACCAGGAATTGCAGTTTTTGGTTTATCCTTTTTATCTCTTTTTTCAGCCACCTTAATTTCAAAAGATCGTAGTTCTTCATTTCTTGATCGTTTATTTACCACTCCAATTAAAGCTAAAGATTATATCTTAGGTTATACTTTACCATTATTACCAATGGCTTTAATTCAAACTATTTTATGCTATCTAACTGCATATTTTTTAGGACTTAAATTTACTAGTAGTATATTTGTAGCAATAATGGCAAGTATCCCGATTTCAATTATCTTTATTGCGATAGGATTATTATGTGGAACCATTTTTAATGATAAACAAGTTGGGGGGATTTGTGGGGCCCTTTTAACAAATGTAACTGCCTGGTTTAGTGGGGCCTGGTTTTCTTTAGAGTTAGTAGGTGGTTTATTTAAAGATATTGCTTATTGTCTTCCTTTTGTTCATGCTGTTAATTTATCTAAAGGACTTTTAAATATTGATCATCTTGGAATACTTAATGATCTTATTTGGGTATCAGGATATGGTTTGATTATTTGTATATTAGCAGTGATCATGTTTAAATACAAAATGAAAAATAAATAAAAAAGAGACTTGAATAAATAACTTTTAAAAGTTAATTTAGTAGTCTCTTTTTATTTTATTTAATTTTTTTACCAAACTCATTCATGATCATTTCAACTTCTTCTTTATCTTCATCTTGAATCAATTCAAGCATTGCAATCATAAATGATTGCAAATATTCTTGATTAAAAGTTCCATTTTCTTGTTTTTCAAAACTTTCATTTAATAAATTTTTTGCTTTTTCTTCATTTCCTGATCGAACCCTTTTTAATATGTAATCATAAAACTGTTTTTGTCCTGAATGCATAATATCACCTCAATATATTATTACCATTATTAATCAGTTTTAATAACATTCCAACAACTAATTAATTTATCTAATGAATAACTAGCATTTGCAGGTGATGATGATGGTAACTTAGTTACAGGTAAACTAATTTTATGATCAAAATATCGATGATATAATTTATCAGCTAAATTACCATTTGTATAAATATGAGTTATTTTACTATCATTTATTATTTTTTCTAAATCATTAACTGTAATATCTTTTATGCTGCTATCACTAGAACCTGTTATTTGACAACTAGCAATTACATCCCAAACTGCAATCTTATGTTCTAATAAAAACTGTTTCTTTTGAACAACTGTTTCTAACGTTTGATAATTATAAATATTTGATAATATTTTCCAAAAACGATTTTGGGGATGGTGATAAAAGAAATTCCCAGCCCTTGATTTTACAGAAGGAAATGACCCTAAAATTAATATTCTTGAATCATGATTATAAACTGGTTCAATTAAATGATATTCTTTCATATTACCTCCTTAAATATATATAGTTATATTTAAGCTTAATATATATTTACATAACCTCTGTTAATGATTTTATATAATTATATAATGGTTTTTTTGCCTCTTCACCATATTCTTTTATAATATTAACAATTGCACTTCCTACAATTACTCCATCAACAAGTGATGAAAAATACTTAACCTGCTCTTGATTATTTATACCAAAACCTATGGCAACTGGTGTATCAGTTACTGTTTTTATTTCTTTAACAATCCCCTCTATATCTGTAGCTATCTCACTACGCATTCCTGTTACCCCCATTGAAGAAACCAGATAGATAAACCCTCTTGCCTCTCTAGCAATCTCTAAGGTTCTTTCTTTAGATGTTGGTGCAATCATCGAAATTAAATCAACATCATATTTATAACAAACATCACTAACTTCTTTACTTTCTTCAAATGGACAATCAGGAATAATAATTCCATCTACACCTGTTTCTTGGCATCTTTTAAAGAATTTATCATAACCATAATGAAAGACCGGGTTTAAATATGTCATTAAACATAAGGGAATATTTGAAGTTTTTCTAACTTCTGTTACAATTTCAAAGACTTTATCAGTAGTCATATTATTTGCTAGCGCTCTAATATTGGCTGCTTGAATAACTGGTCCTTCAGCTATTGGATCACTAAACGGAATTCCTATCTCAATTAAAGAAGCTCCAGCTTTTTCCATTTCTAAGATATACTCTACTGTTTTTTCAAGACAAGGATCTCCAGCTGTTAAAAAACCAATAAAAGCTTTTTTATTTTTAAAAGCATCACTAATTCTATTCATGAATATCCACCCCCTGATATCTAGCAATCGCTGCTACATCTTTATCTCCTCGTCCTGATAAACAAATAATTACAATATCATCTTTAGCCATCGCTGGTACGATCTTACGCGCATAAGCTAGTGCATGAGCACTTTCAATTGCACAAATAATTCCTTCCATTTTCGCCAAATATTCAAAAGCAGCTACTGCTTCATCATCTGTTACAGGAACATATTTAGCTCTACCAAGATCGTGTAAATGAGCATGTTCAGGACCGATTCCAGGATAATCTAAACCAGCAGAAATAGAATAAACAGGTGCAATCTGTCCGTATTCATCTTGACAAAAATATGATTTCATTCCATGAAATACTCCTAATGTTCCAGTATTGATCGTTGCAGCTGTTAAAGCAGTATCAACACCTTTACCAGCTGCCTCACAACCAATCAATTGAACCTCAGGATCATTAATAAAATTATAGAACATCCCCATCGCATTACTACCACCACCAACACAAGCTATAACTGCTGTTGGTAATTTTCCTTCATATGCTAAAATCTGTTCCTTAGCCTCTTTAGAAATAACACTTTGAAAATCACGGACAATCATTGGAAAAGGATGTGGTCCCATAACCGAACCTAACACATATAAAGTATCATCAACTCGTTTGGTCCATTCTCTCATTGTTTCATTAACAGCATCTTTTAAAGTCATAGTACCACTAGTTACACTATGAACTTTTGCTCCCAAAAGTTCCATTCGATAAACATTTAAAGCTTGTCGATCAGTATCTTCTTTCCCCATAAAGATCTCACATTCAAGACCCAAGAGAGCTGCTGCTGTTGCTGTAGCTACACCATGCTGCCCTGCCCCAGTTTCTGCAATAACCCTAGTTTTACCCATCTTTTTAGCCATCAATACCTGCCCTAATACATTATTAATTTTATGTGAGCCTGTATGATTTAAATCTTCACGCTTTAAATAGACTTTAGCTCCCCCTAAATCTGCTGTCATTTTTTTAGCATAGTATAAAAGTGATGGTCTACCAGCATACTCTTTTAATAATTTATCCAGTTCCTGATTAAATTCAGGATCATTTTTATAAAATTCATATGCTCTTTCTACATTATGAATTTCATTCATTAGTGTTTCGGGAATGTATTGCCCCCCATGTATTCCATATCTACCTGTCGTCATTTTTAACTCTCCTTACTATTTCTATAATTTTATTACGATCTTTTATTCCATTAGTTTCTGCCCCACTGCTAACATCCAATCCAAAACATTTGATTTGAATAGCTTCTTCTATATTATTTAAATCAATTCCCCCAGCTAGAAAAAACGGTTTATCCAAATCTTTAATTACTGACCAGTCAAAACTTTCACCGCTACCACTAATTTTATTATCTAATAAATAATAATCCACATCATAATCTAAATTATCTAAATCACTTGCCTGTTTAACTTTAATTGCTTTAATTATAGGAATATCAGTATATTCTTTTAACTGTTTAATATATACATTATTTTCATTACCATGAAGCTGTATGATATCGATAATCTCTTTATTTACTAGTTCAACTATTTTTTCAATTGAACTATCAACAAAAACCCCCACTGTTTTTATCTGACTATCTAACCTTGCCTTCAACAAATGTGCTTGATATAAATCAACCTGACGCTTACTTTTAGCAAAAACAAAACCAATATAATCAGGTTTAGCCTCATTTACATAATCAATATCCTTACTTTGAAATAAACCGCATATCTTAATTTTCACTTTCCGGTTCTCTTAATCCCTTTAAAATCTCAAAAGTTTTACGTTTATCATGTGAGCGCATCAAAGTTTCACCAATTAAAACAGCATCAACATTATTTTCTTCTAAAAGTTTGATATCCTGATATGTTTTGATCCCACTTTCAGAAACAAAAACTATATCATCAGATACCATTGAACGAAGCTCAATACTATTATTCAAATCTACTTCAAAGTTTCTTAAATCACGGTTATTAACTCCAATAATTTTTGCCCCTACTCGTAATGCTTTTTTTACCTGCATTGAACTATGAGCTTCAACTAAAGCACTCATTCCTAAACGTTCCGCTAAATTCAAACATCGCATTAAAGTTATCTCGTCTAATACACTACATATTAATAATACAGCATCAGCACCTAATAATTTAGCTTCATAAATCATATATTCATCAACCACAAAATCTTTTCTTAACACTGGGATTTTAACAATTTTTGCAATTTCTGCAAGAAAATCATCATCCCCTTTAAAAAAATCAGGTTCTGTTAAAACTGAAATAGCAGCAGCTCCAATTTCTTCATATTCTTTAGCAATTGTTTTATAGTCAAAATTTTGAGTAATTACACCTTTTGAAGGAGAAGCTCTTTTTACTTCCATAATATATGACATTCCTGGTTTACGTAAAGCTTTTTCAAAAGGATAATCTTTATTTATTGGTTTATCAAATGCTAATTTAGCTAATTTATCAATCGAATGTCTTTTTTTATTTTCTGCTACCCTTTCCATTGTTCTTTCTACAATATCATCAATAATCATTTTAATAACTCCTTTATCTATTGGTTTCTTCAATGAACTGTTTAAGTTTAGCCAATGCTTTTCCTTCATCAATCAGTTTTGCAGCTAATGCAACACCTTCTTGCATTGTATCAGTACGCCCAGCAATATAAATTGCAGCTCCTGCATTCAATAATACAGCATCTCGTTTAGGACCTTTTTTACCACCTAAAATATCACGAGTAATTTTTGCATTATACTCTGGATCGCCACCAACTAAATCCTCTTTTTGACAACGTTTAAAGCCAAATTGTTCAGGAGTAATCGTATAGCTTGTATACGTACCATCTTTTACTTCACAAACACTAGTTGGTGCAGAAAGCGAAATTTCATCTAAACTATCTTGTCCATATACTACCATAGCCCGTTTTACACCTAAATTATTTAAAACTTTAGCTAATGGCTCGACTAATGTCTCATCATATACTCCCATTACCTGCATACTAGCTCCTGCTGGATTAGTCAATGGACCTAAAATATTAAATACTGTCCTAATTCCTAATTCTCGTCTTACTGGGGCTACATATTTCATTGCAATATGATAATTTTGAGCAAATAAGAAGCAGATATTAATCTCGTTCAATATTGTAGCACTTTTTTTAGGACTTACATCAATTTTTACTCCTAATTTTTCTAAAACATCTGCAGCTCCACATTTTGAGCTTGCTGCCCGATTTCCATGCTTAGCTACTTTTATCCCACTTGCTGCTATAACAATTGATGATGTAGTAGAAATATTAAACGAATTTGAACCATCTCCCCCTGTTCCAACGATTTCCAAAACTTCTTCATCGTTCAATAGTTTAATACAATGTTCACGCATCCCCGCAGCACTACCAGTAATTTCATCAATGGTTTCACCTTTTAAACTTAATGCCGTTAAATAACTGCTCATCTGAACATCAGTTGCTTCACCATTCATGATTTCATTCATACATTCACGTGCTTCTTCTTTAGTTAAATCTATTTTTTTTGATAATTTAATAATCGATTCTTTAATCATTTTCATTTACCCCCAAAAAGTTTTTTATCATTATTTCCCCTTCATCCGTTAAAATTGATTCTGGATGAAACTGTAATCCGTATACAGGATAGTTACGATGTTTAACTGCCATTACTTGATCATCATCACTTAAAGCAATGATTTTTAATTCTTTAGCTAAAGACTCTTTTTCTACTGCTAAAGAATGATATCTAGCTACTTTAGTAAATTTTTCGATTCCTTTAAAAATACTATCATCACTTACTTCAATTACTGAACTTTTACCATGCATTAGTTCCTTAGCATAAGTAATCGTACTGCCAAACGCTTCACAAATTGCCTGATGTCCTAAACATACGCCTAAAATAGGTTTTTTATTATAAAAATATCTAATTATTTCTTCAATATTCCCTGCTCCACTTGGTTTTCCAGGACCAGGGGAGATTACTATCGTATCTGGATCTAGTGTCTCAATTTGTTTAACTGTCATTTCATCATTACGAACAACTTTGATTTGTTTATCAATCGATCCAATTAACTGATATAAGTTATAAGCAAAACTATCATAATTATCAATTAATAATATCATTTATCTATTCCTCCATCAGCTATATTTAAAGCATCAATAACAGCCCTAGCTTTATTCAAACACTCCTGATATTCATTTTCAGATATACTATCATAAACGATTCCAGCACCACTTCGAACATAAACTTTATCATTCTTTTTATAAGCTAGCCGAATTGCAATACAAGTATCAAGATTCCCAGTAAAATCAATATATCCAATTGCTCCCCCATAAATTCCACGTCGATTATTTTCTAATTCATTAATAATTTGACACGCTCGAATCTTTGGAGCTCCTGATAAGGTTCCAGCAGGAAGTAAAGCATCAATTGCATCAATTGCGTCTAAATCATTTAAAATCGTTCCTGATACTGTTGAACCAATGTGCATAACATGTGAAAATCTCAACACTTCTAAATATTTCTCTACTTTTACAC
>NZ_JBKTWO010000076.1:0-7973 GCF_047249845.1 Thomasclavelia sp.
CTACTTCACCTTGCATTGCATTTACATTACCTAGTACTTCATTTACATCTGGTAACACTGCTTGAAGCGCATTCCATGTTGATTCTGTATAATCATTTGCATTTAATCCTGCTATTTGATCCATCTGTTTTTGTAAAGCTGTTTTATCACCTTTATAGAATTCTAACATCTGCATTACTTTAGCTAAACGATCAAATGCATTATTTACTTCTTCTTGACTTGCATTATCTTTAGCATAGATAGTTTCAGCATTTTCTAATGCTGCTTTGAATTCATCAGCTACTGCTGGTACTAATTTACCTAACTGTTCTTGAGTTACTGCACTAGCCATTTCAATTGCAATTGATAATGCTGTTTTGTTTGTTTCAACAACAACTTCAACTAATGCATCCTTAGTATTTTGTAATGTAGTTTTAGCATTATTTACTTCTTCTTGAGTTGCATCTGCTCTGTCTAATACTGCTTTAGCATCAGCCATTGCATTTGCGAATGGTACCCAAGATTCAACTGTATAATCTGCTTCATTTAGAGTTAAGAATTCATTATATAATCCTTGTAATTCAGTCTTGTCTACCACTGAAATACCTTTTAAACGTAATCCAATTTTAGCATCAATAATTGCAGATTTAGCATTTTCAACATCTTCTGCACTGCTTGCTTCATTTGCTAAAACATTTTTAGCATCACTAATTGCTGCTGTTAAATTATTCCATGTTTCATCAAGATAATCTTGAGAATTTAATTCTTCAACAGTATTGATCAATGTTGTTAAGCCATCTGTATCCTTTTCAAATGATCCTAAATGAACTTTAACTTCAGCTGCTGATGCATGTCCAGCAACTGATTCAACAACATTTAAACGAACATATTTTGCTTGTACTGGCGCAAATCTAACTTCTTTTGCTGAAGCATTATTAGCCCATGAACCACTTGCTACTTCAGTAAAATCTGTACCATTAGTACTTACTTCAATACGATATTTAGTAACAATACCATTTGATCCTGATTGTCTAGGTAAATAATAATAACCATCAACTAGTTCTTCTTGTTCTAATTCTAATAATAACCAATGTGGAGTAGGCGCATTATTCCATAATGTATGCCAGAATGTTCCTTTTTGTCCATCGATTGCTTTTGCTGCTTGAGCACTTTCACCAGATGTTTCTTGGCTTGAAGCAGTTGCTTTTACTTTTGCATTATCATAGTAATACAATTCACTGTTATCTTTTAATACTACATTATCTAAGGCCTCAACTAATGCCCATTCATAACCATTAACTGTTTCTTGAAGACCAGCTGGTAAGTGAGCTCTGATTAGAGCCTTAACACTTTCAATAGCATCAATACTTTCTTTTGTAAATGCTGAAGTATCATCAATTAATTCTAAATAAGATTCGATACGACTATAATCTGCTTCTTTATAATTTAATAATTCTAATTCCTTATTAATCGTAGAAGCTAATTGAGAAATTTCTTCTTTAGTTGGATTAAATTTAGCAAAAATAGCATTTGCCTGTTCTTTCCAACCAGCAAGTAAATCACTATCCAATTGTTTTTCAAGTGCTAAAGCATTCCATAAAGCGTAATCTAATTCCATTGTTGAATTATATTCGTCTTTTACACCTAAACGAACATCATCTACATATCCAGTAAATGCTTTTGTTTGGCTACCAATACGTTCCATAGCAAACATTCCTGTTGCTACCATTGGTCTACCTTCAATAATTTCACCATCACCTAAAACATCAACTAGTTCACCATTAACATAAAGTGATAATCTTGTAAACTCATTTTTAAATTCTAATTCTACCCACTCATTTAGTGGCAACTCATAATTAAATGAGTAATCAAAGTTTTCTCTAGAAAGACCAACCTTTCCAGTTCCTTTTTGAACTGCTTTGATACTTCCATAATCACTTTCAAAAAGAATTTGTTCTTCTTTACTTGTCGAAGTTCTCTTTACCTTTACTCTTAAATCATTATTTAAACCAGCCGTTCCTAAGCCAGTAGTTACATAACTTTCATTACCATTTAAAGCTAATGCCTTTTTCCCATCTATTTCTTCAATTCCAGCATTAACTCCATCTTTAGCATGATATTCATTTCCTGATTGATCTTCAAGATTATCCATTGAATAATTAACGATTTGTCCATCTTTATCTTCAATATCATAACCAAAATTAGTATTAGGAGCATCACCCATAATATCTGATGTTGCTTTAGCATCATTGATATTCATTGTATTTTTACCCCATAATTTAGCAGCCAATAATGGAATTGCTTTTTCAATACGATCATAAACATCATACTCACTAATACCATTATCAAGATAATCTGTCATATCATTCCATACCGCAAATGCACCACCTAGCATTTGTTTATCACCAGCTGGAATCGTTGTTCCACCAAGACTATTAATAGCCGTATTATATAACGTATTTTCATTTAAATAATTTCCATAATAACCTGCATTAGGTACAATATAGTACTGCCCATCATTACAATTGATCAAGTCAAAACCTTCATCATACATCTCACCAAGATTAGCCCAACCGTTATTCCAGATATTCATTTGAACACCATCACCAGGAACTTCAACATCACCTTTTATTCTTGTTAAACTTCCCCAAATTCGAGCATTACGACCACTATCTTTAACATAACTTAACATATCATTACTGAATTGACGATAAGCATTTCCATTAGCTGTGTATTCATCAGCTCCAACATGAACAGTTGTACCTAAATCAAATACTGGATTTTCTAATGATTCACCCATATATTCATCAAAAATACTTTGAACAAATTCTAAACTTTCATCGTATTTAGTTGTTAGATTTAAATGATCATTATCACGTCCATTTGTTCCATGTCGTAGATCCGGACGAACTTTAGTTAAAGCCAAAGAATGGGCTGGTGTATCAATTTCAGGAACGATATCAACACCATATACTCTTGATTTTTTAATAAAGTCTCTAAAATCATCTTTTGTATAATATACATCTTTGCTCGTTAGATCTGCTTTATTTAAACCATTATTTCCGCCTTCTTTAATATCTGATTCAAGTCTAAAACCAGAATAAGCAGCCATGATTTCTTCAACAGAACCTAAGCGTTCTAATACAATTAAATTGTCATTTAAATGAACTTGGAAATCATTCATCTTATACCATGACATTTCTTTTACTACTTGTTCTAAATAATCTAAAGTAAATGTTTTTCTACCAACATCTAAAATAAATCCTCTTACCTTGTATAAAGGATAATCACGAGTTATTCCTTTAGGAATAGATACATTATCATTACCCTTTAAAGCTTGAAGAATAGTTCTTGTTGCCCAGAATGCCCCAGTTGTTGTTTGAGCTTCTACTGTTACATTATCAGCAATATTCATTAGATACCCTTCATCTTGAAGACCTTTTGATAAATCATCTGTTAATGTTAAATAGAAATCTCCAGGCTGTGCATCTGTTCCTTGAACAACTTCAATTGATTTTCCTGTCATATCTTGATAATCTTCTTGGAAATATTGAGCCGTTTCTTTTAAAACATCATCATAATAAACAATTCGTGATTGATCATTTACCTTAAAATTACCACTATGACCTTTCCATTCACGCAATTCTGGTAAAATTTGAGGAGCTTCATTATCACCATTCTCTTTTTGATAAGTACCTGGAACTGTTACTTTTAATTCTTTAAAAATATATGCCCCAGTAGATTTACTAATAATTTTAAATGATGCATTTACTTCAGTGTCAACTACAGGTTCATAAATAGTTAAATCTGCATCAACAATTTGTTCATAATCTGTCCCGTTATATTCAATTGTATATTCTTCACTTTCAGGATAAGTTACTTCTAATTTAGTATCACCTATTTCAGGTTGTTTAATTTCAATTTGCTCCGCTAAATCAGTAGCACTTTCCTTAGGAATCCCACCATATACTTCAATTTCATATAATGAAATAGTATTCCAAGTCACTCCACCATCAGGATCTTCTGCTGTAAATGAGCTAACATTTAAACGTAAATAACGAGCCTGATGAGTTTTATCAAAAACAATTTTTTCATTAACTGTTTTTGGGCGTTCAGTACTGTCATAAATAGTTTGCCAATCATCATTATTTGTTGGTGTACTTATTTCATCAGCAATTTGAACTTGATAAGCAGTTGCTTTTCTATTTTCCCAGAAAAGCTTTACTGTCTTAATATCCATTTTCTTTCCTAAATCAATATAAACCCAATGAGGTCCATTACCCCTAGCACTGCCCCAACGTGAAGTAGATGATTTAGAATCTCCATCGACAATATTTGAAGCTTTAACTGATTGTGCTTCAATACTACTTGCAACAACTTCTTTATTATAAGCTACATTAGATTCAGGATTTTGTTCGTCAGTATAAATAACTTTAAAATCACGGCAAGAGATACTTGGATAGTTACTAACTTTAGTTACTTCTAACTTAACATATCTACCTTCAGCCGCTTCTTTTAAAAGTGTTACTGATTTATTTGATTTATTTTCAGAATTAACCGCAACGGGTTCTCCCCACTGACCAGGTTGATTACTTACATAAATTTTATATTCACCTGCATACTCTTCAGCTGATTCCCAAATCATTTCAAACTTATTCATTTTATAATTTTGACCTAAATCAACATAAGCCCATTGCACTGGACCTTTTTCACTTGACCAGCGACTATCCTCATCATCATCTGTCAAGTATGACGCTGGAAATTTGCTATGTTGAGCACTTGCAGTTACTTCTTTATTTAATGCCAGATTGACATTCATTGGTGTCTCTTCATCTGGTTCTGGTTCTCCAGGATGTCCCATAATTTCAAATTCTCTTAGAGAAATGCTTGTATAAGCGCCAGCAATTAATTTTTCAATCGTTATTTTTACATAACGATATTTAACCATTTCAGGCAAAGTTACTGTAGTTTTTGTATCATATCCATCTGCCTTTTCAGGTGCATCATAAATAAGATCATAATCAACATCATCTGTAGATGCTTCAATTTTAAATTTTGCAATTTTTTGCGCTGCAACATCTTCGCTATAAATATTAAAGATATCAAAGTCACATTGCGCTTTTAAATCCACTTTTAACCATTGATTTGATCCTTTTGGTTCTGTTGACCAACGTGAATCCAATGAACCATCTACAGCATATCTAGCTAAAAAACGATCATTACTAGCATACGTATAACTTGCTGTCACTGGCTTGTTCAGTGCTAAATTCACTTTTTCTTGTGCATGAATTGGCACATACATTGATAATGATGTCACTAACATTGTAACAACTACCAATATTCGTAATATTTTCTTCATTTTTTCCCTCCATAAATATCTACGTATTCGTCCAAATAACTATTCTAATTAAATATTCCTACTAATTTAATATCACCTCCCTTCCATTAAGACTTTTTATTATTTGCTTTTAAGAAACTTAAAAAGCAAGACAAAAAAGACTTATTTTTTAATGTCTTTTGGTCTTGCCTACTTAAAGTAACAATCCATTTGTTATATCACTACAAAAACCTTTTATCCATTGGTAAAAAGTTTTTTAGTGCTGAATTAAAAAAATTTAAACTGTTTATTTTATACTTACCAAATAAAAACTTTCATACTTGTTACAGTATAAAGGTTTTTTATAGTCTTTTCACTACACTAAAGCTATCAAAAAAGTGTAGTTTTATGAATATTTACTTAAATCTATATGTTTTTATAATCCGTTTTGTTCATCGCACACCATAACACCTGTTTAACTATACTTAATGAGACATACAAATATTCAGCAATTTCTAGTCCATAAACCTCGATATTTCGAGTTTTCCTGTTGTTAAATCATTTAATTATGTTTTTTAGAAAAGTAAATTATATAACAGAACCTATCAAGTAATTTTTTATTTAACTCTTTAGCTTTTCTATCAAACCTATTTAATTTTTCATCCATTTAAAAACCCAAAAGTTGACGATACACTATAAATGAGCTTAATAACCTGTCAGGAAGTGCTAATTCAATTGCCTAATCAAGATATAATCATTTATTAATATTATAAAATTAACCTAAGATAATTTTCCGATAAGACAATATTTTCATCTCAATTAAAAAAATCGGCAGCTCATAAATAGTACCGATCTTCTCCATTAATAACATGCACCAGTAATTTTTTCTTTAAAACCAGATAATATTTTTTAACTATTTAAAATAAATATTTAACATAAAAAAAACAAAGAATTGAACAAGAATCAAAGCTCTCCATTAAAAAACTTTTAGAAAAACCTAAATTATCAAATAACTCACTTTCATGATTATTATAGTTAAAAAATATAATTTAAATATATAAGCACCAAAAAAGCAGTTATATCTATTACAAATTTTTATTAAAAAGAGCGTAAATATTTAACTAATTCTTGTCTTTTTTTACAACCAGTTTTATTCATTGCATGCCATAACGCCTGCTTTACCGTATTTAAAGATACGTGTAATCGCTCTGCAATTTCTGCATTAGTATATCCATATACTGCTAATTTTGCTACTTCACGTTCTCTAATCGTTAATTCACTTGATTTTGTTCTTCCTAGCTTCATATTATGCAGCAAAAGCCACCCATCAAAAACTTTTTTGTTTAGTGTTTTTACTTTTTGTAATGCTTTTTCGTCAAATTTTGCTAATCGATCATCCAATAAATAACCAAATGATTGCCTTATTTCTGCAAACGGACTAAACAATTGGTCAGGAAGAGCTAATTCAATGGCCCGATCAAGATGTATAATAGCCATATCTTCATCACCAGTATTATAATAAGTAATTGCACATAATAATCTTAAATAGATTTCAGGTAAAATGGCTTTTACAATTTTCACTTGAGAAATTAATGGTTCACATGCAGCACTAATCATTGTCATCAATAAATTATATTGATGATTTTTACTTTTTGAACTTGATAAAGCTTCCTGGGCACCCAGAAGTAAATACTTAACATAAAAAAAATAAACAAAAGGAAAAGCATCTCTTGGTAATAAATCAAAACTACCATGTTGGAACCACTTTGGAAAAGTAGTGCCATCATCTATTATACTATCTATAGCAGCTAACCAAAATGCAAGTCTATGTCTTTCATCTCGATTCTGACAAGATATCGAAGCAACATATTGTTTCGCTTCTTCCCACAAAAGCAGATCACCACGGATACTCGCACATAATGATAATAATATCCCTACTCCAACCTGAATATCAAAACATACCGGATAAGACATAAATGATCTTGTCTGTGTGTATGCTAAATCATAATCTCCACGAAAATAGTCTAGTTGAGCCTTAAGAAATAAAGCAATTTGAGGCTGTTCTTTATATTTGCCTACAAGATCATCTCCACTACCAGGCGTATTATATAAATCTGTCATCAATGATAAAGGACATTCTCTTGGTGAAAGTAAAATTTTATCGCTCAAAATATCTTTATTATTTTCAACTTTATATTTTACAGGCCATTTTGTATTAGCAGGAATCATCCAAGTCTTTCCAATTTTTACAGCATTAGGAATCAATCCCATAAAACATAATTTTTCAATTTCACTAGAAGATACTTTCCATTTATGTGCTGCTTCATTTAAACTCATATAGTCCATACATTTTCTCCAAACATTTTATTTTTCTTATCTAAGTAATAAACAGCTAATATAATTATTACAATATCCATTCTAAAACAGTTAATAAATTACATACTATAAAATATCCTTTAATATCTATGAAAGATTTTTTAGAAAGAATTATTGCAAAAAGCTAATTAAAAAGTATTCATTGTATAGTTATTTATATTTTAAACTATTATAAAAAACTCCCAACCCTTTTAAATAAAAGATTTGAGAGTATTTGATAATTGGTGCGGATGACAGGAATACTCATTTTTAATTAAATATCACCTCATTAGCTGTTTTGAGCTATAAAAACATGTAAACC
>NZ_JBKTWO010000077.1:0-7704 GCF_047249845.1 Thomasclavelia sp.
ACTGCTTTTGCTGTTTCTACTGCTACTTGCAATGCTAGTTTGTTTGTAACTGGTGTTTCGACTGTTACTAAAGCATTTTTAGCATCTACTAACATTTGTCTTATTTGATCAACATCATTTTGTGAACTATTACTATTATCAGCAATAATAGCTTTTGCAGCGTTTAAAGCAACTGTATAAGTCACCCATGATTCTGTTGTATAATCAGCTTCTTTTAAACTACTATACTCAGCAACTAAAACTACTAAACTATTAATATTCCCACGAGCAACTAAAATATTTTCAGCATTCTCTAATGATGTTACCATATCATCAACAGTTTCTTGTGAAGTTGGGTTATTTAATATATCTTTTGCTTCCATTAATAGCTCTTCAAATTTTTCCACACTAGATATAGTTGACGTTGTTGTATCAATGATATCTAATTCTTCAATTCTTGCTTCTAATTCTGCTATGTCAATAATTTCTTGACCATATACTTTAAATTCAGCTGCAGCAAGTATTTTATTTGCATTAGCTGCCTGCCAATGATAAGTTGCAGTCGCACCTAAACGTACATATCTAGCTTCAACTGTTTTATCTAAAACAATGTCCGTTACTCCACGATCAGTTCTAATTGTTGTTCCAGTCGCAGCTTGATTCCACACCTGACCATCTACACTAAATTCAATAATATATTCTAGGAGATTACCTGTACAATTTAAACCTACATTTCCATCATATCTAGGTATATATTGGAATTTACTTATTTTATATGTACTTCCTAGATCATAGGTTAAATATTGAGGTGTTACCGTATTATCTGCAGCTGCAGAACTTGCCCAATATGTATTCATATTATCATCATTAGCACGATCTGGTGTTGCTCCCTCACCATTATCGTATGATGTTGCCGTTGTAGTGATCCTATCTTGTGGAACCATTCCACTTTCTTCATCAGTTACTAATTCATCATATCCTAATGCTATATCTAATACTTTTAAACCAATTGTCCCTTCAAAACCATCACAGCCTATTGTTGTTGTACCGGCTTCAATTGTGTAAGCTTTGTTTTCTAATTTGTATGCAGAACTTTGTAAATTTCCATCTACATATAATTTTAGAATTCCATTATTTTCTTTAATAGCTTGAATTGTATGATTTTCGTTGTCATTTATAACTACTTTAGATGTAGCTGTTGCTCCATTTAAAGTAAAATAAGCTTTTCCATCTTTATTAATTCCTAATTCATAACCATTTGTTTGTTTAGCAAGAAGCTTATCAGCAATTGCAGTCTTAATATCTGCAATAACACTAAAACCATTATTATTACTTAATGATTTAGTAGCAGTTCCTATTATCTTTTCTCCAGTTAAAGCAAATGCATTAACTGTTAAAGTTACATTATTTTTATGATATACAACTGTTTTATCTGTATTTTCAACTGAATTACCATTTAAATCAGTAATATCCTTTGCTTTAACAACAATTTTACTACCATTTAATGGTCTATTAGCTAAAATAATTTCATAAGAAATTTGATCAACACTCTTATTAACATGTGCAATTTCAACTTCTTTACCATCGACTTCAACTGCAAAACTATTTCCAGCTACTTTTTCATCAAATTTAATCGTAAGTGTTTTATCACCATCAGATGCTAACTGCATATAATTTGGTGCTTTTGTATCAGCAGTTGTTGATAAAGACCAAATTCTTGTTTCACCAGGTTGTAATGTAACTGTTACTTCATCTCCATAGTTAAATGTCTTATATGCGTCATTTCCATTTTCAGGCATTTCATAACTATGAATCAACGTATTGTATAATGTTTTTCCTTGAATAGATTCCGCTAAACCTATATTACGATCTAAAGTAAATGTAATTGTTTTAGCAGTTGTATCAGGATTTCTCATTGAAATAATACCATCTTCACCATCCCAAGCAGAAAAACCATAAGCATTATATTCTGTTGAAGCTCCAATTCCACCTAATTTAACACCATTAGCTGGATTCCCACCAATCATTTTTGCATTCTGTAAAATATGGAAATTTTCTTCAGCCCAAGCTAAGAATTCTGCATTAATTTCATATTTACCTTTTGTCATGATTGAATCAGAATAATATAATTCCCAAAATCCTGTTCCACGAGTTGACATCATATATAAATAATTTTTAAACTGTTCATCAGTCATAGAGTTAATATTGATACCTGTACCTTCTGTACCATAAACAGGATCATGGTTATAAATATTAGCTAACGGGAATTGGAATTCATGCGATTTAATAAAATCATAATATACAGCTTCACGATATGTTAACATCGTATCCATCTTATTATTAATTGGTCCTGCATCCCCACGGTCATGGGTACATTGCATCCATACACTATTAGCCCATTGTAAATACCAAGGGCTTGGATTTACATAACAAGTTAATGAAATCCATAAATTATTAATATTATCATCTATTTCACTTTGACGAGCAGCCTCCATTAAATCAATCCATGCTTCCCATAAATCTGTTACATGGTACATATTTTTATAGCCACCTGTCATGTGATTATTGGCATATCCAGGTACACCATCTGTTGCTGGAAAAGCATTAAATTGCGCTCTATCTGCAAATCCATCCCATTTCCAATAATTTACTTTATAATCTTTCTGCCATTTAATAGCCATTTCTTGGAAATTTTCTACATATGTTCTATCTGCAACATCAACAGAACCTCCTGCTTTACTACCTTTGCCACTTTTAGCTAAAATATCAGCTAATGAACCATAGAAATTATATCCACCTCGCGGTCCTACCCAAACCCCAAAATTACTTCCAAAGTTATTAACCAGTTCACTAGAATCAGTTAACCCATTAGGAAATTTACTATTGAACTCCCAGAATCCTGTAGAATTTAATGTAGTTCCTGAACGAGCTGCATCGACTACTCGAGTATTATTATAATTATTCCACCCATCATCTACTACATATGAATCCAAAGGTCTAGTTCCTGTTTTATTTAATTCTTTATCTACTTCAATAAATGATTCAAGAATATTATTATCATCAATTAACATCATGTTATCAAACCATGAATTATATTGGATTCTAAACTCTGAAGGTGTAGCAATAGATTTAATATAGTCATAGAAGTCCGATTGAATTACCGCATTTTCTGTACTTCTAGCTGCACCTGCTACAGTTTGCCAAGTCATATAATTTATTCTACCATCTACATCAGCTGCTTGATTATCCTCAACTAATTTATTAAAAGATTTTCCTGAATAATATCTCATATACCCATTTCCATCAACAATTTGGGTATCTGTTACTGGAAACTCACATCCCATAAACATACCTTGAATATAAATTGGTTGTCCTAGATTAGCTTTATACTCATCCATTTCAACAACGCCACCTTTTCCTGATGGAATTGTCCAAGTCGTATCACTTTCATTTACATTCAAAGATTCTAAATCAATATAATCAATTACAGCATTTTCAGCTTGATTTTCTGGAACACTTATTTCCAAATACTTGCGCATGAAGTGATCTCCCTCATACATAACAATTACTTCATTGATTGTGTATTCCACATTTTTAAACTCATATGGTTCAAAAGAGAAAGTCACTTTTTTACCTACTTTTTCAACATCATTAATAGTAGCACTAGTATCTTCTACCCTCACTCCATTAGATTTTAATGTTAAATCACTAGTTTCTAAAGAACGTTCTTCAACTTCTTCTGGAGCTTTATCTTTATGTAAATTAAATTCTGCTCCACCTGCAAATGATAAACCATTATTTGCAGACGTTGCCACCAACTTAACTTGTGTAGCAGTTGTTTCTTGAGGTAAATTAACATAAATAGGATTGACCCCGTTATAATTAAAATTTCCTTCAGAAACTTTTACCCATTGTTCTGAATCAAAAGATAAATTCCCGCCTACTTGTCCATTATATACCCAAAGCTGATATCCCTTAAGATTTCCATTTGTTCCTTCACCATTTTGCCTTGGTGTATAAGAAAAAGACTGGAAGGTTGTTTCACCATGTAAATTAAATAACACATTATAAGGATAAGACTGACCTCCAGTACCTCCCCCATAATTACTATGCCAAATTGAATCAAGATTGCCATCAATTAAATTAGAAGCAGGTCCATCACTAGATCCCGTTGCATTTTGATAACTATCTGCCACTGCTGACCAATTACTACGATCCATAGCTTCTAAAGAAACTGGTTCTTTTTCTTCTTTAGTCATTTTAATAATAAATTCTTCACTACCAGTAGCTGGTGTAAAAACTGTCTCGCCATTTTCAGTGCGCTTATTAACTATACCTGTCGTTTCCAATTTACTATTTGTAATTGAAAATTGTCTTTCAAGATATTCGTTTCCAATCACTACTTGATTATCTGTGGTTGTAACATCAACATTATTAGATAAAGCAGAAACTTTCTTATTTGTTAATGGAAAACAAGATAACGTAAGCGCTACCACTAATGTGCATGCAAATACTTTTTTCATTCATTTTCTCCTTTCTTAATCTCAAGTTAAATAATTAACTCAATATAATTTTACCATACAAAAAGTTGTAATTTTTTTAATAATTAACAAATCATTTACAGTTTTTATAACTAATAAAATTAATAAAAAATCTAAAATATGCTTTTTTCAACATTAAATATAGTAAATAGAAGAAGATATTGTTTCATTTTTGGTTATTTTTTTGCAGTTTTTATAATTAACAAAAAAGTTAAATCTTTATATTTTTGTCAAAATAACACATTTCTATTTTTAGATGTTAACATACCAAAAACCTCCAATTAAAAATTTAACTGGAGGCATTAATCATATTTTATTTACACTACCAACAACATGCATTTTTGACATTACATATTTTTTCACTTCTTCACGTCCAACACCACAATACTTCTTTGGATCAATTGCATCAGGGTTTTGTGCCAAATATTCTTTAACCCCTTTTGAAAAAGCAATTCTTAAATCAGTTGCATAATTTACTTTACAAATACCACGTCTTACACATTCACTAACTGTTTCATCAGGTACTCCTGAAGTACCATGTAATACTAGTGGAATAGAAACGACTTCTTTAATTTCGCTAAGACGATCCAAATCTAGTTTAGGTTCACCTTTATAAACTCCATGAGCAGTTCCAATCGCAACAGCCAAAGATCCAACACCTGTTTTTTCTACAAATTCTTTTGCTTCCAAAGGATCAGTATAACCACCATCTCCTCCATCTAAATCATCTTCTTTACCACCAACTTTACCCAATTCAGCTTCTACACTTACCTTAGAAGGTGCACAAGCATCAACAACTGCTTTTGTAACTTTGATATTATCTTCAAATGATTCATGTGAACCATCAATCATAATTGAGGTATAACCAACTCTTAATGCTCGCATTGCAAGTTCAAAACTATTTCCATGATCTAAATGAATAGCAACTGGCACACTAGCTTTTTGAGCAGCAACTTTTGCATTAGCATAAAAATAATCTAAACTAGCATACTTTACTGTTGATGGAGTTGTTTGTAAAATTACTGGTGATTTTAATTCTTCAGCAGCAGCAACAACAGCCATAACCATCTCCATATTTTCGACATTAAAAGCTCCAATTGCATACTTATTTTTTTGAGCATCTAATAAAATTTTTTCTGTTGTAACTAATGGCATATTTATTCCTCTTTTCTTATTATTTTCCATCTCGATTATAACACAATTTTTTTATTTGTAATAATATTTTGCTAAGTTATTTAAATAATTCTACGAGAAGTATAAAACAATCTAAAAAGTGCAAAATAATTTTTAACAATTCTAAATACTATTAAAAGCATAATTGTTATTATATTGGCGAAAGGAGATAAAAATAATGAATACTAATCCATTAAAAAAACTTGTAGCCCTTCAAAAAGAAGGTAAAGCTGTTGGAATTTATTCAGCATGCAGTGCTAATAAATATGTAATTGAAGCTACATTAAAACGCGGTAAACAAGATGGTTCATGTGTATTGATTGAAAGTACAGCCAATCAATGTGATCAAAATGGTGGTTATACTGGTATGACTCCATTAGATTTTAAAAACTTTGTTTTAAAAATTGCTGAAGAAGTAGGTTTTGACAAAAATAAATTATTCCTTGGTGGAGATCATTTAGGACCACTTACTTGGACTACTCTTAATGAAAAAGAAGCAATGGAAAATGCAACAGAATTAATTAAACATTATGTAGGAGCTGGATTTACTAAAATTCATATTGATACAAGTATGAAAGTTAATGATGATGATCCAGATACTCGTCTAAGCGATGAAACTATTGCTAGACGTGGAGCATACTTAGCCAAAGTTGCACAAGAAACATATGCTGAATTATTAGAAAAAGACCCTGATGCAATTGCTCCTATTTATATCGTCGGTAGTGAAGTTCCAATTCCAGGAGGTGCTGTTGGTGCAGAAGATAATGGTGTCGCTGTGACAAAAGTAGAAGATTTCAAAGCTACTGTAGCAACATTTGAAAAAGCATTCCTAGATAATGATTTACAAGATGCTTGGGATAATGTTATTGCAGTTGTAGTACAGCCTGGGGTTGAAGAAAAGGATTCTGGATGTACTGAGTACGATCGTGAAAAGGCCAAAGAGTTAATGGCTTCAATTAAAGATTATCCTAATTTAATTTTTGAAGGTCATTCTACTGATTACCAAACAAAAATTAAATTAAAAGAATTAGTTGAAGATGGTGTAGGAATCTTAAAAGTAGGTCCTGGTCTTACATTTGCTATGCGTGAAGCCTTATTTGCTCTAGCACATATTGAAAAAGAACTTTTATATGGCATGGATGTAGAAACAAGTAATTTAATTGAAGCTTTAGACAAAGCAATGTTAGATGATGACAAATACTGGAAAAAACATTATCAAGGTACTGAATTAGAAATACGTCTAAAACGTAAATATTCTTTCTCAGATCGTTGTCGTTACTACATGCCTCTACCTAATGTAAATAACGCAATAAATACAATGATCAACAATTTAAATACTTATGGAATTCCATTAAATCTTTTAAGCCAATTTATGCCAATTCAGTATACAAAAGTACGTGAAGGATTACTTGAAAATAATCCTGAGGCTTTAATTGTAGATCGTATTATAAATACTATCGACGAATATTTATACGCAACTAATCAAAAAGAACTATTATAATAATTTCATTCCTTATAACAACATTAATAAATTATCAATAATAACTCTTATAATAGTTCTTACTATTTTTCTCTCTCATATAAAAGAGCCAGATAACTTAGCTTCATCAATCAAGTTAATACTGGCTCTTTTATTTAACACATAATTTTGAATCATTCACAATAAAACATAAAATAAGCGAGGGATAACCCTTGCTTATTTTAGTCTATACAAATTTTAAAATTATAATATTAATCTATTTTTCTTCTTTTTTTATTACTATAAAACCCTAGAGCAGCAATTGCTAATCCTGCTAGTGGATACATCATATTTGTTGTATCTCCTGTCTTAGTAGCATTTACTGTTGTATCTCCTGGTTTTACAGTATTTTCAAGGTTAGTTGAATTAGCTTCTAATCCTGCCATTGCTTTTGTTAATCCATTTATCGCATTTTCTACTTCTTCTGCTGTTGCTTCTGGATTATTTAATATTGCATTTGCTTTTGCTACTTCTTCATCTACTACTTTTAAT
>NZ_JBKTWO010000078.1:0-6862 GCF_047249845.1 Thomasclavelia sp.
GGGGATTGAATAGTGACGCAGCTAGAAAGCTACATCAAGGAAATGATATGCGAATACTAAGTAATGATAATCTAAATGAATTTTCTAATTTTATTAATAAAATTAATAAGAAATATTTAATAGTTCTTACTTCTACTTGGCGATATTCTATTGATAATATTGATTTATTAAAACAATCATTGAATAATTATGGATTATCATTATTTGATTGTTTAGATATTGATGATACTAAAAGTAAAGGTGAATTAATTATTGAGTATTGTAAAAAAAGAGGTATCTTATTTGATAATATTTTAATTCTTGATGATGCATATATCAGCGAATTGTCAGACCGTTTAGTTAAATGTAATTTCAAATTTGGATTAACTAGATATGAAATAGAATATGCTCTAAAACTGTTAAAATAGTTGATAATACAAGTTATAACTATCGATAAAGAGAAGATAATATTTATTAAGCTTTAGAGAAAGTGAAAACCGCAGTTTGATTTAGAAACTGTGGTTTTATCATATTTAAATAATATTATTTATCTAAAGATAATTGCATTATGTAATATACAGAATAATTAAATAAAGAAGTCAATGGATCCTTTAGGAGCACTTAAGGCATTTTCAAACAGGGAAACCAGAATTGTTAGTTTTTGTTCTAGAGTCTAGTTAAAAATTCCGGAATCAAATAAAAAAGAGAAAACAGATAATATTATTTTGCTTAATTCAAGAGGATGAGAGTAGTTAAATATTTTCTCTTTGTTTCCTGATTCTATAATTTGTGCAATAACAGGAGAAAGACTTATAAGTATCTTAGCTAAAGATTTTTGGTGAATACATGCATTTTGAGGGGCATGGAGATAGTTAAGTTATTCAAATAAGTGGAGATAATGGTGTTTTGATAATATATGTATAAGCGTTTTAATTTTTAAGTGCGTTTCTTTCGTTGAACAAAGCAATTTTTTGACAGTTATCAATAATATCTTGATAAGTTTGTCTACATAGGGGATCAAAATTTCTTCTTTGGATTTAAAATAATAATACATCATCCTTTTTGTAATATCACTAACAGAATAGCTTTCACCTTTTTTCTGTTAATAATTCTAGCATGGTATCTAAGACTAAATCACTTTTTTATAAAATAACCACCTTTTGCAGTTATTATGTCACAATTAAGCAAACTTGAACGCTGGTCAAAATAATAAAGGGAGGAAATAATAATGATAGAAGTAATTATTTTTTAGGTTTATTATTATGTGTAATTATTCTGATTATAATAGAAACTATTTTTGGATCAAAATGGTTTATGAATAAGAAAACCGTTCTTTATTACCTGAAACTTAGTTTTGTAAGGTATAGCAATTATATTAACGGTTATAATATTTAGTCATATAACAACAAACATCCCTAAAAATAAAGATGAAAAAGGAAAAATAGTATTAGTAAATTAGAAAACATTAAATTAATAATAGAAATGAATGGATAAGTATTCGAGGACACAATAAAGATAATTCAGTTCTTTTTTAGCTAGAAGTCCAGTTGATTCTCAGGTGGCAGCGAATAGGCATGAATTTTCAAAACTTGAAAAATATTTTATGGTTGTTTTATGGGACCAGCCTGGTTTTGGTAAATCTATATTATGTGGGAAATGAAAACATGACGGTTGATACTTATATGGAAGATAGTTTAGATTTAACCAAACATCTTTGTAAACTGTTCCATCAAGAAAAGATTTATCTTGTCGATGAATCTTAAGATAGTGCTCTTATATTAAAATCATCTAATTACTATCATGCTGTAGTTGGAACAGGACAAATGGTTGATTTTTTGGAAACAGAGAATTTAGATTATGATAAAGCATTAGAAATTGCACAAAATAAAGGCGATACAGATAAGATTAAGAAATTAATGACAATTAGATGTCCACCATATTATTATTTAGAGGTTACATGGAAAAGTGTTGAATATTTAAACTATCTTTTTTCATGTATGGATAAAAATCCAGAAATCTAAAATGGAGATTATAATATGTTTTGTGATATATTCTCATTTGGATATAATTTAATTGATAAATTCCTTTATTTAAGGGAGCGTTTAATCATGTCTATTCATAATTATATGATATAGATTTACGTGTTGATTATTCAAAACACAATACTACTATTTATTTTTTCTTTGGAAGATATGCTATCAATGCAATAACTTCCTTAGTAGAAGACTATTTGAATGTTTTAAATGCTCCTATCATATGGTTAGAACATTCTAGTCAAAGTCTATAGATAAACGAAAGTAATGAATTTGCTGATGAACTACTTTCAGTAGCAAAATATATAAATAAAATGGAGGATATTTAAATTTTAAAGTAATATTTTATAGTATTTGTGTAAGATATTGTATTGATAAAATAAGTGTGATATACTAAATGAAATGGATTGTTACTTTAATTAGGCAAGACCAAAGAGCTATTTGCTTTTTAGTCTTGCTTTTTTTTATTTATTAAAGTCTTCTATTTGAAAGGAGGAATGAAAGAAATAAATATTAATGAATAAATAAGTTTAAAATTTAAATAATGATAAGGAATGGGAAAAAGATGGAAAAGATATTAAGGAAAGGATTTATTTTAATGCTATCATTTTTGATGGTATTTACTGTTTTAGGACAGCTCTCTATAAATGTAGCTGCGACTGAAGAATATGAAAATATTGCATTAAATAAATCAGTTATTGTAAGTAGTGCAACTACAGGTAATGAGGGAGCTCATGCAGTTGATGGTAAAGAAGATACTAAATGGGAAGCTGAAAATATTACTTCTAATCCAACAATTATTGTAGATTTAGGCAAAGAAGAAAGTTTTCAGAAAGTTACATTAAAATGGGCAAGTAATTTTGCTTTTCATTATAAATTATATGTCGCTAAATCTGACCAAAAATATAATCAAATTTTATTTCACGAAGAAGGTACAGGTGGTGATGAAGAATGGGAAATGAACGAAAATACAGTTGCTCGGTATGTGAAAATTGAATTAATTCAAGCCAAAGATGGAGAAAGTACAATTGGTTTAAAAGAATTAGAAGTTTTAAAAGTTAAAAAGAATACTAGTAATGATCCTGTAAATATTGCACTAAATAAACCGGCATATGCATCAGGCAATGAAGCAGGATTAGAACGGCTTGGGCCAAAAGGGGCATTTGATGGAAATATTACTGATGTTAATAATGGTCGCTGGTCAAGTGCCAATATTACAAAAGAACCTCAATGGATCTATGTTGACTTAGAAGCAGAAATGACTTTTGCATCAATACATATTCTTTGGGAGAACGCTTATGCCACAAAATATGTTTTGCAATATTCGAATGATTTAACAGCAGATAAAAATTGGACAACATTTAAGACAGTAGAAGATGGACAAGGAAGCTGGGAAAAATTTGATTTTGAACCAATTACAGCAAGATTTGTTCGTCTTTATGCAACTGCAAGTAATGGTGTAGGTAGTGCTAAACCAATTTCTATTTGGGAAATGGAAATTTATGAAGAAGTAAATAACAGCTTGACAGTAGATGATGTTGCTAAGGATTTCACAGTTGGAACAATTACTTCAGAGATGGATAAGATGCCTGTATATCATTTTGATAATGATAATATCATTGCAGAGATTTTTTGTAGTGATACTGATTTTGTAGTTGAAGATAATGGCGCTATTCATAAACCATTGGTTGATAAGGAAGTTCTAGTTACTTATATTATTAAAGATACTCGTACTAATGTAAGTAAAGAAGTTAAAAATATGCCAGTTATTATTCCTGGGCGTAATTCAATTGCTTTAAATGCTAATGAAGTACCAACAACAGTACCAACTATTCAAGAATGGAATGGAGCTACGGGAACATATCATTTAACGAGTAGTTCAAGAATTATCGTTCAGGACGAGAGTTTATCTAAAGCAGCTCAAATTACAAAAGATGATATTAAAGACCTATTTGGTCTAGATGTAGAAATTAGTAATGCTGTTCCTAAAAAAGGTGATATTGTCTTAACAAAAGAAAATGCTGATACAACAATAGGAAACCAAGGATATACATTAGAAATTGGTGATATAGTTACTATTAGAGCAACTGAGTATCAAGGCGTATTCTTTGGAACGCGAAGTATTTTACAAGCATTAGTTGCTAGTGGGGATGCCCTAACAATTAATAAAGGTGAAGCTCGTGATTATGCTAAATACGAATATCGTAAATTTATGTTAGATGTAGCGCGTAAATATATGCCAATGTGGTATATGAAAGATTTTGTTAAATATGCATCTTGGTATAAATTTACAGATATTCAAGTGCATTTAAATGATACCTCATATAATGGTCATTCACGTTTTAGATTAGAGTCAGATATTCCAGGATTAACAGCGACAGACGGTTATTATACCAAAGATGAATATCGTGATTTTCAATATTATGCTGAAGATTATGGAATTAGAATTGTTTCTGAATTCGATACTCCAGCGCATTCAGCAGTCTTTATTGATAATAATCCTGAATTAGGATTTGATGCAACACATTTAGATATTCGTTTAAATTCTGATAAGAAAGATACAGTATATAAATTTATTGCTGATTTATATGAAGAGTACATGGGTGGCGATAATCCGGTTTTTGTAACTGATGCATTTAACGTTGGACTTGATGAGTACAATAGTGCCTATAAAGAAGATATGACCCAATATACTAAATATGTTATGGATCTTGTTTATAATAAATATGGTAAAACTCCAATGGCTTGGGCATCAATGGGGTGTGTAGATTCAAGTACTACACAAATACCAGAATATCCAATTATGGATGCTTGGGCAAATTATGCAATCAGCTTAAAATCATTATTTAATCAAGATTATAAGCTTATTAATGCAACAAATAAGTACGGGTATATTGTTCCTGGAGGAAATAATGGGTACCCTGATTTTGCTAAAGAAGAAGAAATGTACAATAATTTAAGTGCTGGAAAATTTAGAGATAAGATGGGCGCTGGAATTGATGTTGCTGAAGGGCATCCAAAAATTGTTGGTGGTTCGATTTCGTTATGGAATGACCGCGGAATCTTTAATGGAATTTCTGTTTATGATGTTTTTGCAAGAACTCAAAGTATCTTACCAATTTATGCTCAAACATTCTGGTATGGTAAAGATAACGATAAGTCATATGATCAATTTAAAGCTGAAGTTGATACTGTAGGAGTTGGTCCTAATGTTGAAATGGATAAAAAAATTAGCAGTAAAACAGAAAAAGTATATGACTTTGATATGGAAAGTATTTCAAAACGAGGTGATAATTTAGTTGTTAAAGATAATTCAGGAAATGGATATGATGCTACTGCAGTTAAAGCGGCTACTGAAATAACAGACGAAAATCAAGTATTAAAATTAAATGGTGATGGTTATTTACAAATGCAGCATAGTGCATTGAAGTGGCCATACACATTAGCTTTTGATTTAAAGATTGATGAGTCACAAACAGGGGATATTATCTTATTTGAAGAAAATATGCCTGAGGAAAAATGTAATCAATGGATTGATACAAAATATCAAACAAGAAAGATTTATTTAAAAGAAGTTGATGGTAAATACCAATTAATGTATGATCGTGATAGTTATCATTATGAACATGATATTAAGCTAGAAAAAGGTAAATTATATCAAATAGCATTTACTTCTGATAAAAAATATACCAAGGTTTATTTAGATGGCGTTATTAAATCAACTATCAATGGACCAATCCTAACTAATTCAGGTAATAGATGGTATGATTCAGCTTCAATTAATTTACCATTACAAAAGATCGGACAGAACTTAATAGGAACATTGGATAACATTAAAGTTTATAATCGTTTATTAAATAATGAAGAAATTAAAGGTCTATATGATATCGGAATCGATGTTATTCATGAAAATATTGCTTTAAATAAAGAGGCAACTGCTTCAAGTAGTTATACTGATTATCAAACACCAAATAAGGCATTTGATGGAATTATTAATCAAAGTGCTAGTGGTCCTGAACAATCACGATGGGCATCAGCACGTAATCATGATCAATGGATCCAGGTTGATTTGAATAAAGTCTATAAAGTTGATCAAATTAAGATTACCTGGGAAGATGCTTATGGTGTGGATTATGAATTAAAAGGCTCAGTTAATGGTAAAGACTGGTTCACGATTAAAACTGTAATTGGTAATACAGTTAAGGAAAATAATCTTACCGGATTAGGCAATGTTGAAGCGCGTTATATTAAATTAATTGGTACAAAAGCAGCTAATAATGCCAAGTATGGATATTCTATTTACGAAATTGAAGTATATGAAAATCCTAAAAATGATTTACTTAGAACAATTGATCAAGTCAATGATAAACTAAATGAATTGAATGTAGGTAATTCTCATGGTCAAATTAAAGAATCTGCTTATCGGGAATTTATTAAATATTTGTCTAATTTAGAAAATGAGATAAGTAATAAAGTAACAATTAGTACTGAAGAATTACTTGATTATAAAGAAGAACTTTCTAAAGAGTACACTAATTTAAAAAAACAGATTGTGAGAGTTGATAAAGATAATTTAGCAACTCAAATTGATATGGCAAAAGCTGTAACTCAAGAACAGTTAGATAAGGTTGATTCAGCAGTTGCTGTTGAATTTAAAGCGGCACTAGAAAATGCTCAAAATGTATATGATAATGTTAGTGCTACACAAGAAGAAGTAGATAATGCGTTTGATCGTCTAGAAAAAGCAATGCAGATGTTAGAGTTATGCAAACCTGATAAAACAGCATTATCAATTGCAATTGATATGGCTAAAGAAGTAACTCAAGAACAGTTAGGTAAATTAGTACCAG
>NZ_JBKTWO010000079.1:0-6724 GCF_047249845.1 Thomasclavelia sp.
CTGACGGTTTATCAGTTAGAAGATAATAATAAGCATTAATGATAGTTGTTTTACCGGTACCGTTATCTCCTCTGATCGATTTGTTCAGTCCGTCAAAATTTAATTCCAGGTTTCTTATTCCCTGGAAATTTGTTAATTTCATTTGATTTAGTTTAATTGCCATTCCTGTATCCTCCCTCTGTGCTTTTGTAATAAGTTTCGCCTTCCTTAAAGGTGATGATTTTAATAATCCTACTGTTTTTAATGACATAAACTCTTACGGTCTCGTCATCTACATTTGTTTCTACACGACAGCGGATATTTGGATCCTCGCGATATTGTTCAATTATTTCAAAGTATGCATCATTCAAATGTTTGCTGAACATATTGTGGTTGAATTCAATGTTAGTTGACATCTTTTTCCTCCTCATTTACCGTGAATTCTTTAAAAAGAACGTGAGCACTCTTTACAAGTTCGCAGATTTTACCAACACTAAGATTTGTGTGTTTATTTATATTTTCTACAAGATAATTAATGGCTAAAAATATCGATGCCACATCACAATTTTTAATTTCTGCATCAACCCCGTCATCTTCAAAATTTAAACGAATGTACTGTTCGTTATTTTTTTGACCTTTAATTTCTACTACTTTTACATCGGCTCCTAATTTTTTTGCGTCTTTAATAATCCCTTCAACTAATTCCTTGATTTTATCTTCCATTTCCTTTTCTCCTTTATAATTTTCTGATTAGTCCTGCAGCTATTTCTGCAAGGATGTATATTACTGCCACGATGGTTAATGCACCACGAGCAGTTAATTTATCTATCATCTTCCTTTTTTCCTATTTGGATCCATTGTTGGAAGGTTATCTTACCGCTCATGGATTCTATTTCTTCTGTTATTAGTTTAGCTTCAAACTCACTGCCGTTAAACAGCTCTTTCAAAAGCTGAAGCTTTACTTCATAATTTTCTTCAATGCGCAGCAGTACTCTATTTTTCATTTTGACTTCCTCCTAAATATCTTCTATAATGAAGATGGGTGTTTTACTTAGTCGACGTTGCCGCGTCGGCTTTTTTGTTTACTTATAATCTCAACTAGCGCCTGGACAAGCTCCGTTGTTGGATTAGGATTCCATTTAGTCATGTAATCCTCAAATGCTGCCCGAGGAATCACGATAGATCTATGTCCGTTTGCATTCTTTGTACAGCTCCCAGGAAACACTCCCTGTTCTACTGCATTTCTAACAAACGCCGGATCTTTGTTGAGACGCTTGGCACATTCCTCAGGTGTAATAGTTTCGACTCTTTCCATCTTTCTCACCTCCCTTTGATTTAGCACCCCATTAAACAAGTGTTTTTTCGCTACACAATTAATAAATTTGTTATAATATCCTTATCAACACTGCCACGTTGAAATCTAAAGAAAGGAATTTTATTAATATGAGTACTTCTGAACATGTAATAATGGAAGGCTATTTAGATTTTCATTGGAATGAAATTATGTCCGATTTAAATGAGTTCAACAGATTATTAGGAACCGATTTTAATTCTTTGTCATCACGTGAATTAATAACAGAAACGACAATGAATTTAATAGGTAAATCTACTATTGATGTTTCTAAATTAGCACCATTCATTACTCGTCATGCAAACAAATAGTCATTAGAATCAGGGTTAAGTTTTCTTTGCTTAATCCTTTTTCTTTAATTAAATCTAATAATTTACCGATATTTGAAAGTTCTATCACTTCAAAATCAGCTTCTTCAAATCTTTCTGTACCTTTCCTAATATGTTTTTAGCAAATAAGTCAACTCCACTTTTTGTGGTTTTTTTATTAAAAAAATATAGATTCAACCGACACTTTATAGTATTTTGCAATCTTTGCTTTAATGCTATCTCTAGGTGTTCTAATCCCTAATTCATAATTTGATAAAGCGGTTTGATTAATTCCTAACGATTTTGCCACTTCTGCTTGTGTTTTATCGCCACGCAACTTTACCAATTTATTTCCAATTTCTTTTGATGATGGCACTTGTCACCCTCCTTTCTCTCCACTTTTTGTGGATACATATATAATAACTCGTCCAGGTTTTATTGTCAACACTTTTTGTGGAATAAATCACTTTTATTTATCCACGACTTGTGGTATTATATTGTTGTGGAGGTTTACAAACATGAAAACAAGAACAATGGGTGCTGTAATAAAACAGCTTAGAGAGGAACGTTCCCTAACCCAAAGTGATTTAGCAAAAATAATTGGTGTATCATCTAGTACAATAGGAATGTGGGAAAATGATGAACGTTCACCAAATGAGGACAAAAAAGAAATAATTGCTGATTATTTTAATGTAGATATGAATTATTTATATGGAAAAACTTTGGTTAGAAATAGTTATAGAGAACTAGGAACTATTGATGAGGAAAATCCATACTATATCCCTGATCACTTTGAAACTGTAACTGATGCGATGGAATTCATTTTAAGAGTTCCTGTTGTTGCTAATAACTGCGGTTACGATCTCGATACTATGTCTGAAGAAGAAATAATTGAAATGGCTGAGGATCTATCCGAAATGCTACAAATCATGGCAAAGAAACACAGGAAAAAATAATGATGGAAGTTCATGAAGTAATTGAATATTATAATCAAAACGGATTGAACGAGACATTAGATTATTTTGACATAGACATAATACACAAAGAACTGAGAGGGAAAACGGTTGAATCAAGATTAGTAATAGACTTTTATGGGAAAGCAACTATCTTTATTCAGCCAGATTTAGATGAGAATTACGAACAGTTTTTAAAGGCTCACGAGCTTGGGCACTATTTGTTACATTATCAATGTGATATAAGCTTTAATTACCTCACAAGGGTATACAAAACTAAAATAGAAAAAGAAGCTAACAGTTTTGCCTGCAAGCTTCTAATGAGTGATATTAATATAAAAGAACAAGAAAATATAGACTTTATTGCCATGGAAAAGGGAATTCCATTAAAAGTATGGCATTCGGTGATGGAATCAATATAAAGGGGAGAATTAGAATATGGGATTATTTAATATATTTAAAAATAAAAATATACCGCAGGAACCATCATTTAATATTGATTTAAATAAATGCGAATATGATAATTGGCTTTCGTTTTTAGAATATGGTGGCACCTCTGAAGAATGGGAAAGATTAAAAAAACAAAATAATTTGGTTTTTCCTAAAAGTGAAACTGAATTATTCTGGAAATGTCAAGAAGAATTACAACCTATAGCAAATAAATATTACAACCAACTACATAAAGAGATTAAGTCAGGATGGTCACAATTATACAAAAGTAAAGATTATACAAATGAATTTGCTAAAAAATACGAGCAACTGTGTATAGAAAATATAAACTTATATTTGCAAATGATAGCTATTGAAAAAAAATATAACGATTATACCTCAAAGAGTGTCCCCGCATATGAGCGGTTAACAATGCTTTACGAAAAACAAAAAAACTTCACTAAAGCAATAGATATTTGTAACGATGCAATTAAAAATGATGCGTCTAAGGAGACTATGAAAGCTAGACGCGACAATTTAATAAAAAAAATAGATAAAAACATAGTCGGTTTAACAAATAGAGAAACTGTTGTAAAAAAGAAAACATCTTCTAATCCTAGCAGACGCCAACAAATTGATCCTTCCTTAATAGATGAAGCTCAAAAAGTAGAAGCAAGCAAAAAATATTGTAAAATGATATGGAATAAATATTATTCAGCTTATCCTGAAAAACCATTTATCTCAAAGGATAGAGAATTATATTCTACATGGCTAGATCAAGTGGAATTATTTCCGTTACAAGCTTTAATCCCTCCTCAGGTAATGACAAGGTACAAAAACGGTCTACTTCCTGGTCATGTTTATATGATGCATTGGATTAAAAATATAAATAGAAAAAAAGTTCCTGCCTATTTTGAATATCAATACGGGATTTGTTTTAAAAAAGAATATTATTATTTAGAAAAACAAGGTTACATAAAAAATAATAAATTAACATTAAATGGCGATGAAATTCTTGAAAAATATAAAATTGTTATTAAAAATCACAGTTTTCTTGACGCTAAGGATAAATGGAATGCTGATTACAAAGTTAAATAACCAGTTGATAATATTATGAAAGCAATACATAATATATGGGAACAGAAATGGTTGCACCTGATGCGACTAGTGAAGCTCCTTATCGATAACGGTTAGGGGCTTTTGCTTTACGATATACACACTTCATAGTGTTTATATAAAAATGAAGGGAGAATCAAATTATGAGCACAAAAGGGATAAAGATTTTATTAGAAGAAATTGAAGTAAATAAAGAAAATTTTAGACATTCACCATTGAATAATGAATTAGAAGCTATACACTATTTAATCTCTGAAGATTATGAAAGCTACTTAAATTTAGCCAGAACTATGGCTAAAGATTGTCGCACATTTACAGTATTAATACTAGAGAGAAACAATGATAAAATATTAATGGACGCTAATAGAAGGGTATCAGTTTTAAAAATATTCAATAACCCAAAATTAATACCTTCTGACAAGGAATATGATAATCTGAGACATCTGTGTATAGCTAGAGGGTCTTTAGGCATAAAAGAACTAAATGCTGATATTTATTATGACTCTATCGATGAAGATAAGGAAAATTTAATGGATGCGCTAGATGAATTACATATTAATGATAATAAAACTAGAAAGGACTGGAATGCATTATCTCAGTATAGAGCCAGTCAGTTTATAGGATCGGAAATTAAGCATCCATGGATTAAGACTCTTGAATACTACGGGTTTTCAGATGATCAGATTATTCAAATGACAAATAAACGAACAGATATCTTTAATAGGATAATGAGAAAAAGCCAATTGAATATTTTGGAAAATGGAAAAATCAACCTTAATAACGATAATGCAATTATTAATGAGTTATGTAAAATCGTAAAAGATAGAGCATATTTTTTAGAAGATAAACCTATAAAAGTAAATACACGTACTCAAGCTAATATATACAAAGACATATTGGACGATTTAATCAAAAAATATTCTAACGGTCAGCTTGATTTCACTTTTAACATAGATAATTTAAAAAATCAAACAGAAGCAGACTCTGGTGTAATCCCACCAGAACAAACCGCATTTAATTTTAATAAAGATGATGACAGTATAGATTCAAATGAGGACTTAGATAAAAAAACAGATAACCGTAGCCCTTTAAAACGTGATGTTGAGAAAAGAAACACAGTAATTTCACAAGAACAAAAAAATGAATTATCTATGACATTAAATAGACAAGTTAATCAAATTGCTCATGAATTATCAATTTTAAATTTAAATGTTTATATAATTTCTGTCCCTATTATTCTTAGATCTTTTTTGCAATATTCATTTGAATGGTATGCTTCAAATGAAAATATTAAATTTAATCATAATAACCTTTTAGGCATAATTATGGCAGTAATGAATAAAATGTTTGAAAATAACTTAATTAGTCGTGAAGAAAAAGGCGCTCTTAAAGTTCTACTTGAAAAGGCTGAAATAATCAACCTACTAAATGAAGCTACTCACAACTTCCAAACTGCCGTTGTATCAAAAACGATTTTAATTGATTTTTATGACTCAATTCATCCAGTAGTAAAACATATTTATAAAGATAATTCTGGCCAATAAACTCGAAATTTGTTATATTTAACCTAAGGAGGTAATAAAATGGCATACTATTCACCATTAAGATACCCAGGCGGTAAAGGAAAAATGTATACTCAGACATTAGAAATATTAACCAATAATAACCTTCTAGGTTGTACATATATTGAAGCGTTTGCGGGAGGAGCAAATTTGGCCCTCAATTTATTATTTAATGGTCATGTAGATAACATTATCCTTAACGATATTGACCCTGCAATATATTCTGTATGGTCAGCAATCTTAAATTATGGTCCTGAATTTATAGAATTGATTATGACCACTCCAGTTACTATTGAAGAACGAGAACATCAAAGAGAAATATATAATAATAATAGAGATAATGTATTAGAACTTGGTTTTGCAACCTTCTACTTAAACAGAACAAACCGTTCTGGTATTATTACTGCTGGCCCTATCGGAGGTTTAAATCAAACTGGTAATTATTTAATAGATTGTAGATTTAATAGAAAATCTTTAGCTGATCGTGTACAACGCATATATGATAATAGAGAAAGGATTCAAGTATTTGATTTAGATGCGAGGGACTTTCTGCAGCTTCCGTTTCCTGATAACTCTTTTTTCTTTATTGATCCTCCTTACTTTTTAAAAGGTGGTCAATTATATAAAAATTTCTTTACTGAGCAAGACCATGTAGAAATTGCTAAAATCGTTAAAGAATTAAATTATCCCTGGGTTGTTACTTATGACAATGTTGATGAAATAAAAACAATATACTCATTTAATGACGGTATAGAATATGAATTATCATATACAGTAGAAAAAAAATACATTGGTTCAGAAATAATGTTTTATAGACAAGATTTAGATATAAATATTTAAAATAAAAAACCACCCTACGCCAATAGGATGGTCAAAGTGATACGCCAATACCACTTAAATATAAAAGACTCTCTCAAAGTCCTTTTACGTGCTTATTATAACACCTTAACACGTTCAAGGCAAACAACAATTAGAAAGGACGTGTTTTCATTATGGCTAGAAAGCAGACTTTTAAGCGCAGGCCAA
>NZ_JBKTWO010000080.1:0-5914 GCF_047249845.1 Thomasclavelia sp.
ATAAGGCCAGAAAGGAGAATACTCAACTTAGTGACCTAAATTGAGTATACGTGATTAAAAAATGGATGTTTGTGAAATTTTGAAAGAACTTAGAAAAATAAAAGATGTTGCTATGGCAACTGTGGATCATTATGGAAATCCCCAGATACGAATTATTGATGTTATGGCAGTCGAAGATAATTGTTTGTATTTTTTAACTGCTCGAGGTAAGAATTTTTATCAGGAAATAATAAAAAGTAAACGAGTTGCAATTAGTGCTGTTAATGAAGATTATGTTTCGATTCGCTTGAATGGATTTGTAGAAAGGGTAATAGATCAGGAATATTGGCGGGATAGGATATTTAATGATAATCCTAGTATGAATAATGTTTATCCTGGTCAAAGTCAAAAGATTTTAGAGGTTTTTTGTATTAAAGAAGGTGAAGTTGAAGTATTTGATTTGTCTAAAACACCAATTCAACGTTATCAATATGATATGCAAGGAAATACGATTTTTAGAAATGGTTATTTAATTAGTGAGGCTTGCATTGGTTGTGGTCAATGTAAACAACAGTGTCCACAGCAATGTATAGAAAGTGCAGAAGTATATAAAATTAAACAGCTTCATTGTTTACATTGTGGTTTATGTCATGAGGTATGTCCTGTTGGAGCGATTAAGAAAGTAGGTTAAATAATGTTAGAAGAGATGATATCAATATTACAGGAAAAGGGAGATTTCTTTTTAGGTCTCTTAATTGAACATATGCAAATCTCATTAATCTCAATTATAATTGCTTCAATTATTGGTTTGATTTTAGGGATAATAATTAGTGAATATCGAAAAAGCTCTAAAACAATTTTAGGAATTATTAATTTCATGTATACAATTCCTTCGATTTCCTTATTAGGCTTTTTAATTCCTTTTTCTGGAATAGGAAATAATACAGCGATTATTGCATTAAGTGTCTATGCTTTATTACCAATGGTACGAAATACATATACAGGTATTATTAATATTGATGAAAATATTCTTGAAGCAGCTACTGGAATGGGGGCTACTCGCTGGCAAATTTTATATCAAATTAAGTTACCATTAGCATTTCCTGTTATCATGTCAGGGTTTCGTAATATGGTCACAATGACCATTGCATTAGCAGGGATTGCATCGTTTATTGGGGCAGGTGGATTAGGTGTAGCTATTTATCGAGGAATTACAACTAATAATGCGGCAATGACGTTGACAGGAAGTTTATTAATTGCAATACTTGCTTTAATTACAGATATTGTTTTAGGATTAGTTGAAAAATTATTTACATCTAGAAAGGCAGGTGTAAAATCAAAAAGAAAGTTTGGTCTAGTTGCAATTTTTATTATTTGTGGATCTTTAATTGGATCAAGTATTATAAATAATGTTAATCAAGGAGTAACACTTAATCTAGCAACTAAACCAATGACTGAGCAATATATTATTGGGGCTATGTTAAAAGAAATAATTGAGCAAGATACTGATATTAAAGTCAAAATTATTCAAGGTGTTGGTGGTGGAACTTCAAATATTCAACCAGGTATGGTAAGTGGAGAGTTTGATATGTATCCAGAGTATACAAGTACAGGCTGGAATACTGTATTAAAACATAAAGGTTTTTATAATGAAGATATGTATGGGCAGTTAGTTAAAGAATATCAAGAAAAGTTTAGTTTTACTTGGACGGGTTTATTAGGTTTTAGCGATGCTTATGGTTTAGCGGTTCGAAAAGAAATTGCAAAGCAGTATAATCTAAAAACTTATTCTGATTTAGCGAAAGTAGCTGACCAATTAACATTTGGAGCAGAATATGATTTTTATGAAATTCCTGAAGGTTATAACGCATTATGTCAAAAATATAATTTAAAGTTTAAAAATACAATGGATTTCGATATTGGATTAAAATATCAAGCTGTTAATGAAGGTAAAGTAGATGTGATAGATATTTTTACAACTGATGGACAATTAACTGTATCAGATGTAGTTGTACTTGAAGATGACCAGCAGTTCTTTTCAACAGCAATGGGGGCTTTAGTGATACGTAATGACATATTAGCTAAATATCCAGAATTAGATGATGTATTTAATAAGATGACAGGTATACTTGATGAATCAAAAATGGCACAATTAAATTATTTAGTTGAAACTAAAGGTCAAGATGCAGAAGATGTTGCACATGATTTTTTAATAAGTATTGGTTTAATTGAATAGGAGATATGTATGGATACTGCAATAGAATTTATAAATGTGAAAAAAGAATATGGAAATAAAATAATTATTGATAATTTTAATTTAAAGATAGATGCAGGAGAATTTTTAACAGTGGTAGGAAGCTCTGGATGTGGTAAAACTACTATATTAAAGATGATCAATGGTTTGATTATTCCTAATAATGGCCAAGTATTAGTCCATAGTGAAAACACTCAAAAAGTTGATTTGATTCAACTTAGAAGGAATATCGGATATGCAATTCAAGGAAGTGTCTTATTTCCGCATATGTCAGTAGCTCAAAATATTGCTTATGTTCCAAATCTATTAAATAAAGGTGATAAAAAAAGAACTCGTGAAGCGGTTGATAAATGGATGAAGATCGTTGGATTGGATAATGATTTAAGCCAACGTTACCCTAATGAATTAAGTGGAGGTCAACAGCAGCGAGTAGGGATTGCTAGAGCATTAGCGGCTTCACCAGATATTTTGTTAATGGATGAGCCATTTGGAGCAGTAGATGAAATTACTCGTACAACTTTACAAGATGAAATTTTAAGAATTCATCAGCAGGAGAAAATAACAATTGTTTTTGTTACACATGATATTAATGAAGCTTTAAAATTAGGAAGTCAAGTATTAGTTATGGATCAAGGTAAGATCGTACAGTTAGGCTCTCCCAAGGAAATATTGAATCAGCCTAAATCAGAGTTTGTATCTAAACTTATTCAAAGAGAAAGCAAGTATTTACGTTAACAGTCAATTTTATAAGACTGTTTTTTATTTGGAAGTATAATAGAGGTAGAAAATAAATATATTTGCATCCAAATATGTTATTGATTCGTATTAATAGTGGAAGGGTATGAGATTATGGAAAGAGAAGAATATAAAATAATAGTAGATCAATATAGTGATATGGTAACTAGGATTGCAATTATGAATGTAAAAAATATTGATGATGCTAAAGATTGTTATCAAAATGTTTTTATGAAGCTTTATTGTTATAAAAAAAAGTTTGATGATCATGAACATATAAAAGCATGGCTTATTAGAGTAACTATTAATGAATGTAAAGATTATCAAAAACAATTTTGGAAAAGAAATATTAATATTGATGAAATTATTATTGGTAGAGAAGATGAAAAATTAGTTATTTTACCATTAGTTATGAAGCTTGCAAGTAAATATCGAAATGTTTTGTATCTATATTATTATGAAGGATATTCGATTAATGAAATTGCTGATATTTTAACAGAGAATCCAAATACTATTAAATCACAATTAGCCCGTGGACGTAAGTTACTAAAAAAGAAGTTAGGAGAAGATTTTTATGAATAAATTTAATGAGTTCAATAAAATAAAAACACCTTCTATTTGGAAAGAAATAATAATAGATAATGATTTTAGGGTTTCTAAGAAAAAAAGAGAGATAAAAATCAAATATATCTTAGCAATATCACTAATTATTATAATGATTGGAACTTCGTCAGTAGGAATTACATATGCTTTTTCAGAATCATTTAGAATATGGATAAATGAACGTTTTGATAATGCTGTTAATATTACTGATTCAAGAGATTTATCTGATGGTACTGGAGGATATACTATTGCTTTAAAGCAAGGTAAAGGTAGATGGTATGTTGAAGATCAATTTATAGGGATTGTTGATGATAACGATTTTTATAGTGAAGTATATGTCTTAGAGAATGATAAATTAGTAGAATGTTCAATTAATTATTATCAAGGAAATATTGAAGGACAAGACTTTTCATTTAATTATGCAAGATATGATGATCGAATTTTATGTTTTAATTATCAAGGGTGTATTATTGATGTATTACCAAGAATTCTTGATAATAAGATTTATGTTTGTACTGATTTAGCACATAAATATGATCTAGCAAAAGTTGATTTAGTGACTGGTGAACTAGAATATATTACTAATGATCATATATCTGTAAATCCAATTGCTTCACCAAAGCAAACTAACATTTTAATTAATAAAAGCGATCAAGCATGGGAGAATTATAATATCGAAACAGGAATTAGAAATGAAGTTACTAATATTGATCCTTATATGCATAGTAATTGTATTACCTTTATTGATGAAAATACAGTAATTACTTATGATGATAATAATAATGGGATAATACTGGACATTTTAAATGATACTGTTACACCATTAGATAAATTTCCTTTAGAAGGGACTTTGGTTAATATTGATTATACAGATGATAAAATTATATTTACTAATGTTATTACTGGAATCAAGTGTGAAATGGATCATATTTTTACTTCAGGTACTTATTGTAGTTTGGATTATATTGTATTATTTAATGACAAAGAACTATATCTTTATGATATTAATCATAATAAAATAGTTGATTTAAATAATGATAAAAAAATGAATGAAGAGTTAGTGGGTGTATCTATTATTGATAAAGAGCATTTATTAATATCTACTGATAAAAGAGTATATATTCTTGCTAATAAAGATCTAAATAGTTAAAATATAATTAAATGGAGGCTTTTATGGAAAGAAAATATATTTTATTTGATTTAGATGGGACATTAACTGATCCAATGATGGGAATTACAAAGTCAGTACGATATGCTTTAAACTATTATGGTATTAGTGTTGATAATTTAAGTGATTTATTACCCTTTATTGGACCACCACTACGAGATTCATTTAAAGAGTTTTATGGTTTTGATGATGATAAGGCTAATAAGGCTGTGATTAAATATCGTGAATACTTTGCTGTTGAAGGGATTTTTGACAATAGGGTTTATGAAGGAATACCAGAATGTTTACAAACATTAAAAGATGCTGGTAAAATTTTATTAGTTGCAACTTCAAAACCAGAGAAATTTGCTAAACAGATAATTGAATATTTTGATTTAGCTAAATATTTTGATTTTATTGGTGGCAGTGAATTTAACGGTCGTGAAAAAAAAGCAGATGTAATTAAATATGTTTTAAAATCTAAACAAATTGATAATTCCAAAGTAATAATGGTTGGAGATCGTAAACATGATATTATTGGGGCTCATGAAAACAACTTACCTTGTATAGGGGTATTATATGGTTATGGTAGTTTGGAAGAGTTAAAGAAAAATCAAGCGGATTATCTTGTTGATACAGTTGCTAAATTAACTAGTCAGTTATTAGAACTATGATTAAAGTTGAAACTATCCCATATCAGCAAGCACCATTAAAAATAAAAAATCTAATTAATGAGTTATTACAGGTTATTTGGCCAACTGAAAATGATTCTGAAGCACACGAAAGTAACTTAATAGTACAATCTTTTTATGTAATGATTGATAGTAAGATTGTTAGTTATGCAGCGGTTATTCAAGTAAAAGTAATTATTAAAGAAAAGTTATATCAAATAGGTGGATTAAGTTGTGTGGCAACTTTGCCATCATTTCAAAGACAGGGAATAAGTTCTAAAATTATTGCAAGTGCAACAAGCTGGATGGAGGATAATGTAGATTTTGGAGTATTTACTTGTACACCTAACTTAGTAGATTTTTATTATAAAGCTGGAAAGTGGAAACCAATGACCAATGTAATATTGGTGGCTAACCATGATAAAGATGCTTTATCAAGTATAAATTTAGATGTTATTGTTATGATGAGAATTTTTTCTAAAAAAGCTTTATATAATTCTGAAGAAATAACTAATAGTATAATAT
>NZ_JBKTWO010000081.1:0-5555 GCF_047249845.1 Thomasclavelia sp.
CAATGGCCGGATTAGAAACTAATTCAACTAACCCTGAAAGTACAGTAAAACCAGGTGATACAAAGGTAAATGCTACTAAGACAGGAGATACAACAAATATGATGTATCCACTAGCAGGACTAGCAATTGCTTCATTGATAATTTATGGAAATAAAAAAAGAAAAAATAGTAAAATTTAATAAGTTTAGTTAATATAATAAAATTTATTTGGGATTATACGTTTATATTTTTAAAATACTAAATACGGGGAAATGAATTTTAACAAATAATAAAATATCTAGTATAGAAAGCATACTATGATAAGTTAAATAATAACTAAATGTATTTAACTCAAAAGAACTCTCCCTCACCAATAAGTGACGGAGAGTTTAATTTTAAAATAGTAAATACAAAATTATTGATAATAGAGTGATAGATTCAAATATTTAGTGTAGAAAATATATAAAATCGAGTATAGAATTTTGCTAATCGTTGTAGGATTTTACTATTTAAAAGGTGATATGATATAGATGTAAGAAAAGTGCCAAAGGAGGGATGGGAAATAAATGTTGCTTAGTAACTATAAAAAGTTTTGGTTTTTAAGATAAACAGATCGAAAGGGGCAAGAAGCTATATAGATTAAAGAAGGAAAATGAAAAAAATAATATTAATTATTGTGACATTGATGATGACAATTTCAGTTTTACCTATTAAAGCTTCAGTAATTAAAGATAACAAAGAAAAAACTTCTCTACCAGAAATTGACGATAATATATTACGTATGTGGTATAACGAGCCAGGGACAGTAGATACATGGGAAGAAACAGGTTTAGTTATTGGTAATGGGAAAACAGGAGGTATTCTTTTAGGTCAAGTTGGAAAAGACCAAATTCATTTTAATGAAAAAACTTTGTGGAGTGGGGGGCCAAGTTCATCACGTCCAAATTATAACGGAGGAAATAAAACATCACCAGTTACAAAAGAACAATTAGAAGAACTTCGTATTAAAGCTGACGATCATTCAAAAAATGTATTTCCACTTGGTACATCATTAGATTATGTAATGGGTGATGGAAATGGGATGGGAAAATATCAGGATTTTGGTGATTTATATCTTGATTTTTCAGCTACTGGTATGACAAATGATAATGTAGAAAACTATGTAAGAGATTTAGATATGCACACAGGAATATCATCTCTTCAATATGATTACAAGGATGTACATTATAAAAGAGAATATTTTGTTTCTCATCCAGATAAGGTTATGGTTATAAGACTTACTGCTTCAGAAAATAATAACCTAAGTTTTAATGCATCGGTAAAAGCAGCAAGTGGTTTACAAACTAAAGTTGTAAGTGAAAATGGAAAAATCAGATTATTTGGAACAGTTTTTGATAATCAAATGAAATGTGAAATGCAAACCCAAATTTATAAAGATGGAGATAATGGAAGTATTGTTTCTAATGAAGATGGAACTGTTAGTGTTAAAGATGCTGATGCAGTAACAATTGTATTATCTACAGGAACTGATTACAAAAATACTTATCCAACCTATCGAGGTGAAGATCCTCATAATACACTTACAAATATTATTGAAAAAGCTTCTGCTAAGACATATGAGGAGCTTAGAGAAAATCATTTGAAAGATTATTGTGAATTATTTGATCGTGTGGAATTAAATTTAGGAGGAAGAAATCCAAATATTCCAACGGATGAGTTGATGGCAGAATATCGTAAAGGGAATTATGATGTAACTGTTGAAGAAATGGTTTATCAGTTTGGACGTTATTTAACAATTGCAAGTTCGCGTCAAGGTGATGAATTGCCATCAAATTTATGTGGAATATGGTTGATTGGAGATGCAGGTAAGTATTGGAATGCAGATTTTCATTTCAATGTTAATGTACAAATGAACTATTGGCCTGCTTTTTCTACTAATTTAGCAGAATGTGGGACTGTATTTAATGATTATATGAAATCATTGGTAGAACCAGGACGTGTAACTGCCAAGATGTCTGCTGGGATAGAAACAGAGGCTGGAACACCGGTTGGTGAAGGAAACGGCTTTTTAGTGAATACTCAAAATAATCCATTTGGAACAACTGCACCATTTGGTGGACAAGAGTATGGATGGAATATTGGGGGATCTTCGTGGTCACTGCAAAATGTATATGATTATTACTTATTTACAGAAGATACGACATATTTGAAAAATGAAATTTATCCAATGCTAAAAGAGATGGCAAATTTTTGGAATGAATTTTTATGGTATAGTGAATATCAAGATAGACTTGTTGTTGGACCATCGGTATCTGCTGAACAAGGCCCAACAGTAAACGGAACAACTTATGATCAATCAATTGTTTGGGAATTATATAAAATGGCAATTGAGGCTTCAAAGGTACTTGGAGTAGATGAAAATGAACGTAAAGTATGGCAAGAAAAACAGGCTCAGTTAAATCCTGTTATTATTGGTGATCAAGGACAGGTAAAAGAATGGTTTGAAGAAACATCTTTAGGAAAAGGCAAAGCGGGAAATCTTGAAGAAACAAATATTCCTAATTTTGGCGCTGGTGGAAGTGCTAATCAAGGGTCTATTCATCGTCATACATCTCAGCTTATTGGTTTATACCCTGGTACTTTGATTAATAAAGATACAACCGAATGGATGAAAGCGGCCATTAAGTCATTAGAGCAAAGAAGTTTAAATGGAACTGGTTGGTCTAAAGCAATGAAAATCAATATGTATGCAAGAACAGGATTAGCTGAGGAAACTTATTCAATGGTTAAAGCTATGTGTGCAGGTAATAAGAATGGAATTATGAATAATTTACTTGATTCACATCCACCATTTCAAATAGATGGAAATTTTGGTTTAACAGCAGGTATGACTGAAATGCTTTTACAAAGTCAATTGGGATATGTACAATTTCTTCCTGCACTTCCTGAAGCATGGTCAAATGGTTCTGTTAAAGGTTTAAAAGCAAGAGGAAATTTCACTATTGATGAAACATGGTCAAATGGTTTAGCGAAAACTTTTACTGTTTGTTATGATGGAGATAAAACTGAAAAAGAGTTTATTGGAGAATATAACAATATTGCAAATGCTAAAGTATATGTAGATGGAAATGATGTAGAGGTTAAAACAGAAACAAATGACAGAATCTCTTTTACTGCTCAAAAAGGGAAGGTATATGTCATAGACTTATCAGAAGCAAATTTTGATAAGGTCAAAGAGAAAGCACAAAATTACTTAGCAGAAATTCATGATGATTTAAATAAACTTAAAATTGAATTAAAAGAGGCTATTGAAAGTAATGACCCGCTTTTAATAAATGTTTTAGAAAAAGCACAATTTGTGAATAAAATGTATCGTGAATATTTGAATCATGAAGATGAAATTTATTATATGACAATAAAAGAAGGTCTTTCTTATGATGATATTGATGAGATGTATAATGAGATGCGGACAATCAGAAAAAGTTTGATAGACAATGATAAAACTATTGAACTATATGAAATTGATTATAATTCATTATTAAATATTTTCCATATCCTTAATGAACAAATGGTTAATCGAGAAATTATATTTAGTAAAGATTCTGGAATAATTGATAATCAAGGTACTACAGTTACTCTAAGCCAAAACGATAATGCCTTATATTATCAGTTACGCTATACTACAGATGGTAGTGAACCAAATTATCAATCCTCTTTATATAATGAAGCTATTACATTGAATAGTAATCAGGATATTACGCTTAGAGCAGCGTTATTCTATAATAATCAAAGGGTTAGTCCGATTTACACAAAGCGATATGGAAAACCTGCTCCAGTGAATAAAGTTATAAATAATAATGCTTTTTGGGATGGTTATTCTGTTGAAAAGATGATTGATAATAACTTAACAACAAGATGGGCTTCAAAATCACCGATAGGTGATATTGAATTAGAATTTCAATTTGGATCAGAAGTAAAAGTAGATACAATTCAATTTGATCAATTTGTTTCAGTAAACAATGCAAGTGATAAATTTGAAATATGGGCAATGACTAATGATCAATATGAACAAATATATTCAGGAAGTAATCTTGGTAATAACAGTATGGCAACTTCTCCTGGGCATTGTGTAAATACAATTTCATTTGATCCAGTTATAGCTAATAAAATGAAAGTTGTAATTAAAGAAGGATATCTTAAAGAACCATCTTTTTGGGAAATTCAATTTCTCAATTTAAAAGCAGATAAAGATGGAAAAGGTTTCTTTGAAAATTTAAATTCATTGATTCACTTATCTGAAAATATTGATAAAAATGATGACGATTATATTAATTTGAAAAAAAGTTTAAAAGATGCTTTTGAAGAAAGTATTTTAGACGCGAAAGCTGCTAGTGAAATGTCACAAAGTCAAATGGATCTAAGAGAAGTTTTCTTAAAAAATCGATATAATCGATTAGATTTAGGTGAAGCAGATAAAACAGTATTAAAAGCTCTTATTAAAGAAGCTCAACAAGAGTTAGAAAAACAATATACACAAGAAAGTTTATATCAATTAAGAAAAGTATTAAAAGATGCTCAGATAATTCTAGACGACAAGGACGCTAAGCAAAGCAAGGTTGATCAAGTAGTAGAATTATTACAAAATACATTAATTAATTTAGAAGATAATGTAAGAACAGTTGTAATTGCTTCTAAAGAATTAAATGGAGGAGTTAAATGGCTTGATGTTAAAGGCTTTAAAGCAACAAACGAAGATAATGCAGGATTATTGACTTATGAATTTATTGGCTCAGCTATTGAAGTTACGACTGTTAAAGCTGAAGATCATGGTATATTACATGTTATTATTACTAATAGCCAAGGTGAGATTGTTGTAGATGAAAATATTGATACATATGCTAAAGAACGTGTTGAAGGTGTAGTTCTGTTTAGAAAAGAATTACCTCAAGATAAATATACGATATCTTTTGAAAAAAATGGGAAAAATCAACAAGCAACTAATGGTTGGGTAGAGGTTGGAACATTAACAATTAGACAAAACTTAGTAAATGAGGTTGATAGAACATCTTTAGAAAAAGAATTAGAAATTTGTTCTTCTTTAAATGTAGATGAATATACTACCGATAGTTGGAATGAATTTAAGAAGATTTTTAACCTAGCAAAAGAAGTATATGAAAAATCAGATGCTCAAACATGTACTTCTGAAATGAATGACATGGCAGTCTTATTACAGACAGCTAAAGAGTCTTTAGTAAAAGTTGGAGTAGTAGAAACAAACAAAACAGCATTATCAATTGCAATTGATATGGCTAAAGAAGTAACTCAAAAACAATTAGATAAATTAGTACCAGCAGTAGCTGATGAATTCAAAGCAGCATTAGAAAATGCTGAAACTATCTATGCTAAAGATAATGCAAGTCAAGAAGAAGTAAATAATGCATTTGATCGTTTAGCTAAAGTAATGCAGATGTTAGAATTCTATAAAGGTGATAAGATTGCATTACAAAAGATGATGGATGAAATAGCTAACTTAACAGCAAATGATTATACAGAATCAACATGGAATGCAATGCAGG
>NZ_JBKTWO010000082.1:0-5501 GCF_047249845.1 Thomasclavelia sp.
ATGCAATATTAAATGATCCAAATGCAACAGCAGAAGAAGTAGAAAATGCGATAAAAGGATTAACCAAAGCAATGGCAGGATTAGAAGCTAATCCAGCAGATCCTGAAAGTACTGTAAAACCAGGGGATGCAACAGTAAGTGTAAAAACTGGGGATAACAGTTTAGTTGAAATCTTTGCAGGTTTATCAATGTTAAGTTTAGCAGGACTATGTTTATTAAGAAAAAAAGAAGATTAATAAGAATATTGAGTGTGTATGTAGATAAAACTACTGCACACTTTTTTATAAAAATAAAATGAAAAATAAGTGATGATTATTTTTTGTGAATTAGTTTTAACAATGTATATAATTCATGCATAGTTATTTTTTGATATGATAATAGTAAGTGATTTTAAAAAGATGTAAAAGTTATATTTGAAAATATGATTGTATAAATAATTATTAAAAATTATAAATATTTAATTTTGTTAATAAATATGTTAGATATTAAGTGTTTTTATATTATTTATGTCACATTTTTGTGTCATTTATTGACAAAAATCACAGTAAAGAAGTATAATAACGGGAGATAGCGCTTACAAATAAGTGCTAAATAAAAGGAAAGGATAGAGGAAAATGAAGAGAAAAAGATTAGTAAGCTTTTTGTTGTCGTGTCTAATGGTTATTGGAATAATCCAAGTTTCACCAGCAGCAGCTGTTAATGAAAATTTAGCTTTAAACAAGCCAACAACAGAGTCGAGTGTATATCCTGGTTCAGGTAAAGATGCATCAAAAGCTGTTGATGGAATTGTTGATGCAAATTCTAGATGGTCAACAAAAAGACTTGGAACCGGGACACCTGCTGATCAATGGGATCCTAATTTTGAGCAATGGATGATGGTTGATTTACAACAAGAATATCCAATTTCTCAAATTAATATTAATTGGGAAGCAGCGACAGCTACAAAGTACACAATTCAAGGATCTTTAGATGGGAAAAACTTTTTTGATGTTTTAGTATCAGGTGCTACTGAAGCTGGAGTGAAAGAACATAAAGATTTTGAAGTGTTTACTGCTAGATATGTTCGTATTTTGTGTCAAGAAGCAAAAACTGCAAAATATGGATATTCTATTTATGAATTAGAAGTTTACTCTCAACAGACTTATAATGCTGGAAGTATTATTGATGAAATTGAAAAAGAAGTGCCAGTATTATCAGAAGATGGGAAATCACTTGTTATGCCTACAGTACCTGATGGATATAAAATTTCATTATATGGAACTGATAATGAACAAGTTGTCTCAAAAACAGGAAAAGTTATTCAACCATTAATTGATATGTCTGTTAATATTATGTATAAGGTTGAAAATGTTAATGATGAAAAAGATACTGCAGTATCAGATGACATTGCATTAGTTGTTAATGGTAAATATGATGTTGCACAACAAGATAACGAAAAACCAAATGTTGTTCCTGGACTTAGAGAATGGAAAGGAGCGGCAGGAAATTACCGCTTGACTGATTCATCTCGTATTGTTTTTTTAGATGATAGATGGATGGACAGTGCTAAGATGATTCAAACATATTTTAAAGATATGTTAGGATATGATATTGAAGTAGTAAAAGGACAGCCACAAGCTGGAGACATTGTATTAAAGACAGGTAGTCTTGTTGAAGAAGTAGGAAATGAAGGGTATTATTTAGATATTTCTGACTATGTAACGATTGAAGCACCTACTTATAAAGGTATGATTTATGGTGGGGCATCTATTACCCAAATACTTTATCAAAACGGTAATACTGTACCAAAAGGTGTTGCAAGAGATTATCCACAATATGAAGTTCGTGCTGGTATGATAGATGTAGGAAGAATGTATATTCCTTTAGAATACTTAGAAGAAATGACAGTTTATATGTCATGGTATAAGTTGAATGAAGCACATATTCATATTAATGATTACTGGGGACAATCTGGTTATAGTGCTTTCCGTTTAGAAAGTGAGGTTTATCCATCAATTGTTGCAAAAGATGGATATTATACGAAAGAAGAATATAAACAATATCAAAAAAATATGAAGAATTTTGGTATTGATGTTATTACTGAAATTGATACTCCATATCATGCTGAAGCATTTAGAGAAGTTCCAGGTGTTAAAATGTTAGCTAATAAAGCAGGCTATTTGGATATTACAACGGAAGATGCTTTTAATGCTAATATAGAGATTATTGAAAATTTATTTGATGAGTATTTGGATGGAGACGATCCAGTTATTCAAAGTGATAAATTTCATATTGGTACTGATGAATATGATAAAACCTATGGTGAACAGATGCGTAAATGGACAGATCAACTTATCAAATATGTAAATGCTAAAGGATATGATAGTCGTGTATGGGCATCATTAGGTAAAAATGGATTTAACGGGACTACACCAGTAACTAATGAAGCTACTATGAATTTATGGGCACCATATTGGGCAGATGTTCATGAAACATATGATGCTGGTTATGATGTAATTAATACATATGGTGGATGGTTGTATATCGTTCCAGCTGGAAATGCTGGTTATCCAGATCGTATTGATGTAAAGAGATTATATGAACAATTTGAAGTTAATAACTTTAAATCAGGAAGAAATCCTTCTGGTGAAGCAATTATGCCTGTAGCACATCCACAAACAAAAGGTGCTGAATTTGCTTTATGGAATGATATGACTTCATTTAAAACTGGATTTTCATGGTTTGATATTTTTGACCGTTTGAAAGATGCGGTTTCTATTTTAGCTGAAAAAACTTGGTATGGTGAAGATGAAGCAGATCAAACATATGAACAATTTAGAGAAAGAATTGACGCTTTACAAAATAAAGTTCCTAATGCAAATCCTGGAAGATATGTAGAAAGTAAGACAAATCAATTAGTATCTTATGATTTTAAAGATGCAGGTAATGTTGTTGCAGATTTAAGTGGAAATGGTTATGATGGAACAATTGTTAATGGGCAAGTAGCTAATGGACAAGTCGTTTTTAATGGTGATGGGTATTTATCATTACCAATGGATAGTATTGGTTATCCTTACAGTGTTTTCATGAAATTTAATTTAAATGAAATTTCAGAAAATACAACTTTATTTGCTGGTAAAGAAGGAACATTCTTTGCCGATATGAATGGAAAACTTGGTTATTCACGTGATCAATATTCATTTACATTTGATTATGCTTTAGAAGCAAATAAAGATATTGATTTAGTTTTAACTTGTGATAACAAGAACTTAACTTTATATATTAATGGAAAGAAAATTGGCAATGGTAAATTAACAAATACAACAATTGCTGGAAAAACACAACAAAGCTCAACATTTGTTTTACCAGTTGAAAAAGTATTTGAAAATGCATCTGGTATATTGTCAAGTCTATCTGTATATAACAAGGCAATGAGTGCAGATGAGATTGCCGATATTTTAGGATATAAATCAGAAAATTATGCATTAAATAGACCAGTTTCAGTCTCTGGTTTAGAAGTTACTGATGGAAGATTTACTGCAGAAATGGCAGTTGATGGTCTTGTAAGTAAAGATTCTCGTGTTTCATTTGCAAAAGATAAAGATGAACAATGGTTATTGGTAGATTTAGAAGAAACTAGAGTTATTGATGAAATCAATATTCGTTATGAATCAGCTGTTGATAAATATGAAATTCAAGTTTCTGAAGATGGAAAAGAATTTACAACAGTTTATATAAAAGATGAAACAACAGCAAATAACGGACCAGAAGTTGATGAGGTTGTTAAATTTGATGCTGTTGAGGCCCGTTATGTAAAATATGTACAAAAACAAAGATGGCAGCATTCAGGAAATGGAAAATGGTATAGTGGAAGTATATATGAATTTGAAGTTTACGGGCCATTAGAAACTGAATTAAAACCATCAAAAGATGCTTTAATTGCAAAAGGTCCTAATAGTTCTGGATCATTATCAGCGAATAGAGAGATTGGGCCAAGTGAAACAAATCTAGTTGATGTAGAATTTGATATGGTAACTACTCTTGCTCCAGATCAAACAAATACAGCAGTAGGACTTGGTAATAGTGGTTCAAATTATACTGCTTATGGACAAGTTCCTATTATTATTCGTATGTATCAGGGTACTTTTGGTGCTTATAATGGCAATAAAGGTTATGTTCAAAGTGCAGTTAAATTTGAACAAAATACTAAGTATCATATTAGAGTTGAAGTTAATTTAAAATCTAAAACTTATAGTGCATATGTAACAGCACCTGGTGGTAAAGAAGTTGTATTTGCTGAAAATTATGGTTATCGTAGTTCTGCTGAGGCGCCTTCAAATATTGGTAAAATTTATTTATTCAATAATGAACGTCCAGAAGCAAGCTATTGGCTGGATAAAATCAAGTTGAAAGATGTAGCAGATACAGATACATCAGCCGTTTATGACCGTATTTCAGAATTAGAAAAATTATTAACTAAATCAATTAATACTGAATCAAAGATGACAGCATTACAAGAGGCTATTGATAATGTTAAAGCAAAAGCTGATGATTATACATTAAAAGAAGAAAATCTTGCGGCATTAGAAAATGCATATGAAACATTTATGACAAAAGAAGAAGATAAAGTCAGAATTGGTTCATTCAATATTGCAGCTGGTAAAAAACCTGATGTTAATAAAATTCGTGAACAATTAGAAAAATATGATGTAGATATTGCTGGTATTCAAGAAGTAGATAAAAATACAAGTAGAAATAATTATGATATGCTTGAAGTATTTAAAGGTGATGTTTATGGTAGCATATTCTTTAGTAAAGCTATTGATTACGCAGGTGGAGAATATGGTATTGGTACAGTGTCAAAATCACTATTAAATGATAGTTCAACAGTTATGTTGGAAAGTAATGGAAATGAACAACGTGTATACCAACGTAATGTAGTAGAGTTAAATGGTCATAAAGTTGCTTTCTATAATACCCATTTATCTTATGAAAATACAGAATTACGTCATCAACAAATGAATACATTAAAAGCAGCAATGGATGCAGATTCAATATCATATAAAATTGTTGTAGGAGATTTCAATGCAGATCAATATAGAGAAGAATTTGCAGAAATTTTTGGAGAAAACTATAACATAGCTAATGGTATGAATAGTATATTCTTTGACACATTCAATGGTGTAGATGATACAATGAATGTAAATAGTGTTGATAATGTAATTGTATCAAAAAATATTGATATTGAAGTAGTACAAATGATTGATAACAAGTTATCAGATCATAATATGTTCTTTGCAGATATAACTTTTAAAGATGAGGTATTAGATACAAATAAAACAGCATTGTCAATCGCAATTGATATGGCAAAAGCTGTAACTCAAGAACAGTTAGGTAAATTAGTACCAGCAGTAGCTGATGAATTCAAAGCAGCATTAGAAAATGCTGAAACTGTATATGCTAATGCTAATGCAAGTCAAGAAGAAGTAAATAATGCATTTGATCGTTTAGCTAAAGTAATG
>NZ_JBKTWO010000083.1:0-5426 GCF_047249845.1 Thomasclavelia sp.
TGTTTTTGAGTTACTTCTTTAGCCATATCAATTGCAATCGATAATGCTGTTTTATTTGTTTCAATAGTAACTTCAACTAATGCATCTTTTGCAGCCTTTAATAGATTTACCATATTATCTACTTCTTCTTGAGTTGCATCCTCTTTAGCTGCAACTTGTTTAGCTGTATTAAGAACTGTTACTAATGCTTCCCAGCTTTCTTTAGTATAATCTGCTTCGTTTAATGATTCTGCTGCTGCAATAGCTTTGTTTAATGCTGTATAATCTGTTTTCTCTGCAAGCTTTCCACTTACTTTCCATTCAACAAGATGGAAAGAATCATTATTTTTATCTACTTCTACCCTACTATTATATTTTCCAACAATTTTTAAATATCGAGCAGTAATATCTAGATCAAATTTTTCACCATTTTGTGTTTGAATCTCATTTGTGTTTTTATCAGCAACTTTAGTCCAGTTTTCTTTATCTGTACTTGCATATACCTCATAATGATAATAACGATTGTTTCCAGCATAATATGGGATAATTTGGGTACTTTCAAGAGTGTAAAGATCTTTTAAATCCAAAATTATTTCAGGATTGTCTTTAACACTTCCACCATCCCAGTAAGAATTCAAAGAACCATCTATAGCATATTTAGCATAACCTCCATTTGCACCAGAAGAAGCAACTTCTCTGCTTGCTTCAATACTAGCCACAAATGTTAAATCTTTTTCATCTAATTTTATAATTTTCTTAACAACAGAATCCATTAATTCTTTGATATCATCCACAGAAGATAATGTTTCTCTCGAATACTCTTTATCATCTAATACCCAAGACCAGTACATTTCATATTTATCAGGTTTTTCTACTGTCGTTCCATTTAAAAGATTATTTTCTAAACTAATTAAATAAGTATTCCATACTTCTTTATATAAATCTTTAATCAATCCACTGAAATTACGTGCTGAATAATCTATCAATCCTTTATTTATAGAATTTTTCCATGTTGTAATCATTGCTTTTGCATTAAGTTCAAACATATCTAATGAAAAATCATCATAATTCTTAGCAAAATCAGTAGCTTTACCAATCCACTCACCTAATAAAGTACTAGAATTAATACTAGTTACTTCATCTAGAATATCAAAACTTGTTAGTAACTCTTCTTTTGCTTCTATAAATGCCTTACTATCTTTTGATGAATAAGCATTCTTTATATCAGCTAATATTTGATATTGCTTATTATTAATAATCTGAGCAACTAATTCAGAAAGATCAAATAAATATCCCTTACTTTGTGATAATTTATCATAATCTTTCAAGAATAGTATTAGAGCTTTTTCAAGATCTGCTGTAGAATAACGGAATTGTTCAATACTTAAATTTAAATCTGGATTTTTACTAACAAAAGAATGAACAGGACCTCTTGAACCGCTATAAGCAGTATCTTTTAAAATCATCCATGCTTCATACGCATTTTCACTATATTCACCATATCTTCTAGTAACATAGTTTTCAATCCATTGGTCTAAATCAATAGCCGTATCTTCCCATGCCATTTCCCATAATAGGTCATATGCAGCTGGAACATCTAATGTCGCTTCTGAAATAATTCCTATTCCTTGAAGGGTTGTATTACCTTTTTCTTTTACAAGCTGGGGTATTTTAGACAAAGATTTTAAATCCGCATCTAATGATGGCGCACCACCAAAGCTTTCTAACATACAATATACCCATGGAGTGTTATTAAACTTAGCATCATCAGGAATTCCTGTAGAACCTGCCCCGTCACCAGAATTTGGAACCGCAGTTAAATTTAATATCATTGTATGCTCATCACGATAATCACCAATACCTTCTAATAACTTTTTAGAAGGATTACTCCACCAATGCTGAATCATCCAAACTGCTTCTTCATCATATTTATCAACTAAATTTTCTAATACTTTTTTTGCAATAATATCGTCGCTTAAATCATTCGGTCTGATACCACCTTCATGGAATGGATCAACTGCATAATAATGATTATCTTTACCATATACGATTTCCTGTGCCTTATAAAACTTTTCAGCAAGAATTTCATAAGCCTTAGAATCTGTTCTAACCATCCATGGACGATCTAAACCTCCCCATTCACCTTGTGGAAGAAGATTATCAATAATCGTTTGATCTGAAACAAACTCTTCAACATTTGTTGGGAGCATGCCTGCATACCCTTGTAATACAGTCTGCATTCCCATAGCATTTTTCCATTGGATAGTACTTCTTGCAAGCTCTACTCTATCTTCAATCCAGCCTTCTGGAACTGGACCATTAATATATTCCAAGTTATCCATAAATTGCCAAGCATAATATCCAGGTCCTGACAACCAGTTTTTAGCATCTTCAAAAGAATATCCCAGCTCCTGTAAGAATAACACCCATACAGCTTCTTGCCCTGCTAGATCTAATACAACATTTGCACCGTTTAATGCTAACCAGTCAAGTTCATGTTGCCAATCTTCTAAATCATAATATGGAAATGTATAACTTAAAGTACAATAATTAAAAGCATATCGTACTTTATATGGTGATTCTTTTTGAATTACATTTTCTACCGGAACTAATTTTTCTGGCATTTTGGTTTGATTTGCAACCTCTGTAATATTAACATTACAATAATATTTATAATAATAATTCAAACCAGAAGCAATTGCCACACCGCTTGTTCCTTCAATTTTTATTTTTCCATTATGGTTAGAAATACGATAGAAATCTTTACCTTCTTCTATTTGAGGAACTTCTTTAAATTCAAACCAGTTAACATACTCATTTCCAACCGTTCTTGTTACAATACCATTTAAAAGTTCTGTAACTTCCAAATCCTTAGCATAATCACTTTTTACAAATGGTTCTAATTCATATTTTTCCTTTTTATTTTCTGTTTCTACATTACTTTCAATCCCATGTATTTTTATTTCAGCCACAGCTGAAATAGCACTTTCAGAATTATATTCTACATTAACACGAACATAACGAATACCTTTACAATCTGTTAATGTGATAACATCACCATCTTTTGATACAGGATCATTATCCTTTTTACTATAAATCTTATTATAATTTACACCGTCTACACTACCATAAATACTATATTTATATACTATATCTCCATCAGTAGGAAAATAAAGCATCATTTCAGAAATATCATATGCCTTTTCTAAATCAACCTCTACATTTGCAGGATATAATTTAGCAGTCCATCCATAATCTTTCATTCCATCAACTACTAAAGAACTTGCCTTTTTATTCATATTTGCAGTTGTTGGTTTATGATAAGCAATATTATCTTTATCTTCAGGATCAATTTGTGATGGTTGACTAGGTGTATAATTATCAACCTTTTCACCATACACTTCTGTTTCATACATATGTACAGACTTATTACTTGTCGTCTGTGATAATGTATTATGGGTCATAACAACTCGAATATAACGAGCAACTACATCTTCTTCTATATTATAAAACTCACCTGCAGAAGTAGCTAAATCATCATTTGTTTTCTCAGCAATTTTTTTATAATCAACACCATTATCACTTGCATATATAGTATAATGGTAACCTCTTTGAGGATTTCCATAGAATGGATATAATTTTAATTCTCGCACTTGATAAAAATCTTCTAAATCAATTTCATAATATGCTGGTGCTGCTCCACCATCCCAATATTTTCCACTTGTGTTGCCATCTGTAATTACCTTTGCAGGATACCCAGAATTATCTACACTTGCTTGAACTGGTTTGTTTTTAGCGATATTTTCAAGTTTTATTTCCCCGTTATCTTCGTATCGTCCATAAACTTCGACTTCAGATAAATGTACACCAGTATTATTAGGATCACTTGGCATTTTAATACCTGTCATTTCAACTTTCACATAACGTCCTTTTACTACTTGTGCAAAAGCATATTTATCTCCAGATGCTAATTGTTTATAGGGTTCTACCTTACATGCAACCATTTCAAAATCTTTTCCATTATCACTTACATAAATGTTATAAGTATATCCACGTGGATTTCCAAAATATGGATAAACATCAATTTCATTTATCTCTGCTTTTTTTCCTAAATCAATAATAACATGATTTGGATGAGGAACTGATGCAGCCCAATAAGGAGATGTATTTCTATTACCATCTACTACAGCCATTGCATTCCCCTCAGTTGTTTTAGATGCCTCTACAGTTTTTCCAAGAGCCAAATTTTCTCCTTTATCTTCAACCCTCGCATATGCTTCAACTTCAATCAAATGACGAGATGTTTGGCTAGATCCAGTAAATAAAACTTTTACATATCTAGCTAAACTAGGTGAAAAAGTATAACTATCTCCTTTTTCTGTAGCAATATTCTTATTATCCTTTTCAGCAATTTCTTTCCAATTAGAAAGATCCTCACTCACAAGAATTTTATATTGATAAAATCTTACATTATCATAATATGTAAAAATATTAATCTGTTCTAAATCATAAACCTTTCCTAAATCAATAATTACTTCTGGTTCTATATTATCTAATAAATCACCACTATCCCAAAATGAACTTTTTGACTTATCTCCATCAGTAATTCGATCATCAGGACACTGCCATGCATTTGATTGATCAGAAGTAATCATTGATGCAGTGACCTGTTTTCCCAAAGCAACATTTACTAACTCATCTTTTTCAACAGCATTTATTATAATTCCATGGGTTGAAATAAAAGATAAGGTAATAAACAATGATAGAAAAGATATTAAACATTTACGTACAAATTTCTTCATTTTTCTTTTTCCTTTCTCCATCTATTTTTAATACAACATTACTTTCATTATCCTTAAATATTTATAAAATAAATTACCTGATTATCTAATCCCTCTATTACTTAATTAGATAATTTCACATATTTATAAATTTTATTCTTTTCATAAACACAATAAAAATAATTATAAATTACTAAAATATATTATTTAGACCACTTTTATTTTTATTAGTATTATGAATTGAGAAACTAAACTATTTTTAGCTTAGTAAATATTGTAAAAGGTATAGTATAAAGCTATACCTTTTACAATTATTTTCTACTTCATATTTTCTTATAAATAAACCTGACTAAGTTAAATAAGTTTTTTTAGTTTATTTATGCTTTCTTTTTTTATTTCCATAGAATCCTAATGAGGCAATTGCTAGTCCTGCTAGTGGTAATATAACGTTTGTTGTATCACCTGTCTTAGTAGCATTTACCTTTGTATCACCTGGTTTTACTGTACTTTCAGGGTTAGTTGGATTAGTTTCTAATCCGGCCATTGCTTTGGTTAATCCATTTATGGCATTTTCTACTTCTTCTTTTGTTGCATTTGGATTATTTAATATTGCATTTGCTTTTGCTACTTCTTCATCTACTACTTTTAATGATGCTGCTGTATAGC
>NZ_JBKTWO010000084.1:0-5400 GCF_047249845.1 Thomasclavelia sp.
TGGTTTATTATTTATAAAGTTGATTCATTCCAATTAACATAGCAGTTAAGAATCTTTTGATTATCAAGTTTATTTTTACCCTCGATTTGATCAATGACTATTTTAGCCGCCTCCTCTCCTTCTTTGAAAGCTGGTTGAATGATTGTTGTAATACTAGGCGAGGAAAAATTAACCCATTCAAGATTATCAAATCCAATTAAACCAATTTGCGGCATATTATTTCGATATTGTTTTAAGGCAAGATAAATATCTGGTAATGCCCAACAATTAGGAACAAATACTAAGGACTTCTTTGATACATTTAGCGTACTTTCAAAAAAATTATGCAGCATTTTAAAATCTACACGATCATTCTCCAAAATAAAGGTTTTATAGTTAAAATTATAGTCTGCTAGAGCATCAATAAAACCACTAACCCGTTCTAATCTTGTACTAATTAATTGCGGATCAGCCGTTATTAGATAAAAAGACTCATACCCTTTAATAATACATTTAACAATCGTTTCATATGTTGCTTCATAATTATTAGTTTTGATCCAATTACTTTTTAAATCATATAATTTACTATCAAAAAAAACTAATGGTTTATTTAGTTTTAATAATTTCTTAGATAACTTTCTAAATTGTGCTGTTGGTTGAACAATAAATCCCGCTACTCCCATTGAAAGCATCTGTTCAATATAATTTTCTTCACGCTGATAGCTATATTCACTATTTCCAACTATGACTTGATAATTGTACTTACTAGCTATTGTTTCAATTCCTTTAACTATTTGATTTGAAAATGTGTTAGTGATATCACTAATTAAAACACCTATTAGCTTACTGCTTTTTGAATTAAGACAACGGGCAGCAAGATTAGGTTGAAAATTAGTTTGTTTAATAATTGTTGCAATTGTCTTTTGGGTTTTTAAGGATATGCTTTGTGTGTTTCCATTTAAATAAAATGAGATTGTTGTCTTTGAAACACCAGCTAATTTTGCAATTTCATTTATAGTTATTTTATTATCCATTATTACATTTCCATTCAAACACTATTTTTTAGAAAATGATTGCCATTTTGCTATCATCACTTGCCGCAACTCTCTTTGCCTTTTACAATCCCTAATATCATTGATTTGATAAAACAATATCTCTTTACTACTATTACCAGCACAAGCAAGCACCTGTCCATTAGGACCAATTACTTCACTAGGACTTCTTAAATCAGTAATATCTTTATAAAAAGGAACTGCCATCGCACTAGCTAAATAAATACCGTTTTCATAAGCCCGGCATCTAGCATAAATATTTTCCCACCCCCATGTTGGACAAAGAATTAAATCTGCTCCTTGTTTTGCGTAAGCTCTAATAGTTTCAGGAAATTGCATATCATCACATATTGCAATACCAACTTTCCCAAATTCACTATCCCAAATAGGAAAATGGCTACCTGGCCTCAAATAGTCATTTTCATCACCAGCCAAAAATACCTTATCGTAAGCGAAACATATTTGTCCATTTTTATTGAAAACAACAGCACTATTTGATAATTGCTGATGTTCGTTTGCCAATAACATACCAACTACTAAATATGTTTTTCCTTGTTTAGCCAATTTGGCACATGCTTCCAATAAATAATCTTGACTAGATACAACTAAATCATAGGGCTTTTCTTGATAACGATAAGGATTTCCAACAAAATTAATTGCCTCACTTGTCAATACTAAATCGACATTATGGCTTATTGCTCTTTGTATCATTTTTAAATTTTGATCAATCATTTCTTTTTGTAATTCCATAATTTGATCTTTAGTAAACCTTAAATCCGGTTGATTGAAAGAATATAGTTTATTTTGTTTTTCTTGAATTAAAGCTAGTTTCATGAAGATTTCTCCTATTTTATTAAAAATACAGGTACTCCTGTGCCCTTTTATTTATGCAATCCCTAAATATGCACATCCAAATGAAAATACTAAAATTCCAATAATGATCCAAATAGGATTAACTTTTTTCTTAATTAGTCCATAACACCCAAAAATAAATCCTAATGGTAATAATCCTAACAAAATTTGATCTAACAGACCTTGGATATTTAAAGTTTGTTCTCCTACTACTGGAGCAATTGCCACAGTAAAATTTACATTTTGCGCAGCCATAACGCCAACCATCATTAGACCCATAATTCCACAAGCCTTAGTTATTGATTGAAGCAATCCGGACGTTGCTGCTTCACTAATATATTTGCCACCTAACTTATATCCCAAGATTCCTCCAAACCAGCGAAAGAGAACACTAGGAATATTGAATGCTAAAAGGAATAAGATTGGTCCTAAAATATTTCCTGCCTGACATAGCCCTAAAGCTAATCCTGTTGCAATAATTCTAAATGTCCCGGTAAAGAAAGAATCACCAATACCGGCAAAAGGCCCCATCAAAGAAACTTTTACTCCATTGATTGATTCAGCATCAAAGTTTTTAGGATCTTTAGCATTTTCTTCTTCCATCGATAAGGATAACCCTAAAATAAATGGTGCCATTTGTGGTGTTGTATTAAAAAATACTGTATGCCGTTTCATTGCCTGCCAATAGGCTTCATCGTCTTTTTTATATATTTTTCTTAACATTGGCTGGAGATCCAGGCAATCGTAATTCCTTGCATCCGTACCCCGTTAATTCCTTGCAATATCCACAAGTGACGCCAAAATAATGATTTCATCATCTTTTTATCATCATTATTCAATTTAAATAGTTCTTTATTCATCAAAGAATCCCTCCTTATCATTACTATTTTCCACTTTAGCTGTACTATTCACATTTTTCATTTCATCTCGATGCTTAGAATCATTAAAGAAATAGAATACTGCAATACAAATTGCTAAAATTGCCATAGGCATTGTTAAGCTACTCGCAGAAAAAGCAGCTGTCGTTTCGCCACCTTTACATCCTTGAATTGCAGTTAAAAAATAATTCATAAATGAAGTAATATATTTAACTGCAAAGAATCCTAAAAAGAAGAAACATACAATTGATTTATCCCATAACATTTTAATCAACATGGCAAATCCGATTGCAGGCAAAATGCCAGCTGCTATTCCAAACCCACTCATGACCCAAGCCGGCATCGAATTAATAAATGATTCAATCCCACTTGTTCCAAAAGCAATTGCTAAAAATGTTACAATTGAATATGGTAGTGGATGTACAAAACTGATTAAATAGTGTAATTTAGAATAATTTTTAAAATTTCTTTCTTCAATAAATTTATCAAACAACGGTACTGATGCTGTCCAAACAATTGTTTCAGCTTGAAAAATCACTGTGAATGCTAATGAAATTGGTACTGCTAAAGTCACAGCAATATCGGCCTCTTTACCAAGTAAAATAGCAAAAGCACAGCCAAGTATTCCTCCTGATACAAAATCTTGTGGAACTGAACCGCCGATTGAAATTGCTCCAATAAATACTAGTTCTAAACTTGCTCCTAAAATAATTCCGGCTTGTAAATCACCTAATACTAAACCGACTAATGGACAGATCCAAATTGGACGTACTCCAATTTGCCCAATCCAATCGGTGAATTTTGCAACATACATTACAATTGCAACCAAAAATGCACTTAATAACATCTTTCTTTTCCCCCTAGATTAAGTCTTTAATTTGTCTTACTGGATTAGTTGGCACTAACTGATAAACTGATGGAATACCTAAAGCTACTATTGCTTTTAGATTTTCAACATCATGATCATCTACATAAAAGGTATCACCGACTTTTCTTTTCTTAGCAACATCCCCACTAATTAATCCATAATTACCTACATTAAATAAATTAACATTTGTGACCTTTTCACAAATTCTTCTAGCATCATCGGTATTATTGACGATTGCTAAAATCTTCATCGATGCAGCTCGTGGATCATTAAAAATATCACAAGCATCCTCAACTGATAAAATACTGCATTTCACCGTTGCCGGAGCAGCCATTTTTAATGTTGCCTTTTGAACATCATTTACAGCTACTTTATCATTTGCTACCACGATCCGATCTACTCCTAATTCTTTTGACCACACAACTGCAATCTGCCCATGAATCAGCCGGTCATCAATCCTTAACATTTTAATCATTTTATATCTCCTTTCATTACTACCTACCCTTTTGTTTTTTCTTAACGCCAAGTGTATGCGCTATCATTTTTTGGGACAACTACACAATAACAAATAAAGAATCAGGCAACAATAAAATAGAGGGATGCTCCAAAGAACACCCCTCTTTTCCTATAAAAATCCCCGTTTTAATAAAAATCAATCTTTCTCTTGCCTGCGATATTGTTGTGGAGAAACACCAAATATTTCTTTGAACTTTTTGCGAAACTGTTTTGGATCATTATACCCTACTCGGCTTGCTAATTCATAACTTTTTAAATCTGTACTATTCAATAATCTTAGCGCTTCTTTCATTCGTACTATTGTAAGATAATTTTTAAAATTTTGACCTGTTTCTTTCTTGAAAAAAGTACTTAAATAAGCTGCATTCATCCCAATATAATCAGCTAACTGTTCCAATGTAATATTTTCATTATAACGCTCATTAATATATTGTTTGATTTTTGTAATCTCTTGTGATTCTCTAAGTCCACTTAAAAGCTGGATCTTTAAAAATAACTGTTGATAATAATCCTTAATGGCACTAATTAATTTATTAAATGATAACTTACTTTGAATATTCTCAATAAAACTTAGTTGTTCATTTTGATATGTATCATCGACTAACCCACAATCATTTAAAACTAAATAGATCTGTCCAATTAATAAAATACATTCATTGATTAAAGCAGACCGATTACCATAATGAATATCTTTTAGTATTCCAACAGTGTCCACAATTGTATCAACAATAATATCAACATCATGATTCATCATAATCGACTGGGTTAATTCATGATATTGTGCTTGAAACTGCTCTTGATTAACTTCAATATTTTTTCTAGTTCCATCATGACAAAATTTTTCTTCTGTAAAATAGTATAAATCTAAAGCTCGTTTAGCACTTTCATAAAGCTTTACAACACTTGTACTTTTATTACTAATTCCAACAATAAATTTAACTGGATATTTACGTAACACTTCTTTTTCCAATGCTAAAACAACTTCCGGAAAATTATCACATTCCTTTAACTGAATTAATGCTGAGAAAGCATTACTATCTTTTTTAATCAAAAGATTGTTTTGTTTTTCTAAGCAGCTTTGCAAATAATCATAAATTTCATATTTCATAATACTTAGATTTTCATCTACATTGAGATCACTTTTTTTCCACAATAGTTTTATCGCCACTGCAATGACTTCCTTTCTTCCACCAGGCCAAAATTGTTCTACTGTGCAGTTAGTGTTATTAGCCATTAACAGCTGTCTATATTCTTG
>NZ_JBKTWO010000085.1:0-5386 GCF_047249845.1 Thomasclavelia sp.
AGTCGATGTTACTAACTAGCTAGAAATATTATTACTTTATAAATTGATTTTAATAAATATAAAACCGGTAACAATAAACATTATAGATATCGTCATTGAGAGAAGGTTTTAGGATGTTATTAAACTATGTAAAATACTATAGTATTTTTATTTCATTATTTGCAATAGGATGTTTTTTGTTAGTAAAATACCAATATCTATCACGTCGATTTTATTTCAATTTCACTTTAATAGTTGGAGTAATCTATTTTTTAGTTCGAATCACTTCAATTCCAACCAGTTCAAGTGTTTCATTTATTTTAGGTATTATTTTATTTCTTACAGAACTGATTGGTATATTACAATTTTTATACCAACGAGAAGTATTTAAATATCATGCTTTAATAAAAAAAACGAAAAAATCAACAAAATTCACTATAAGTATCTTGATTTGTACTTATAATGAACCAATTAGTCTAGTGAAAAAAAACAATGCTTGCAGCTAAACAATTAAATTATCCCAAAGATAAATTTAAAGTCTACGTCTTAGATGATGGCAAACGGGATGCATTAAAATATTTATGCCAACAGCACCACATCAATTATATTTCAAGAATCAATAATGACCATGCTAAAGCAGGAAATATCAATCATGCTCTAGCACTTATTAATAGTGACTTATTTGCTGTTCTAGATGCTGATATGATTCCAACTAGTGAATTTCTTAATCATACCGTTTACTTATTTGAAAATAATAAGGTTGCTTTTGTGCAAACACCACAAGTTTATTATAACAAGAACATGTATCAAAGAAATTATCGTAGTAAAATTCCTAACGAACAAGACTTTTTTATGAAAGATATTCAAGAGGGTAAATCTACCCTTAATGCTGTTTTGCATGTTGGAACTAACGTAATTTTTAAAAAAAGCTATGTTGAAGAGGTAGGTGGATATCCTACTGATTCAATTACCGAGGATATGGCCCTCGGACTGAAATTACATACTCAAGGATATATTGGTGAATTTGTTAAAGAAGATTTAGTCTATGGCTTAAGCGCTGAAACATTTCAAACATTAGTAACTCAACGCGATCGCTGGTGCCGAGGAAATCTTCAAGTTATTAAAAAATATCCAATTTATAAATACAAAAAATTAACATTTAAACAAAAGTGGTCTTATTATGATGGGGCTATATACTGGTTTACAAGTATCCAGAAATTAATTTATTTATCTTTCCCATTATTCTATTTTATTTTTGGAATTCAACTTATCAATAGTAACTGGAGTCTTATTTCTAAATTATTATTTCCCTATATTATTTGTCAAATCTGTTCAATTGCACTGGTTACAGGTACACTCCGTTCTTTTATTAGATTCCATTTTTATGATACTGCGATTAGTCCACATATTACTATTTCAATTTTGAAAGAGCTTTTCCACCTAAAAACATCTTTTGAAGTTACTCCAAAAGATAATATCCAAAAAGGATTCTTTCAATTCTGGACAGTCTTTCCACACATTTTACTTATTCTTGCAATCAAATTTGCACTTGATATTGGAAAAATAAGGTTGTCATTTCAATACATTGATTTAGGTAGTTACATATTAAATGTATTTTGGATTCTATACAATATCATTGCTTTGATCGTAAGTATCAAAGTCGCTTATCATCGTCCCGACCTCCATGAAGAACGAATGATTAAGATAAATAAAAAAATTCCAGCTTTTCTTTCTTATGCATCAATTAAAATTCCCGTTCAAATTATCAAAACTGATGCTGATTGTCTAATCATCGAATGTATAGAAGCTTTACATGACTATTTTTATTTAAACATTCCCAACAGTAGTAATATTGAAGTTAAATTAATTAATCAAGTAAATGGTATTTGTACAATTGCAGTTATCTCTAATGACCCGATTATTCAAGAAAAATTAATCAATCTGTATACCGCTCACTTAAAAGCATTTTATTAAAAAAGATATATTAAAATTGAACCGTCCCTAAAAGTTAGACCCGAAATCTAACGATTAGAGAGCGGTTCAAGTCACCAGTTCATTAATTTTCGTTTATCTTTCGTCCCATTACCATAATTTGGCTAAGTGCTGGAAACTGTGATTCTTCATCTGACATTTGCAAATTCGATAATATCAACCAAGTGATTTTTTTTGTTGTAAAAGCAATTACTTGACGACTTCCTGTTTTAGAAAGTTTAATTTCCTGTATCGTACCATCAGAAAAACTAATTTTTGCTTGATGCCACCAATTATCATGAGGAAAATCAGCTCGTAAATAAAGATATATTTTATCAATTTCTAACATAGATCCAAAATCAATTTTTAACCAGGCATTACTTTGCTGATTAATTCCCCATGAACTATGAGGCCAGCTGCCATGATTACTAGTTTCAAATATACCATCAATAGCATTTCGCGCATAAAACTGTGGATTGGTTGTTTTCACATTAGTTGTAACGTGTGGGTATAAGACTTGATTATAATTCGTATCAAAACTATTCTTAGCCACATTATGATAATTCATAAATTCTGCTTCACTAATAATACTTATATGCAAAATGATGTTCTTGACTAAATGCACAACTCCCATAAGGCTTACGCTCCTGGGCAAAAGGAATTGTAAAAATATATTGATAGTCAGTTAAATAAACCCAACTCTCATCTAAACTATCATCGAGCCGTAATTTTAAATATAACCCTTTTGTATCAGTAACGATACTTATTTTATCACCCGGTTGATAATAACCCCGATAAGCCATCGTGACTTCTGTTTTATTTTGGCTACTAAAAATTTCTTCATTATAACTATTTAAAACCATTAATTTTAAAAGTGCCATCGCTTCCCTCACTTGCAAATAATTCAATCTTACTGAGCATATCTTCTATAACGAAATAGTTATTTAATTGTTGATAAACACGATCTTACGATTTTTTTGATTATAGATATAATGATGCTCTTCATCAAAAATTGGAGCGATTATCTCTTGATAATAACTTTTTGTTCCTCTAGTAAACCCCTATAGCCCCAGAATCTCCCATGACCCAACATTCAGGATTGATCCAACTTTTTTCTTTGGCATTAGTTTTCATGAACGTAATTAACTGCTCATATAAATAATTTCCTAATTTTCCCATTGGAGCTACTCTTAATTTCAACTGTGCCAAAGAAACTAAAGTAGTCTTGTATACATTACTGGGAATTTGCCATAATGGTAACTCACTAGCGAATACATAATTTGCTGCTATTAAATCATTTCCTAAATTACACTCTTTGCTTCCTTTAGGATAACGACCACCACCAACCCAAATTGCCGTCATTTTAGAAGTAATCTTTGGTTCCTCAAGCAGTGCAACCGCTAAATCTGTCAAGGCACCTATATTCAAAACATATAAAGGTAATGAATCTTCTTTTAATGCTTCTTCAATAATTAATCTAGTTCCCGCACTTACTTCATATTCTTTAATATTCACAAGCTTTCGATCAGCACCTAAAACAATTGATATTCACCATAAGTATTTGTAAGTTTTGCTAATTTAACCATTTCAGCATATGATAAATGATTCGTCCAACGATCACGAAAATGTCCTGCCATAGTCCTTTGATTATAAATTTATTAGTCAGCATAGCATGTACTAATGCATATTGGTCATCAGCCTCATTTTTAGCATCACTTCAAATTATTATCCTTATCTTATTAATTAACATTTTTCCTCCGTAAATAAACTGCCATTCCATCGAATTTATTTAATCCTCTTAAAACTAATCGTTGTTTTTCAATAACCGCTTTTTTCAAACCATAAATTTTAATTATTTCATAGTTGTTTAAATCCACTTGAACATGAGCTGGACTATTTGCAAAAGTATGGAGTACAACTAATGCTTCATCAAGGTATTTACGGATAACTACTTGATAACCTGTCGGTTCTTTATAACTTAATCCGCCTTGATAATTAATAGTCGAAGATCCTAAATCAATAATATGACTAACACAGCGATAAAAAGTAATCCCTTCTTCTATCACCTGCCATTGTTGTTTAGATAAATCTTTAATATTTCCTGATAAACATAACCGTCCTAACAGTCCACTGCTAATTTTATAATAAAGCAGCGCTATTGTTTGATCTGGCTTTACTACTGCCCAAATTTGGCTTTGACGAGGTAAGATCATTCGTTGTAAATTAGCACCAATAATTGGAATACATAGCGATTCATGGGCATCAGAAACGAAGACATATCTGTTATCTTTAAAAACGGTTCAACTAAACGGTGCCCCCTGCACTACAATTTTCAATTAAATTAGGTAGAACATGCTTTATTTTTCTTATATTCTGAGCAGCTTTTATCCCACGATACAGTTGTTCCCCTAATGAATCACCACCATCCATTCCAATTCCTAGATTATCATTATAATCAATTTTTAAATAGTCAAATTCATTATCTTCTAGAAATTTAAGCACATGTTCATCTAAGTAGTTAATCACACTTTGATCCAATAAATTTAAGAAGCGTCTATTTCCTGAAGTAACGGGATAACCATCACGCTGATATAAAAAATCTTGATGCTTAAATAATTCAGCCTCACGACCGCAGCTCTCAAACTCAAACCAAATACCAGCTTTCAGTCCCCTTTGATGAATATAATCAACAACTTCCTTAATTCCTTGAGGAAACAATTTGCGATTATAATTCCAATCACCATGTTGAATATTCCAAGAACCATTATGATCAACAGCGTGTTTATACCATCCGCAGTCAATAACAAAATATTTGATTCCCTTATTCACCAATAAATCAATTGTCCTTTTAATCTCACTAGCCTGAGGATTGCCCCAAGTAGTACAAAATTCATTAAAAATGATTGGAAGTTCTTTTTCATCATCTTTGATATCCAGCTGAATATCTCTAACAATTCGCTGTGACAACTCATCAATATTACCTTGAACTACAGAAATTATTGCGTTAGGAGTTTGGAATTCTTGATTAGGTTTTAAGATTTTCAACCAATGTCCCTTTTCTCGATCAGCAATTCCTCCTGAAAGGCATAACGCATTATCTTTTCGATATACTTCTAACAGCCAAGAACTTGCAATAGATAACTGAATTCCCCAAAGGACATTAACGTTTTTATCTTCAATCGCTATAAATGGAAAATATTCACGATTTGGCATACTGCCAACTTGACCAAATCTAATACGGTTTGCTCCAGAAGGTGTCAATGATGGTTCTAACATGGATTCTTCAATTGGACGAGTAACTCAACGCCCTTCATAAGCCCAAGGACTTTTAATTTGATGCATCAATAGCCTTTCCTGAGCTAACCCTTTAGTAAATGGAGTACTTGAACCTCCAGTAAAACTTGATATCATTTCAATTTTTATATTTTTATGAGTT
>NZ_JBKTWO010000086.1:0-5294 GCF_047249845.1 Thomasclavelia sp.
TTTTCTGCCATTATTTCTTCCTCCGATTCATTGTGAAATATTTAATTTGTTTCCATTGATAGTGTAACCCAAATCAACAAAAAAGACAAGCAATATTGTGCATATTTTCACAACAAAAACCTTATAATTACATGAAAACGCTAACATCCAGTTAAACTTCTTTATAAAAAAATCCAAGACCAAAACAGTCTTAGATATCACGATTAGTAATTATTATTTTAACTCCCTCTTCAAATAAAAAATCTTTAATTTCATCATTATTCACAGTCCATGTATTAACATCAATTCCCTGACTATGATAATCATTTATTTCTTTTTCATTTAAAAATACATATTTTGGATGAGCTGCATTAAACTTATACTTAAATACTTTTTGTTTATTTATTTCATAGTCATCTTCATATAAATAACCTAAATAAATTGTACTATCTATCTCTCTAAGTATTAATAAACTTTCTAAACAAAACGAAGAAAAAATCACCTTTTTCAACAAACCCTTTTGTTTAACCAAATCATATGTCATTTGTTCAATATTATTATAATGAATCTTGTCAGTTTTTATCTCAAGATTTAGTATTACATCCTTATCACTACAATAATCCAGCAATTCTTCTAATAAAGGAATTCTTGCATCAATATTTTTAAAACGATAATTAAAATTAAACTTACAAAGTTCATTATAAGTAAAATCTTTAACATACCCCTTTCCATTAGATGTACGATTTATTTTTTCATCATGAATTAATACTAATTTATTATCCTTTGATAAATGAACATCTGTCTCTATTCCATCAAAATTACCTTCAATTGCTTTTTTAAAAGCAATCATTGTATTTTCAGGATACTTTTCACTATATCCTCTATGCCCTAGTTTAATCATCATCAACCTCTATAAAACACTTATAAAATAAGCTATATATCCTATTAACATTATAATTGCCCCACTCTTCTTTAAATGATGTCTATCATCAATAAATGCATATAGCAAAAACAAAGCTCCTATCGCTACAATCCCATCTATAATAAAACCACTTTCAAATGTTATTGCAGTAGGTGAAATTAAAGCAGTTGTTCCTAACACGAATAGAATATTAAAAATATTACTACCTATGATATTACCAATTGCTAAATCACTTTTTCCTTTCCATGCCGCCGTCAATGAAGTTACCAGCTCTGGAAGTGAAGTACCAAACGCGATAATCGTCAGTCCTATTAATCTTTGGCTAATTCCAATTTCTTTTGCAATATATGTTGCTGAATTGATTGTCATATTACTACCTATTACAATTGCCGCAATCCCTAAGATAATCATTAACCCTAAACGAAATAATGTATCTTTTTCATCTAACTCCTCAATTTCATCAATTGGTACATCTTCACCTTTTTTAACCAGACGATATAAATAAAACAAAAACAATAAAAATAAAGCCCATAAAATCACTCCATCAAATCGATCAACTGACCCACCAAATTTACCCAACACTAATAAAATAAGTGTTATTGCCATCACAAAAGGGATTTCATATCGATATGTATTATTATTTACTCTCAATCGTGCTATACAACCCGAAATCCCTAAAATAAGTAAAACATTCATAATATTACTGCCTATTACATTACCTATGGCTAAATCAACATTTCCACTCATTGCCGAAGTAATAGAAATTGCCGCCTCAGGTGCACTAGTACCAAAAGCTATAATTGTAAGTCCAATTACAATTGGTGGGATATTTAATTTCGCAGCCAACTTAGAAGCTCCTTCTACAAATATATCAGCTCCTTTGATCAATAAAACAAAACCGCCAATTAAATAAGCTATTTGTATTAACATATTTTTAAGTATAATCTCCTTCCTAATTTAAGTTTATATCAATCTTATAATTTTAGTCCTATCATATCATCAATTCTATAAAAAAACTATAACTAACATATAAAAAGCAGCTCCAGGCTGCTAAATCAACTTAAATTTCTTTAAAGCTTTCTGTATACCATCATCTTCTATTCGTGCAGTCACATAATCTGCAACTGCTTTCGCTTCATCAACAGCATTTCCCATAGCAATACCTAAACCTGCTGTTTCTAACATTTCAATATCATTTCTACCATCTCCAAAAGCAATTGTATCCTTAATATCTCTTTTCATCCTTTTTACTAATTCGCTGATTCCAACCGCTTTAGAAACCCCTCTTAAGGTTAAATCAAATGAACAATCACTCTGGTGTCTTTGAACATCAAAATAAGGACTCAATGTCTCCACCATTATTGGTATATCTTCTTTTTGATTAACCACGATCATTCCAATATACGTTTCAATCTTTTCAGGATCAAATTCATCAATAACTGTTTCTGGTTTCATACCCCAATTTTTGCAAAACTCAATATGTTTTTTATCATTACGGTTACGAACATAAATATAATCTGTACTTTCAAAATAATAATTAAAGTTATGTTCTTCACAGAATCTCATCGTTGCTTTAATTGCTTCACTAGGAATAATTGCTTTATAAACAGGCTGATCATGATATTCAACATAAGCCCCATTACATGTTACATAACCACTAAACGGATAGCTCATCACACCATCTGTAATAAAACATTTGCATCTTCCCGTTGCTAAAAAAACATCATAACCATTTTCTTTCAATTGATCCAACGCTTGTATTGTACTATTAGTAATTGAATATATACCTAAATTACATTCTATCAAAGTTCCATCAATATCAAAAAATAATAATTTACTCATAATATACCTCCGCTTATATATTGTAACACAAGTTAAATATATTTAAGCTTAGATTATTGGTATAATTCAATTATTTCTCCACACGCTATCATTTTACCTGCGTTTCCTGATGGCTGAGTCGTAAAATCATCTGCCTTTTCATGAATAATTATTGTTCTTCCAACAATTTGTTCGGGCATAAATTTTTGAATATATACACTCATCCATGCCTGACCATTCATCGAAAATAAAGGAGGCAAATCACCACTATGATAAGGATGTAGACAATCATTCATACTAAAATGACTACCTGCATCACTAAATGGATTTTCTTCTGTCCCTGTACATGTTGCCCCTTCATGAATATGCAAACCATGAACCCCTTGATTACAACCAGTATCTGGTAACCCCTGAGCTTCAACAACCAACACGCTACCTTTATTATAACTATAAACCAACAATATTCCTTCTACACCATTCCCTTTAATAATTGCATATGCTTTTGGTGCATCGTTATATAACATATTAATAATTTCAAATGTATTCATTATCTTCCTCCAATATTTAGTATATGAAATTTATTAAATAAAATGACAGCTCACCTATATTAGATGAGCTGTCATTTTATATACTAAACTAGCATATATAACAATAACTATAATTATTATTTTATAAAGATTTAAATACTCGATTCTTTTTAATATAAGAGATTTATCACGAATAATATCAATTAAAACAAGAATTGTTACCGCCTCAAAAAAAAAGATAAACAAAAAGGAAAATAACCAAAACCTTTAATACTTTATCAAATAATAGTTGTCTATGCTTTAGCTTATAATTACTAACAACAATAATATATACTAAAAATACTGACTGATAATAAAAGCTCACAGATTGATTATCAAATATAAAAACAAATAAAATCATAATTAACTTTAGCCATTTTTTATACGATTTTATATTATTATCATAATCAATTTCATAAACATAGTTGCTATTATTTTTCACAAACTCCGATTTACCTTTTTTTAAATCAATAAAATTAATTATTTATTTCATAATGTTTAAAAGCTAATATATCTTTTTATATTCACTAGAATAAAAATAACTAAGTTTGTATACCATTTTTTATTTCTCCAAAAAATCAGAATCTTCAATTTGTTGTTTTAATAATTGACGTTCCTGTTTTAACAATTCCAATCCCTTAGATGTGATCTTATAATATTTTTTTCTTGCCTCTACTCCTGTTAATTCTATAATCCCATCATTCATAAAACGTTCTAATAAGTTATACATAGTACCATTTCCAACCTTAACACGATTATGAGATAACATCTGAATATCCTGCATCATTGCATAACCATGATTTTCTTCAATCACTGTCAATAGTAAGTAGAACATTGGTTCTGTTAATCTTTGATACTGTTCTCTAGCCATTTAATCTAACCTCCAAATATAACATGTAAAATAAATAAGATAATCCAAAAGATCAAAAACAACCCTAATAATACTTTCTTTAATACCAATGAATTTTTCATCAAAATGAAAAAACAAGCAAAAACACATATCACCTCAATTATCATTGCATATTCAAATTCTATCTTTGATACTAAATACATTGACGATACATAACATACACTAACAAACTCAATCACAAATTCTGGATACTTATCCTTATTATTTATTATATCGTATATCAAATAACAATATATCGCAAGAAAGGGAATACCATAAAAAACATCAAGACCACCTCTCCACGCAAAGTGAAACAACCCTAGAATAAGCAAAGAAATATTTGCTACCGCCGTTCGTTTAATTGAACGCATTCTTTTTTTATAGTCGTCGTTTTCAATCTTTAAATACTCTTCTTCCAAAAAAAATGGTACTGCATTTTTCATGTCATTATTTATCCATATTCCCATTCCATCAGTTACAAACTGTAATTTCCAACCATTTAATCTAGCAATATCAAAATATTCATTATCATCATTTATGCCATTATTATATCGTTTTGAATAATCAAGTGAATAAACAAAATCCTCATCATATCTTTCAAAAGTAGCAGACATCAAACCACCACCAAAATCTAAACCCTTTACTATATATCCATCATTCTTTTTTTGATTTAAAATCTTAGTAATTTTAGTTCCTTCACTTTTATAACAGATAAAAATCTCTTTCATTTTATCATTCCTCTCACCGACAACGTATATGTCAATCATCGTCATACACATCATAACAAAAACACTTATATATGTCAACTATCGTCACATAAAAAAAGATTAGCTATATCTGTACAATATAACTAATCTCATTAAAACTTATTCTTTACGAGCCTTTTTACGATTAAACAATAATCCAATTAAACCTAGAACTGTTAATCCAGTAGTTGCTCCAATCGCACTATTATCTCCTGTCTTAACAGTAGTTACTGTTGTGTCTCCTGGTTTTACTGTACTTTCAGGGTTAGTTGAATTAGTTTCTAATCCGGCCATTGCTTTTGTTAATCCATTTATCGCATTTTCTACTTCTTCTTTTGTTGCATTTGGATCATTTAATATTGCATTTGCTT
>NZ_JBKTWO010000087.1:0-5233 GCF_047249845.1 Thomasclavelia sp.
GATTAACAAAAGCAATGGCCGGATTAGAAACTAATTCAACTAACCCTGAAAGTACTGTAAAACCAGGAGATAGTACAGTAAATGCAACAAAGACAGGAGATACAACAAATATGATGTATCCACTAGCAGGACTAGCAATTGCTTCATTAGTAATTTATGGAAATAAAAAAAGAAAAAATAACAAAATTTAATAAGTTTATTTATGTAACAAAATTTATTTGGGGTTAAAAGTTTATATTAATGAATCTATATTTTTAAAAATAGAATTGGTATAAATGCTGAATATGGGGAAATGAATTTTTAAAAGGTAATAAAATATCTAGTATAAAAATCATACTATGATAGGTTAAATAATAACTAAATGTATTTAACTCAAAAGAACTCTCCTTCACCAATAAGTGATGGAGAGTTTAATTTTAAAATAGTAAATACAAAATTGTTGGTAATAGAGTGATTGATTCAAATATTTAGTGCAGAAAATATATAAAATCGAGTGTAGAATTTTACTAATCATTGTAGGATTTTACTATTTAAAAGGTGATATGATATAGATGTAGGAAAAGTGCTAAAGGGGGGATGGGACACAAATACTATTAGGTAACTAAGATAAGGTTTAGATTTTTAGGACAACAAAGATTTAGAAAGGAGAAATAATCTGTATAGATTAATAAAGGGACAATGAAAAAAATTATTATAATTTTTATTAGTGGTTTACTTACAGTAACATCAATTTTTACTAATCTAGCGTCAGTTTTTGCTGATAATAGTAAAAATTTAGAAAATGTAGCATTAAAGGGGACTGTTGAAGTATCGAGTGTAACTGATGATAATGGACATTTACGACCAGGTTCAAAAATAAATGATGGAGATGTTTCATTAGGATCATATTGGGACTCAGGTATTTCAGCTGAAAATCCTTATGTAATTTTAGATTTACAAAAAGAATATCAAATAGAAAAGATCAGATTGGTAAACTATTGGGGCAAAGTTTATTTACAAAATTATGATCGTTGGTATAAATATGAAATATACGGAAGTACTGATAAGTCTTCTTGGGATTTAATTGCTAAAAAGGATAATGAAAATCCTTCAACTAAAGATGGAGATGTATATGAATTATCTAGCAATAACAATATAAGATATATAAAAGTGGTTTGTTTAGGAGGAAATAATGCAGATCCAAGTCTTGCACATATTGTTGAATTAGAAGCTTTTGCTGATACATCTACTCAGACTGATAGTAATATTGCCTTAAATAAACCAGTATTGGCAGCTATGGGGAATACAGCTGCAATCACTGATGGTAATATCAATAATTATTGGGATGGTGGTCAGGGACCACAAGCATTTGTGATTGATTTACAAAATTATTATGAGATAACTAGTTTCCATGCTTATCCATATTTTGCAGATAATAGACATTATGAATATGATATTTATGTTAGTGATAATGGCTTTAATTATGAAAAAGTAGCGTCTAAAAACGATGGGCAAAGAGAAACATCTGCAGGAACTATTTTTACTCTTGATACACCAAAAACAGCACGTTATGTGAAAGTTAATATGGTGAAGAATTCAGCTAATACTTCTGTACACATGAATGAATTTGAAGTAATGGGAAATTTGGTTGAAAACTACACTCCATCATTACCAGTAGATCCAAGTGATCCTGATAATATTGCATTTGGAAAAAGTACATCAGCTAATTCTGGTGTAAGCGTTTCTAATTGGGCGGTAGATGGAGATAATGAAACAAATTGGAGTGCTCCTACATTTCCTGCAAATATAGATGTGGATTTAGAAACAAATTATGACCTTGATGAAATTACTTTACATTTTCCAGAAAATAAATATTATTATTATTCTGTTTATACTTCTTTAAATGGTGTTGATTTTGAACGTGTGGCTCAAAAACATTCTGATGAAATGAGTAAACAAGTGGGTGACACGTATGATCTATCAGGACATGTAGCAAGATATATAAGAGTAAATCTTGAATTTGTTTCAGATGGTGCATTATCTTTATTGAGTGAAATTCGTGTTCATGGTAAAGAGAATACAACTGTTCCAGTAGAAAATCGAGAAAATTTGTCTATTCCAAAATATAGTGATAGTGAGTATTCAAAACCTATAACAAGGGATGAAACAATTCAAGAAGTATATAACTTAATTGGAAGAGTATTAGGTGATAAATATAAGAGTTGGTTTGATTTCCAATTAATTGATAGTGATAAAGATTTTTATGAACTTTCTTCAAGCAATAATAAAATATTGATTAAGGGTAATGAGGGAGTTTCATTAACTTCAGGTTTATATTATTATTTAAAAAATTATTGTAAAGTTCAAATAACTCAACAAACTTCACAAATAAGTACAATGCCAGAAAAACCAGTAATTTTAAATGAGGTAATTCATAAAGAAACTCCATTTGAGGTTAGATATGCATATAATTATTGTACATTATCTTATACAAAACCTTTCTATGGTGAAGAAGAATGGCAAAGAGAATTAGACTGGTTAGCATTAAATGGTGTAAATTTAGTATTGGATATAACTGGACAAGAAGCAGTTTGGGTTGATTTCTTACAGAAATTGGGTTATTCAACTGGAGAAGCTGAATCTTGGTTAGTAGGGCCAAGCTATATTGCATGGCAATTTATGAGCAATATGGAAAACTATGGTGGTCCTATGAATGATCAATATATTTTAGATCGTTTAGAATTAGCTAGAAAAAATCAAAGAAAAATGAGAGTTTTAGGAATGGATCCAGTAATGCAGGGATATGCAGGAATGATTCCAAGTGATTATGATGATGTTATAACTAAAAAAGGTGCTTCACAAGGTGAATATAAAAAATATATCGATGCAATGATGCCTCAAGGAAGCTGGGGTGGTCAATTTGAAAGACCAGCAATGCTTAAGACAAATACTGAAGCATTTAACAGTGCTGCTGAAATGTTTTATGAATCACAAAAAGATATTTTAGGTGATGTTTCAGATTTCTATGCTGTAGATCCATTCCACGAAGGGGGAATTAGACCATCAGATATGAGTGAATCAGAAATATCTGAAACAGTCTTAAGAAAAATGATGGAAGCAGATGATAAAGCAGTATGGGTTATTCAATCATGGGAAGGTAATCCAACAAAACAATTATTAGATGGTTTAGGTGGATATAGAGATGAACATGCATTGATTCTTGATTTAACATCTACTAGTCAGCCTCATTATAATAATTCTAGATGGGGTGATGAATTTTATGGTACACCATGGGTTTACTGTATGTTGGATAACTTTGGAGACAGACCAGGTGTTCATGGTGATTTGCAAGAAGTTGCAAATGGTATAAGTGAAGCATATCATTCTAGTAGCAAAATGAAAGGAATTGGTATTACACCAGAGGGAACTAAATTAAATCCTATTAATTATGAACTGTTCTTTGATACTGTATGGCAAGATGATCAAAAACCAATTGAATTAAATACTTGGTTAAAAGATTATTTAGTTCAACGTTATGGTAATCATAGTGAAGCAGCATATCAAGGTTGGTTATTATTATTAGAAACTGCATATAGTGGTAGTGGTGATCATTGGGGTGGTGCCAACTCTATTATTAATCAACGCCCTGGTAAAAATCCGATTTTAGGAAGTTATTCAATTCCATATGATGTTAAGACTTTTGAAACTGCGGTGGAATTAATTATTGAAGATTACGATCTATTATCTGATCAAGAAACATATTTATATGATGTATCTGCATTATTAAAACAAGTTTTACAAAATTCTCAGTATACATATTATCGAAATTTTGAAAGTGCCTTCCAAAATAAAGATATTTCATTATTTGAAACTGAATCACAAAAATTCTTAGATTCAATTTCAATAATGGATAAAATTGCTGCTACTCAAAAAGATGACCTATTAGGTAATTGGATTGGTTTAGCAAATGATCGTGCTACAAACTATGATGATTTTTCTAAAGATGCATTTGAATTTAACGCCAAAGCACTAATTACTACTTGGGGTGGAAGACAAAGTGCTAAATCTTTAGGAGATTATGCATATCGCCAATACTCAGGATTACTTGAAGATTATATAAAACCAAGATGGGAAAAATATATACAAAATAAGTTAAATTCTTTAAAAAATAATGAAGAATATCATGAAATTAGTTATGATACATATTTTAATGATACTTGGCAGTTCATTTTTAATGGCAAAGAATATACAAGAAACATAAGTGATGCTAAAAATGAATTAAAATCATTATCACAATTAGTAATTTCAGAATATTTTATTGGTGTAAAAAAAGAAGTTACTGATGATAATATTGCTGTAAATGCTTCATTATCTTCATCTAATGGGGCATCACATGAATTAGAAAATATTAATGATAATAATCCTAATACTTTGTGGGTTGCCGGAAACGCTAGTACACCATCAAGTGTTACATTAAATCTATTAAAAAATTATCCTGTTTATAAGATACAAGTAGATTTTGAAAAAGAACCAGCAGCAAGCAGAGATAAGTTTATGTCATTCTATGTTGAAGTAGAACAAAATGGTGAATGGCATAAAGTGTATACTGGTTCTACAACTAAAGAAATGCAATCATTTGATATTGTATTTGATCAAGTAATTGATGTTAGTAAAGTAAGAGTAGTAATAACATCTGTGGCTAGCCCACTTTATCCAGCAATCGCAGAGGTAAAAATATTCTCAAGTAAAGGTATATTAGTAAATGAGGATTCAGGATTACAAATAGTTAATAAAGAAATTAATTTAAAACCAAATACTACTGGTAATGATTTATTAGAAAATATTAAAGCTGAAGTTGGAGAAATTCATATTTATAATGGCAATGCAGAGATTAGTGGTACTGATATCATTAGAGATGGATCTGAAATAGTATTAACAGCATCAGGTGTTGAAGTTGATCGTATTAAGGTAAACGTTTTAGATATTAAAGCAGAGTTACAAGCATTATATGATGAATGTACAACTCTTAAAGAAGCGGATTATACAGCTGAATCTTGGGTACTATTCGTAAATGCAATGACTGATGCTAAAGCAGTATTAGACAGAGCAGATGCAACTCAAGAAGAAATTAATAATGTGTTAAAAGTATTAGAAAATGCTAAAGATGCTTTGGTTGTAGTGGAAACACCAGATACAAATAAAACAGCATTATCAATTGCAATTGAAATGGCTAGTGCAGTAACTCAAGAACAGT
>NZ_JBKTWO010000088.1:0-5195 GCF_047249845.1 Thomasclavelia sp.
GAAAATAAATAATTCACTTTTTTATCATCCATAGTTCCCCACTCAATTGCTTCATTTGTTCGTAAATACAAGATTGCGACTTTTTTTACATGTCTACTACGGGCATGAGGAATTGCAAACCCATCTTGCAAACCTGTCGGAAATTCCGCTTCCCGTTTTTTCAAATCATCAAGTAAACCTTCACGATTATCACAAATATTATATTCATGAGCTTTGTCTGCAATAAATTCCAATAACTGATCTTTATCAGTTGCTTTTACATCTAAAAATATATAATCTTCATTAAGCATTACGTTACTACCTCCTTGCTACAATTACAGTCTATCTTGAATTTGATTTTATTTCAACCAATGCTATTTCCACTTATTATTGGAAACTTTTATTTAATAAACACCAAGATTTCCATTTTATTTTGGAAATTAATTATTTGCATAAAAAACCAATAATCTATACAATATAGACATAATAAGGAAGGAATCGTGATAATAATGTTTCCATACAATCGTTTAAATGAAATTTTTACTTACATTAGACAAAATGATCTTGTTTCAGCAAAACATTTATCATCTTTACTAAAAATTACCGAGCGTACTATCCGTAGTGATATTCAAACAATCAACGAGATTATTAAAGATAATGGTGCCCAAATAAAACTAAAAAGAAAAGCCGGATATTATATTGAAATCAACGATCAAGAAAAATATAATACTTTTTTATCTTCATTAAAACAAGTAAAAACAAGTAATCCTGAGCTAGATACATCTCAAGACCGTATTAAATATTTATTAAATTTATTATTATATAGTGATGAATATATGACTCTTGATGATTTAGCTGATAATATTTATGTTAGTAAAAATACTTTACAAAATTATATTAAAACGTTAAAAAATATTTTTTCAAAATATAATCTTGAATATATATCTAAAACAAATACTGGTGTTAAAGTAATTGGTAATGAAGATGATAAACGTAAATGTTTGGTTGAGAATGTTTTATCATTTAATTTTCAAAACTATGTTACTGGTTTTACCAAAGAAGAATATGCTCTTTTTGAAGGAATTGATCTTGATTTACTTAAACAAATTATTTCTAATAAATTAAAGAAAGCTCAAATAAAAACTAATGATTTTAATTTTAAAAATCTAGTTATCCATTTTGCTTTAATGATTTCTAGAGTTCAATTTGACTGCTATATCAATACCAACAATACTATTAAAATTGATGATAATTATACAGGTTTTATCGATGATATCACTTTAGAAATAGAAAACACTTTCAATATCACTATTAGTGAAGGTGAAAAAAAGTATCTTTACTCTCATTTAGTTGCTAATACGCAATTAAACGATTTAGTCGATAACGATAATAAAATCAAAGAATTAGTACAAGAACTATTAAATAATATTTATCTTGACTATAATTTTGATTTACGTAAAGATGAAATCCTAGCTCATGATCTCTTTTTACATTTTAAATCAATCTTAAATACTAAATCATTTGCTTTAAATAAACGTAATCCTTTATTAAACACAATTAAAACTAACTTTCCTTTAGCATTTGATATTACTCTTACATGTACTGCAAAAATCTTTAATAAACCACCATATATTTTAACTGAAGATGAGGTAGGTTATGTATCCCTACATATTGGAGCAGCCATTGAGCGCTGTTTTTCTGGTAGTTTGCAAAATAAAAGTGTTATTTTAGTTTGTGGTTCTGGTCAAGCCACTACAAGAATGTTAGAAGCTAGATTAAATGTTTTCTTTAAAGATAAGATAACAATTGTTCGTAAAGCTTCGTATAATGAATTTATTAATTATACAAAAAGAGAATTGTTGAACATTGACTTTGTCATTTCGACAATTCCTTTAAAGAGTGATTATATCCCTGCTATTACAGTTGATTTTGCTTTAAATAACCAGGATATTGAAGCTATTTCTAAATTTCTTACTTCTATATCTTTAAATAAAATGAAAAAATCTAATAAGTTTTTTGATAAAAATCTCTTTTTTCATTTAGATGAAATAGATTCTAAAGAAGCTTTATTAAAACAAATGTGTCAGTTAATGGAAAATCAAGATATTGTTGACAGTGACTATTTTGATTATGTTATGGAGCGTGAAAACTTAGCAAAAACTAATATGAATGAAGTATTTGCATTACCACATCCAATGCGCTTATGTGCTAAAGATACTAAAGTTGCAGTAGCCATCATTGATCAACCACTAAAATGGTATAAACAAGATACCGTTCAAATCGTCTTTTTACTAGCAATAAAACAAGGTGATCAACAAGACATTGAACACCTTTACGATATATTTATTGAGATTGTTAATAATCCTAAATTACAGCAAAGTATTATTCATAGTTATAACTATGATAGTTTTATTAATAATTTATTAGAGAATATGGAATAGCTCCTCTTTATTCATTTTAATAAAACATCTCTTTTTGTCAAATGCTATTTCATAATCTACTATATATTGATATCCACAAACTTTTTCACCTTTCAAATATATTTTTTCAATAATTTGATTACAGCCTTCATCAGCAGTATCATTGAGGTCTTTGTCTTCCACTACCAGTAGTGCAAAGATAAACCCTCTTTTTTATTTATCTGTAAATATTTTGCATCACTAAACGGTTTATACCACATACTTTTTAATTAAAACCAGTTTGTCCCTATCTTATAATGGTTTACTAAATATTTGTATATATCCTTAATTATAACTAGTCACAGATTATAACTAAATTATCTTTATCTTAAAAATATACTTATTAAAGTTACAATAGACTTTCATAGTATTTCCACATTGATAATTCATATAACCCACTAATCATCTATCACTATCATTATTATCAATAATATCTTCTAAATGGTTTTACTTTCTATATATAATATTCATTAAATTTATATATTTTTTGACTATCCTTTTTTATTTATATTATATCGCCAATCAAAATACAATTAGATAATATCATTCACTATAAGTGAATATATAAATGATTTTTATCCTTGTATAATTTAATTAATAAATGAGGAGTCTTTAATTATGAAAAATTATGATAGTGAATATAAAAAAATAGGTCTAAATATTAAAAAATATCGACTTAAAGCAAACTTTACCCAAGAGCAATTATGTGAGAAGGTTGGAATTAGTATAAGTTATCTTAGCAAAATTGAAGCTCCAAACTGTAACAAAAGCTTTTCATTAGATCTTTTATACCGTATATGTGATGTATTAATGATCGATATTAAAAAATTATTTGATTAATGAGGTTAAAAATATGAAAATATATTATGTATTCCAAAATCAAAGTAAAAAACAAGAACTAAATGGTAAATATTTATGGTCTCCCCAAAAAAAATCAACTGGCGAAAATGATTTGGGCTATACAAATATGTCTAAAGTTCAAAAAGGTGATATAATTTTTCATGGTGCAAATCAAGAAACCTATGCTATTAGTATTGCCCAAAGCGACTGCTATGAAGCTGAACAACCAGAAGAATTAAAAAATTTAAAACCAGATCAAATTTGGAATAATAAAGGTTATATGGTAGATTGTGATTATAATCTACTTACTCCACCTCTCGATATGAGACAACATCGGGATTGGTTAAAAGAACATAAATTAAAAGGTGGCCCTTTTAATTCAAAAGGTGGAGGTAATCAAAGATATTTATCTGAAATAGATCTAAAACATGCTAAATATCTTCTTACTAAAATAAAACATAATGAAAAATTTAATAAAACAAAAGCCTTTATTCATGCTCTTTTAACAGAAACTTTAGATTATGATTTAGATTATGATAACGATGAATTAGATAAAATAAATAAATCTTTAGAAGTTAATGATAAAAATAATGAATTGATTGAGCCTGAAGGACCTGAAAAAATAAAATTAGCAATTTCTAATAATACAGGTATACCAAGGCCAAAAAGAGATAGTGAAAAAGCTAAAAAAGCTTTACAAAATGCCAACTATAAATGTGAAAATGAAACTGATCATATCCTATTTTTAAGGAAAAATGGATTATATGAATATACTGAACCCCATCATTTAATTCCTTTATCCAAATTTAAAGATTTTAAATTTAGTTTGGATGTTACAGCAAATATTGTTTCACTGTGTAGTCATTGCCATAATTTATTACATTATGGCCGCCTAGAAGATAAAACTGTTATTTTAGAAAAATTGTATAACAAAAGAAAAAATCAATTATCTAAAAAAGGAATCTTTCTATCATTTGAACAATTACTTAATTATTACAAGTAATTGTTTTTAATTACAATTCTTTAAATAAATTCTTAATATTGCTATAATTAATATATAGAGGTGTAAATTCAATGAAAACGTTAAATGTTGTTGCTGCTATTATAAAAAAAGATAATAAAATACTTATTGCTAGTAGAAAAGATGGGGAATTTGCAGGAATGTTCGAATTTCCTGGTGGAAAAATAAAAGATGGTGAAACAAGCGAACAGGCCTTAATTAGAGAGATTCAAGAGGAACTAGAAGCTACAATAAGTATAGAAAAATATTTTATGAATGTGTACTATACCTATCCTAATTTTATATTAAACATGGATTGCTACTTGTGCACTTTAAAGGGTAACCAAATAAAACTTAATAATCATAATGAAATAAAATGGATTACATTAGACGAACAAAATATTAATTGGATTCCTGCTGACATACAAATATTTAAAAATTTAAAAGAACAAGGGGTATAATAATGCTTTTAACAATGCAATCTAATACAAATGCAATATTTAACAATATGCATCAAACAAAACTACTAACTAACAACTATAAACAAGGAATAAAAATATCACATGAATTAGTTAATCAACTAAACTCTTGTGATTCTTTTTGCTTCTCTGTTGCCTTTATCAATAAATCTGGCTTAGCGATATTAAAACAAGCATTAATTGATTTAAGGGGCAAAGGAATTAGAGGTAAAATAATAACTTCAACATATTTAGGGTTTAATCATCCTAATGTGTTCAAAGAATTATTGATTTTTGATAATATTGAAGTGCGCATATTCGAGGATGAAGAAATTGGTTTTCATCCTAAAGGATATATCTTTAAACATAAAAATAACTTTGATATCATTGTTGGAAGCTCAAATCTAACCCAATCTGCATTATCAACAAATCAGGAATGGAATATTAAGATTCAAGCTA
>NZ_JBKTWO010000089.1:0-5131 GCF_047249845.1 Thomasclavelia sp.
TTCTCTACTTTTACACTACCAAATTTAGCAATTCTTCCAATATCATTTCTACCTAAATCAACTAACATATTATGTTCTGCTAACTCCTTTTGATCAGCTAATAAATCCTTCTTTATTAATTCATCTTCGATTTCATCCTTCCCCCTTGGTCTTGTTCCCGCTAAAGGATAAGTATATAAACTCCTATCCTCCAACTTCACTAAAGTTTCTGGAGAAGCCCCTGCAATCTCCTGATTATCACTTGAAAAATAAAACATATATGGTGAAGGGTTTGTAGTTCTTAATACACGATATGTATCAAATAAACTACCAGCAGCTTTTGCTTCTAATCGATTTGATAAAACTACTTGAAAGATATCTCCCTCTTTAATATATTGTTTTGCTTTTTCAACCATTAAACAATATTCATTTTGATTAAATAAAGATTTAAAATTACTTTCTAATTTTAAATTTTCAACTTTAGCTTTAATTCCCTTAGTAATTAAATGATGCAACTCATCAAGTTTTGTTAATGCTTCTTGATAACTCTCATCAAGATTTCTAACTTCGGCATTAACAATCAAAATAATTTTCTGTTTATAATTATCAAAACAAATGACCTGATCAAATAACATTAAATCAACATCATTAAATCCTTCTCTATCATCATTTTTTAAATTTAATACCGGTTCACTATATTTAAAATAATCATAAGCAAAATAACCAACTAATCCTCCAGTAAAGGTTGGAAATCCTGCAACCTTAGGACTTCGATATTGTTTTAATAACTTCTTAAGATAAATTCCTGGATGATCAACTTTAAATTTTCTACCATCTACATTCATTATATTATTTAAACAAGTTATTTCACTTTTAGGTTTATACCCCATAAAAGTATAGCGACTCCAGCGCTTTGTATCATCCACACTCTCTAACATATAACAATGTTTACTATAATTTTTTAAAATTCGCATTACTTCAATTGGGGTAATACCATCTCCATAAATTTCTTTACTGATTGGTACTAAATCATATTCCCCATCTTTTACAATTGTTCTTACCTGTTCTAATGTTGGATAATACATCGCTATCTTCCTCCTTCTTAAACAAAAAACCGTCCCGACAGAAAAGAATTCTGTCAAGGACGGATATACTTCCGCGGTGCCACCTTGTTTCACGATACACTCGTGCTCTTAGTAGATGCTATCACATCTATGACTACTTACGTAAGTCTAACGTCAAAGAATACTCAGCATCTGCTTTTCACTTTGCCCTCAGTGGTCCATTTAATAGGCTGCGTTCTGCTTGTTTTCACCATCCAAGCTCTCTGTAAGTGCACGATCTATTTTTATCTCCACTTCATCGGTTTCCTTGTAAAAATCATATAACTATTTTTTATTACTGTCAATGAATTATTAATTATTTTTGAATGTTTTTATTTTTAAACATTTTTCACAATTATAGCCATATTCTATTTTAGTTGATTTTATCAATAAAAATTATTACTTTTTTATTGAAAACGCTTCCATTTTAATGGAAAATATGCTATTATAATAGTGAGGAAAGGGTTAGTAGAAAGGAGTTGATAATATGAATGAAATGTATGTACTTACAGTGTTAATGCTTTATACATTGTTAGTTTTAAGTGAAACGTTGTTGAATACATATCGTTTATTAGTTAAAGAAGCTGATACAGAAGATAAATTTATTTATCCAAAATTAGGTTTTATAAAATCTATTCATACAAAAGTAACTCCGTTGATCCTTAGAATTAATCCAAAAAAGGATTACCTACTAAATATGAAACGTAGACCCCCAATTATATTGGTGGCCCACTGAGGTTGGGTCTTATAAGATAAGAATTGATTGATGGGAATCAAACGATTTGATGATAAATTCAACGATAAAAATAAACAAGTGAGAAATAAAATCTCACTTGTTTTTATTATCTGCAATTTACATTTTAACATATTCTAAAAAACCTTCTACATCATAATTTACTATTAGCTCTTCAGGAAAATTAGTTTCTTTCAATATGTCTTCAATTTGGTCAAAATTAATAATATCATAATGAATATGCGCATCACTACCTAAAACAATTTTAACCCGATATTCTTTACACAAATAAAGCATTTCAATTACATTATTGCGTGAATTAAGCCTTGAGGCACTACGCAAAGCATTATTATTTACTTCTAATAATGTATGATATTTTTTAGCCGCCAAAACAACCTCTTTATAATCAAGCTGACAATTGCCATCATCTGGATGTACAATAATACTAATATGTGGATTCTTAATCGCTTCTATTACTGCTTTAGTATTTTGCTCTATTGTTCCTGGTTGATAACATTGTAAGTGAATTCCAGCCATGCAATAGTCTACATATTGATACAAATCATCACTAATACTTAAATTACCCTCATGATCTAGAATATTAACTTCAATTCCTAATAATAATTTTACACCATTAATTTCTCTAGGAACAACACCTAAGTTCTTAAAATAAATAGGATCACAAGTACCTGGAATCCCCTGATCATGTTCAACAATTCCTAATAATTTTATTTCCTTATTTTTAGCTTCTGTAACCATTTCACTAATTGTTGAATAAGCATGTCCACTTGCTAATGTATGGGTATGTACATCTAATTCAATCTTTTCCATCTCTGTATTATCTCCAATATCTATAGTTATCATTTTATAATTTTTTATCATCTTTAAGCTTCTTGTCTATAATTAATATAATACTAGTACTAATTACACAAGCTATTATATCTTTAATAATTAATTTTAATGTAATTGGTGATTGAACAATAAAAATATCAGCAATTAACGAACCAATAAAGAAAAGAAATAGATATATGATAAAAGTTTTCATGTTCTTCACCACCTCTTTAATATGTAATTATTTAACAAACTCATTTATTATAAATAATTAATAACGAAATTATATCTTTTAGATTAATTTAAATTTACTCCCGTGCTTTTTTTAGAATCTTTTTTATGTGAGCAACATCTAATAAATTCACTGTTTCAAATTTACCATTATAAAATAATGCCCAGTTATTAAAAACTCCTGGTAATTCCTTTGCCTTTTCTAATGTATCCACTTCAATAAAAGAAGCTGAGACATCATGAGTAGAACAATACTCTTTTAGTACTTGAATATTTTGATAGATAAATGGACATTGCATATCATAATAAATGGTTAACTCTTTATTTTCAATACTACACTTTTTTGCAGTTTGACCAAACCTTGGTGTCGTACCATCAAAAGAAAGTGCTAACAGTTCATATCCACTTTCAGTAGTATCCACAACTTTAAAACCAAACTTTTTTACAAACTCCTGGTTAGAAAGCCAAGCTTTTTGCCTAATTGATCCAAGCATACAAACACCAGATTTACCATTTTTTTTAGCATCTGTTAAACAATATTCAATTAATTCTCTCGCATGTCCTTTACCTTTATACTCACCCAAGACCCACAAACAATAGATATAATAAAAGTTATCTCCTATAATGGGAACCCAAGCTGTTTCAAGCGGAGCATATTCTATAAATACAGTACCTTTAACATTTAACTTTCTAAAAACATGTCCTTCTTTTAATCGCTTAGAAAGCCACTGTCTTTTAGCTTCAACACCTGGATGTAATTTTTTAGTACGGATAATACAGCATAAATGTTCATCACCCAAATTTTCTGATGTCAAGTTTATATATTCATCACACATTTTAATTTTCCCCATTCTATAAATTTAATTGTTTATTTTATTCTTCAAAATTACCTCTAAACTTTTCTATTCCAAAAAATATTAATTTAAAATCTATTTAATCCCCTCTACAATGATTGCCCTGCTATCAACATTGTTAACTCGTTTTGACATTATTGCTTGATATTCAGCAGACGAAAAGCAGGCATCTAAATCTTCTCTTCTATCAAACCTTATTAAAATTACTCTTTGGGGATCTCTTTTATTGCATAATGAACATACGTTTTCACTCCGAACTAAATACTCACCATGATAATTCTCTACAATTGGCTTTACATCTTGTATATATTCTTCATATTCTCCACGTCCTTTTTCTTCATTAATATAAGTATCAACCATAAAATACCAAGCCATAACACTATCCTCCTTTTAAACTTCTAATATCCCATTACTGCTTTTATTTGTATAGCTTTTTCCTTTGTTGTAAGCATCTCTAATAATTTAAATGCAACATCAGGAGCTGTTTTCGGACATGAAGAAGTTATAATATTATCATCTACAACAAGCCATTTATCACCTAGTACAACCCCAAGCTTTTCTAATTCAGTCCGCTTGTATCCACCTTTTAAATGATAAGTTGTTGCTTTTTTATTATTTAAAACACCGCTTTTTGCTAATGGAAAAGCAGCAACACATACTGAAGCAATTGGCTTATGTAATTCATCAAAGGATTTAATTAGATTTAATGTTTTTTCATGATATGCTTCTTTATAAAAGCCATATTCTTCAAATCCTCCTGGTATTGCAAGAGCATCATAATCATTTACATTTACATTATCTATTAAAATATCAGCTGTTATCCATACCCCAAACGTACTTTCTATTTTTTGAGTAAAGCCACAGATTTTAACTTCAATCTCACAATTAAAATCATCTCGTGCCCATCCCATAATATCAATAAAAGGACTAAATTCCATCATCTCAAAAGCATTCAAACATAAAAGTAAGATTTTCATTTAATTTCCCCTTTTTTATATCTGTATTAATACAGATTTGCTATATCAATTGCAAAAACAACTCTCATAAGAGCACCAATTAAAATAAAAACTTTTAACCAAAGAATCATTATCATATAGAAAAAAGAAATTCCAATATACAAAAACACTATAAAATAGGCAACAAATTTTAAAGTATTTCTAGTTTTTTCTTTTTATACAAATACCTTACAATAAAATAAAAACTATAATTAAAAATTAATCCATTGATCACAATCATAAAAAAATTATACGATATTTTTGATAAAATCGATATACAATACATAAAACTAATCACCATTAATTTTAATCTCTTTATAATAAATTCATTATAACATAGAAAGTATATAAATGTTATAACTGATAATTATTAAAAAAAGTATAATAAATCAATATTTATTATAC
>NZ_JBKTWO010000090.1:0-318 GCF_047249845.1 Thomasclavelia sp.
AGTCGTTACTGTCTACCAAGAAGTCAATGTATATCGATTTTCATCAAAAGAGTGCCCCTCGTTAATTTTATTCTGTAAAGCAACTGTTGATACCAACTCGGTTTTCGCTTTTAAAATAGCTTGTGCATAATCATAATCATAAGCACTATCATGTGGTTTTGATGCATCTGCAATCGCTTTAGTTAACTGAGTATATGAATCTGTTGTATAATGCTCTTTATTTAATGTTTTTGCTTCCTCGATAACTTCTTGTAGATTGACATGTGGCTTTAAAGTTAATTTAGATTTGGCAACATTAATCTTTTGAATAGCTGATTC
>NZ_JBKTWO010000090.1:328-5116 GCF_047249845.1 Thomasclavelia sp.
GCGTTCTTATAATCCTTAAATGTTTCTACAATATATAACTTTTCTGGATATGAATTAAACTCTTGAATTAAGTCTTTTAAGATTGTAATATCAGCCAATTGTTCTTCAACAGTTTTTAATGTTTGAATTAATTTTTCAATTTCATCTGGATGTACTCTTTCTTGTTGAGTTGTAGCATTTTGATCTTTAGTTATAGCATCTTGCAATGTTTTTATAGCCTCTTGATAAGCTTTATAACCTGCCTTTGAATAAGAGTTTTCATCATAAGATTTTAACTCAGATAATGTAAGTACAGCAATTTCCTGCTGATTTAAAGAATATACAAGATTATTCTTTGCCATTTTTAATTCATCTATTAATTGTGTTGCTTTTTCTATTGATAAATCTGCATCATTGACAACTAACTTAGCCTCACTTAAAGCATCATAATAGGCTTGATAAGTTGCTGCTGTATAGACTCCAGTATCATTGTCTACAGATTGCTTAATTAAATCTTTTAATTCTGTTCCAACATATTTAATCAATTTATTAGCAATCGCTGATTGAATGCCAGAAATAGCTGATTCTATTGAAGTCACAGAAGCATTTTCATTATCATAAATATTCTTTGCTGTTTGATAAGCCATCTCATATTTCTCTTGAGATGAATTTGTCCATGCTTGAGTATTTTCCTTGTTATCTAATAATGTTTTTAAATTCATTTTAGATGCTGTTGTATCCATCGCTGTATTCATCAAAATTATTTCTGCCAATTCAGGTATTTTGTCAAGCCATGTAACAGATACATTTTTAAATAAGTATCCATCTGGTAATTTGAACTCACTAATTGGCTGATTTAATGTTCCTAGTGTTATACTTTTTGTTGTAGGCGTTGTAGAGCGCCCTTTTGTAGTCACATAAACTTCAGCATTCACTTTAGCATTTGAAACTTCCCCAACTTGAACAAAACGAATTGATTTCATTTCATTTGGATTAGATACATGATAAATGAATGAACTATTTGGTTGTGAAGATTTAAAAGTCGTTGATAAATCATTATCCAACATATGAGAAGGAATTTTACCTGGCTCTTCAATAGCATCAAGTGTAAAGTCATGGTTAGATTCAGTTGTCACATATTCATTATTATTAATAACAATTTCATTAAATGCAGCAAATCTATCTTTATATGGTGCTGTAAATCTCACTCTTAAATAACGTCCAACCGCTTTTGCACCATTTGCTAATATATTTTCTTTATACATATTTCCTGGATTCACACTATCATGTAAAAGTTCAGAGTATGTTTTTGCAGTTGTACTACTTCCCCCATCAGTATCCGCTCCTGTATTCTCTACTCTATCTCCAATTTCTAAAACTGGTGTCCATGATGAACCTGCAGGATCATTTGAAACTTCAAAAATAGCATCTCGTATATAATTTTGATCTGTTTCTTTAATATAATATCTCAATGATGAAATAGTTCTTTCTTGACCCAAGTCAAACGTTACATATCCATCTTGAGTTGGATATCCTGCAATACTTGCAGATGTTGATAATTTTCCATCAAAAATATTATATGAATTTTTAGCACGACGCATATCTCCATCACCATAGGCTGCATTGATTTGTATATTAGAATCATAGAAACCTGCTTTTTTAATACTAAATGTTTTCACTTCAAATTGATTAAATGTTATATTTTTATTTGAACTTCCTGTATTTACAATTCTTATATAACGTGCGTTTATAAGTTTTGCCAACTCAAAATTAGCACAGTCAATCCATTCAATACTATTCTTTGAAACCTGTAACTTTATATTTGAAGATAGTGCAATATCAGATGTCATACTTTCAATCATTCTAATATTAGGTAATTGAATACCAAAATATTCATTCACTCCTAATGTTAATGTTGCACCATTCAAACTATAAAGATCTTCCTCATAATTAGAGAGAATTGGACTGTTATCTTGATTTGTGTAAACATAATCTTTGATACCACTCTGTATCTCTTTCACTGTAAATTCTGAAAAATATAACCATTTTGTAATTCTTTCATCATTAACAATACGAATATAACGTGCTTGAATTCCACCTAAGTTTTCATCAATAACATCTTTTTGAGTCGAACTTGTATATGTATTCACTGTTGTCCAGTTTGTATTATCCACAGAGTATTCTAAATGATATTTTGTCCATTTATCACTAGAACCATTACCAATAACGATATGTGCACTAGCAAGAGATGCGATTTTCCCTAAATCATAACCAATATAATCACCAACTTCACTTACATCATTTGTACGTCCTTCATCACCATTATTTGCCGGATCATAATAAGCAGCAGTATTATCATCACCATCATATAACTTGCTATCATTATCACTTTCACTACCACCTGCACCATTTCTCCATGTTGGTGTCTTTATAACAGTATAAGAGAGTGGAGTAGTATCATTTGATGTGTCAAAAGCATAAACTGTTATTTCACCAACACGCCACCAAATATTCTTATTAGCAGTATTTTGAATACGAATATAACGCATTTGTATTCCATTACCATTAAATGTTTGTCTTTGTTCAGTCGACAAATCAGTTAATTTTGTCCAATTTATTTTATCCTCACTATACTCAATAATTGCATTGCTTGGAACATCTGCTCCATTGCTTAATCCTTGAACAAAAGCAATTGATCCTACATTTTTACTTTCACCTAAATCAGCAATAATGGCTGCTCCAGCTTCAATATTATCAGCACCACTTGGATTTCTAAAAAATGTTTCTGTATTTTCATTTCCATCTGTCAAATTAGCAATATTTCCACCATTAGGAGCAATGACAATATTCTCCAATTCAACATTTGTAATTTCTAATTTTTCAGGTTCTTTATCAGGATTTCCTTCTGCCTTATTAATAGTTATTTCAGAAACTATTAGCCATGCATCAACAGCATTATCTTGAGTCGTTATTAAACGAATACCTTTGGCAGTTAAAGATAATTCATCAACCTTAATTTCAGCAGGATTAGAAATATTTGTTGCAAAATCATAAATAGTTCCATCTAAATCTGTCCATGTTGTTCCATCTGTTGTATACTGCAATTTTGAATGTTCAAATTTATTTTTACCACTACCAAGTAAAAATCTAATATCATGAATTTCAATAGCCTTATTAAATTCAACACCTACATATTGACCAGATTTAATCCACTGTTCATTTTTACTTGTTTTTGTATATTGTATATTCGTTGCATCATTTCAATCAAAAACATTATATAAGCTTACATTTGGAAAATCAGTACGATTTGTTATAAATGTCTGCCCAAAATAGTTTGGATCTGTAATCTCTTCCACTTTTTTATTTAAATAACTAGACATATCTTTAATCAATGGTGTGATATATTTTGATCCAACTAAAGCATATTCATCATTTGTATTCTTTGTAATAAAATGATGTTTTTGAGAATCTGCAAGAGCCTTTGAACCTTTTGTATTATATTCAATGATGGCATTACTATCATTATTTAAAGATGCCTTGATTCCCTCTAAATAAGAAATACCAGATTCCATTGTATCATCCCAACAGTTTAACCATGGTGCCATTTGTTCTCTTAAACGTTTGTTTCCTGAATTCTTATAATATGCAGCTGACTCTTTTAATTTTTGAAATTCTTGTATTAAAGCATCACATGTCTCAACTGTTACTGTATTATTTGTTAAAGATGATCTAAAACTATTTAATTGAGATTTTAAATCTAATGATTCATCTAATCCCGTATTCTGAGCAATCATATGTTTAGAAATCTCACGCAAAGATTTTGATGATTTTGTATCTAATGCCGTATTATGATCTACATATTTAAAACTATCTGTCCAAGCCTGATCTGCTTCATTGGCTGATTGCCAAATATTCCATGAATAACAAGCATTACCAAATATTCCAACTTTACTTGGTTCAGAATGTTCCATTGGATTTAACATAATACCTTGAATTTTATCAGGACTTACACCTGGATTTAAAAATTCTTTATAGCCACCCATTATTAAACGATTTGTTGCATTATCTGAACATGGCCAGTTAATCCATAAGAATGGACCACGTCCAACATTATTTGTAAATGTGTTTGTGAAATTTGTATTCACTGTACCCCAAACTCCACCACCTGTCATAACCAGTTGAACATTATTAGGTGCTTTTTTTAGTTCTGTAAATTCTGCTCCAGAACCATTTCCCATATAATCATAAGGAATATATGGTAAAGTTGTTTTCATATCAGGATATTCTTTTTGAACATCATTCTTTAGCCAATCTGATATATCATTAATTAATTTTAAGCCATTGGCACCTCCAGGATTATGGAAATCGTCTGCTAAGATTGCAATCTGCCTAACACCACAATCAATAACCTGTTTAAACTTTGCTTTCAATTTCGCTAATTCTTCATCATAATTATCAAAATTAAATGTTCTTGCCCATCCAAATGGATGAAGTGCATAGGCAAAACTACATTTTGATTCATTACCCGCTTTTGCAAGTGGTTTAATTAAATTATTAATTTCATCTTGAGTATATAAAATATCCCACTTATCTTTATGTTTTGGATCATCCTTTGGTGCATAAATATATGTATTCATTTTATAATATCCACCAAATTTCATTAATTCCGCTCTATCCTCTACTGACCAAGGATTTCCATAGTATCCTTCAATAAATCCACGACTCACAACATCAGCATAATCTTCAACCGTAAAATGACGAATTGTACGACTTTCTAGTTGATTAAAGACATGATAAAGAGTTGTTAAT
>NZ_JBKTWO010000091.1:0-4994 GCF_047249845.1 Thomasclavelia sp.
TCAAATGCATTATTTACTTCTTCTTGACTTGCATTGTCTTTTGCATAGATAGTTTGAGCATTTTCCAATGCTGCTTTGAATTCATCAGCTACTGCTGGTACTAATTTATCTAATTGTTTTTGAGTTACTGCATTAGCCATATCAATTGCTATTGATAATGCTGTTTTATTTGTTTCGATAATTTCTCCAGCCACAGTAACACTAACAGTATCACTAATCTCTGTACCTGCAATTGTTCCTGTAATTATTGCTGTACCTGCATTAACTGCTTCTACTACACCATCTTTAGATACTTTAGCTACTGTTATATCTGAACTTGTCCAAACAATATCTTTATCACTTGCATTTGTTGGTGTAACAGCTGCTTCTAAAATTTGTGTTTGCCCTTTCTTCAATGATACCTTATTTGGAGTAATATTTACCCCAGTAGCGGATATGTAATTATATGTAAATGTTACACAATCTAAATTAGGATGATCTTTAGAGCCAACTTGAATAAACTTAAGTTTATTCATTCCTGCTTTAGGAATATTGATTGTTATCTGAGTATTATTAATAAATGGATCCCCTTGTTTCCAAACATCTTTATTGCCAGTAATTGCCATATCACCGCTTCTTTCATTATCAAAATGAATTGTATTTGGAGCCCCTGAATAATATTGAATATCCATTGTATATTGACCTGCTTTTGGAGCATTGAACCAAATTGTTACATTACCTTTTGTATTAAGGTCAATAACCATTCCTGTACCACTTAAATTAGTATAATTAGGATGATCACCTCTTTTAACAGTTCCAGCACCACCATCTAATTCACCATCTTCAAATTCTATCTTTATAGCTTCTGTGGCACTTAGATTTGTATATGTGCCCTTTTCTCGAATATATTTTAACTCATTATTTAGATTTTCATTATAACTATCTACATCTTTTTGACTTAAATCAGGTAATTCTAAAAATACCTTAGCATTACTAATTAAATTTTGTAAGTTTTGCCAAACATCTATTTCATATTTATCTGAAGATAGTTTTTCAGCATTTTCAATAGTTTCTAATAATTTTGATGTATCTACTTCATTATCTAAAATATAAATCATTGCTTTAGAGTTAAAACCAACAATTGCCTTATTTGTAGGTTTGCTTAATGAAACTGTATAATAAAGTGTTCCTGATGTTTCATCATTATCTATAGTTGGAAGAGCTACTTCTTTTCTAGTTTCTCCATCTTTAAATGTTAAAACTGTATCAACTGTTTCATAATGTCTGCCATTAACTGCGGTTCCTGGCGCAGTATTAACTTGAACTGTTACTTCTCCTTTACTTCCACCAATACGATTTACAATCATTGTAGCCGATTTTGATTCCTCTACTTCAAGAGATGGATTTTCTATTTCAAACATTCCTGAGCAATCATTATTTAAATAGAATAGCCCATCACTTGCTATTGATACTTTTCCATTTATTGTAACAGGCTGCAATAATACTGTATGTTCGCCATTTTCAAGAGTATCTGAATAATATACCAGATCACTCATATTAGTAGTTGCATTAGGATCATTTAGATTAACAATAAATGGTTCCCCATTATCAACAGTAACTTTAATTCCTCCAAAGTTTTTAGAATACCTTGATGACAAGATAAAACGTGTTCCTGTAAATTTATAAGTTGCACTAGCGTTGCTATCCCATGTTGACATGCTATTTGGTCTTACTGTATCAGCATCATTTTTGTTCCAACTGCCTGTCGTAGTAGCACTATGTGCATCAATAAAATCTAGCCCAGCTGGTATAGGTACAGAAGCCTTTCCAAATTCTATTCTACTGTCCATCTTATAAGCACTTATTTCACTGATTTTAGGACTTCCATAAGCACCTTTAATAGTCAAACGAATTGCATCGGCATCTACAGGATTATCACGTAAAATACTTTGATATCCTATTGTTTGTTTTGATTTACGTGTAGAGTTCCCTGTTCTACCAAAAGTTTTCCAAGCACCATTTACCCGTACTTCAACTTCATAATCGGATATATTTTGTCCTAATGGTACATATTCTTTAATATCAATTAAATCAAACTGTTGTGTACCATCTAAAAATACTGTAACTGAACCTGTATTTTGACCTTCTTGTGCTGCCCAATAGCTATCATAGTTACCATTTATAACATTATCAGCAGAATATGAAGGTGAATTTTTGTAAGTTGTAGTTGCAACTGCTTTAGCACCTTTTGTAACATTTGTTGCAAAAGTATTATCTAAAATACTTCTTAATTCTTTTAAAGAATCGACATAACTCTCTTCAAGCAAACCTTTTCGATTAGGAGGAGTATTTAATAACATCGGTGTTGCATTTCCAACACTTTGGAAATAATTCTCTGTCATTTGGATTCCACTTTGAGGATTTTTATTTTTCCAGAACCAATCCCCAATAATTGAATAATCAGCTTCCGGCATACTCCAAATTGCTCCATTTGGATCACCTCGGGTTAAATATCCACCATCTTCATAACTGTTTGCATATTTCCATCTAAAATTACTTCCTGATTTATATACTTGCAGTTTACTTGGATATTCAGATTCCGGATTAGAACCTATTCCTAAATTATAATCATTCCACAATTTATCAGGATCTACTTGTGCCCAAATTGGATCATATGAAAAACCAGATTCATTTCCAACCCAACGAACATCATTTCCAATATTATTAAAAATTAATACCCCTGGTTCTAATTCTCTACACAAAGACCACCATTCTTTTAAATCATATTCCTGATATCGAGGATCATTTTTAGCTCCATCCATCCAGATTTCAACAAATTTTCCATCTCTACCATATTTATCATTACTAAGCACTTCTTTTAATTGATTTAAATAAAATTCATTATAATCACCTGCGCCATTATCAACCACTTCAATCTTTCCATTAAAAGTTTTATTTAGCGGATAAGTAGAATCAACTAAAGTTCCATTACCCTGATCATCTACTTTTAAAACTAATTTTCCTCCATCATCATATACATTAACATTTTGTCCATAAGAGGTTTCTCCCATATCCCAAGGTGAAAGATATAAACCCATATCCATTTCATATTTTGTACATGATGCTGATAATCTTGCTAAAACATCTCCTTGATCTGGACTGTTTAGTCCAAATGGCGAATATCCAACATTTCTTTGTGAATACTCACTTGGCCATAGTTGAAAACCATCATGATGTTTTGCAGTTATAATTATCTTTTTAAAACCAGCATCTTTCAATGATGTTACCCACTGATCAGTATCTAATTCGGATGGATTAAAAGCAGCTATTTCTTCAGGTGTACCAGTTCCCCACTCATTTCCTGTAAAAGTATTAGGACCAAAATGAATAAACGCTGATAATTCTTCTTTGTAATAATCCATTTGTTCTTTACTTGGTGTAGCACCACGAATTGCTGGAGCTGTTACATCAGATGAACCAGTTAATGAATTTTGATACTCCTCTATTTGTGCTTCATCACTGTCACTTTCTTCTAATGCGTTAGTCATCTTTGTTAAAGACAAACATGAAAAAACAATAATAAAAGATAAGCAAAATCTTAAAATTTTCTTTAACATAATTTTCCTCCACTAATATCTAATTTTTTCTTTTCCCATAAATAAAATATAAATTTATACTTTTTAAACCTCTCCTTTCTATTAATTATTTGTAATCACTATATTTCATACATCTTCCTATATATGAAATAAAATGATGTACATACATTTATTTTAAATACAATAAATAAAAACAAGACTAAAAACATCTCTGTTTTATAGTCTTGCCTACTTAAAGTAACAATCTATACTAATTACAATATCCATCAAATCTTATAAATATTTTCTTTGTTAGCTGTTTTATAATATCTAATCTTTAAAATATAAAGATTAGTTAATTTATAAAAAATATTAAATAAAAAGGTATAATTTCATTGATTTTACATCTTATTATAAAAATCACTTTATTAAAAATAAAATATATTTTATCAACCAATTTTATAACCATTATCTTATATTTATTATATCACTTAACAATTAACAATAATATTATCAAACATTTATAAATGTATAGAAAAAGGTAACATTCAATTATATGTGTTACCTTTTTCTATATTCAAGTAATTTTTATTATAAATAATTGCTAAATAAAGTTTCAACTGCCCATTTTTGATAATTCTCAGCCATTTCTCTTGGGCTCAAGATAAAATCATCCATAATCCATTTCTTTATCAACATGACTTGAGCTGATGCATAAAAATGGCAGGCATATTCTCTTTCTATTTCACTGATCCTACTATCAACTAAAATTTTTTGCATACTTTTAGTTAAATTATACAATAAATATGATTCTAAAGAATCTTTTCCTTGTAGATTGATTGTTTTACGATAAAATACTTTATTATCATATATCCCCTGATACATCGCTTCTAAAATAATTGGTCGATTTAATTCCATTTTACCAAATTTATCAATTAAATTATTAAGCACACTAATTACATCTTTAATTAAAATTTGTTCCAAAACATCATATTTATCCTGATAGAATGTATAAAAGGTTTTTCTTGATATCTTCGATTGTTCACAAATCATTTTAACTGTCACTTTATTAAAACCATTATCACATATTAAATGTCGAGCACTTTCTAATATCACATCATGATTTTCCATATTTTTCTCCTATCATTTTATCGTCTTTATATTAACACTTATTTACCTTTCATTAAATAACTTAATTTATTTCTGATATTTTTAAAACTGATAAACAAACTAAATAACGCCATAATTTTTAGAAAGTTATGGCGTTATTATTTTAATTTTATAATTAACAATCTTCTTTTTTTCTTAAGATACTTATTCCTGCAATACTTAACATCATTACTCCTATAAATACTCCTACTAGTCCATTATCTCCTGTCTTAGTCGCATTTACCTTTGTATCACCTGGTTTTACTGTACTTTCAGGATTTGTTGGATTAG
>NZ_JBKTWO010000092.1:0-4782 GCF_047249845.1 Thomasclavelia sp.
AAATTGTTCTACTGTGCATTTAGTGTTATTAGCCCTTCACAGCTGTCTAAATTCTTGTTCTTTAACCCCTTCTTGTTTTTTTAAATGATGATAAGACCGTTCTTCTTTGATACTACCAATGATTCGTTTTAAAACCATGATTAAATTATCTTCAGTAACGGGTTTTAATAAATAATCAACAGCACCATAACGTATAGCCTCTTGAACATAGATAAACTCTTGATAACCACTAAAACACAAGGTTTTTAAATCATAATTTTTTTCATTAATTGCTTTTAACATTTCAATTCCATTTAAATTAGGCATCGTAATATCTGAAATCACAATATCTGGCCGGACTTCCTCTATCAAACTTAATCCTTCAAGACCATCCATTGCTTCACCAACGATTTCTAATTCTAATTTTGACCAGTCAATTAATTTTTTTAAGCCTTGTAAAATAACAATCTCGTCATCAATCAGAATTACTTTCAGCATTATTATCCTCCTTTAAATATGGTATGCGTATTATTACAATCGTTCCTTTACCCAAAGAACTTTGCACATCAATTCCATAATCAGTACCATACTTTCGACGAATTCGCTCTTTGACATTATGCAAACCAAAGCCACCATTACTATTTTGATTTATTTCTTCAACTTCTAAATTATGTTGTAGTAATCTAAGTTCTTCATTTGTCATCCCAATTCCATTGTCCATACTTGTAAAAACTAAGTCTTTTGCTTTTAATAGAACTGTGACCCAAATCATACCTTGATTCATTTTCATCTTAAATCCATGTTTTATTGCATTTTCAACTGCCGGCTGAAGAATCAATTTTAAAACCCGAAGTTCTAATAACTGCTCAGGAGCATTAATTTTTAGCTCTATTCGCCCTTCATAACGAACCTTAATAATTTCAAAATAATCTTCAATACTTTTTAGCTCATCTCCAACCGTAACAGTATCATTGCTGTTCCCTATTAAATAACGCAATTGACTCGCTAAACTTTCAACCATCCGCGCTGTTTGTCGATCATCATTATTAATTGCTGTCATCCTAATTACATCTAAGGTATTATATAAATAATGTGGTTTTATTTGACTTTTTAATGCGTTTAACTCTGCATCACGTTGCTTGATTTCTGCACCATAAACTCTTTCAATATATTCACTTAGCTGCGCAGCCATCTGATTTAGCCCTTCAGCAAGAATCCCTATTTCATCATGACTTCTAACTGCTACCCGTGTTGTTAAATCACCATCTTGAATTCTTTTCATTCCTTTTTTTAAATTGAGGATCGGTATTGTAATACGTTTTGAAAATAAAAAATAAATACCTGTTAAAATTATTGAACTAGTCAATAAAATTGTAATAATATACTGGGTTGTTTGTTTAGTATTATTAATAATATCATCTTTGTGAACCTTAATTACATTTATCCAATTACCATTTAGATTATGCTGATAAAGATAATAAGCATTCTCATCCTCGATATATTTTTTTCCTTTACTCATCTCTGAATATAACTCATTCCAAATCATTTTATTCATTGCTTTTTGATTGGCACTGCGATAAACCTCTTGACCATGATCATCTATAATATAAAACCACTCTTATTTCCTAAATTAGCGGATAATTGTTCCTCAATTACACTTTTACTAAAATCAAGATAAATCGTTCCATTCTATGCTCAACGCTCTTAACACTAGTTACATCAAATAAGTTCCGTTTCACCGTAATAACTTCCTCATTTACATTCGCAAATAATTATCTTGATGAGTCGCATAGTGAATCTCTTTTCATTATTTAAATTAGCCAACTCACTATTTTCCATACTTCAATATTGTTAGCATCAATTACTTTTCAACCACTTCGCTGATGTAATATAAATTGCCATCTTGGTCTAAAAATATAATGCAGACAAGCCCCTTTTCTGCCTTAAAAGTACCTAGAAATCGTTTAATATAGATACTTTTTTCTTGATTCGAAATACTTGAATTTAAAATTACATCACCTAAAAATATGCCATTTTCAAGGTTGATACTATACATCATTTTTGTTTTATCATCCCATTCACCCAGTAATGTATCAACATATTCACTTCTAGAATTAAGCATCGTTGCTGCATCATTCAATAATACCGATTCTATGTTATTAGTAAATTCACTATAGAAAAAACAACTGATTGCCAACATCGGAATAAGACCAACAATAATGAAAGCAATCGCTAATTTTGAAAAAATCCCTAAATGGATAATATTGATCATTTTCATTTCTTTTATCCCATTCTTTATCTAACAATTGCTGTGTTTCTCTAACTGTCCTTTTTCCCTCACCAAGTTCAATTAGGCTTTTATATAGAACATTAGCAAAACCTTCCGGTGTCCCTTCTTGACCTAGAACAACACCTTCCTGCTTACCACGAACACCAGCCGCTTGAATAACCTCCTCTTGAACTTCGATCGTCTGATAACTCAATTCTTCTTTCAATGCTGAAATTCCATTCATATTTTGGAGAACACGAATATAGACATTCGCTATAATAAAATTTCAAAAAATCAACTGCTGATTTAGACCTCTCGATGTTCTTCACATCGATGAAATTGCCCATTCGACATTACCATTTAAATCTACAATCGGAGCATCTTCATGATTTGGCAGAAAAAACCAGCCTAACTCGAAATTAGGATTTGCCTTTAAAATTTGTGAAAACATCCAAGTTCCTGAATACAACATTGCCGCCTTACCATTTGCTAATACTTCAATCGTATCAGCATCAGTTGTCGTTTGATAATATTGATCAACATAACCGGCATCAAATAAGACTTTAAAATCCTCCAGTACCTGTTCTATCTCCGGATCTTGCCAGCTAACTTCGTTATTATTTTTTTTATCTACCCAATTAGGATATTTCACTTTGACGTCATTACTAAATAGACCATTTATCCAATTATCTAAATGCCAAAGATTCCCTGCTCCAATAACTAATGGACTGATTCCAGCATTTTTTAACTGCTCACACACATTTAAAAATTGATAATATGTTTTAGGGATATTTAAACCTAATTCTTGAAAAATAGTTTTATTATACATAATTCCACGACATGTATAAAAACGGGGAATAGAATAGATTTTTCCATTTACTGTCTTAACCGGATTAACTAAATCAGTTAATTCTTTAGGTAAAGGAATGATCTTATTATCGTTTGCATAAATCCCTACATTCCGCATTTCAACAATTCCATTAAAATTACCTAGAGCATCTTCTATATTTAAGCTTTTGGCATAATCAATTCCATCAATTTCCATAGTTGCATTAATAACAACTTCAGTGTTAGGATTTTCTTTCATGTATTCTCTAGCAACCTCTTCCATACATGTTTTCCATGAAGCATCACCACCAGAAATTAAAATTGGTAATATTACCCGTTTATTCGCAACAACATTTTGTACTTGCGGTTCAGGAACAAAAATCACTGTTGCTAAGATAATACAAATAACCAAGAGTATTAGCATAATATATTTATTAAACCGTTTAAAAAACATCTTTCTTCCCCCTGTCTATAATAAAAAAGCTTGATGTCACCCATCAAACTTTTATAACGTTGATTCAGTCCAGTTAACGTAACACTCCAGAACTTGTTGTCCAGCTACTTCATCTTTTCCTTCAATTTGATCGATAACTATTTTTGCCGCTTCAAGCCCCTCTTCAAAAGCTGCTGTACAATTGTAGTGATACTTGGTGAAGAGAAATTAACCCACTCCATATTATCAAAGCCCATTAATCCAATTTTGGGCATGTGTTTGCGATGATGCTTCATTGCAATAAATACAGTTGGTAGAGCCCAACAGTTCGGCACAAATACTAATGTCTTTTTATTAAGATCAATACGACTATCTATAAAGTCGGCAATAACTTCTGGTTTAACTTGATCATTTTCAATAATAAAAGTCTCATGATGTAAATCATGGTCTGCTAGAGCATCAATAAAGCCACTTGCACGTTCAAGACGAGTACTTATTAATTGAGGATCAGCCGTTAATAAGAAAAACTCTTCATACCCTTTTTCAATACATTTAGTTGTCGCCTCATAAGTGGCCTCATAATTGTTAGTTTTAACCCATTTAGTTTTTAAATCATATAGTTTACTGTCAAAAAAGACCATTGGTTTTTTTAACTCTTCAATCTTCTTTGATAATTTGCGGAACTGAGCTGTTGGTTGAATAATAAACCCATCGACCCCCATCGATAACATCCGCTCCACATAATTTTCTTCCCGTTCATGCTTATAATCACTATTACCGACAATGATTTGATACCCGTCTTTACTTGCAGCTGATTCAATTCCTTTAACTATTTGATTCGAAAATGTATTAGTAATATCCCCAATCAGTACTCCAATCAGTTTACTGTTTTTAGAATTAAGTGAACGGGCTACAATACTAGGGCGGTAATTTGTTTTTTTAATAACTGCGGCAATTTTTGCCTTAGTATCTTCAGACATCTTTTCTGTCTTTCCATTTAAATAAAAAGAAACCGTCGTTTTTGATGTTCCAGCCATCTCGGCAATATCTTTAATTGTTACTTTACGTTCATTATCCATGTTATTACTCCTCGTATACATGTTAATCTTAGCATAGAAAGCACTTCTAGTAAACCCGTTTACTAGAATATTAAATAATTTAAAATACCAGGCTATGATAATCTGGTATCTTTTATCTTATTTAAATTTCCAAATATTATCATTTAATAATAATTATTGTCTTAATTCCAAGATTCTTATTACTAAACCACATA
>NZ_JBKTWO010000093.1:0-4778 GCF_047249845.1 Thomasclavelia sp.
AACTTCAGCCTTCCAAGCTGACTACGTGGGTTCGATTCCCATCACCCGCTCCATTTTGTAAATGTGAAGATAACGGTTATATTAGGACAACATATAAATATATATGTTGTTTTTTTGTGAAATATTGTATAAAAATATTTGGGGAAGTTTTAAATTATTTTAGAATCAAACTGAATTATTATATGGTAAAAGAAATTAGCTAATAATCAAAGGATTCATCACGTTATGAATCCTTTTTTTGTATACAATGATGCTATAAATTAAATCAAAAATAGTTGAATATATTTTGTGTGTTACATAATTAACTGGCTTTGTTGGAAATGAAAATTAGCAAAAACTATTGATTGAAAATAAATAATGTTTATGATGTAAAAATGATGCAATTAAATAGTATAATGATGAGGGTGATATTCGATGAATAAAATATTAATAGTTGAAGATGAAAAAGCAATAAATGAACTAATTAGAATTAGTTTAACTGATGCGGGTTATTTGTGTAGATGTGCGTATGATGGTATGCAGGGTGCGGATTTAGTTGAAAATGAATCATTTGATTTAATTTTATTAGATATTATGTTGCCAAAAGTCAATGGTTATGAACTGATGGAATATATTCGTCCATTAAATATTCCAGTAATTTTTTTAACTGCAAAAGCTGATGTAAATGATCGGGTTAAAGGGTTAAAAATGGGAGCTGAAGATTATATTGTTAAACCGTTTGAAATTATTGAACTTCTAGCAAGAGTAGAAACAGTTCTTAGGAGGTATGATAAAATATCTCATTATTTATCAGTTTATGATGTTAGTGTTGATACTTTGTCGCGGGTGGTAAGAAAAGGTGATGAAATTGTAAATTTAACAGTTAAAGAATATGACTTATTAGTCCTTTTTTTACAAAATAAAAATATTGCTTTGTTTAGGGACCGAATCTATGAATTAGTTTGGCAAGAAAGTTATCGCGGTGATAGTCGGACAGTTGATTTACATGTTCAACGGATGCGTAAGAAAGTAGGGTTGGAAGACAAGATTGTTTCAGTGTATAAAATAGGATATCGTTTGGAGGTGGGGGAGTGAAATTTTTTTGGAAGCTTTATTTAACGATAATGTTAATGGTTGTAACGTGTTTTAGTGTGGGTGGCTATTTATTGATAGAAACAGGTTTTAAATCATCTTTACAACGTGAAATAGAAATGGCATATCAAGAAAATGATATTCTTTTTTCTTCGTTTATGAATGATTTGCTTACACCTGTTGATGGTTTTGTAAACTATGAGAATAGTAAAAAGGAAAAATTTAGTGTTATTCAAAATTCAGCTGCAACTTTAAGAGTTCAAACTTTTAATGGTGGTATTTCGTTTTGCTTACGAGATAATACAGGCAAAATGATTTATCAAAATGGTGGCTTTTTAGATGATATAAGTATGATTAAAGAGATAAAATCTGGAAACAGGGGTTATAAAATAACAGAAAATAAAAGTAAATATAAAATTCATACTTTAAGAAAATTAGAAATGGCAATAGATGATGTTGATATTTATCTTGAAAATTCTCGTGATATTTCTTCTTTATTTAAAGGGCGTAAAGAGCAATATCAAACTTTTATGTACTGTATAGGGCTATTGTCACTTGTAGGTGCGATAGTGATTTTTATTGTAACAAGATGGTTAGTGAAGCCGATTGAAAAATTATCCCAAGCAACTAAGCAAATTACCGCCGAAGGTTTGGGTACTGAAATTAAGGTTAGCAGCGATGATGAAATTGGACAATTAACTAAAGATTTTAATACGATGACCAAACGTTTAATGGTATCGATGGATAAATTGCAAGAGGCGTTAAACCGTCAAGAGATATTTGTTGGTAATTTTGCCCATGAATTAAAAACACCACTAACATCGATGATTGGATATGGAGATATGCTTAGAAGTAAAAAACTTAGTGAAGAACAAATTATTAGTTATGCAAATTTGATAGTGCAAGAAGGTAAACGCTTAGAAGTTATGTCAATGAAATTGATGGAGTTAATTGTTTTGAAAAAACAAAATTTTGAGATGGTAAAAATTAATACTATAGAATTTTTTGATGAAATTAAGGCGGTTGTTGCACCGATAATGAAAGATTCAAAAATTGAATTTAAAGTTTTGGTTGAAGATATAGAAATATTAATAGAGCCAGATTTAATGAAAACAGTTTGTTTGAATTTACTTGATAATGCTCGTAAGGCGATAATTGATAATGGCGTAATTGAACTTATAGGGGTAAAGAGTAATGATTGTTATTGTATTAAGGTCAAGGATAATGGTTGTGGGATAGATGCTAAAGAAATAGGTAAAATTAAAGAAGAGTTTTATATGGTTGATAAATCACGTTCTCGTAGTGTTGGAGGGGCTGGTTTAGGTTTGGCGATTTGTGATCAGATAGTAAAACTGCATCATGGTGAGATGAAATTTGAAAGTATAAAAAATCAAGGTACAGTAGTAACGGTTTTGCTTAAGGGCGGTGAGATCTTTGAAGAAAATTAAGATTTTATTTATTGGGTTTATAGCGATGTTATTATTAGTGGTTATTGCTATAATGCCGATTTTATTATCTAAGTGGAATGATAATAGAATGCTTGCTCAAGTCATAGTAGAGAAAGTTGATAATAAAAATACATTAATCTTGCAGAAAAGTAAGTTAAATACTAAAGAAAAGATAAATTTATTGCGTGATTATAATTCTAATGGCCAAAATTATGTTTGTATTACACAACAGATAAAATCAAATGAAGAGGATAATCGAATAAAAGAGAATGCTACAGAGGAAATCAAAAAATTACAAAACTTAGGAATTATACCAAATATTGATTTTGATGAAAGCTATGAAAAAAATATAATTAATACAATAACTTATGCTGAAGCTACTGATCCTGAAAGTTGTGTTGTTTTAATTCAAGTAACTTTTGTTAGTGAAAATGGTCATGTATATGTTTTGATGGATGGTAATGATAATACTATTTATAACTTTAGTTTTGAAAATGAGGGAAATAGTAATTATACTATGAGTACAGATGCTATTTCGAATAAAGATGCTTTGATCTGTTATGGGATGGATTATTTGGGATTATCAAAAGAAGAAACGTTGAAGCAATGTTTTGTTAAAATTAGTGAAAAAGAAACTGTTGTAAGTGTTAATGTTTATAGAATTGATAGTTATGATGCAACTTTGATGCTGAAATGAAACTAATTATATGCCTCTCTATTATATTATTTGGATAAGGAGGCAGAAAAAATGAAGAAAAGGATAATGATTGCTCTAATATTAATTGCTGGTTACGGACTGGGATTGAATTACGTAATGGAGCAAAAAAGTGTTGAAAGTCAGGAAAATGTTAAAAACGATGTTATAAAGACAGATGTAACTGAGGTTGAAAAGGATAAAATAATTAATGATGAATTATTAACATTGGTTAATTATAAAAATAAAGTACCGGATAATTGGCAAGTAAATTTAGTGCCTTTAAATGATCGACAATCGATTGATCAACGAGCTTATCAGGCTTTGCAGGAGATGTTAGATAATGCTAAAAAAGAAGGGATGAATATAATTGTTTGTTCATCATATCGTACATATGATAAACAAAAACAACTTTTTGTAAATAAGGTTAGTGAATATTTAAAAAAAGGTTATTCATATAATGAAGCGCAGGATGCAGCAAGTATGTGGGTGGCAAAACCAAATACAAGTGAACATCAATTAGGATTAGCTGTTGATTTGGTTTCTCGTGATAATCAGCGTCTAGATAAAAGTCAGGAAAAAACTGAAGAACAGCGTTGGTTAATGGAAAATTGTCAACGATATGGCTTTATTTTACGATATCCATCAGATAAAAGTAATCTTACAGGGGTTAATTACGAACCTTGGCATTATCGTTATGTAGGAAAAGAACATGCTAAAAAAATTACTAGACAAGGTATTTGTTTAGAAGAATATTTGGATAATCTAAAAAATAGTTAAAAGTTTATATAAAATTCATATCTGTGTATAATATTATATACATGAGGTGAATAAAATGACTAAGAGATTTGAATTCAATGATAGTGATTTGGGAATAGAAAACGATGAAATAGAAGCTGGTGATAAAGAAACAGCAGAAGTGATACACAAAGATAAACGACGTCCAAAAACAAAGAAAAAGAAAGTTACAAAAACTAAACGTAAAACAAAAACAAAAGTAAAAAAAGAAAAACAGGGACGTTCAGTTTTTACAACGATTTTAATATTTTTATTAATTCTAATTATTATTGCAGGAGTTGGTGTAGGCGGATATTTTGCTTATGAATATTATCAAGATCAACAAAATCAAATTGATGATCTTCAAAATCAGCTTGATGATTCAAAAAATGATAATAGTGATTCTAAAGAAAATGAAAAGAAAAATGATAATAATTATACAAAAAAAGGATTGGAGGATAATGACCAACCTAATAATGACATTGATGAATCAAATGATAATGCAACACCAGATAATTCATCTGCGGATGAAAATGATAAGCCAGAAAATAATCAGCCTGAAGTTAGTGAATAAAACGCCTTTAAAAGGTGTTTTTTTATCTGTAATATTTTTGAAGTAAAAAGTAAGAAAATATTTGATAAAAAAATTGAAAAAATAATAAAAAAAGTCTTGCAATAGTATTTATAAAATGTTATTATAGACGAGCAGTAGTCGTTAAGGGCTCTGTTAAGAAAATGCGGGTGTAGTTCAATGGTAGAACTTCAGCCTTCCAAGCTGACTACGTGGG
>NZ_JBKTWO010000094.1:0-4640 GCF_047249845.1 Thomasclavelia sp.
ATTTTATTGAAGGTAAACAAACACTTTCTTTCTTAAAAAAGTATAGTTTTGATATTCATAAAGTATTATTTGCAGGAGTAATTAAGGGTAAAAATATCTGGAAAGATGATTATAGAAAAACTGTAAAATTATTAGATGAAATTAGTAAAATTGTTGATAATGTAGTTATTAATACATCTTGTTCATTACTGCATGTTCCCTATACGATTGAAAGTGAATCTAAATTAGATTTTGAATATAAAAAGTATTTAGCTTTTGCTAAAGAAAAATTAGTTGAATTATTTCAATTAAAAGTTATTTCTAAATTAGGAACTAAACATAGTTATTATACTGATAATGTTACTATTTTTAATGAAACCAGTAATCGTACAAATAAAATAGTTCAAAAACGTTTATCTTTATTAAAAGAAACCGATTTTATACGTCTACCCGAACTTCTACAAAGACGTAAGATTCAAAAAGAATATTTTAATTTACCTATTTTACCAACTACCACAATTGGCTCTTTTCCACAAACAAAAGAAGTTCGTGCAAACCGAAGAGCATACCGTAATGGTGAAATAGATGAAGTTACTTATCAACACTTTAATCAAAAGATGATAAAAAAATGGATTCGTTATCAAGAGGAAATTGATTTAGATGTATTTGTTCATGGAGAATTTGAAAGAAATGATATGGTTGAGTATTTTGGTGAGAAACTTGAGGGCTATTTATTTACTGAAAATGGCTGGGTTCAGTCTTATGGAACTCGTTGTGTAAAACCACCGATTATCTGGGGTGATATTTATAGAAATGATTCACTAACTGTTGATTATGCTGTATATAGTCAGGGATTAACTAATAAGCCGGTAAAGGGGATGTTAACAGGACCTGTTACGATGTTGAACTGGTCATTTCCACGTCTTGATATATCATTGAAAGAAATAGCTTTACAGCTTGCTCTAGCAATAAAGGATGAAGTTTTAGAATTAGAGGCTAATGAAATAAAAATTATTCAAATAGATGAAGCTGCATTTAGAGAAAAATTACCTTTACGTAAAAGTGATTGGCAAAGTGAATATTTAGATTGGGCAATTCCCGCTTATCGCTTAGTTTCTAGCAGTGTTAAAGCTAATACTCAAATTCATAGTCACATGTGTTATAGTGAGTTTGATGATATTATTCAAGCGATTGAAGATATGGATAATGATGTTATTTCATTTGAGGCTTCACGTTCAAGTTTAGATTTGTTGGAAGTATTAAATAAAGTGAATTTTAAAAGTGCGGTAGGCCCAGGACTATATGATATCCATTCACCAAGAATTCCAAGTGTTAATGAGTTTGAAGTAGTATTATCAACAATGTTAGAAAAATTACCAATTGAGCAATTATGGATAAATCCTGATTGTGGTTTAAAAACTCGAGGATGTCATGAAACATTAGCTAGTCTTACAAATATGGTTGAAGCAGTAAAAAATATTCGTGCAAAACTTTTATAAGTTAAAAAATAATGATAAAATATTATTCAAGGAAGTGAAAATATGACATTACAACAATTACGCTATGTTATTATGGTGGCTCAAAAAGGAACGGTGAGTGAAGCTGCTAAAGAGTTATTTATATCGCAGCCTAGTTTATCTAATGCTATTAAGGAGCTGGAAAAGGAATTAGGAATAGTTATTTTTTCACGAACTAATAAAGGGGTTATTATTAGTGATGATGGACTTGAGTTTTTAGGCTATGCTCGTCAGGTTGTTGAACAGGCAGATTTATTAGAGAGTAGATATTTACAAGATAAAGTTACTAAAAAACGATTTTGTGTTTCAACGCAACATTATTCTTTTGTTGTTAATGCTTTTGTTGATCTTGTAAAAAAGTATCGTGATAGCAATTATGAATTTATGATTAGAGAAACTCGAACTCATGAAATTATTGAAGATGTTAAAACATTAAAGAGTGAAGTTGGGATTTTATATATAAATGATTTTAATCAAAAAGTGATTAATAAGTTGTTGAAAGAAAATAATTTGATATTTTATCAATTGTTTAGTGCTAAGCCACATATTTTTATTAGTGACACTAATCCATTATCAACTCGTAATATTGTTAGTCTTAAAGATATTGAACCTTATCCATATTTATCATTTGAACAAGGACAGTATAATTCATTCTACTATTCAGAAGAGATTTTAAGTACGATGTCTCATCAAAAAATAATTAAAGTTAGTGATCGGGCAACATTATTTAATTTATTAATTGGTTTAGATGGTTATACTATTTGTACGGGAATCATTAGTGAAGAATTAAATGGAAAAAATATTGTTGCGATTCCTCTAGATATTGATGAAAGCATAAATATTGGTTATATCGTTCATAAAGATACAGCCCGAAGTAATTTAGGGCAGATTTTTATTGAAGCCCTAAAGCAAAATATCCAAGCATTGATATAGGTGTGTATCAACACACCTTTTAAAATGTCAATATCATTCAAGTATTATTATATAACATATGGTATTATACAGATGGAGGAAAAAACATGGCAGAAAAACGAACTATTATTTTTGATGAACAATTAAAGATTGAAGCTTATCAGTTTGTCGGAATCATGCAAAAGTTTCCTAATCATTTTCATGAATGCTATGTTATTGGTTTCATTGAAAAAGGAAATCGGCATTTATCTTGTCGGGGTTATGAATATGATATGATAGCAGGAGATTTATTATTATTAAATCCGTTTGATAATCATACTTGTCAAAGTAATGATGGTAAACCATTAGATTATCGCTGTTTAAATATTGATGAAAAAATCATGGAAATGGCTGTTAAAGAAATAACGGGAGTTAATTTTTTACCAACATTTAAACAACCAGTTGTTTTTCAAAGTGAGTTAGTTACATCTTTAAGACAATTGCATCAGTCAATTATGGATAAAGAGTCAGAGTTTTATAAAGAAGAACTATTTTATCTATTACTTGAACAATTAATTAAGGAACATACTATTAATGAAGTTGATCAAACAAAACAATTTAATGAATCAATATTGCAAGTAAAGAAATACTTAGATACTAATTATGTTAATCAAATATCATTATTAGAGCTAAGTGAACTAGTACATATGAATAAATATACACTGATTCGTAATTTTACCCGTAATTTTGGAGTAACTCCCTATCAATATCTTGAAACAATCAGAGTCAATCATGCTAAATCATTATTAGAACAAGGGGATGATTTAATAGATGTGGCGATGAAATCAGGGTTTAGTGATCAGAGTCATTTTACAAGATTTTTTAAAAGTATGATTGGATTAACACCAAAACAATATCAAAATATATTTAAAGGGGAAGATTATGAATAAATATTTATCGGGACATGTAGCAGCACTTTTTACAATTTTTATTTGGGGAACGACGTTTATTTCAACAAAGATATTATTAGTTGATTTTAAACCAATTGAAATTTTATTTTTTCGTTTTTTAATTGGTTTAGCTGTTTTAATGATTATTTATCCTAAAAGATTGAAAAATACAACTAAAAATCAGGAAATAACATTTGCACTAGCAGGGTTATGTGGAGTAACCTTATATTTTTTATTAGAGAATATTGCTTTAACTTATTCAATGGCTTCTAATATTGGAGTTATTATCTCAATTGCACCTTTTTTTACAGCAATGATTTCTCATTTTGTGTTAAAAGAGAAATCATTAAAATCAAATTTTATTATTGGTTTTATTGCAGCTATGACAGGAATAGCTTTAATAAGTTTTAATGGTACTAATAATTTTCAACTGAATCCCTTAGGTGATATATTAGCATTATTAGCAGCTTTGGTTTGGGCTATATATTCTATTCTTACAAAAAAGATTAGTGAGTATGGCTACAATACGATTCAAGTTACAAGAAGAATTTTTATGTATGGAGTTGCTTTTATGCTGATAGCATTAGTTCCTTTTGGTTTTGAGTTAAATTTAAATCGTTTTACTAATCCTGTTTATCTAGGAAATATTATCTTTTTAGGATTAGGAGCTTCAGCATTATGTTTTGTAACTTGGAATGTCGCTGTAAAAATCTTGGGGGCAGTAAAAACAAGTATTTATATATATATTGTACCAGTTGTTACTGTAGTAACATCAGTTATAGTTTTAAATGAAAAAATTACAATGATGGCTTTGATGGGAACTATCTTAACTTTGATAGGGTTATTTTTATCACAAAATAAGGAGGATAAAAACAATGGATGAAAAATGTGTGATGATTATTGATGAGAATCTACCAATTGGTTTAATTGCTAATACTACAGCAGTATTAGGAGCAACTTTAGGTAAAATAAATAAGCAAATAATTGGTAATGATGTATGTGATTTAGATAATAAGATTCATCCTGGAATTGTTAATATACCAATTCCAATTTTAAAAGCAAATAGTCAATTAATTAGAGAACTATTAGATAAAACAAATAATTATTTAGATGAAATATCAGTAATTGATTTTTGTGATTTAGCACAAAGCTGCAAGGATTATGAGGAATATACTTCAAAAATGAAACTTACTAGTGAAAAAACACTAAATTATTCAGGAATCTGTCTGTTTGGAAATAAAAAAAGAATTAATAAACTTACTGGTAATTTACCATTATTGAGATAGTATAATAAATATTGATT
>NZ_JBKTWO010000095.1:0-4408 GCF_047249845.1 Thomasclavelia sp.
CAACTTGTGTAGCACTAGTATTATCATATACAGCCTTTGCATTTTCTAATGCTGCTTTGAATTCATCAGCTACTGCTGGTACTAATTTATCTAATTGTTTTTGAGTTACTTCTTTAGCCATATCAATTGCAACTGATAATGCTGTTTTATTAACTTTTATGATAAGATTTTTTTCTGCAGATTCAAAGACTTCTTTATATTGATTAAATACTTTTTCACTAGTATTTCCAATTTCTAATTCCATTAAATTATTATATGCTTCAAGATAATACTCGTAACTTTCTAAAGTATATAAATCAGAATTTTCCAATACAATATTATTACGATAATTTTCTAATCCTTCTGCATTTAATTCTAATGATTTAATTGTATCAGTCAAATTATTTATCTGAATATTAACATCATTTATTAATATATCAACTTCATTTGAATTTAGTAATTCTTCTGCAATTTTAATCGCATCTCGAAGTCTTTTATAGCTATCTTTTGTATAAATATTAGATTGTATATTTTTAGCTTCCAATACCTTTTGATTAAGCTCTGTTCTATCAGAAGCAAAAGGTAATGCACCATCTGTAACAGTTAATTTATCTATCATTCCCTCAAATCCTTTTTCTTTAGAACCAATTTGTCCTAATGGAAAAGGTGTTGTAGCATATGGTGACCAAGTTTCACTTGAACCTAATGAAGAAACCAATTTTCCATTAACATATAAATTTGTGATATCCAGCTTACCTTCAACAGTTAGATATACCCATTCACCTTTTGGAAGTGAATAATCAAATGAATAATCAAAATATTCTCTTGAAATTCCTACTTTACCTGTTTTATTTTGTACAGCTTTAAATTGATAAGTATGAAATTTTTCTTTTGAATCTTCTCTACCATATGGAACAGATGTTTCAAATAAGACTTGCTCATTATCACTTGAGTTTTCGTTACGTTTTATCCAAAATGAAACAGTATAATCTGGACCAATCTTATTTAATGGCATAATTACAGTTTTATTATTTGAAAGATTAAAAGCACTTCCTCTTTTACCATCAACTATACTTGCATTATTATTTATAGCATTATATTTATTTCCTGAAGTATCCATACAGCTAGCCTCTTCAAAATCATAATGAAGTACTGTAGAGGTATTTGACTCTACTTTATTATAAGGATTACTACTAGGTGATAAATTAACTATTTTTGTTAATTCAGTTAAGTCATTAAATGATTTATCATTACCCTCTGCCCATAATTTTTCACTAATTACTGATAGTGGTTCTAAAAATCTTACAAAATCATCATACTCGGTTAGACCATAATCAATATTACCTGTTAAATCATGCCACATTGTATAAGAACCACCCAACATTTGTTTTGAATAAGCAGGAATATCATATTTTTTATTATCATTTTGTGAATCAACAAAAATATTAGGTACCCATTCATTATATATTTTTTCTGTATCAAGATAATCCCATCCACCACCTGGAATAATATATAACGAACCATTTTGAGAATTAATTAATCCATAGCCTAAATCATACATATCTTTAGGATTTGCCCACATAGTATGCCAAATATTCATTTCAACATTTTCAGATTTTACTTTAGTTGCACCTTTAATATTAGATAAACTTCCCCACATTCTCACTTTACGACTGCCTAATAAATCAATTAATGTATTACCATATTGTCGATAAATATCTCCATTACCAAAATATTCATCCATACCAATATGAACCGTAGTATCATCATCAAATACAGGGTTATCACCTGTTATATATTCATTATATACCTGCTTCATTAAATCTACAGCTCCAGGAATACTTAAATCAATTTGATCTACATGTGATGGATCCGTTGTAAAAGCATATTCAGGAAAAAGTTTCGTAAATGCCAAAGAATGAGCTGGACTATCTATTTCAGGAACAATATTTACACCAATTTTTCTAGAATTTAAAATAAAATCTCTAAAATCATCTTTTGTATAATACATATCTTCATTTGTTAATGCTAAACCATTTTCATTAGTTATTGATGATTCTAGTCTAAATCCTGAGTACGCTGTTAAAGCATTTTCTACAGAATCAACTTTCCCTGAATAACCTAGTATCTCATTATCATTTAAATGAATATGAAGATCATTCATTTTATACCAAGACATAGTTTTTGCATACTCTTTTAACATATCCAAAGATACTGTTTGTCTGCCTACATCAATACCAAATCCACGAACTTTATATTTTGGATAATCACGTATTTCACCTTTAGAAATTTCGGTTCCATTTTGTTTAATAATTTGTAAAATACTTCTTGTTCCCCAATATATTCCAATAGAATCTTGACCTGTTAATTTTATAGAATCATTTATTTGACATAAGTACCCTTCTTCTCCTAAACCACTATCTTTATTTGAAATATCTAAATAAAAATCACCATTTGTTACATCAGAATATTTTCCGAATATGATTTCCATTCTATTTCCTGTTAAATCTTCATAGTCTTGACTAAATTCAGAAGCTACTGGCATTAACTCTTCAGTACCTACAATAATTTTTGAATTATTATTAGTTTTAAATTTTCCCTCGCTCCCCCGCCATTCTGATAGCTCAGGAATAACTGCTGGCTTTGGATTAGGGTTATCCGTAAATACATTAACTGCAGCAGGAACAATAACTTCAAGAGAAGGACTTTCAACACTGCGTTTCCCTTTTATAACTTTATATCCAACCTTAACTATCTTATCTTCAATTGTTGGATATACTGTACCGTCATCACCAATAATTTGTTCATAATCAGCACCAATAAATTCAATTTGATAACCTTCAGGTACTTTTGGACTAGATAATTTTCTAGTTCCATCATTATTTTTAATAACTACTGGAGCCTCAATTTGTGTGGCTATTGAATTAATTTCATAATCTGGGTCATTACCAAAAACTTCAAATTCACTTATAACAACATTTTGATGGTATGGAAAATAAATATTTATATTTCCATCCTTATTGATTTTTTCTGTACTTATTCTAATAAATTTAAATGTTAATTCATTGTCAAAAATAATTTCTTGTCTTACTGGTATTTCCGTTGCATTAAGAATATCAACTCCTTCTGGAAGTGGTCCTGGTATTTCTGTGAATTTTTTAATTGTCTTCCAATTAATTCCATCATTAGAATATTCTAATTTATATACTTCAGGGTTAGGTTTTTCCCATTTAATAACAACAGAATGAGCAGTTACTTCTTCTGGAAATTCTAGTTTTAACCAATGATCATGTGCTGATGTATGATTATATTCGCTTGGATCATCACTATCCCAAATATTTTCACTTGACCATTTAGATTTGAAACTTTCATCTCCATCTATTGCTAATTCTGGTGCATAAGTACTAGTATAACAATCACTTGTTGCAATTACCCCTTTTGATAATGATAAATTAATTACTTGTGAAGCAGGAGCTTCTCCATAAACCTCAATTTCATACAAAGAAACATTTTGGTAATAAGGATGAATCGGATTAACAGAATCTGTACTATCCATTTTCTCAGTACGAAGTCGAAGATATTTAAGTGTAACAACTTGATCAAAATCAATGTTTTGAACAGCACTTTCAGGGGTATGATTAAATTCTCTTATTGATGACCAATTTATACCATCTAATGAAGATTCAATACTATATATTTCTGCATTAAGAAGCTCCCAATATATTTTAACACTATATATTTTTACTTCATTTGAAAAGGCAACCTGAAGCCAATGTTCATGACAAGCATTATGCTCATTTTCAAGAGGATCATCGGTTGCCCAAATATTCTTACTTGACCATCTTGAAGTGCGTTCAACAGTATCACCATCAATAGCTTTATCAGCTGTTAAATTACCATCAGAACAATCACTTGTTGCAACTACTCCCTCTGTTCTAGCTAAATTAATTATTTGAGCAGCATTAACTTTACTAATTGCTAATGAACCACTAAATGTCATACTCATAAAAAGTAATACAATTATACTTATTAGCTTAAATTTTTTTAATTTCATATTTTGTCCCTTCTATCCCGTTTCGTTTGATTATACATTTATTATCAATATAATCATTTACAATATTTAAAAGCTAATAAAATAGAAAATTACCAACCTCTAATATTTTATAACCTCCTTTTTTATAAATTTTAAACACCAACACATTTTCCCTATATTAACTAAATAACTATAATACCTATTATTAAAATAAAACCTAAGTATAATGTAAGAAATAACCTCTCCATTTATACTTAGGTCATGCCTGATCAGGTCAGTAACATTCCATTTATAATATTAGTTTAACTTATTATATAAAGAAAATGCAAGCGCTTTCATTTGTTTTTCTTTATTTGAAAATAAAATTAAAATTATATATATTATGATATTATATAT
>NZ_JBKTWO010000096.1:0-4225 GCF_047249845.1 Thomasclavelia sp.
AATAAAAGTAGTAGATGAAGAAGTAGCAAAAGCAAATGCAATATTAAATGATCCAGATGCAACAGCAGAAGAAGTAGAAAATGCGATAAATGGATTAACAAAAGCAATGGCCGGATTAGAAGCTAATCCATCTGTGGATAATGATGTTAATCCTGTAAAACCAGGAGACAGTACAGTAAATGCAACAAAGACAGGAGATACAGCAAGTATGATATATCCATTAGCTGGTTTAGCAGTGGCATCAATTGTCTTCTATGGAAGTAAGAAAAGAAAAAAATCTAAAATATAAAAAATAATCAAAAAGGTAACACTTACATAAAAGTGTTACCTTTTTTACACATATTCAAAGGAGTGGTAATGTAAATTAATACTAATAAATGTTATAATATTGATATATTGAATGCCAAATAATTATTTGCTCTAATAGTATTTAAAACAGGCGAAGAGTTAAGATTATTTGATTTAAGTATTCAAAATATTTATAGTTTATTTAATGATTGATGGGAGATGATATTGAAATAAAATTATTAAATCATATTTTTAGGGAAAATGAACAATTAAATATTTTACTACAGTAATTATTTTATGTAGTATGGAGGTAAAAGAATGAGGAGAGTAAAAAAGTTTTTAGGGATAGCGTTAGCTGCACTTCTTTTGGTGAATGTACCTGTTGTTCACGCAAATTCAAGTACAGTTAGTGACAGTTTTAGAGTTGCAACATATAATATTGCAGCTGGAAAAACTCCAAATATTGAATTAATGAATAATGCTCTAGAGCAAGAAAAAATTGATGTTGTTGGGGTACAAGAAGTAGATATGAATACTTCACGAAATAACTATGATATGTTAGCAAAATTCAAAGAATATGGTTATTTTACAGATACCCATTTTCAAAAAGCAATTTCATATGGTGGAGGGGAATATGGAATAGGTCTTTTGTCTAGATATTCATTAGAAGAAAAAACTGGGGCAGCAATTTCTAATGAAGGTAATTATGAAGCTAGAGCTTATGTAAGAGGCGTATTTGAAAAAGATGGTAGAAAAGTTGCTATCTATAATACACATCTAACTCATGAAAGTCAAAGTTTAAGAGCTAGACAGATGCAAGATGTATTAGATGCTATAGCAGCTGATCCAACACCATATAAGATATTAACTGGAGATTTTAATACAGATCAGTCAATTACAGAAAATTATCCAATGATGAAAAATTATAATTTGGCTAATGGTAAAGACGGGATTTGGCATGATACATACAATGGAGTTGATCCATCAATGAAAGTAAATTGTATTGATAATGTTGTTACTTCAAGAAATATAAAAGTTAATGATATTAAAATGGTTGAAACAGGATTATCTGATCACAATATGCTTTATGTAGATTGTCAATTACTTGATCAAGTGGAACCATCTAGTCAATTACTAGACTACTTATTGGCTGATGCTAAAAATATTAAACAATCTGGATACAGTGAAGCAAGTTATCAAGGGCTACAGGAAGCTATTAGTACTGTTGAGCGATTAGCTGCTAATAGTAGTCAAGATGAAATTGATCAAGCTGTATTATTGTTAGAAGAAAAAATGTCAGCTTTGGAAAAGTTAGCAGTATTAGATACTAATCTAATTCCAAAACCTTTAGTGGCATTTGAAACAGGTGGTAATTTTACTTTAAATAGTGAAACTGTTATAAATGTAAAAGGTAGAACAGATGATGAAACTAATGAATTAGCTAAAACTGGAGAAATTGTGGCTGCTAAATTTAGAGCTTCTACAGGTTATCCATTAGCAGTTGTAAAAGATAGCGATTCTATTAATAACAGTATTGTTTTAATGACTGCTGATAATGAACAACAGGGAGAAGAAGGCTATAGTATTGATACTACTGAAACTGGGGTTAAAATAGTTGCTAATCACACTGCTGGAGTTTTTAGAGCGGTTCAAACTTTAAGACAAATGTTACCAGCTGATATTGAAAAAGCTGAAGTAGTGAATGATATTCAGTGGGATATTCCATGTTCTCATATAGAAGATAAACCTGAATATGAATATCGTGGAACAATGCTTGATGTTAGCCGTCATTTCTTTACAGTTGATGAAGTAAAACAGCATATTGACAATATATCACAATATAAGATTAATAAATTACATCTGCATTTAAGTGATGATCAGGGATGGCGCTTGGAAATAAAAGGCGATGAATATGCTAATTTAACAGATTTAGGTGCTTCAACATCTTGTACACACAATGGAGAAAGACCAGGTTTTTATACACAAGAAGATTTTAAAGAAATCATAAGATATGCACAAGAAAGATATGTAGAAATTATTCCCGAATTTGATATGCCAGGCCATGCATGGGCGGCATTAGTTTCATTACCGATGTTAAATAGCACTGAAGATGGAAAACCACATGCAGGAAATTATGACAATTCAAAACCATATCAAGGATGGGATGTAGGATGGGCATCATTAGAATGTCATAATGAAAATACATATAAATTTATTGATGAAGTTATCAAACAAGTTTCAGCTATTTCACCATCAAAATATATGCATATTGGTGGAGATGAAGCACATTCAACTTCAAATGATGATTATAAATATTTCATGAATAGAGTTGTTGATATTGCTAAAAAATATGGAAAAACACCAGTTGGATGGCAACATTTTGATAACGCTGTTGAAGATAAAGAAGGAACAGTAACTCAATTCTGGTCAACAGGAAATGCAAAGATGAACAGTGATGTAAAATATATTGCATCACCAGCAGACTATGCATATATAGATATGAAATATGACAGTAATTGTGATTTGGGATTACAATGGGCAGCTCAGATATCAATTAAAAGAGGATATGAATGGGATCCAACAAATTATGGAACAAAAGATCAGATTTTAGGAATAGAATGTCCAATGTGGTCAGAGACATTATCTAGCTTAGAATCAGTGAACTATTTAGCATATCCAAGAATGTTAGGACATGCAGAAATTGGATGGACACCAAAAGAAAATCGTAACTGGGATGAATATAAATCACGCTTGATTGCTCATGGTGAAAGATTAGAGAATCAAGGCATTAATTATTACAAGGACGAAGATATATGGAAAGAACCGTATGTACCAGTAAATTCTAGCTGGAATATGGATGAAGGAACTGGAACTACTGTTAATGATAGTGCTGGTTTACATCCAGGAACTATTAGTGGTGGAGTTTCATGGATTGATGGTGTTAAAGGAAAAGGACTTCAATTTGAAGGAAATGGATATGTAGATCTTGGAATAAAAGATCTTGAAGGAAACTGGAGTGCTAGTATGTGGGTAAACCGCAGTCAAAACAGTGCAACAAATACAGCATTGTTATCTGGTGACCAGGGAGAAATTAAGTTAGAGCAGTGGAAAAATACACAAAAAATCGGAATTACAGAATTTGGTGTAGAAGACTATACATTTAATTATAGTGCACCTATAGGTGAGTGGGTACATTTAACATTTGTAAGTGATGATAATGGAACAAGCTTATATGTAAATGGAGAATATCAAGATCACTTAGATGTAACAATTGCAGGACCGGCTAAACGAATCGGTGCTAATGCTAAAGCAGGTTTACAAGATTCAGGAAATTTATATGGTTCATTAGATGAAGTATGTATATTTAATAAAGCTTTAACAGCTGATGAAATTAAAGAGTTAGCAAAATTACCTGAAGTTGTATCAAAAGTAGAATTACAAGCATTATATGATGAATGTACAATTCTTAAAGAAGCTGATTATACAGCAGAAAGCTGGAATGAATTTAGCAGTGCAATGGATCTTGCTAAAGATATTCTAGATAAAGCAGATGCTACACAAATAGAAGTAGATAATGCAAAAGATACTTTACAAAATGCAAAAGATGGTTTAATTGAAAAAGTAGTAGATACTAATAAAGTGGCATTATCAATAGCAATTGATATGGCAAAAGAAGTAACTCAAGAACAGTTAGATAAATTAGTACCAGTAGTAGCTGATGAATTTAAAGCAGCATTAGAAAATGCTGAAACTATCTATGCAAAAGACAATGCAAGTCAAGAAGAAGTAAATAATGCATTTGATCGTTTAGCTAAAGTAATGCAGATGTTAGAATTCTATAAAGGTGATAAGATTGCATTACAAGAAATGATGAATAAGATTGCTAACTTAACAGCAAATGATTATACAGAATCAACATGGAATGCGCTTCAAGCAG
>NZ_JBKTWO010000097.1:0-4152 GCF_047249845.1 Thomasclavelia sp.
GCAGCTATTAATGCTGTTTTATATTCACTACATGATTCATTGATATAATCTTTTTCTTATAATACAATTGTTACTTCGTTATTTAAAGCCGCCTTATCTGTATATAATTCATAAGTGAATATATAAACAGCACCTTCTTTAGTGTAAGTACCAGTAATTGGTGTATTATCAATTACACGGTATCCATAAATAGGATCAGCACTAAATTCAAATTTTTCACCAACTGTTCCGTATTTAATTACTTCATGTTTTAATTCTTGATTATTTTCATCTACGAAACGAATAGTAATTTTTCCTAAGTCACCAGCTGTTAAGAATTCTCCAGCATCTGGTAATGTAGATCCTTTTTCAAATCCAGCAACATTACCTAATTTAGCATAATTTTCTTGAAAACCATCAAAATTGATAATTGTGTTACTGCTTGTATTCCATGATTTAGAAGCTAATGCACGTAATTCATCAGCAATATCTTCAGTAATTACATCTTCGCTACATAAATTTGGATTGTCACACCAAATTCCCATTGAAGCACCTTTAATAAAATCAGAATTATCATCTACAGCTGGGTTACCTTGGAATTTTCCAGGTGTCCATTCATTATAGATTTTACGATCTGCATTCAAATTATCAAATGAGTGTTGTTCTCTACCATCAGTAGGTTTATCATTACGTAATACATAATAGAAGAAACTTGCATTGATGTTATAAATTGTATCATGACCTTTATTAATGAATGTTTGTAAATTTGCAATACTTGAATTCCATGACATTTGTGACCAGAAATCAATTCCAATATAGTCATGCATTTTTATTTTTTGTGCACCTTCATAAGAGCTTTCACCGTAATAAACACCATCATTCCAAATTCTTGGTGTAAATCCACGATCATGTACATATTCAGCTAAATCATTAATATATCCGGCAATTACATCTTTCCAAATATATCCTTGACCATATTTTTCAACTGCATAAGAGTTTAATACACTCTTATATTCTGTAGTGAATGGCGGACGGTCAAACTCCATATACTCATCGCCACCAATATGGAAATCAGTACATCCTTCAAATAAATCCATATATTCATCATATAAACTACGGATATATGCAATAGCTTCAGGATTAGTAACATCTAAACCAGATTTATAATGATTTCCGCTATTATTAACTTGCCCGTATTCAGGATGAGCTTTTAAAATTTGGTCAACATGACCTGGACTATCAAATGATGGAATAACTTTGATACCGTATTTTTTAGCCTCTGCTAAAATTTCTCTAACTTCTATTTTTGTTAAATATTGATCAGAAACGATAGCTGGATCAGTTTCACATTCAATTCTAAATCCCATATTTTCAGAAAAATGAATTTGAAGAGCATTCATTTTCATATAAGACATTTCTCTAATTTGGCGAATAAACCAATCTTTAGAAATGTATTTTCTAGCGCAGTCAACGTGTACTCTACGTTCTGCAACATTCGGATAATCTATGATTTCACCGTAAACTAAACCATCATTAGTAATAGCTAAATTTTGGATTGTTCTTAATCCATGCATAACAGCATTTTCACTGGCACCAGTTAAACGAACTCCATCTTCTCCAATTGTGATTTTATATGCTTCTTCACTATTAGAGTTATTAGTAATTGGATTTGCTTTATCAATATTGATTAAAATATCTCCATAACTAACATCTTTTTCTTGAGCAAAAACCATTGCCAATGGAGATGAAATAATTCCTTTTTCAACAAATTCTGAATTTACTAATTTCACCACTTCTTGCAATCTTACATTTTCGATATTAGTTTGATTTGCTAGAACAGCTAATCGACTATCAGCAGTCATTTTCCAAACTTTATGGCTGTTATCTGCTTTATAAGATTGAAGAATGGGATTTGTTAATGCCTGTAATTGTTGATCAGTAAGGTTTGAAACATGATCGCTAGATGCTGTTGTAACATTATCTTTAGCTAAAACGCCTTGAAAACCTACTGATTGACAAATAATAGCAGCTACCAAAAGTGCCGGTGCAGCTACTTTAAGTAGCCTATTCATTGATACTTTCCCTTTCATTTTCTACTCACTTTAAATTAATAAGTTAATACATATACTAGTTTTTATTAATGTTGCAGATTAGGTAAATCAGATCCTCCATATAAACAAAAAAAACAGTATGATTAAAATACCTTATCTAAAGGTTTAATTTATGCTAATTATTATCAGTCGTTTTATCAATAATACGATATTAGTAAATTATTATAATATAGTAGAATAGTAACTCTACTGTGTTTGTGAATGTCTATTAGAGCGAGTCCCAAAACTATAAGTAATACCCATTAACATTTCAACATTAATCATTCACTAGTGTTTTATGCGTTATTTAAATACTAATTTAACTCCTTTCTTGATTTTTGTTTTCCCTTTTAAAATAAAAATATTTAAGTTAGCGCTTACATCCCTCCTTACAGAGTGTATTTGGTTTAAATAAAATTATCAGATTCTTTTATAAAAACCTAACACTGCATCCACTTCTACAACAATCATATCATTATAAAAATGTATGTTCAATAGCCTTTTATGCATGTTTTATCACTTTTAGCAAAATATTTAATAATACCTGTATACGTGATGAAAAATACAAATATTTGGATTATATGAGAAATAATCTAAACATTTTTCTATTATACAATGCACTCATCTGGTGAATACGATAAAATATTTTCATCATTTATTTTAGAGAAGCATTTTATTAAGAATATAAAAGTTGAAAATATTACATATAAAAGCGGAAAATTCGCAACAAACATTTTATACTTCATTTAACTATGAGAGCATATAATACTTTACGAATATTGGACAATTCAGCCTATAATGATACATAAAAAAGAAATAAGAGTCATACGGTGGCAAGAAAGCGACTATCAACAGACATTAAAACAATGATAATAACAGCAGCAAAATATGTAAAACATGCAAGATTACAATTTGGCAATAGATACACAAACATAATATATAAAATAGGAATGTGTATAAGAGAAGTAAGTAACTTTGCCTATATCTTTTGAATTTTATGGAATTGTTTTGAACTACACACTTAAACATTAATTATTTACTTTTAACTGACAAATTAAGGTTTTATATTTAACTAATATAATTGGCGTGTGGAGTATATCCTGTATCAACCTACATATTTTCACTATTAAAATATACACATAGGAGGAAAACCACAGTCATCATTTATAGGATATACGTCTAGCCCATTTCACATATTATATAATATCACCAATCTTTAAGACATTTTTATGGCCTGCCATGTACTTCTCTATTTATCAATATTAATAAACCGCTCTACATTTCCCTCAAACTACACTTTTTATTCTTGCATCAATATGATTATAAGCTATTCTCACAAGGGAACACCTTAGGATAATGCTTCTACCGAATCCTTCCGTTCATTACGTTCATTAATTAAAAGGAAATGTTTAAATGGGCAAAAGATATGTGACTATAATCATGTATCTAGATTAGTATTTGAATATATTAATAGTTTTTATAACACTCTAAGAATTCATGAACATTGTGATTACCAATCACCATTAAATTATGAAAAAGAATTCAACGAAATATTAAAAAATTAGGATATCTTTGTCCGAAATCTTGACAGAGTATAATCTCCTTGCCCTTTCTCTCATTAACAAAACAACAGTATACTTCTATTAAACTGGATCGATTTCAAGTAGAATATTTTCAATTTATTCAGAAATTCCCAAATATCTTCAAAACTATTTAACATCTTATTCTTTAGCTCTATATATGCTTTTTTCATATAATTCCTACCCATTTTCATTAGTACCTTGAGATCTTTTTTTACCATCGATGTATTCTTGATCACTGCTATACAACCATTTTCCTTAATACTACCACTTATTACTTTTCCTCTAAAAAATGAATACTCTCCATAAAATTTAAAAATCAGCTCTATGTCATACCAATAACTTTCCATCTCAATAATATCATCTATCATAAATGTCATCTCATCGCTGTAAACGATATAGTCATATACGTTCTTTCTATCAATTTTTGATAAAATATTACTGAGAGACATATCTCTCATGAACACCGCTCCTATGCTACTCCTGTATGTTTCTTCAAGTTT
>NZ_JBKTWO010000098.1:0-3806 GCF_047249845.1 Thomasclavelia sp.
CCGTCTATCAAAGACATATAGATATGGTATTCAGAATTTCTTATTCATATTTGAAAAATATAGCCGATAGTGAAGACGCTGTATCAATGACCTTTATAAAATATATGAATAATGATATTGTGTTTCATTCTATTGAACATGAAAAAGCGTGGTTCATTGTCACCTGTACACACGTTTGTAAAGATATGCTTAAACAAAGATGGCGAAGACATATCTCTTTTGATGAAAATCATATTGTAAAATTGGAAACTTTTCAAATTGATCAAACATTGGAAGCCATTCTTAAATTACCAGCTCGTTATAAAACAGTTATCTATATGTATTACTATGAAGGGTATAATAGTGAGGAAATTGCAGAAATCTTGCACAAACCATCTTCTACAATTCGTAATCAATTAGCAAGAGCTAAAAAAATATTAAAAAGAAAGTTAGGTGATTTAACATTATGAATCCTATTCAAAAAGCTTACCAACACATACAAATGGACAATCAATCAAAAAAAGAAGTGCTTCAAGACATCTTATCTTCTCATCCAAAACCACAAAGAATCAATGACCGTTATAAAATGATAACATTAAGTTGCTGTATATGTATTGCATTTATATGTTTTATCTTGTTTATGCCAAAAAAGCCAAACACTGCAAACCCATCAACACAACCTTCAAAACAAAATCAGACAAACACAAATTCTGAACTTTACTCATTACCTTCAGAAATCTCCTTAGAAGATATGAAAACATATCCATTCTATATAAGAGTCCATCAAGATGACTATCATCAAGAACTGTTAACACAATTTCTTAATCATATTGAAAATCAAGAAAAGGCTTCTCTTATTATTGTACAATATACGATTGAAGGTGATCCGATTTTGCTAGATGTACAATATCAAAATAATAAAGTCACTATTTTTTATGATGCAACTAGGGACAAATATGGAGTAGATTCAAAGATTACAAAACAGGAGTTTAAGTCTCTTGGTATATATGAAAATACACTGTATGCTTATAATGATCTCCTTAATCAAGATACTATTAACAATAATCAAGCCTATTATATAATCGATATTCAACAAAAATAAAAGATAGGAGAATGCTATTATGCGTAAAATAACTGCTATTATTTGTATCCTCATTTTCATTCTTCTTCCCACAAATGTCTATGCAGATATGGGTCCAAAGCCAAGTGTTGTTCTTAACTTTTATGGTTTAAACAATGAAAAGTGTTATGTTACCCTTCTATCAAAAGAGGATTCATCTGGTCCTTGGTCTGTATATAAAAACACAGAAGATTCTAAGCGTCTTATGGAAAATATGGATGAAAACATTTGGCAATCCTTTGTGAATTATAAAGATAATGATGGTTATTATTTTCTCCAGTTTTTTGATGAATGCACTAATAATCAAAGAGTAACCTGGGGATATCATCCACCAGAAGAATTTAAAATACTGTTATTCTTTCCAGATTCTCATCAATTTATATCTAGTAAAACCTATAAAAGATATGCTTTTGATAGTTATTATAAAGTGACAATAGATAGTCAGTCCCAACAACTTAATGTGACTTCTCAAGAATGGGATAGACAAATAAAAGTTGAACAGAATATAGCATTTGGATGGATACAAACTTCTTTATTTATCAGAATCTTACTCACTATTATTATCGAACTTATGGTTGCTAATATGTTTCATATCAAGAATCCTAAACAACGGGGACTGATTATTGTTACGAATATTTTTACACAATTGCTATTAAATGCCTTATTTAATCTTCTTCCACTTCAACAAAGCACTATTTTATTGATCTTTCATTATTTATGGATAGAATTACTTGTTATTGGTATTGAGATGGTTATTTATATACAATGTATTAAAAAATGTGGACTTCCTAAACCTTCTCATAGAAAAATACAAGTATACACAATGACTGCCAATGTTATATCATTTTTAATTGGACTTATTACCAGTTCAATGATTTAAGCCACTATCAAAATCCTCATCATAATATTTTTCGTTATGATAAAAAAACCAGAAATCAAACTGATTTTCTGGTTTTCTCATTATCCTTCAATTCCTTCTTTTTCTATTAATGATCTTTCATATACTTTAAAGAACGGATAGTATACTGCAACACTGATTGCTAATAAAATAAACATAAATATAATATTTCTAAAATCAAGTGCTGATAGGAAACCTTGCGCAAAGAATGGAGTAAATGATGGGTCAATGATATATCCCATACTAACCAATCCAACTTTTTGTACTATAAAGCCTAATCCAATAGAAATACATGGCATCACTACAAATGGAATTGCTAAAATTGGATTTAAGACAATAGGTCCTCCAAAAATAACAGGTTCATTAATACCACAAATACCTGGAACAACACTTAAACGTCCAATTGATTTTAAATGCTTTACTCTTGAGAAACACATTAATAAAACAAGTCCTAATGTATTTCCTCCACCACCAAGGACAGCATAACGATACATCTGTAAGTTCATAATTTGAGTTGGACCTTTACCAGCATTAACGAGTTCAGCATTAATCCCTGAATTTGTTAATCCCAATACAAAGACAATTGGAAAAATAATAGATGATCCATTAATACCAAATAACCACAAAATATTAGAAAACGCAAAGATTGCCATATAAGCCCAAATATTATCAACGCTTGAAATTGCTGGAGTCAATAAACTCATGATTAATTCTGGCAAAGCTTTTGAAGTTATTGCTATTAAAATTAAATTTAATCCATATAATATAATAATATTTGCTGCTAATGGTAATAATGAATTGACGAAGTTTGTTACAGCAGTAGGCACACTTTCAGGAAAAGTGAAAACAATTTTATGACCTACAATACGACAGATTTCAACCGATAACAAACCAACAATTAAGGCAACAAATAATCCATCAGCACCTAAATATGTCATTGACAATTGCCCATCAGTCACTGGTGCACTAATCATTAAGAATACACACATTGCAATAATACCATTAATTGCTGATTTCATTTTATAACTTTCAGCTAAAGAATAACTGACTCCAAAAGCAGTAACTAATCCAATGAGTCCCATTGTCATCGTATATGGAATTGTAATTGTATTATAGTTTGCAACTGCCCATTGTTTCCATCCAATCATCATTTTCATAAAGATATTGCTTGTATTCAAATCAACAATATCTAAATAAATTGGTGGATTGGCGATAATTAAAAAGATAGATCCCACAACAATTAATGCTAGTGACATCATCATTCCGTTAGAAATTGCTTGTAAATGTCTTTGATTACCGAGTTTGTTTGCTAACGGTGCTAACATTCTTTCTAAACAACTAATCATTTATGCTCTCCCTTATTTAAAATTGCCATCCATTGAATTTGAATGCAGAATCTACAACATTCTCTGGATCATATTCTTCTAAGATTTTTGCATATCTCTCTTTATAGTCATTATCAACCTCTTTTTGAGGATATACTTTACTAGCTTCATTTAAGAAGTGAAATGAATCTCTTCCCATTGCCTGTCCTCTTTGTGTGTGTTTATCTAATGCATAATCAGGAATTTCTGGAAACTTACCCATTGCAAAAGACTTAATACAGATATTCTTTAATAAGTCACTAGAGCGATCCTTTTCTGATGAACATAAATAACGGATTGCATGAATAAAATACATTGGCTTATCACCATCAGCATAATCAAATTGTTTACTCATCTGATAAAGATTATTCACCATAATTGCAGCCATAGGATTTCCCATACCAATATCTTCAACTGATATTGTTAGAAGTCTCCTCCATAACTT
>NZ_JBKTWO010000099.1:0-3773 GCF_047249845.1 Thomasclavelia sp.
CCTAATGATTGCATTCTTTGCATCAAGTACGGCTTTTACAGATTCAATAGTATATAAAGATAAGTCATCTGGTATCTGAGAGATTTCCTGATCTACAAAAGTATAATCAGCTGATTTGATTTGTATTATTACTTGATTAATAGCATTACTTAAATCAGGTAACAATTGATTGTCATTTAAAGCAATAAAAGCAGTATAACTTTGCATAATTCCATTACTATCAAACCATTGTGTTACAGCAATTTTACTATTCATTTTTTCCTGTGAGTATTGATCCATTGTTATTCTTGGAATGACTTGATTATCACTAGGCTGTTTGATGTATAAAACAGCAATTGCAGGAAATTGACTTTGAGTTGATGCATGAACATCACTTGTAGAGATTGTTATATCTTTTTTAGCTAGCAGTCCAATATATCCTTCAGTTTGAATATTGACTTGACTATTTTCGATAATTGCTGATGAAGTTGTATATATACCATTCCATTGAGCATTTATATCTACTTGAGAAGTTTCTGTAATAGAAATATTTCCATTAGCACTTGATAAACCAGTGGATTTTTTTGGCATACCTTGTGTTGTAAGAGATAATTGACTCTCTTCAATTCTGATTTCCTCATTACCAACAAGACCTGCCAATTCACTATTTGCTGTCAGATGAGTCTTTTGAACAACAAGAATATTGTTAGCACTTACTGCTGTACGATTGGCTTTCACATTAATATCGCATTCAATAAGATTAATATTATTTTGAAGTCCTGTTACTTGTGGATTGGTTGCTGAACAAATCCCTTCTTGTGAGCCTAAGATATCAACAGTACTTTTACGAATATCAATTATTCCAAAACTTCCTAGAGCATAATTGACTGATTGAATATCTGATAACTTACTATTTGATACGATAATAGTGTTTTTGCCCCATATAGCATGACTTGATGATGATTGTGCTTTAATTTGACTTTACTTCATTTGCAAATCCTGATTGCTTTGTAAGCCACAAAGATAACCTTGTACCTGTATATATGAATTATTTTGAATCGTCAAATGTCCAGATGTGAAAATTGCGGCATCTTCAGTAGAATGACCAATGATTTGACTATTATCAATATTCAATTCATCACCACGGCATTGTATCGCACACCATTTTCCTTTTAAGTTTAGTTCACTATGATTATCAATGTTAAGATTTCCTTCACTATAAATAGCATTTCCCTGTTGACTGATTGCAACTATTTTTGTATTAGAAATATTTGCCCCATTTGTTAAATTTAAAGATGTATTACCTGAAGTTATACTCATGTCACTATTATGAAACTTAGTGACTGGTATTTGTCGAGTTGGATTTAATATGATTCCAAATTCTATATTTTGCATTGATATATGAGTATGATCAATAGTGAATATCTGATAATACTCTGAACCATTAATTCCATCAATCATATGTTGAATTGACAAGGCTGCATCTTTCATCTGGCAACTACGACTAAAATATATTCCACAATCTGAATTTCCTTGTATACCACTACCCAAAATAGTTATTTGAGCATCTTCAATTGATAATGCTTTTACCCGTATACCCGTTTGTGTATGAAAGTTATTTGCATCCTGCTGACTCATTGTTGTTTCAATACTTAACTTTCCATTTCCTGTTATTGTCACATCTTGTGATGGAAGTGATATCCCATTCACTAAATTATCACCTTTAATAATATTCTCTCCAACTAGACGAATATGAACGTCTTAATTACCAGATATTCCGGCACGACTATCTTGGATTATACTTTCATTTTGAATTATAGATGACTGACTAATTGTTGCATTAGTGAGTGTTAACACTTGCGTATTAGGATTATATTCAGCAAATCCTGTTCCGCAATCTATTCTATGGTCATCATCATTTAAAATATTTGTTCCATTGACATTCAATGTTGGCACAACTGATGCATAAGCTTTTGACTCAAAGGCATTATAAATAATGCTAATATAACATATGTAATTAAGGACATTCGCCATTTCATGATATTTCTTTTTGTAAATTCTGAGATATTCACAAAACAATAGACTAAACCATACATGAGATATATTGTCTTTTTACAGTTTGGATGATGTTTTTCGAACTTAACAATTTTTCTCACAATTTCTTTCATTTCATTCACCTTCTCTCATTATTATTGATTGTCTTTATTTTATCAAACCGCTCCAACAAAAGCGATATGCTAGGGTTAAACGACATACAATGAGGCTAAACAACAAATCCAAAATATATTTTTGCATTAAAAAAAAGTAAGTCTATGCTATAATAAATATATGGTGGTGAGAGAGATGAATATTGCAGTGGTTGATGATAAATCAAAAGATCGTGAAGAGGTTATTCAACATATCATGAAATATAAAAAGCTCAATCATTTAGATTTTCATATTTTAGAATATAAAAGTGGTACCGATTTATTAAAAGATATTGATAACAAGAATATAGAGATTGTTTTTTTAGACATTTATATGGATGTTTTAGGAATTTAAGTTGCACAAACAATTAGAGATAAAGGTTATTATACAGCTATCATATTTATAACGGTCTCTACGGAATATTATCCTCAAAGTTATGAGATTGGATCACATCATTATCTTTTGAAACCTATTTCATATGAACAAATAGAGAATGCACTTAATCGTTGCCAAAATTATTTAAAAAATGCAAAAAAATATATATTAATTTCTTCAGACAAGAAAATATATATTCAAGATATTTACTATTTGGAAGTTTTGCATAATACAACCACACTTTATACATGCCATCAAGATTATAAAGTCAATTATCCACTTAATAAGATATTAGATGATATTCATGATTCTCATTTTACAAGAATTCATAAGAGTTTTGCAGTCCACTTAAAATACGTTAAATATATAAAAGATAATCAAGTGATTTTAATGAATGGTATATGTTTGAATATTGGAAGAAAATATATTCGTATCCTTAAAGAGAACTATTGGACATATTTGACATCTAGAGAGGAGTAATATTATGAAAAAAATATATTTATTTGTTATATGTACTTTTCTGTTTTGCCTAAGTCCTGTCAATCGAAAAACACCAGTAGGAATTACGAGTATAACTTATGATAAGACACCAATTATTTGCTATACCACAGATAACTTTGATAGTATTCAGTATGCATTACCTCAAACTGCAACTATCAAAACTGTTGAACAGCAGACGATTATTGAAAACATTATCTGGGACACTTCTCCTATTCATTTATTAGAACCTGGATATTATCAAATCACTGGAAAATTAGAAAATGAATCATTTTATACTGATATTCCTTTCATTGAGTTATCAGTTCAAGTCAAATCTATATTAATGCTTAACTCGGTTCGTTCACAAGCCAATTCTATAACGATTCAATATATAGATCATCAAGAACATTGCTTACTTGAAACAAATAATATAAAAGTGTGGATGGCAAAATTTACTGATTATAGAGAAAATCGGACATGGTATAATGTTACCCAGTTTCCAAATGTTAAAGTGACTCCATCTCAACTCATATTGTCTGATATTGATTTCTCAATAGATGAAATTCAACAATTACAATTACAAATTTCCTACGATCATCCTAAATATGACTTGTATTCTGTCGTTTATCGTCTATTTCGTGATGAAGATAATCCTAATACTATTTATTTACAGCAAGAAAGAGGTGGCGATCGTCATGGTGGAAATCGTGAAGAAAACCCAGAAATTGATATCCCTGCTGATCAAGAAATAC
>NZ_JBKTWO010000100.1:0-3752 GCF_047249845.1 Thomasclavelia sp.
TTATATAACCGTGGTTGATTACGGTTTTATTCATTTGTAAAATTGAATTTGTGAATATGGATTTGTATTTCATTCCTGTGACTTTGACTACTTAGAGGAGGTTCTTACCACACCTTATTCCAAAAACAATGATTAGTAAGATGAGTCTTTGAATTCGTATTTTGAACCAGGTTTTGTGGTCTAAGTGTTGTGGATAACCATTTTCACATATTTCAACAAAGAAAATTATATCTTTAATCTAAATCTTCTCCATTTGATGCTATAACTTTTTTATACCAATAAAAAGAATCCTTTTTATATCTTTTAAAAGTTCCTTCTCCTTGGTCATTTGCATCAACATAAATAAAGCCATATCTCTTTTTCATTTGACCTGTTGATGCAGATACTAAATCTATACACCCCCAAGAAGTATATCCCATAACCTCTACACCATCTAAAACTATAGCATCTTTAAGATTGTGCAAATGTTCTTTAATATATCTGATATGATATTCATCATGAATCTCACCATTTTCTAATTCATCTATACCACCAACACCATTTTCAGCGATAAACAACGACTTTTGATAACGATCATAAAAAGCGTTCAAAGTCGCTCTTAATCCTAACCCATCGGTTTGCCATTTACACGCACTTTCCTTTTCTTTAAGATAAGGATTCCTTAAGGTTGGTAACATATTTCCCTCACCCTTTTCTGCATATGCATTAGGATCAGCACAAGTTAAATGTGAAGAATAGTATGAAAATGAAATAAAATCTACTGTATTTTCACGTAATATTTTTTTATCATCATTTTTAAATGGAATGATTATCTTCTTATGTTCTAACTCCTTTAATTTATATACTGGATAATATCCACGAGCTAAAACATCAGCAAAAAAATAATTATTTCTATCCACTTCATATGCTTGCCAAATATCTTGAGGCGCACATGTATATGGATAAGTTATTCCTCCCGCAAGCATACAACCTATTTTATTTTTTGGATTAATCTCATGAGCTATTTTAGTTGCCCATGCACTTGCTATCATTTCATGATGTGCAGCTATATAAATTTGTTGTAATTTTTCTTCTTCACTTCTAACAACTACTCCAGCTGCAAAATAAGGTAGAGCTGTTATACAATTAATTTCATTAAAGGTTAACCAATATTTAACAAGATCTTTATATCTCATTAAAATTGTTCTTACATATTTTTTAAAAAATTCAATTGTTTTTCTGCTTTCCCATCCTTGATATTCCTTAACCAAGTGTAATGGGATATCATAATGAGTCATTGTAACTAGTGGTTCGATTCCATACTTATGACATTCTTTAAAAACATCTTCATAGAATTGTAACCCTTCTTCATTAGGTTCTTCTTCATCACCATTTGGAAAAATACGCGACCAAGAAATAGACATTCTTAATACTTTAAAACCCATTTCTCCAAATAATGCTATATCTTCTTTATAATGATGATAAAAATCAATACCTGTTCTTGAAGGATAATATGTATCATTTTTATCATTAAAATTATCTAAATTTCCCATCATTACAGAAAAACGATTACACCCTTGAGGAACAAGGTCAACATGTCCCATTCCTCTTCCGCCAATATTCCAAGCTCCTTCACATTGATTGGCAGCAATTGCTCCCCCCCATAGGAAATCTTTCGGAAAGTTATCTCCATTTGATTTTTTGTTTATCATTTTATTCACCTACCGGTTCCATATTTTGAGCATTTTCTTTTTCTTGAGTTAACAACTGATTATCATATACTTTAAAGAAAGGATACCAAATAAAAATAGTTACTATTAATGCTACGATTTCAAACACAATCATACGCCAGTCTAGACATTTAATAAAACTATTAATAATGATTGGGAATGTTCCAGTAACCAAAATGTAAAATGGAGTTATTAATCCAAAAGCACATGCTAACCAATAAAAAATTGCAATTACAGTTCCACTCAATACAAATGGTATCATTAAAATTGGATTAAACATAATAGGTGCACCAAATATAACTGGTTCAGAGATTCTAAAAATTGCTGGTACGATTGATGCTTTACCAAAAACACTTAATTGTTTGGATTTTGCTTTTTTAAGGCATAGGATAACAAGAGCTAAAGTATTTCCTGTTCCACCTAATAATGCAATTGCTTGTGTCATAAAAATTGGATGGAAGATAGGTGCTTGTCCAGCAGCAAATAATTCTGCATTAGCAGCGAACGCTGCCATTGTAATTGGCGTTGTTAATGGCATAAATACCATCATCCCATGAACACCACAGCACCACATTACAAGGATAAGTACAGATACAAGAATTGCTCCTGGTATAGAGTTTACAGCTGATACTGGTTTTGCTAAAATTGTTTCAATTAAAGATGGTAAAGAACTACCTGGAATAAAATTACTAATTAATAAATTTACTGAAAAGAATAAAGTCACATTAATTACCAATGGTACAATTGAAGAAAACATGTCTGACAAAAATGGTGGAACACCTTCTGGCATTTTAATTGTTATTTTCTTTTGCATACAAATTCTTGTAATTTCAACAGTAAGTAAACTTACAATAATTGAAGTAAATAACCCTTGTGAACCAAGATAAGTAGTATTAATCATTGAAGCCACATTTCCATCAGCCAAAGCTACATAATTTGCTGGTGCAGCAACAATCATAAAGATAATCATTGATGTAAATCCTGCATTCATTTGAGATAATTTATAACTTCCAGCTAAATAATAAGCAATAGCAAATGCCGAAATTAATGAAAGCATTCCCATTGTCATGTTAAATGGTATTAAAATTGTTGCTTTATATGTTTGTGAAAAATTGTACCAACCTTCAAAAATTGACCAGAAACCACCTTGAGCAATTAAGTCAGCTGTCACAGGTGGATTAGCAATAATCATAAAAATTGCTGATACTAAAATAAAGCTGACTGTTGCCATAAACCCTTTTTGCATCGCTGAAAAGTGCCTTTGAGCACCAAAGAAATTAGCAATAGGTGTAAGCTTTTCTTGAATAAATGTCATAAAACTATTCATGAGTTATTCCTCCTTTCCCAAACAAGCCTTAACCTGTTTCATAATATTTTCCACATTACTCATCCCATAATCCATTGGGGAAATTTTTTCTACAGGCACATCAATTGCATTAGCTTTAATTTCGTTATATTGATAAGAAATTTGTGGACCAATAAGAATACAGTCAAAATTTTTATATACATTTAAATATTCACTCATTGGAACAGCTCTAACTTCTAATTCAATATTTTTTTCTTTGCCCCATTTTTGCATTTTGTTCATTAGAATACTTGTAGATAGACCATTTGCACATATTAATAGTATTTTCATAACTATTCTCCCTCATATTTTTCTTTACGCATTTCAATCATTTCTTTAATTAAATCAATTGCTAACATGCAAGTCATTAAGTGATCTTGTGAATGAATCAATAACACACTAATATCTGTTTTTTCACCATTAGCTTCAGCAACCAATATATCCATCTGACCTTTATGAGCCAAGTTCACTTCCTTTTGGCTTTGTTCAATTAAATCGTCAGCTTTATTAAAGCAACCTTGTTTAGCTTTACTTAATGCTTCGAAAGCTAATGATTTCGCTTCCCCTGCATGAGCAATAATTGTAAAAGCGATTTGTTCTACATCCATTGTTTCACCTCATTTTTTTAAAATCATTAAACAAACTCTTATAATTGATCGATCTTTGTATTTTCCTTGTTCAACGATATCAATATACAA
>NZ_JBKTWO010000101.1:0-3693 GCF_047249845.1 Thomasclavelia sp.
TTGTTTATGTGTCCTGTGATCCCGGGACACTGGCAAGGGATTTAAAGCTGCTGGAAGAGAAGGGGTATCGTACAGAAATTGTGCAGCCTCTGGATATGTTTCCATTTACACATCACGTCGAATGTGTGTGTCTGATAGTGAGAAAATAAAAGTGCAAAAAAGCCCATGAATAAAGGCTTTTCGACACTTTTTGATAAGCAAAATTTGAAGCACTCAAAATGGGGTGCAACTGATAGTAAATGCTAATTTGCCTGATTTTAATAAAAGTCAGGCTTTTCTTGTACATTTTTTCCTTGTTTTAGTGTTCGAGAAAAAAAGAGATTTAAGGTAAAACATAAAAGCAAAAAATCTAATATATGTTTAAAATAATAGTGATTTAAATGATGATTATAGTATGACATTTACTTAATTTAAGTATATAATAAAGGTAGTTGATCACATGTTATTATTATAAATTTGGCAGGAGGTGTTAAAGTGATTTTTGATAAATTAGAAAAAGAAATATTTACTCATTCTGAGCAAAGTATTGCTGATTATATTTTGAAAAACCCATATTCTTTAGATGAATTAACAGCTGATGATTTAGGAATGATTACATTAACTAGTAAATCTACTGTATTTAGGTTTTGTAAAAAAATAGGTGTAGGCAGCTATGAAGAACTTAAAAGAGTCATTCAACAAGAAAATTATGAAAGAGATAAGATTAAAGATATTCGATTAAAACAACCATTCAATAAGTATAGTGGCGTAAGTGATATTTTAGGAAAGATGCCTCATTTTTATAATGTTGCAATAGTAAACACAAATTTGATGTTAAATAAAGAATTAGTGAGAAGTATCGTTCAAAAAATAAAAAATGCAGAAGTAATTGATTTCTATTGTTCAGGAGTAACACAAGCAATAGCAGAATCAGCAATGTTTAAATTTCAAACATTGGGTAAGCAGTGTAATATTTTCACAAATTTAAATGAGCATTATGTTATGAGTACAAAAAACAATAAAAGAGTATCCATTATTCTTTCATTTACTGGAGGAAATAAGCAAGCAGTATATAGTGCTAGAAAGGTTAAATCTATTGGCCAGTATACATTAGGTATTGGTGGAGAAGAATTTGATGATTTAAAAAATGTTTGTGATCATTACTTACAGGTATATGATAAAAATATTATAGCTGGTTTTGAAATGATGTTACTTGCAATATCAATGAATTACATTTTAGATATTTTATTTGCCTGTTTGTTAGTAAAAGATTTTGATTATCATATAAAGAATGCTTTAGATGTGGAGAATATTTCTAGTAAGAAAGAGGATTTTTGAAACTCATAATTTCAAAAAAAGTTCTCTTTTTTTTCTTAGTTTGAAACTTTAAGACCATTGATATTTAGCTATATTGTATGTGCTTACATTGGTTGCTATAATGCAATTGTCAATACAGAAAGTATAAATATTTAAAGCAAATGTAGAGGAGGAAAAAGTATGACAAATAAAGAATTAGCCACACAAATTCTTGAATTAGTAGGTGGGAAAGAAAATATTTCAGCAGTCACTCACTGTATTACTCGTTTAAGGATGACGATCAAAGATTTAAACATTATCAAGGAGGATCAAATTAAAAAGCTTCCTGGAGTTATGGGGGTGAACCTTGTAGAAGGGCAATATCAAGTTATTTTAGGTCCAAAAGTTGCAGATGTCTTTTTGGAATTTGAACCATTAGTAGGTTTATCAAAGAATAATGAAGTGCCAAAAGAAAAGAAAAAACTACTTGCAGTAATTCTTGATACTTTTACAGGAATATTCACACCAATTTTACCAGCTATCATTGGTGCAGGGTTATTAACAGGAATTTTATTAGGATTAATGTTTGCAAATGTTATTTCACCAGATGGCGAAATGTTTAAATGGCTGATGTTATTCTCAGATGCAGCATATTACTTCTTACCATTCTTATTAGCAGTAAGTACAGCGACACATTTCAAATGTAATCGTTACTTGGCAATGGTTGTTGCAGGAATTATGCTTCATCCTGATTTAATTAATATGCTTGGAGACGGAACAACACATCATTTATTAGGAATTCCAGTATTTAGTGCTTCTTATGCTAGTTCAGTTCTTCCAATTATTATGACAGTGATTGTAATGAGCTATATAGAAAAATTCTTTGCTAAAGTAGTGCCAAGTATTTTAAGAACAATTTTGGTTCCATTACTTACAGTGTTTGTAACTGGAGTGTTAGTTATTGTTGCGATTGGTCCAGTTGGCTCTATGATCAGTGATGTTCTTGCTTCAAACTTCTTAACATTTTATGTAAATTATGGAGTTATTGCTGGAGCCATTTTCTCTGGTTTCTTCCCAATTATGGTATTATTAGGAATTCATAATGGATTTACACCTGTTATGGTTCAGTCTTTATCGACATACGGTGTTGAATACTTAATGGGACTAAATGTCGCTTCTAACTCAGCACAAGCTGGAGCAACATTTGCCGTCTTCCTAAAAACAAAAAATCGCGATTTTAAATCATTAGCAGGAACAGCGGCTTTAAATGCAATTCTAGGTATCACAGAACCAGCATTATATGGAATTACTTCTAAATTAAAAAGACCACTTATCGGAGTATGTATTGGTGGAGCAGTAGGTGGTGCTATTGCTGGATTCTTCCATGTAACTGCAACAGGTATGGCAACAGGACCTATCATTGGTATTCCATTATTCTTAACAGATACATTTATTTGGTTTGTTGTATCATGTACAGTGGCGTTTATTGTAGCATTCATTTGGGTAATTGTAACTGGATTTGATGATGTAAAAGATGATGAATATACAGAGGGATTTGATTCACAAGAACAACAAAAGAATCTTCCATTAGGTAAAATTAATGTTGATGCTAGTTGTGAAGGAAGTGTTATTCAAATGAGTGATATTCCAGATAATGTATTCTCAGAAGGAATGATGGGACAATGCTTTGCAATAGAACCAGTAAATGGAAAAGTAGTTTCTCCAGCAAATGGAACAATTACAGCGGTTTTTCCTTCAAAACATGCAATTGGAATATTAACTGATGAGGGATTAGAACTATTGCTTCATATCGGCATTGATACAGTTAATATGAATGGTGAAGGATTTAACTGTCATGTTAGACAGGGACAAGCAGTTAAGAAAGGGGAGTTATTAGTTGAAGTTGAACTAGAAAAAGTGAAAAAAGCAGGTTATCCAACAATGATTATACATGTTGTTTGCAACTCAAATGATTTTCAAACAATTCAATTGACGAATGAAAAGAATGTTCAAGCTGGACAAACAGTGTTAACCATAGAATAGGAGAAGTCAAGATGCATAACGAAATACAATTTCCTAATAACTTTTTGTGGGGAGGAGCGATTGCAGCTAACCAATGTGAAGGTGCAGTGTTAGAAGATGGTAAAGGATATTCAACTGCAGACGCTTTACCTGATGGTGTCTTTGGTGATGTTTCTATACCGCCAAAGGAAAATTATTTAAAACGAATTGGAATCGATTTTTACCATAAATATAAAGATGATATTGAATTATTATCTGAAATGAATTTCAAAATTTTGAGAGTATCAATTGCTTGGCCACGCATTTATCCAAATGGAGATGAAAAAACACCTAATGAAGCAGGATTGAAATATTATGATGATTTATTTCATGAGTTAATAAAACACAATATTGCGC
>NZ_JBKTWO010000102.1:0-3645 GCF_047249845.1 Thomasclavelia sp.
ATATTAGTAATTTACGCTTAAATATGGCTAATAGTATGCTGTTATCTGAACAATCAAATATTACACAAATTGCTAAGGCTTTAGGCTTTTCTAGTTCTAATTCTTTTATTTATTTTTATCATCATAAAACCGGTATAACTCCTAAACAATTTCAATTAAAAATGCGCTAAGTTATAAAATTTATTTGTAAATATATGTCGACATGATAAAATAGAATTATACAAATATAAAGGAGAAAAATGATGATCAAAATTAATAATTTAACTAACAACTCTAATATTCGTGTTGTTGATGAAAAAGGGGGAATTCAAATTCTTGAGTACATCAAAGATTTAAGTGTTACTGGTGATACAGCAATAAATGCTTATTATGCTTCAAAAATGAATGTTCATCAACGACAGGCTTTTATTACGTTTGATAATGATTCCTATACTATTTCACAAGGTGCAATGCAATGGATGGCTGGCGATGTTAAAGCAGGTGCTGATGTTAAAGGTGTAGGAGATTTCTTTGGCAAAGCTATCAAGGGAGCAGTTACTAAAGAATCAGCTGTTAAACCTCGTTATCAAGGTACTGGTTATTTAATGTTAGAGCCAACTTATAAACATTTATTTATTGAAGAAGTCAGTGATTGGAATGGTGGACTAGTTTTAGAAGATGGTTTATTTTTAGCTTGTGAAGCACATGTAAATCAAAAAATAAAATCTCGTTCTAATATGTCTAGTGCTGTTTTAGGTAATGAAGGATTATTTAATCTTATGCTTTCAGGAAATGGATTAGCGGTATTAGAAAGTCCTGTACCTCGAGAAGAGTTAATTGAAATAGAGTTACATGATGATGAAATCAGAATCGATGGTAACTATGCTATTGCCTGGTCAGGAACACTTGAATTTAAAGTAGAAAAATCAACTAAAAGTCTTGTTGGATCAGCAGTTTCTGGTGAAGGATTAGTTAATGTTTATCGAGGAACTGGTAAAGTATTAATGGCACCATTAACTTAATATTAAAAAGTATTCTTTAACAGAATACTTTTTTCATTATAAATAAAACTTTATATAAATAACATATTAGAAATATTATCAATAAATAGTAATTATATAATTTTCTTAATAAAAAATACATCCTATAAAAGAATGTATTTTTCAACATTACATATTCCCCGACACTTAATTACTTAAGCGGAATATGTATTTGTCGGCTCCTTATAATCTTAACAAGTATACTTTAAATGTCAATAAAAATAATTAAATATTTTTAGGAAATGTATATCTACGCTTTCCTATACTATGTTTCCCATATTCAATTGCTTCAATTGGACAATGGCTGATGCATGCCATACAATGTGTACAATGGTTTCCCCATATAATTTTTTTATTATTTAAATTAATATTATTTAATGGACAAATTTTAACACATTTACCACAATTAATACATTTATCTGTTACATAAAACTTTTTTGAACGAACAAATACAGGATAAAATATGGTATTTATAATACTGCTATTTATTTTATCTTTAAGATTAATGTTTGATTGTAAGATTATATCATTATTTTTTATTATATTAGCAATTTTATTTATCTCACTTTCTGCTTGATGAATAGTTTTTAATGCCTCTTCTAACGATGGTGTAGAAAACATCGCAATATAATTCTCTGGCATAATAACCTGAAAAGCACCCTTATAATTCATCTTTTTAAAATCACATAACTTCTTTAAATACTTACCTGCATTACCAATATTATTCCCACATGTCATAACAAAATAAATATCTATATTTCCTAAAAGCTGTGTATTTTTCAACCATTCATCTAAAATACGAGGTATCCTCCAAGCATATGTCGGTGTAACAATTATCCATGGTTGATTGGATAATATTTCAGAAAAATCCTGTTTATAAATTTTATCAAATAAATTCAACATCTCATCCTCAATTATATCTCTAATCCTTTTTGCAACAAACTCACTATTTCCTGTTCCTGAAAAGTATAAGATCAAAACTACTTCCTCCTTATAGGTTACTTTTGTAATCAGACGAAATCAACTGAACACTTTCATAGATTAAATTAATAAGATTATTAATCTCTTTCCATTGTGTCTCATTTACGCTAAGATAATAATAATTTTTCGTCTTTTCTTTTCTTACTGCAACAATACCCGATTTTTTTAAAATTTGTAAATGATGTGAAACAGATGGCCTTGTTAAATAAGTTTTTTCTGCAATTTCCCCAACCCGTATACCTGATAAATCACTTTCCAATAACGCAAGTAAAATCAACTGCCTTGTTTCATCACCTATAGCAGTAAATGCGTTTTTACATCTTTGAAACCCGATAATAATTTCTTGCAACCTTTTTTCACACTCTTTTACCATACTAATATCTCCTCTACATATATTTAACATTCACTTCTTCACGTTGTACTGATCGAAGAAACCTTACATCAGGATACCCCATTACTAATGTTGCAGCAATTTTTTTCCCTTTAGGTATTTTTAATTCTCTTTTTATTCTAAAAGAAATATTAGCGGCTGACGTAAAAAATCCACTGAATAGTATCCCTAATCCATATGCTTCTGCCACAAACTCCATATTTTGCGCAGCTAATATTCCGTTTATTTTTTCATCAGCTAAAACAACTATAACAATGGGAGCATTAAAAAATAAAAAATGATTATTAACTTTATTATTTCTTGCCATTGGACTAAATAAATTTACTAATGGCTTTATTTTTTTTAATAACTTAATAGCAATTTGTTCAATTTTATCTTTTTCTTTATCCAACACAATAAAAGAAACATCTTGTTTATTTTTAGCAGTGTGTGTGAGTCTACCTGCTTCTAAAATTTGTTCAATAACTTTTTTTGAAATATCTTTATTTTTAAATTGTCTAATCGTTCGTCTAAATCTAATAACATTTAATATTTCATTAGGATTTAAACTAATTTTATCACTTTTTTCAATTTGTTGAGTTTTATACCCTGTAATTAAAACTGCTTTTTTAGGACAAACTGCTGTACACTGACCACATGTCAAACAGTTATCTAATAAAATATTTGCTTTTTTATTTTTAACTTCTATATTATGAGCTACACACACTCTTGTACATAAACCACAACCTATACATTTATCAGTATCTATTTTTACTTTATGATTTTTCATGGTTAAACCCTCCTTTCATTAAAGTTTGTTAACCATTATATCAATTAGTATAATAAATACAACATTGGTAAAGAATCTCTTTACCAATCATACTTAAAAATAGCAATTATAAAGTTTTTTATTTCCCACACTTTCTATATTATTTTATAAATAACCTCTTTTAAGTAAATAAATATCCACCGGCTTAGCCAGTTTTGCGGGCATAGCTCTGCTCTCAGAGCGCATGTCTAAAAACATTTCTTATACCTATGGCTACCGCATGCACTCTGTATTTATTTAGTTCTTCCCTTTTCCTTTATTAAACGGATCTTCCACATCCAGTGTCAGTTGTTCACTTTCCTGATCTTCTTTTAATTGATTCGCTATATAATTTTTTATTCTATTTGTATTCTTTCCTACTGTATCTACATAATATCCTCGACACCAGAATTCTCTATGTCTGTACTTATATCTTGCATTTGCCCATCTTTCATATATCATTTGAC
>NZ_JBKTWO010000103.1:0-3532 GCF_047249845.1 Thomasclavelia sp.
ATTTTTAGAATGCGTGAATTTGAACAAATGGAATTAGAATTTTTCTGTAAACCAGGTACTGATTTAGAATGGTTTGAATATTGGAAAGAGTATTGTAAACAATTCTTAAAAGATTTAGGTTTAAAAGAAGAAAATTTACGTTTTAGAGACCATGAAAAAGAAGAATTATCATTTTATTCAAAAGGAACATGTGATGTTGAATATAATTTCCCATTTGGTTGGGGTGAGTTATGGGGTATTGCTGATCGTACTGATTATGATTTGACGCAACATCAAAATCATTCAAAAAAATCATTAGAGTATTTAGATCCAACAACTAATGAAAAGTATATTCCTTATGTAATTGAACCATCTGTTGGAGCAGATCGTTTATTCTTATCTGTACTATGTGATAGTTATGAAGAAGAATTACTAGAAGATGGAGAAACTAGAATTGTAATGAAATTGCATCCAGCTATAGCACCATATAAAGTTGCTATTTTACCATTAACTAAAAAACAAAGTGAAAAAGCTACTGAAATCTATAGTATGTTAGCTAAATATTTTAGTTGTGAATATGATGTTGCTGGACAAATTGGTAAACGATATCGTCGCCAGGATGCAATTGGAACTCCATATTGTATAACTGTAGATTTTGATACGATGGAAGATAATGCAGTTACAGTACGTGATCGTGATACAATGGAACAAGTTAGGTTACCAATTGATGAATTAGTGAATTATCTTAATAAGAAAGTCACATTCTAATAAGGAGGAGTATTAATGCCAAGGTTATCAGCAGAAAAAATTAATGAGATCCGACAGAGTGTTGATATTGTTGATGTCATTGGCAATTATCTTTCGTTACAAAAAAAAGGTCGTAATTATGTTTCTCTTTGTCCATTTCATGATGATAGCCATCCTTCGATGTCGATCTCACCTGAAAGACAGATATATATGTGTTTTGTTTGTCATAATGGAGGAAATGTTTTTACGTTTTTAAAAAATTATTTAAAGATTCCTTATATTGAAGCAGTCAAAATGGTCGCTTCAATGGGAAATGTAGATATCAGTGAATATAATCTTGAAAAAAGAGTTCAGCCTGTTGACCAAAAACTTGAGCCATTATACAAAATGCATGATGAAGCAAATAAAATATATAATCATTATTTAAATACTAAATTAGCAATTGAAGCAAAAGAATATTTAACTAAACGAAAAATAACTGATGAAATTATTGAGATGTTTGAAATTGGATATGCACCTAGCAATAATATTCTATTAAAGGCATTTGAGAAAATGGATTTTAATAAAGTATCAATGTATGAATCTGGATTAATAATTGAATCAAATGTGGGATATGATCGTTTTAGTAATCGAATCATGTTTCCTTTACATGATGTAAATGGGCGAGTTGTCGGTTTTAGTGGAAGAATATATCAAAAAAGTCAAAATGAATCTAAATATATGAATTCCCCTGAATCTGATATATTTATAAAAGGAGAAACATTATATAATTATCATCGTGTTATTGAAGAGACAAGACAAGCAGGTTTTGTGATTATTAATGAGGGATTCATGGATGTTATTGCCTTGTATAAAGCAGGAATAAAAAATGCTGTTGCAATTATGGGAACTGCTTTAACTAAAGGTCATATATCACTCTTAAAACGTCTCAGCAAGACAGTTTATTTATGCCTTGATGGTGACCAGGCGGGTAAGAATGCGACAATTAAAAGTATTGATATCTTATTACAGGAAGGTTTTACGGTAAAGGTTATTGATTTACCAGAAAATTTAGATCCAGATGAATTTTTAGATAAAAAAGGTACTGATGAATTAGTATCATTAATTAAAAATCCACTTTCATCTTTAGATTTTAAAATGAATTATTACTATGAAATGGCTAATATGGATAATTATGAGGAGCGTAAAAAATATTTAGAGACAATTGCAAAAGAAATAAGTAATCTTACAGATATGATCGATCAAGATTATTATATCCTGCAGTTAGAAAAAAAATCTGGTTTTTCAAAAGAAACAATTACAAGATTAATCAGTAATAAATCTATTTCTAAAATAGAACAGGTTAATCCAAATAACTATATTCCATATCAAAAAAGTGTTCGCTTAATTGATAAGTATGTAAGAGCGGAACGTGATTTATTATACTACATGATGAATGATAAAAATGTCGCAATGATGTATGAGGCAAAAGCAGGTTTTATGTTTAATGATACTTATCGTATTATTGCTTCATATATAGTTGATTATTATCGTCAGGAAGTAGTTTTAGAAGTTGCCGATTTGATTAGTAGTATTGAAGATGAAAATCTTGTTAAAAATATAGTGGAGATATCACAATTAGAGTTGCCAGAATTACAAGATAGTAAAGCAATAGAAGATTATATTGGGATAATTAAAGAAAAAACAGTAAAAATTAAAATAGAAGAGTTAACTAAAGCTTTAAAGGATACATTTGATCCTAAACAAAAAGCACAGATATTAAAAGAAATCATAGCATTAAAAGATAAGGAGTAAAGTATGAAGAAGAAAAATGTTGTAGGAGTATCGTTTGATGATTTAAAGAAAATAGTCTTAGATGATGCAAAAAAAGGTGATGGAATTCTAACACAAGATCAAATTGATAATTATTTGTCTACTTATGATTTAAATGATGAACTTGCGGAAGAATTATTAGAATTTATAGGGAATAATGATATTATTATTTCTGATGATGGATTAGATGATTTAGATGTTGAAGATGATTTATTATTGGCAGGTGTACCAGCTGATTTAGATGTGGATCTTGATTTAGATGATGATCTAGGTTTAGATGATGATACTCCTGATTTAGATTTTGCTGGTGATTTCGATATGATGACTGGAGATACACTACATATGTATCAAGTTGCAGATGCTGATGCTGAATTGGATCAAAATCAATTAGGCAGCAATGTTAAGATCAATGATCCTGTAAAAATGTATCTAAAAGAAATTGGTAGAGTTGAATTATTATCACATGATGAAGAAATTGATTTGGCGAAAAAGATCTTAGAGGGTGATGAAGTTGCTAAAAAGGAACTTGCTGCTGCTAATTTACGTTTAGTTGTATCAATAGCTAAAAGGTATGTTGGTCGTGGAATGTTATTTTTGGATTTGATTCAAGAAGGAAATATGGGATTGATCAAGGCTGTTGAAAAATTTGATTATACCAAAGGGTTTAAGTTTTCAACATATGCTACCTGGTGGATTCGTCAGGCAATTACTAGAGCTATAGCTGATCAGGCTAGAACAATTCGTATTCCAGTACATATGGTAGAAACAATCAATAAATTAACTAGAATTCAACGCCAGTTGATTCAGGAATTAGGTCGTGAACCAAGTGCTGAAGAAATTGCTGAAAAAATGGATGGAATGACACCTGAGAAAGTTCGAGAAATCCAAAAGATCTCTTTAGAGCCAGTTTCTTTAGAAACACCAATCGGAGAAGAAGATGATTCTCCTTTAGGTGTTTTTATTGAAGATGAAGGAGCAATGTCTCCTGATGATT
>NZ_JBKTWO010000104.1:0-2959 GCF_047249845.1 Thomasclavelia sp.
GATTAACAGTGCTCTTTTCTCTTATATGAAAGTGATTATAAATGCAGATGATTTTGGTTATACAAAGGCAGTAACTGAAGGTATTATCGAAGGATATCATAGAGGAATTATTCGTTCAACAACAGCTTTATGCAATATGGAATATGTTGAATATGGTAAAAAATTATTAAAAGATTGTCCTAATCTAGCTGTCGGTGTTCATCTGACACTAACACTAGGAAAGTCTCTCACACAAAATCAGACACTTACTGATGAATTTGGGTATTTCTATAAGCCAGAAATGCTGCAAGAACATATGTTTGATCCTCAGGAAGTCTATCTTGAATTTAAAGCACAGATAGAAAAATATATTGAAATATTTGGGCGTAAGCCAAGTCACTTAGATAGTCATCATGGTATGCATGATTTTCATGATAATTATCTTGCAACAGAAAGATTAGCCAAAGAATATCATTTACCTGTGAGAAGATATAGTGATTATTTATTTGTTAAAGAATTTGTGAATGAAAAGATATCAGTTGAGGGATTGATTGATATATTAGAAAAATATAAGAATAAAAATATTGAAATTATGACTCATCCAGGAAATTGTGATTTAGAATTATATGAAAAAAGTTCTTATTCTCTCAATCGAGTTGTAGAATTATCAATTTTATGTCATCAAGATATAAAAGATTATATTAAGGAAAACAAAATAGTAGTTACAAACTACTTAGGAGAATCATATGAAGAAAATACGTATAGGTAGTGGAGCTGGGTATGCTGGCGATAGGATTGAGCCGGCTATTGATTTAATTGAACAAGGGCAGTTAGATTATATTATTTTTGAATGTCTTGCTGAAAGAACAATCTCACTAGCTCAAAAAGCAAAACAAAGTCATCCAGCGTTAGGATATAATGAATTATTTGAATATCGATTTGAAAAAATATTAGATGCATTAAAAGAACATAAAGTTAAAGTTGTTACGAATATGGGGGCTGCTAATCCAGCGGCTGCAGCAAGAAAATGTGCAAAAATGGCTAAAGAGAAAAATTTAACACATATTAAGATTGCTTATGTTGAAGGTGATGATATTAGTTGCCAATTGCAGAATTATATGGATTATCAGGTTATGGAAACAGGACAACCTCTTATGGCTATTGATGGAGATATCTTATCTGCTAATGGATATATTGGAATCAAAGGGATAGTAGAGGCTCTAGAAAATAATGCTGATATTATTATTACGGGAAGAGTTGCTGATCCTTCATTAGCATTAGGACCGTTGGTCTATGAATTTGGTTGGGCAATGGATGATTATGATAAATTAGGTAAAGGAACATGGATTGGTCATTTATTAGAATGTGCAGGACAAGTGACAGGAGGGTATTACGCAGATCCTGGTTATAAAGATGTTCCAGAATTGTGGAATCTTGGTTTTCCAATTATAGAAGTAGATGAAACTGGAGATGGTATTGTAACGAAATTACCTCATACTGGTGGTATAGTGACAACTGAAACAGTGAAGGAACAAACATTATATGAAATTCAAGATCCAGTTCAATATTTTACACCTGATGTCATTGCTGATTTTTCACATGTAAAAGTAGAACAACTAGAAAAAGATATTGTTAAGATATCTGGAGCAACCGGACATGCACCTAATGGCTATTACAAAACAAGTGTAGGTTATCATGATTGGTACATTGGTGAAGGCCAGATAAGTTATGGGGGATGCAATGCGCTTGCAAAAGCGCAACTTGCAAAAGAGGTTCTAAAACATCGCTTTGAAATGATTGGATTTAATGCAGATGAAATCAGATATGATTATATTGGTCTGAATTCATTATATCAAGATCATATTTCAAATCAATTGTTACAGGGAGTGTCATTTGAATTAAGATTAAGAGTGGCAGCACGTGTAAAAGATTATGCTCAGGCTCAGATTGTTGGTAATGAGGTAGAAGCATTGTATACAAATGGACCATCTGGTGGTGGTGGCGCAACTAAAAATATAAAAGATATTATTAGTATTGCATCTATTTTGGTTCCAACAGATCATTTTGAGATTACTGTTGGATATTTGGAGGTTTAGAATATGTTACTTAAAGAGATTGCTCATTCAAGAACCGGAGATAAAGGAAATATATCAGTTATTTCTGTTATTGCTTATCAGCAAGAGGATTATAAGCTTATTAAAGAAAAAGTCACTGTAGAAAAATTAAAGGATTATTTTAAAGATATTGTTCATGGAAAAATAACTAGATATGAAATAGAGAGTATTGGAGCTTTAAATTTTGTTATGGAAGATGCCTTAGGTGGTGGAGTAACAAGATCATTAGCTATTGATATGCACGGAAAAACTCTTGGAAGTGCATTATTAGAAATGAAGATTTAAAGATGAACATACAAGAAATTGTGATTGCAGGAGCAGGAACAATGGGATATTCTATGGCTCAAATTTTTGCAAAATATCATTATAGTGTTATTATTTATGATCTCAATGAAGAAGCACTATCAAATGCAAAAAAACATATCCAAGATAATGTTTCTATATTACTTAATGAACAAGAATTGACTAGTCAGCAATCACAGGATTTGTTCAATCATTTATCCTATACAACAAATAAAGATTGTTTTAAAGAATGTGATTTAGTTGTTGAAAGCATTATTGAAGATCTTAAAATAAAAAAATCATTTTATCAAGATATCTCTCAATTTGTTAAAGATGAATGTATTCTAGCAACAAATACATCAGGAATTTCTATTAATGAATTAGCAAGTGCTGTATATAAGCCAGAAAGATTTATTGGAATGCATTGGTTTAATCCGTGTCATTTGGTGCTATTAATTGAAATTATTAAAGGAAAAGAAACTCATGATTCAATTGCCGATGCTATTTATCAATTAAGTCTTTCAATTGATAAAAAGCCAGTTATTGTCAACAAAGATGTTTTAGGCTTTGCTGCCAATAGGATT
>NZ_JBKTWO010000104.1:2969-3491 GCF_047249845.1 Thomasclavelia sp.
ATGGCCTTGGTTTTAGATATGCCTGATTAGGCCCATTAGAAGTTTCATATTTTGGATGATTAGATACTTTCTATCATATTAGTGATTATTTAATGAAAGATTTATGTGATAGCCACGAAATTCCTTCAGAGTTAAAAGAACACTATATGAAACATGAATATGGTGTTAAATGCCAACAGGGATTCTATGATTATCATAATGGAAAAGATGTTGAAGCCATAAAGCAAAGAGATGAAAATTTAATTAAAATATTTCATGCTTTATATAGATAGTTAAGATATCATAATTGTATTGACTATTTTCCTTCCTTTTTTAGGATTTTGAAATCAGCAATCATTATCCAAATATAAATACAATAATATGATATTTTATCTAAAGAAAGATATTTGACTTTTAGTTGAATATCTTTTTATCATATAATAAAATAAATGTTGGGAAGTGAAATCATGAAAATTATTGCATGTGTAGATAATGATATGGGTTTAATGTTTCATCAAAGAAGGCAAACACAAGATCGTATTG
>NZ_JBKTWO010000105.1:0-3278 GCF_047249845.1 Thomasclavelia sp.
GGTCTTGGGGGTCCCGGCGGAAACGGTGGCCCAGGTGGCCTTGTTGGTGGCAAAAATAACCACAAAAACCAAAACGGCGGTAAAACTTGTCGATTAACAAACGGCTCTCCTTCTATAAATATTTCATTTTGAAGTGGATCCATTGTAACACCTCTCTTTACTATATACTATTCAGTATCAAGATACATTGTTAGGCATATATCATTGTTAATATTATCTATTACCCTTACTCCTACCAATAATTTACTTAAAAAGCTCAAATTAATATTTAAATTAAGTAGGAAAAATAATTAATTTGATATCTATATCTGTTTATACCACTAGTTAAACTATTTAGCACAAAGTAATTTATATCTATATAAAATACATTTTAATTAATATTAGTCTACTAATAATAGTGGACCTTTTCTTTTCAATAAATTATTAAACACTATTATATAGATAAACAAACTTGCAAAAAATAGGGTGGAGGAATAAATTCAAGATTTATTGCCCCTCCCATTGAACCGTATGTATGGATCTTGTATACGGCTCTACATTTATATCGAAATTACAAACTCTTAAGATAGTAGTTAAAGGGATTGACTAAATCAGGTCTATCCCCTTTTCCTGTGCTTAGTACTTTTGGTGATAGTATAAAGTTCACGACATCTTGTCCGCTTCTTCTATACCATCCTAATCTTGTGTTTGCGCATTAATAGATTTCTTCTTTACTAAATTTACATTTATATTTTATATTCAGTATCATTAGGTTTCTATATATTGTCTTCGGTTTCTTCCACTGTTTGATGATGATACATCTTATCTTGTGGCGTAACCATTGTCCTAATTTATCTATGTAGTTCTTCATACTTCCTATTCTAAAATAGTTTATCCACCCTCTTACTATTTGATTTACTTTTGTAAATGTTACTGAAAGTGGTCTTGATACTGCTTGTTTTCTTTTAAGATACTCTTGTATCTTTGAATACAGTCGACTTTTCCATTCTTGACCATTCTTATAAAATGTAAATCCTAAGAATTGTCCTTTCATTGGTCGAACTACTTTTGTCTTTGTTGCGCTTACTTTCAAGAACAGTTTTCTTTCCAGCCATGATGTCACTGACTTCATTACTCGATTTGCACTCTATAAACGTTTCAGTCCTTCAGTATTTCTTACCTACTATGACTTCATCTGACTTCTTATGGTAAACCTTTTTCGACCGAGGGTACAATCACTGATTTTAAAGTTTACTAGGCTTCCTCGTCCATAAGACCTCCCGGGGTAAGACATGAACCCTGTTTCTTTCACAACGTCTTGATTTACTGTCTTGGTTTTACGTTTACCTTTTGGACTTCGGTTTGTTAGGCAACCTTATTCACCATTTAGCCTCATCAAGTTTCTGTTCGTACGCTCAAAAGAATTGTTACACCACTTCCTTCACCCATGACATCACTATCAACAGCTTGTGGTTCACTACACTTGGCGGTAACTACCTGTGGTTGGTTTATCTCCAACTGAATTCATGCCATGCCTGGCACACCTAAAAAGCTTGATTCCCATATAAATAAGGAATCAAGCCTATTATAACTATTAAAATTTATTTCCATTTTTGAGTTAACTTTAAAATTGCATTTATTATTTTACACGAACTAATTCCAAATAACTTGTATCACCTATCAAACCTGGCTTACCACCTGTAACAAGAATCAATTCTCCCGCCTCAACCCCATTTTCCCGGGCAATAATCTCTGCATAATCCATCATACTTGAGCGAGTTGTCATTGATTTACAGATAACTGGTTTAACCCCCCAATTAATTGCTAATGCTCTTGTTGTTTCAACAATTGGTGTAGCTGCAATAATTCTTGCTTCAGGACGGTAACGAGACATTTTTCGAGCGGTAAAACCACTTTCAGTAAAGGCAATGATTGCAGCCACTTGGAATTTTGAAGCAATTTCTGCAACTGACATACATATAGCTTCGGATGTATCTTGTGGTGCTGTTGATACTGCTTGACGATGTAATCCATCATAATCTAAACTTTGTTCTGTTTTCAAAGCTATTCTACTCATTGTCATAACAGCTTCTTGAGGATATAAACCAGAAGCAGATTCACCAGATAACATGATTGCATCAGTTCCATCAAAAATAGCATTAGCGACATCGCTTACTTCTGCACGTGTAGGACGTGGATTTTGTTGCATACTTTCTAACATTTGGGTCGCTGTAATAACTAGTTTTCCCATATCTTTACACTTACTAATAATATCTTTTTGAATTAATGGAACATCTTCTGCTGGTACTTCAACTCCCAAATCTCCACGAGCAACCATAATTCCATCTGCAATTTTTAGTATTTCATCAATATTTTCAACACCTTCACTATTTTCAATTTTAGCAATAATTTGAATATCCGGGCGTCCCTTTTCTATTAATAATTTTTTCACATCAAAAACATCTTGTGCCCTTCTTACAAAAGAAGCAGCAACATAATTAAATGGCTGGCCACATCCAAATGTTAAATCATCAATATCTCTAGCAGACAAATAATCAAATCCCAGCTTGATTCCAGGTACATTAATACCACGTTTATTTTTAACAATTCCATTATTTGCACACACACAAATAATATCAGTTCCTTCAACATGATCAACTAGTAATTCTACTTGACCATCATTAACTAAAATAAAACCTCCTGGTTTGACATCTTTATACAATTCCTTATAAGTTATCGTAAAACGCTCACTTGTTCCCTCAATATCTTCCTGACAAATTGTAACAACCTGTCCTTTTTTGAATTCCGTTTTGCCACCAACAAAATCCCCCGTTCTAATTTCAGGACCTTTTGTATCTAACAAAATTGCTACTGAAGTATCCAATTCTTTATTTATTTCTGCAAGCAATTTAATTTTATTTAAATGCTCTTCATGACTACCATGAGAGAAATTAAGTCTCATTACATTCATACCAGCTTTCACTAATTTAGTTAACATATCTTTATTATCTGATGCTGGTCCAATTGTACAAACAATTTTAGTCTTACTCATTTTTTCATTTTTTAACATCTTACCATTACCATCCTTTTTCTTCTTTGTAACGTTTTATACAAATATTATAGCTGATTGAATCTATACTTACGAGGTTTTTAATAATATTTAACAAAAGATATTCTACTTAATAATTAATATTATTAGTCATTTTATAAGCCTATATAACATAAATTAATTGTTACATTTTTAAGCTATTAAATGATAATATCCTCATTAATAACAATTTAATAGACTATTATATAAT
>NZ_JBKTWO010000106.1:0-3109 GCF_047249845.1 Thomasclavelia sp.
ACTATCAAATATATTGATAATTTTGGTAAGACTATTGCTGCAGATGATGTATTCTATGGTCTAAATGATAGTGAGTATCATTTTGAAGCAAAAGAATTATTTGGATATAGTTTTATTGAATCAGATTTACCATTAGATGGTAAATATAACGGTAATATGACAATTACTTTAAAATATCAATTACATTGTGATAAAACTGATTTAAAAAAAGAAATATTTGAACCATTAGCAGTAAGTGAATATATTAATGAAACTGTAGCTGATTATAATGAAGCATTAACAATGGCAAAAGAAATATATTTTGACGAAACAAGTGGACAATTAGCTGTTAATAACGCATTAAGAGCATTACAAGATGCTAAAAATAAAGCTGTAAAATTGGAATATTATTCATTATATGTTGAAGTTACATATCCATTAAATGAAAGTGACTATTCAAGTGGATATCAAGCTTATAAAAATGCTGTAACTACAGGAAAAACATTACTTAATAGTGAAGGATTAACTGTTGAAAAAGCTAAAGAAGCTTATAATGCAATTCAAACAGCTAAGCAATCATTAGTTAAACCTAATGCTAAAGTTCCAACTATTTCAGCAACTGATACTTATTATCAATCTAATAACTACAATAATATGATTGATGGTAATATTAATACTAAATGTTGGTTTAATAGCAACCAAGAAATTGGTAAAGAAGTTAAATTCACATTTACTCGTCCAATAAATATTAGTTCTATCCAAATCATTCAACCAAGCAATGCTGGTGAAGATATAATTGATGGTGCTGATGTGCAAATCTCCACTGATGGAAAAAATTGGACAACAGTAGGAACGTTAGATAATTCAGCATTTGAAAAAACTATTACTTTTGATAAGACATTGACTAAATATGTTAGAATTGTTCTTACTGAAGGTAAGGGGAACTGGTATCAAATTGCAGAAGTTAAGTTTGAATTAGAAGAAATACCTGAAGATTCAACTTTAAAAGATATAATTTTAGAAGCTGAAACATTAAATATTACTGGTAAATCTAGTGGCTCAGTAAATGAAATGATTGATGCATTAATTGTTGCTCAAAAATCTTATGTTGAAGGAAAAGTTGATGTAACTGAAGAAACTAATAATTTACGTAATGCAATCAATGCATTAAGAGATACAGTTACCTCAAACAAAGAAAAACTAACAGATAAGATTAATGATGCAAAAGAAATAGAAAATAATAACTATTCTATTGAATCATGGTCAAGATTTGAAAAAACTTTATTAGAAGCAATCATTGTTAATAAAGATAGTAATGCTACTCAAGAACAAGTTGATAAAGCACTTAAAACACTTGATGATGCTATCAAAGGTCTTGAAGCTCCTAGTGATACAAGTGAATTAGAGACTGTTATTGATAAAGCAAATAAGCTGGATGCAAGCAAGTATACTGAAAAATCATGGAACGTATTACAAAATGCAATTGATGCTGGTAATAAAGTTCTAGAAAACAAAGATGCTACTCAAGAAGAAATCAATGCAGCAGTTGATGCAATTAATAATGCAATTGATAAATTAGAAGTTAAACCTGTCGATCCTGATAAACCGGCAAAACCAGAAAAACCAATGGATCCAGTAAAACCTATTAAGCCAGGTGTTGCAACTGGGGACAATACAAACTTTATGGCTATTGGAACTTTACTAGTAGCAGCTACTGGGATTGCTTTACTTAAAAAGAAGAAAAAAGAAAATTAATTAAACCTAAATCCGTGACGAATTGTTTATCACGGATTTGCTTAATTATAATCATTCTAGCTATGATTTAATCTCAGTTACCCTGTTTTAGGACATAGTAAAATTTAGATGTTAAACTATTCTTAGATTTAATATTATATCTGAGAATAGTTTTATTTTACTGGTAGAATCAAGAGATGCTATTGTTAATTTTAGCTAAAACTATTGAATTGAGGTAGAATTAATTCAGTATTGACAAATATGTAAAACAATCTGAATATGCGTATGCCTTGAAGCAGTCCGAGGGTGTGTTTGATAAAGAAGAATTAACTCCTTCACGAATGCTGACTTGTAGATACGGCTTTCATTTGGAAATTACTTATTTTTTTAGCAGTAGCTTGTTATGCGATAGAAGCAATCAGATTTTCTAAAAAAGATTTACCGTTATAGAAAAATGTCACTGGACAGCAACACGTAAAATGGTTAAACCTCTTACTATGATAAAAATAAAAACTGTCATTAGAAAACTATAATGATTAGTATAAAGGTTAGGTCAATGATAGGTTCAAGCAATCAAAGTCTTCAAACATATTATGGAGGTGCAAAAGTGCTCTCTGCAGATAAAGGAGAAGCAGATGTATTTATGTTTGTTGACGATTCTGCTGTTAAAGAGGTTATCGTTAATACTGATGATAAATTGTTACAAGATAGTATTGTTATTTCAAAAAGTATAAAAGTTTCTGGAAATTTGGAAAATGAAAGAGAGGCGGATGAAAAATTTTTAAAATCTATTCTTGAGGACTTTTTGAAAAACAGTTTAGAGCAGTAAAATGGATTATAAGGAAAGGAGATTAAAATTTTGTCTATAGCAGATATAATACAAATTATTTTAAGTATTCTATCACTACTAGCAACTGTTGTAGTTTCTTTTCAATATACTATCTACAAAGAAAAGACGAAAAAGAAATACAAAAAAATGAGGAAAATTTGCAAAAGAGAAAGTTAAAAGAACAAGCAGAACATTTTATTATTAATAATAATTCCGAAGTAGATTATTTGCCCTGGTGTGTTTTTGCTTCGAATCTTCATAAATTAGAATCTCATCATAGAAAAACATATAAAGAATATTGTAAATGTTCTCCGGAAGTACAAGATGAAATACTAAGAATACAAGGATTAAATGTCATAAGTTATTATCATTAGAAAGACGAGGTATTTAATTATGACTAAACCAGCATTTACAGATGAATTTAAACAGGAGTTGTTCAGTATGTGCTTGATCATCCTGATGTATCCATTGCTACTTTCGCAAGATATAAGTTTGTTCTTATTCCTGCTGTAGCTGTTATTCCCGTTGTCTTATAAATATCCTGAATAATCATTTTTGCAAATTCCC
>NZ_JBKTWO010000107.1:0-3000 GCF_047249845.1 Thomasclavelia sp.
GAAAAGTACTTAATATAGAAACACCTACAACGACAGGTCTGATTAATTGTGCATCTGCCGCATTCAAAATTAACTTTAGAGAAAACGGACGTACTGGCGAAAAATTGGGGATAGAAAATATAAAATCAGTTCTTGCAGAATAATTATTTTGTATTTAATTAGGAAGGTAAAAATATGAAAACTCTTTATCAATATCATAAGTTCTCTGAGAAAAAAGTAAATATTTTCTTTAATAATTGAAGATAAATCAAGATATGAAACCAACTTTAATAAACTGATAATTATCTCAGAAGAAATTATACAGTATCAAATAATCAATAAAACTTTCAAATCATTATAAATAGCAGTTCAAGACCACATCAACAAACAAAAAAAGAGATGATTTTCAGTCATCTCAACAATCTTCTTCATAAAACTATCTATCATTCTTAACATTAACTCACATCCTCATAATCCCATATTCACTCTTATGATGATTATTTGCATGATTTTAACCTTAAATACATCATGAGCACTGTGACATTTATCACAAACCTTTCTATTTTCCTGACAATTCAGTTCTCTCTTGTATTGTCACATGAACTGTATCGCCTGGTTGCTTCCCTATTAATGCTCTTATATCTTTTCTTAAACCAAGAATATGATAAGGGGTTTTCATTCTCACCAAACTGCCATTGTACTCAACACCATCAAATGTTGCTTTGACTTTGACACGTCCTTTTTGAAATTCTTCACGAACATCATATGGAAAGATAATATATGCCCCATCAATATCTGGAACTTTTTGTATCTCAGCATCAAATTCATATAATTTTTCATTCATATTTTATCACCTTATTCATTATAACATCTTCTCTTAAGAATATACAATTTATACACGAATAATATTTATTATTTTGACAAATTCTTATTATTTTCTTTAACTTCACCCTATTTTCTATATAATGAAATCTAGGAGTGAAAGAGAATGAAAAAGGCGTTTAGTAATGAATTATATGTAGAATTACAATCAAAACATATCCAAGAAAGAATTGATCAGTTTGATAATAAACTTTACTTGGAATTTGGTGGAAAACTTTTTGATGATAATCATGCATCACGAGTTCTCCCTGGATTTGAACCAGATAGTAAATTAAAAATGTTATTGACTTTCAAAGACAAAGTGGAAGTCATTATTGCTGTTTGTGCAAAAGATTTAGAAAGACATAAAGTAAGAAGTGATTTAGGTATATCTTATGATGATGAAGTTTTAAGATTAATTGATGAATATCATCGTGTTGGTCTTTATGTTGGAAGCGTAGCAATTACACAATATCGCCATCAAAACGCTGCTGATACATTTAAAGCCAAATTAGAAAATAGAGGTGTAAAGGTCTTTATTCACTATCCTATTGACGGATATCCTCATGATGTCAATCATATTATCTCTCAAGATGGATTTGGTAAAAACGATTACATAGAAACTTCAAAACCATTAGTTGTTGTCACTGCACCAGGTCCTGGATCAGGAAAGATGGCAACTTGCTTATCTCAATTGTATCATGAACACTTACATGGTGTGAATGCAGGTTATGCAAAGTTTGAATCATTCCCAATTTGGAATCTTCCTTTAAAACATCCTGTAAATTTAGCCTATGAAGCTGCCACAATTGACTTAAACGATGTCAATATGATTGATCCTTTCCACCTTGAAAAATATAATGAAACAACAGTCAATTATAATCGTGATATTGAAATATTCCCAGTCTTAAATGCAATGTTTAATAAAATCTTTGGTGAATCTCCATATGCTTCACCAACTGATATGGGTGTAAATATGGCTGGTTATGCAATTATTGATAATGAAGCAGCTAAAGATGCAAGCTGTCGCGAAATTGTTAGACGCTATTATCATGCTGAAGTTGATTATTTAATGGGAAAAATCAATACCAAATCACTTGAAAAAATGCAAATGTTATTATCACAGGCAAATGTCGATGCTAAAAATAGAAAATGTGCAATCTTTGCAAAAGAAATTGCAGAAGCAAGACAAGTTCCTGCATGTGCAATCGAATTGAATGATGGTCATTTGATTTCTGGAAAAACCTCTTCTTTGTTAAGAGCGTCAAGTGCAGCATTATTAAATGCTTTAAAATATTTAGCTGGTATTGATCAAGAAATAGAATTAATATCACCAGATATGTTACACTCTATTTTATCATTAAAAAATAATTATTTAAATATTGCTAATCCTTTATTAGACATTGATGAAGTTCTCTTGACATTAACAATAGCATCTTCATCACAACCAAATGCAAAACAATGTCTAGAAGTCTTACCATTATTAAAAGACTGTGAAATTCATTCAACAGTTATCTTAAGTAAGAAAGATACTGAGACATTAAGAAACTTACAAATGAATTTAACTTGTGATCCTAAGTCCGCTGGAGCTTAGGATTTTTTAGTAAAAAAAGAGAATCCTTTAGATTCTCTAATTATTGATTTGTGACATCTGTTGATATTCATCAGCCACACTTAAATAAAGTTGATAAAATTTATAATGAACATTATGCTCAGTTAACATGGCTTTATATGGAATTTTAGGTATCCCCTGCATCCTAAATAACTGTAATATAATATCTAACTGTTTATCACTCATTCCTGCAAAAAAAACAAACTCTTGTTGAAAATCACCAGAAATATTCTGTACTTCAGATTTTTCAAATCCATCAATATTTAAAATATGCCCCATTGTTTCATGTAATTGAGATTCATCAAGATATTGTATTTGAATATGTAATTGTTCAGCTATATTCTTTATATCTTTTTGAACATCATCAGCAACATGATATAGTAATAAAGTTTCTTTCATATAATTCCCTTTCCTACTGATCCAAATCACCAGTTTCTGTTTGAATCTTTTCTCCTGCCATTAACTGATCAATATAATTTGTTGTTTGTTGAATTGACAAATCAGATGGAACGACAACTGAAGCACTCACTCCACCTAAAGAATAGCAA
>NZ_JBKTWO010000108.1:0-2931 GCF_047249845.1 Thomasclavelia sp.
ATTCCTGGGATGGGATCAGCAATATTCTTACATTGCAATACTTCTAATGCAACTGCAGGATGTATTTCTATTCCTGAGGATAATATGGTTTATATTTTAAAAAATTTAAAATCGGATGCTAAGATTATTATTGATTATAGCGGTAATATTAGTAATTACTAATGGTATTAAAGATAAATACTAATATCGCATATATTAATAAGATATAAGCATAAAATAGTGAGATTTAGCCATGCTATGTTTCACTATTTTTTAGTGCTTGCTCTATTTAAAGATTTTTTATAAAAAGCACTAGTAATTTTAATGTAAAATTTATATAAAATGTCAAAATATGACAGGGCAGCATGCATGGAAATATAGGGAACCTTTTTATAAAGAAATAAAATAATAAATATTTAGAATCACAGTATATAATTGTAATTGTTTTTCACATATTGTGTAATTCATATAATTTAGCTAGTAATTTAAAATAATCATTGTTATAATTTTTAGGGATAAAGTTTTAAAAGAGGAGGTCGATAAATGAAGCGAATAGTAAAAAAAATTGTAGTCTCATTGTTGGTTATGTCAGTGTGTTTTTCTAATTATCATTTTGTAAATAATGTTTCTGCTGAAGAAATAAAGGATACAGAAGAAAAATTAGAAAACTATAAGGATACAACTAAGGCGGAAGATATTCTTAATAATGGGCAAGATGTAACCACTATGAATGAAGATGGAGAAGTATTTCCATTGGAAGAAACTGAAGCAGAGATGCCTAAAACATTTGAAACTTTTGAATCAAATGTTGTAATGCGTTCAGCAGCTAGAATTAGTAATTCGTCTACTGCCGTTGTCAACTTTAGAACTAAAAGTTCGTCTGGGATTAATACTGAATACACTGAAGTTACAACTGCTAGGGCAGGATATACGAATGGATATTATGCTGCAGATGGAGCTTTTTTAGGATATGACAATGAAACTAATCCAACTAAAGTAAAATTTATGCAGGCTGGTGTAGTAGGATGGGTTAATGTAAATGAGGTACAGGTATTGGAATATACTAGTTCCGCAGTAAATACGTTGAGTAAATATTATGTGAAAAATGGCAGAATATATCATGGAATTAGTACTAATTTGGTAAACAGTACATATGGTTCTTCACTTGATTATGGGCCTAAACCGTCCTATCTGAAAGAAGGTGCAGAGTATTATAGCTATGATGGTCATTACTTTTATGAAGGAAGTACACAATCTAGCTATGCTACAATGTTAAACGACTATCGTAATAATTCAAGGGCTAATTCAGTAAATAGTAACTCACCATACTATAATTATTATGAGTACTTATCACATCGGAGTGTTACAACGTATACAGCAGAACAATTGAATAGTGCAATTAATTCGATGGTTGGATCATCAGAAAGTAATTATGGACGTACTTCAAAATTAAGAAATACAGGTAGCGCTTTTATTGAAAATCAAAATAAATATGGAACAAATGCGCTTCTTATGTTGGCGGTAGCAGCGAATGAAAGTGCTTGGGGATGCAGTTCAATAGCAGCAAATAAGAATAATTTATTTGGTCACGCTGCTTATGATAGTGATCCGAGTGGAAGTGCAAATGGTTATTCATCAGTTGAATATAGTATTTATTATCATTCATCACAATTTATTTCAAAAGGATATTTGGATCCTGTGACTGATGGTAGATATTTTGGAGCTAATGTTGGAGACAAAGCAAGTGGTATTAATGTAAAATATGCATCAGATCCTTATTGGGGAGAAAAGGCAGCTGCCGTTTGTTGGAAAATTGATAGTTATTTAGGAGCAAAAGATTCTTATAAATATACTATTGGTATTAAAGATACGATTAATACGAATCATAATATTATCAATATAAAAAGTGATGCAAATTCCAACTCTAACACATTATATTTTACATATCCAAAAAGTAAGACAACATCATTAAAAGGACAAGCACCATCAAATTATGCGTTTATTATTTTAAAAAATGGTGATAAAAATGGTTATTACAAGATTCAATCTGATGGCGCGGTTAATAGTAATCGCACAGGTATTATTAATACACCTAGTCAGGCAGAATATGATTTTGATAAAGATTATGGTTTTATTCCCAGTTCAAGTGTTGTAGTTGTAAGTCAAGGATCAAATTCAATTTCATCTGTTAGTAAGGATACTGAAAATACAGTAGGTGAGCCAACTGGTAAAGATAGTAATGAACCGACAATTTCTTATCAGGCTAATTGTCAAAGTGTTGGATGGCTAGATCAGGTAACAGAGCCCAATACAGCAGGAACTACAGGTAGGTCATTAGATTTATATCAAATAAAAATTAATTTGTCTAATACAGTAAAATCTGCAAAATTATCAGGTAAGATATATAGCGATGGATCATGGACAACATATGATAAAATCACATCGAATACTATGATTGGCAATAATAATAAAGCGTTGCAAATTGTTAATTTTACCTTAACTAATCAGGCTGGATATAAGTTACAATATCGGGTTCATAGTTCTGATATAGGATGGTCTAGTTGGATGAATCAAGGGTCGAATGCAGGAACTTCTGGAAAAAATATTCAAGCGATTGATTTTAGACTAGTAAAAGATAGTTCAGTAGTGATTACTAAGCCAAGCATTTATTATCAAGCACATGTTAGTGATTCAGGGTGGTTGGAATATGTTGGTGATAGTGAGACAGCAGGTACAGTTGGGGAGTCTTTGGCATTGCAGGCTTTTCAATTAGGCCTTGATAATGTAAGTAATTATAATTTAACAGTTAAAACATATGATAAGAAAAATGGGTGGAAAACATATACTAATGTTTCTGGAGATACAATTATAGGTAGTATAGGAGAATCGTTACCTTTACAAGCTGTGAATGTTGAATTAAATGGATTAGAAGGGTATAAATTACAATATCGT
>NZ_JBKTWO010000109.1:0-2808 GCF_047249845.1 Thomasclavelia sp.
GGGTTAGACTGTGAATATTATAAGAATAACTTGTGAATGTGAATAACTTTTAAAAATAATTCACAATTATGCACAGTGCATAAAAAGTTACGCACATTCACAATCTATGAAATTTGTGTATAATTAAAAAAATACGCATATATCCATACTGTTTGATGTGCATAACTATGTGAATAACTTGTGCACAGTTTTTTTGTTCTTCTATTTATTCACAATTTCCTCTATAATATGAACTGAGAGAAGGTGAATATGTGAATAATCTTGATACTGATTGGCAAAAAACACTAAATATATTTAAAAATCAGATAGATGATAAAATTATTTTTGATTCTTTTTTCACAACTTTACAAGTTAAGGATATTATTGATAGTGATGTTACAATTACAGTTGATACACAATGGAGTTTGGATGGTGTTTCTCCATATTTAGAAAAGTTAGAAGAAATATATAACACTTTGACAAGTGGCCATTATCAGCTTCATTTAGAAACTGAGGATGAATATAATAAAAGTATTCAACAAAAAAATGATTTAATGCTTTTTAATGACAATTTAAATAGTGATCTTAAATTTGAAAACTTTGTTGTTGGAAATAGTAATCGAATTGCTCAAAATGCATCATTAGCTGTTGCCATGAAACCTGGTATTTCTTATAGTCCATTATTTATTCACAGTAATTCAGGACTAGGAAAGACCCATTTATTAAATGCTATTGGAAATTATGCAAAAAGCAAAGATCCATTTACAAAGGTTCTATTCACAACAAGTGAAAATTTTGTAAATGAATATATTCAATCATTATCTAATCATACTATTGATGAATTTAATTACAAATATAGACATATTGATATCTTATTAATAGATGATATTCAATTTATGGCTACAAAAGAATCATCTAGTGAAATTTTCTTTAATATTTTCAATAGTTTAATTAGTAATAAAAAGCAAATTGTTATAACATCAGATAAACCTCCTCGTGATTTAAGAGGTATGGAAAGCCGTCTTGTTAGCCGATTTGCATCTGGTTTAACAGTAAGTATTGATACTCCAGAGTTTGAAACATCAAAAGCTATCTTAAGAAAAAAGATTGAAATAGAAAATGTTGATTATCCAATTACTGAAGAAGTTTTAGATTTTATTGCCAGTCATTTTAATACAGATGTTAGAGAATTAGAAGGAAGTTTAAAACGTTTGCTTTTCTATAAATTAATATGTGAAGAAAAGCGTGATTGTATTGATCTTAATTTTGCTTTAGAGGCATTTAGTGATACATATAAAAACCAACCAATACAAAAGAAAGAATTAACTGTTTCAAATATAAAAAAATGTGTTGCTGATTACTATAATTTAACTGTATCCCAAATTAATTCAAAGTCACGAACATCTAATATTATAGTTGCTCGACATATTTCAATGTATCTCGTTAGAGAATTAATTAAAGATATATCATTTATACAAATTGGTCATGAATTTGGTGGTCGTGATCATTCAACAGTTATGAAAGCTTGTGATAAAGTTCAAAAGAAACTTGAAAAAGATCTAAACTATCGACAGGCTATTGATGACATAAAAAATAAGCTTGTGTAAAAGTTATGCACAGTTATCCACAACTTATTCACACATAAAAATTTAAAAAACAATGATAAAACCATTACTTTTATAAGTTATTCATATTGTGCACAACATTATTATTATGATATTATTTAAATAATAGTAAATAAAAGGAGAAAAATGATGAATTTTAAGATTAAAAGATTAGCATTATTAAATGCTTTAGCAAAAGTATCTAGAGCTGTCTCAATGAAAAGTCCTTTACCAGTCCTAACAGGTATTAAATTTGATTTAAAAGATAACGAATTAATTTTAACTGGTAGTGATAGTGATATTACAATACAAACAAGTATTAAAGAAAATATTGAAATTATTCAAACAGGATCTGTTGTTTTATCTTCTCGTTATATATTAGAGATTATTAAAAAGATTGATTCTGAATTTGTACATATCTATATTGTTGATGGAACATTGACAAGAATTGAAGGAGCAAACTCTAAATTTGATTTAAATGGAACTTCTTATATTGATTATCCAAGAATTGATTTAAATAAATCTGGTGTTCATTTACAGATGAAATCAACAGATTTAAAACAAGCCATTGAACAAACGTCATTTGCAACAAGTGAAAAAGAAACACGTCCTGTTTTAACTGGTGTTAATTTCAAAGCTAAAGATCATGTTTTAGAATGTATTGCTACTGATAGTTATCGTTTAGCAAAACGTATTTTAACAATTGATTCTGATGTATCATTTAATATTATTATTCCTAAGAAAAGTTTAATTGAAATTAGTCGTATTATTGAAAAAGATGAATTTATTGATTTATATGTATCTGATCGTAAAGTTTTATTTATTTTTGATTCAGTTTTAATTCAAACAAGATTAATTGATGGTTCTTATCCTGATACAAGTCGTTTAATTCCGCATGAACATAATTATTCAATGTCAGTTGACAGTGTAAGTCTTCTTAATTCCATTGATAGAGCATCTTTATTATCAAATGAACAGACAAATATTATAAAATTATCTATGAGTGAAGATCATGTTATGCTTTCTTCTTATTCTCAAGAAATTGGATCTGTTGAAGAAAATTTATCAAAAGCTTTTTATAAAGGTGATGAGTTGAGTATATCATTTAGTGCGAAATATTTAAATGATGCTATTAAAAGTATAAATGGAGAAAAAGTAAAAGTTTTATTTACTGGAGAGATGAAACCATTTATTATTATGGATTTTGAAAAGGATGATATTATTC
>NZ_JBKTWO010000110.1:0-2781 GCF_047249845.1 Thomasclavelia sp.
ATTTAATAGGCTGCGTTCTGCTAGGTTCCACCCACCAAGCTCTCTAGTAGTGCACGATCTATTTTTATCTCCACATCAATGGTTTATTTTTTACTACTATAAATGAGATAAAACAAATTGTCAATAAAAAAATATTTTATTAATTTATTATTTATCACTCATTATAGAAATGAAGTTATTAAAATATATGCAAAACTTAATCAATATGTTCATTATTTTTATTTAATTGAATACTATCTTTCATCATATCAAGTGCAATATCTTTTAAGGATTTCATATCATTATTTTGCTTATTTTCGCAATCAATAGCAACTTCTATAAAGTGTTTAGAATTATAACGATGTAAAAGTTCTATATCTGATTCTCCTTGAGTAGTATAATAAATTCCTGACTCTTTATCTATTAATTGATAATCACTTCTTTGTGGGTGTGTATAACCTTTATGATTCTTAGAAACAGTATACTTCACTTTAAGAGTTCCAAATTGATCATTATTCTCATCAAACCAAAAATAATATGAATGATCTTGACCCTTAAATGTACCATAAAATCTTATATTATCAATCTCAGATAATGTTTTCTTTAGCACAGAACTATCAAAATATGACTTAGGATGATAGAAATCATAAAAGTCATCTCCTAGACTTGATTGAAAGTTTTTAACTGATGAATACCAGTTCATCTCAGTGTTTTTTGGTATTCGTATCATCATATAAATAGCTATAATGATAATAGCTATTGCAAATCCTATTCCATAAATAAGTTTCTTCATTTTTTCACCCTCTTATTATGACTCACATATTTTTAAAGTTTGCATAGATTAATATTGGGTTAGAAATAATCTCTAATCACATAAAGAGTCAGCCATCAGCATGGCGCCATATACTCCTCTTCCAATATCCTCTTACTCATTAGAGATTTGCTACCTCATTTTATGATTGTAAAGCATTCATATCTATACTTATTATACTATATATTGAATATCCAACCAAGATATTCAGTAGAAAAAATAATAATTAAAGAATATAAGGTTAAATAACAAAAAAAACAAAGGCTATTGGACCTGTGTTTCTATAAATATGATAATAATTGTTTGACAAAGTCAGTTTGAGGATGATCTAAAATATTTTGGCTTGTATCAAATTGCTCAATATGACCATCTTTCATAATCATAACACGATCTCCTAAGCGAAGAGCTTCCTGTATGTTATGAGTAACAAAAACAAGTGTAAATGGAACTTTTTGATGAATACGTAAAAGTTCATCTTGTAAGCCATGTCTGGTAATTTCATCAACAGCTCCAAAAGCTTCATCCATCAGAATAATCTGAGGATTAGCTGCTAAAGCTCTTGCAATACCAATACGTTGTTTTTGTCCACCACTTAGTTCATCAGGATACCTTTTTAAGATATCTTGATCCAAATCCATCATAACTATCAGTTCATGAACTCTTTCTTTAATCATTTGAGGATCTGTTTTTTGAAGTCTTAATACATAAGAAATATTATCTTCAATGTTCATATGTGGGAAAAGTCCTATATTTTGAATAACATAACCAATATGTCTTCTTAATTCATTTTGATTGATTGTTTGAATATCAACACCATCAATATAAACGTGTCCCTGATCAGGTAGTAACAAACCATTAATGAGCTTTAACATTGTCGTTTTTCCACTACCACTTCCTCCAATAACACTAATCATTTCATGGGAGTCAATCTCAACTGAGAAATCTTTTAAAATTTGATTATCATCATATGCTTTATCAATATGTTCCAAACGTATACTACTCATCTTTTGACTCCTCCCATAATCCTTTGCTTTGAAGGAATGCTTTTGCAACATCCTTATCATTTTTCTTTTCTTGTTCTACTTGATAATTCATTGTTGCCATTTCTTTCTCACTAATCAATCCATCCATTAACATAAGAACTGATTTTAATTCAGGATATTCTTCTAAAACAGTTTGTCTCACAACGCTTCCAGCATAATATGTTTCAAAATAATGCTGATCATCTTCTAATAAAACAATTTCTGAATCACTTAATTGCCCATCTGTTGTAAAGACAATAATAACATCAACTTGATTTTTACGTAAAGCATCATATTTTAATCCAATATCTAAATCTACTGTCTTTTTAAAATGGAAATCATTAGCTTCACTCATAGCTTTATAGCCATCATCACGCTCATAGAAATCATACTCACTACCAAATATCAATTGACTTGAAATAGCTGCTAAATCTGAATACGATTTTAAGTTATAACGATTAGCTAATTCTTTTGTGACTGCTATACCATATGTATTATTAAAACCATATAATCCAACCCAATCTAATTGATATTGAACTTGATACTTTTCTACCAACTGCTTATACAATGTTTCTTCATCTGGAAAAGCTATTTCTTTAAGCACAAAATTCCATGCTGTTCCAGTATATTCAGGATAAATATCAAATTCACCACTTAACATAGCAGGATGAATATTACTTGTCCCTCCTCCAACACCTTTTGTAAGTTCTACATCAATATCTGTTCTTTGTTCAATCAGCATTTTCAGCATTTCACCAATGACAAATTCCTCAGTCATTGGTTTTGTAGCAATATGGATTGTTTTATCTTTATGGGGTGCATAAAACAAACTCGCTGCAAAAACAATCATAGCACTCAATACTACAATGACGACTTTTTGTTTTTTCTTCTTACTGTGACGACGATTTTGAATATAACGTTCAAACATCGCAATTAAGAAGTCTGCTAAAAACGCTAAAATAGCCACAG
>NZ_JBKTWO010000111.1:0-2246 GCF_047249845.1 Thomasclavelia sp.
ATCATTTCTTGAAGATACTATGTAGACTTGATGTATGGGATGCAGCCGATTACTTTTCAGCACTAAAACTTGTTAAAGAAGAATTAGATTATTATTTAGAATATCATAACACAAAAACAGGTAATAAAATGTTAAAAGCAATGTTTGAAAGGGGAGAAGATATTGAATCTAAAATATATGAAGCAACATATTGTATAGGAGAAGTATCATTTAGAGAAGCTAACTTAATTCAATCATTGCATTTATTGTGGGAACAATTAAGTAATGTAGCACATATATTTGAAGAGAATATGAAGGAAGCATTTTTACCAAGTTATTTTTCGAATATAATTAGTTACTAAAACTTATATTGTTGATTATTATACATTATTAGATAAATCCTAATGTGTCGAGTAAAAGTTAAATTATCTTGTAATAAAATACTTCACATGAGATAATTTACTTAGATAAATTGGAATTTGTAGAGATGATAGGAGTATTTATGAATAAAAAGTTAGTTAAGGAATTTTTAATAATAACATTTGTTATAATGCTAATATTTTGGGGTGTTTGTGCTTTAATTAGTCAAATATTTAACTTGACAATAAATAATATATTTTTAAGGATTATGCACATTATCGGGGGATTCTCCCCAACTATTGCCTCTTATATATCTGGTACTATGTCAAGAAAAAGTGCCAGTTAAATAGAAATTTTTTCTATTTAACTTCTACATTTGAAAAATGCTGATTCATAATTATTTGGACTTATATAACCGCAATGATTATGAATTCTTACTGTGTTATAAAATGTCTCAATATATTCAAATATTAATTGATATGTTTGTCCATAATCCATTATTTTGAAGCGATTTAGCCATTCTCTTTTTATCAGTGAATGAAACGATTCTATACACGCATTATCCCATGGTGTTCCCTTTTCTGAGTAGCTTCTTTTCATTTTCACCGTTATTTTTTGATATTCTTCACTTGTAAACTGCACCCCGCGATCGCTATGGATCACAAGCGGTTTTTCAATATTTCTTCTCGCTTTTGCAATGTTTATTGCTTCTACTACAGATTCAGCTTTCATATCTTTCGTTAGTACCCATGATATGATTTTCCTTGAATATAAATCCATTACACTTGTTAAATAAACAAAACCCTCATCATAGGTCCAGATATAGGTTATATCTGTACACCAGAAAGCATTTGGTCTGTCTGGATTGAATTCTCGTTTAAGCAAATTTTTTAGATCAGAGGAGAAATTTTTTGAAACTGTTGTTTTTGTCCAGTGTTTTATATAGCAGGCTTTTATTCCCATTTCACGCATATAATTACTGACTGTTTTCATGCTTATCTTTATTCCTTTTTGACGCAGGATATAAGTGATTTTTGGTGCTCCATATATTTCTTTACTTTCATGATAAATAGTTAGAATCATTTCTTTGATTCGTTCTTTGTGTAATTGCTGATGGGATTTTTTACGATGTTTCCATGATTTAAAACCGCTTCTGGAAATATTTAATATTCTGGTTACTGCTCTAATCGAAACATTATCTGAATCTGCAGTTTCTTCAATATATTTGCTCAATGCTCTATAAAGAATACTTACTGGCTGTTGAGAATGTTCATAGCTTTTTTTAATATTTCAACAGCATCTCTTAAATCCCTGTTTTCTTTTTTTAATCTTGCCAGTTCTTTTGCATCATCACTGGAATAATTACCAGAACCTCTAAATACCTTGCTTTCGTCATCGCTGTTTGATGAATATTCTTTAATCCAGCGATGAATAGAACTTAATGAGATTCCAAGATTATTAGCTACTTCAGCCATGGTAAGTTCAGGATGATGCTTCCTATAATTAACAGCATCAATTTTAAATTGTTTATCGATTTGTTTCTTTTTAGCCATATAACTCTACCCCTTATTTATAATTTGATTATTGATTAATATAGATTACATCTGTTATCAGTATTAATCAATACTGTTTTCATTTTATTGACATTTCTCTATTTAACTGGACCTAAATATATACTAGCATCACAACAACTAAGAAATATACTCATGAAATCAATGTTACTAACATTGCTCCGCACGGACAAATTGATCTATTGAAAACTGATAAAGATACAAAAGAACCATTAGGTGGCATTACATTTGAATTAACAGCAAAGGAAGATATCTATTCTCTTGATGGAAGAAATACTCTTTTATATAATGGCGGTGATAAAGTATCGGTAGATATTTCTGAAAACGGATTATATG
>NZ_JBKTWO010000111.1:2256-2765 GCF_047249845.1 Thomasclavelia sp.
TTTAGATTGTTTAACTGTCGAAAATAATACATACACTTTAAAAATAGATGGTGATGACCTTGGTGAAAGTGTAGATACTGAAGATTTTGAAGATCAACTTGGTTATTCAATTGATAAATTAGAAGAAATGGGACTAGAAATAGGTATTAAGATTGCAATGCCTGGAAAAATTAAAAGTAGTACAGTAGGAACGATTGAAGATAACGTGGTTGATATTGGCTTAATGGACTTACAAAATGCTACTAATGAAATAACTGTTGTTTCTGAAGAATCAACTTCTACTACTAGTAATACCGGTATAATTATTGGCGGAATTGTTGTAGTAATATTAATTGCTGGTGGTTTATATTTTTATAAAAGCAAAAAGAAGAAAAATGATAATATAGAAAATAGCGAGATAGATAAATAAGTATAAATATAACAATTATAATATTAATATAAGCAAGTTTTAAAGATGTGTTTGATAGCATGTTTTTAATAACTTGCTTTTATTATAAATGAGTATATTG
>NZ_JBKTWO010000112.1:0-2734 GCF_047249845.1 Thomasclavelia sp.
ATTCTGACACCGTGTCAGTAATCTATTAAAAATCAATAAAAACTTAACATCTCAAAATCTATTCTGACACCGTGTCAGTAATCTATTAAAAATCAATAAAAACTTAACATCTCAAGTATACAATAAACATGAACAAACCAGTTGACATTCTCGTGCATAAATGCTATACTAATAATGTCGAAAGGAGGATACAATATGACAGTTGTAGATCTATATTTAAAATGTGACCAGTTAAAACACGATTGCAATATCATAGTGAAAGAGGGGGAACAACCATACACTATGATGAACTAGACAAGTGTTTAGAGAATCGCACAGTAAAGGGATTTATGCTATTAGATAACACATTATATTGTGAGATAGATTAAAAAAGATAGGGCATAAGCCCTATCTTTTATTTATATTATAACGATTGCTTAGGCGTAGTATAAATAATTGGAAAGAATTCTTTAAATAATCTATTCATATTAATAGTTGAATTATTAATATTTCTAAACCCGATTAATAAAGTATTAGAAGTTAAATTTGTAATTTTTTTGGAACCACCCCAACCAGTATTTCCAATAATATTTTCTTTATTATTATCTAATGAATATACATTACATTGATATACATCACTATTAATAATAATATTAAGATCATCTGTATTTTTATTAATTGTCAATGCCTTATCAAGCTTTAAAAAAATTCTATTTCCATTAGAAGCAACAGAAGCAATTGTAGTATCATATATGACATTCTCATAATCCATCCAATTTAATGGGAGTAAATTATTGCAATAATAACTAATAGCATAATGAAAAGCATCAATAAATGAGTTATTATCATAATAGCACAAATTTTTTAATCTATCAATGGAGGTAATTGTATACGTTAAAAATAGTGATAATAATTGTTCCGCATAAAAGTTCCATTCATTATTACTGTATATACCTTTTCCACCCTCAACTACTCCGATATTAAAATAATTCTTCTTATAATGGCAGGCATCAAAAATCATCCAACCCTCCGATTCTCCTACACTTGCCCCCTCGTTATCTGATTGTTTTTGTAGTAAAATATTCATATTATTAGCTAATTTATTTGAATCATTCCAAACATCGGTAAAAACACTTCTTATCCTCTCGTCATTTGAGAATATTTGTAATGTTAAAAGTTCAGGTATAGGCTCGTCTAGTGATTGCCAGCTTTGGTGCAAATCAAGGAATAATATAACGTTATTCCAATCAATTGTTTTAAAATAGTTGTCCATAGCTTTTGATTCTTGCTCACTTAAAGGCGAACTCCCTTTTGGTTCATTTCCGTCGTCAAATTGATACCCATAAGGAAAATTCCTATTTAAATCAACTCCTCTGGCATTATATCGGCCTGTATTAGCTAATTGTTGTGTGATATTTGTTCCAACAGCTTGATTATATCCATAAGGGTTTATAATAGGTATGAAGTCAATTTCCAAATGCCCCATGATATTATTCACCAGTTTTTGCTTTTGCATCTCGATTCCTTGTGATAAAAGCTTGAGCATTAAGAAAGCACCGAATTTTTCGTTACCATGTATAGCGCCAGTTAAAATCACTTTTTTACGTTGTGAAACTAAACCAGATCCCATTTGTGGCTTATAAGAGTAGCAAAGGATAGGCAACGAGGTGTCTTCGCCGTCATTATCACTATTATTTGCGTAACCAAGTGTAGTTTTCTCTAATATATAATTGTCATGAACGCCTAAAAAGGAATCAAATTTGTTATAAGTATCTTCAACCGTCCAATTAATAAGAGATGTATCAGAAAACCCGCTGTATTGATTCAGATTTTCTATTTCGACATAAATATTTGGATTATTAATAGCATAATTCTGTATTAAATCGAAGTCAGGGAAATGCTTGGTGATATATTCATCAAAATAAGGTTTTAGATTTATTTCCAGCCACTTATTCACTTCCTCCTGCAAATCCAAATTTTCAAAAAAGTCTTTCACAAAATCATATAACGTTTTAAAGTTCTCATCCACGCACTGTTGCGCTTTCACAACATCTCTCACAACCCCGAACAGATACGCAACCTGTTCGCTCAAACTCGTCCCCTTGCACTCATCATACACAGATTGTACAAGCGGAGCGTGAGAACAACACCACGCCTGTAACTGCCCAATGACACAAGTAAAGTCGTAACACTGATTGACACTTGGAATCTGATATCCCATATTATTCTACCTCCTCTTTATCAATGATAATAATTCCATCCTCCACCAGTTTCATAAAATCAACCGGGTCTACAAATTGATCGTCCGCAAGATACGGGTCTACTCGGAATCCGGGTTCGTCCGGATCAAACGTTGCTTTAATCCAACCTTTTAGCATTTATGATACCTCTCAATTCTTTAAAAATATCTGTCAATGTAGTACCCGGATAACATGCCTTTATCTGCTTTTCTATGGCATTCTCATAGCCCATAAGAGCAGTCTCTTTTTTACGCATATAAGACATTTCTTTTTTCGTATACGCGTGGCAAGGATCTTCGATCTCTGCCGAAACGAGACACAATCGGATATGGCACTGCACGTATTCCGCTCTTAATTGGATATAGGTGTTCTTTGAACACAACCATACACTGCTAGCTTCCAGCATTGCAAGTAATAAATCTTTATCCATTACGGTCTCACCCCCAAAAATAAAGAATCCAAATCCTGAATGATTTCCTGATTTATATTATATACGATATCTCGCCACTTTTCAA
>NZ_JBKTWO010000113.1:0-2723 GCF_047249845.1 Thomasclavelia sp.
AAACTGAGACTGTTGGTACTTTGACATAATACTTTTTGGCATGTTCAGGTGACATTTCGATAATACCTTGGTCTTTTAAACTTTTTCCTAAAATAACATATGTAGCGATATCTGCTAAGCTATATTTAGTAACTTTTGATAAAAATGGCACTGTTCTTGATGATCTAGGATTTACTTCAATAATATATACATTTTCATCCTTATCAACGATAAATTGGATATTAAATAAACCAATAATACCAATCCCTAATCCTAATTTAGTCGTATATTCTTTAATCGTATCTTTTACCTTTTCACTAATACTAAAAGTTGGATAAACACTAATTGAATCTCCAGAATGAATTCCAGTTCTTTCAACTAATTCCATGATTCCAGGAATAAATACATCTTTACCATCACAAATAGCATCAACTTCAACTTCTTTACCTCTAATATATTTATCAACTAAAACCGGTTTATCTTCATCGATTTCTACTGCTGTTTTTAAATAATGTTTTAACTGTTCATCGTTATTGATAATTTGCATTGCTCTTCCACCAAGTACAAAACTTGGTCTTACTAAAACTGGATATCCAATTTCACTAGCAACCGCTAAACCATCAAAAACATTAGTAACAGCTTTTCCTTTAGCTTGAGGAATATTTAATTTATCAAGTAATTTTTCAAAAACATCACGATTTTCAGCTCTTTCAATTCCTGTACAATCAGTTCCAATTAACTTAACACCTAATTCACTTAATGGATTGGCTAAGTTGATTGCTGTTTGTCCTCCTAAAGTCGCAATCACGCCAATTGGTTTTTCTAATTCAATGACATTCATTACGTCTTCAACACATAGTGGTTCAAAATATAATTTATCAGAACATGTATAATCAGTTGACACTGTTTCTGGATTATTATTGATAATAATTGCTTCATAACCTGCATTTTTAATTGTTGAAACGGCATGAACTGTTGAATAATCAAATTCAACCCCTTGACCAATTCGAATTGGACCAGATCCTAGAACAATAATTTTTTCTTTTTTAGAAACAATTGATTCATTTTCATCTTCATATGTTGAATAAAAATATGGAATATAACTAGAAAACTCTGAAGCACAACTATCGATCATTTTATATACTGGTAAAATATTGTTTTCTTTTCTTAAGTTTCTGATGTCAAGTTCGTTTTGATGCCAATATTGACCAATTATTTTGTCACTAAAGCCCATTTGTTTAGCTTCTTTAAGAATTTCAATATTTAATGGATTTTCTTTTAATTTAGTTTCTTGTTCAATAATATTTTCTATTTTCTTTAAAAAGAACATATCAATTGCGGTAAGATTAGCAATTGTATTTATGTCAATCTTATTTCTTAATAAAGCCGCAATTGCATAAATACGATCATCAGTACCAATTTTAATATACTCTAATAATTGTTCATTACTATATTCATCAAATTTACTATTATAAATATGCTCTAATCCAATTTCTAGTGAACGAATTGCTTTTAATAGACTTTCTTCAAATGATCTACCAATAGCCATGACTTCACCAGTAGCTTTCATTTGCGTATTTAATGAATTATTGGCATCTGCAAATTTATCAAATGGGAATCTTGGCATTTTAGTTACAATATAATCTAATGCTGGTTCAAATAAGGCTGGTGTATTAGCAAGCATGATTTCATCAAGCGTCATCCCAATTCCAATTTTTGCTGATACTCGATCAATTGGAGAACCACTTGCTTTTGAAGCTAAAGCACTTGAACGAGAAACACGAGGATTTACTTCGATTAAATAATATTGAAATGACTTAGGATCTAAGGCAAACTGAACATTACAACCACCTTCAATTTCTAATGCCCTAATGATTTTTAAAGCACTGTCTCTTAACATATGATATTCTTTATTAGTTAATGTTTGTGAAGGACATACAACAATTGAATCCCCAGTATGAATTCCTACGGGATCTAAGTTTTCCATATTACAAACTGTAATTGCTGAATCATTTTTATCTCTAATTACTTCATATTCAATTTCTTTATAACCTTTAATACTTTTTTCAATTAATACTTGATGAGTTGGTGATAATGTTAATGCATGTTTTATTAAACCCTTTAATTCTTTTTCATCATCAGCAAATCCACCACCAGTTCCACCAAGTGTAAAGGCTGGTCTTAAAACTACCGGATAACCGATTTTCTTTGCCACTTCAATTCCTTCTTCAATTGAATTTGCAATATCTGATGGTAATACTGGTTCATTTAAACTAGTACACAATTCTTTAAATAACTCACGGTCTTCAGCTTGTTCAATACTTTTACTTCTTGTTCCTAATAATTCAACTTGGCATTCTTTTAAGATTCCCTTTTTTTCTAATTGCATTGCTAGATTTAGCCCTGTTTGACCACCAATTCCAGGTAAGATAGCATCGGGACGTTCATAACGAATGATTTTAGCGATAAATTCCAAAGTTAGTGGTTCCATATAAACTTTATCTGCAATAGTTGTATCTGTCATAATTGTTGCTGGATTGGAGTTACACAATACGACTTCATACCCTTCTTCTTTTAACGCTAAACATGCTTGTGTTCCCGCATAATCAAATTCAGCTGCTTGCCCAATGACAATCGGTCCTGAACCAATTACTAAAACTTTTTTTATATCTGTTCTTTTAGGCATTTTTTTCTTCCTCCATTAATTGAATAAATGTATCAAATAAATAGGCACTATCTTGAGG
>NZ_JBKTWO010000114.1:0-2692 GCF_047249845.1 Thomasclavelia sp.
ATTTTGTATATTTGCCGGCTGGATTGTTACACGCCTTGAGAAAAGGGAGTGTAGTTTATGAAATACAACAAGCAACAGATATTACTTATCGTTTTTATGACTATCATCGAAAAGATTCTCAAGGTAATGAACGTGAATTACATTTAGATAAAGCTATTGAATGTCTAAATTATGATCAATCAAAAATGGAAAATAATGTTCAACCAATTGAAAAAAAATATGACAACATTAAGGAAACTGTCTATATATCCAATGACTCATTTACAGTTACAAAGTTAGAAGTAAGTGGATTGAGTAGCTATATTTATAATAACTATCAACTAGCAACGGTTGTTAAAGGTTGTGGAAAGGCTGATGGTGTTGAAATAAAAATGGGAGATAATTTTATCATTCCTATAAATAATAAAGTAGAATTTGATGGTCAGATGATAATTATGATGACCACAAAATAAGAGGAAAGACGATGAAAAAGAAAGAATTAAGAAAAGATTTTTTATGGGGAGCTGCGTTAAGCAATGTTCAAGCAGAAGGTGGCTACCTAGAAGATGGAAAGGGATTAAATGTATATGACACACTTGTTGTTACACCTGAACCTGGGATTGAATCTCAATATAGTGATACTAAGGTTGCAACAGATCATTATCATCATTTTAAAGAGGTAATGGCCGAAATGGGCATTAAAGCTTACCGTTTCTCAATTATTTGGTCACGGATACATCCTAATGGCGACGATGAAACTAATGAAAAGGGATTAGACTTTTATGAAGAAATGATTGATTATATGTTATCGAAGGGAATTGAACCAGTTGTTTCCTTAGTTCATTTTGATATGCCTGATCATCTGATGAGGGCATATAATGGTTTTTTAAATAAAAAAGTTATAGACTTTTATGTTGAACATGTAAGGTGTATTGCTAAAAGAATGAATGATAAAGTTAAATACTGGATTACTTATAATGAAACAAATCTTGCTCCATATCAAAGTGATTTGGTTGCTGGAACTAATAAGCCTGATTATATGAGTAAAGAAGAATTTTATTCTCAACTATATATTAATATTCAAGTTGCTCATGCAAGGGCAGTTTTAGCAATAAAAAAAGAAATACCTGATGCTATGGTTGGTGGAATGGTTAATTATTGTTTGTTCCAACCTGCAACTACTACTTCAAGGGATATGATTGCTTGTGAATTCTCGCATAAATTCATGAATTATCTTTCCTTTGATATTATGACATCAGGATACTTACCGGAATATTTTGTTTCTTTCATGGAAAAAAGAGATATTGAATGTGAATTTAATAATGCAGAACAAGAGGATGTACTTAAGGCTTCTAAAGAATTAGGATATTTAGCTATATCTTATTATCGTTCAATGATGGTTACATCATATAGAACTATTAAAAATGAATCAATAATAGATTTTGAAAACAATCTTTTATGGGGGAAAGGATTTGTACAAAATCCATTATATAACGCAAGTGAATGGAATTGGACAATTGATCCTGATGCTCTTAGATTGTCATTAATTCAATTACACGAACGTTATCATCTACCTATTTTTATTGTTGAAAATGGAATAGGTATCAAAGAGGAAATGATTAATGGTAAAATTTATGATGATAATCGTATAGATTATTATCAAGAACATATTCAAGCTATGAAAACTGCGATTGAAAATGATGGTGTAGATGTTATTGGGTATCTAGCTTGGAGTAGTATTGATTTTCTAAGTGCCCACAAAGAAATGTTGAAGCGATATGGATTTATTTATATTAATAGGGATGTTAAAGATTTAAAGGACCTAAAGAGATATCCAAAGAAATCATTTTATTGGTATAAAAAATGTATTGCAAGCAATGGTAATGATTTGGAAAATAATGTAGAGTATTAGTGAGGTGATTAATTATGGTTAGAGCTCAAATTTTTAATCAAGAAAGTTACTGTATTCAAATTATAAGATATTTATCTTTCTTAGATGATTATGCAACCTCTTATGAAATCGCAAATCATATTGGAATAAGTAGGAGATTAGTTAGAGATGAAATTATTAATGTGCAAGAATTATTAAATGAATTTGGATATCGATTGATTTCACGTACCCCTAAAGGATATCGTATAGATTTTACAGATTATTTGGAGGCACTAGAGCTTATTAACAAGATTGAAAACCATGAGCGTAACCATAATTTTGATTACTATCTATATATAAATAGAACTTTTTATGATTCAAAGCGACTCCTTGAATGCGACACAGGAATTAAGATAGATGATCTTGCAGAAGAAATTTTTGTATCAAGATCAACTTTATCTAAGGAACTGTCTAATCTTAGAGAATGGTTTGCGAAGCATGAACTGAAAATAAACTCTAAAGCAAATGTAGGGTTGATTTTAGAAGGACGTGAAGAAAACAAACGAATTATATTATCAGATATTATTTTCATTAATTACAAGCACTCATATATTATGTTTGATTTTTTAAAGAGCCTTTATAAAAATAAAGAGATGTTAGATTATAAGATTATATCATTGTTAAAAAAATATAATGTTTCTTTATCTGATACATCTTTAATTGATTTCCTCGTTTACATATTGGTTATGATTTCAAGAGCTAAATCTAAGCATTTATTAACTGAATTTGAGATTCCGGAAGAGTTTTACTTATCGATTGAAATGCAAGTTGCATAAGAGATTG
>NZ_JBKTWO010000115.1:0-2692 GCF_047249845.1 Thomasclavelia sp.
ATTCGAAACAGTCAATACTAAAATATTAAGAAATGATAGTGTTGATCCTAAAACATTGGTTAAAAATATCCAAGATGATTCAGAGACTATTGTTTATTTTAAAGAAGATTATCTCTTTAATGAAATCAAAACATATCGAGTTATTGTTGTTGTGGAAGATGCATTTGAAAACAAAACAGAAAAAAATGCTTATGTGTTGGTAGAAGAACGGGACACTGAACCTCCCACAATAACTGGTTTAGATAAATTAACAATGTTAATAGGTGATAAGATTGATTTAAAAAAAGGCATTGTCATAAAGGATGATCATGATAAAAATCCAACTTTAACAATTGATGATTCGAATTTGAATATTCGAAAAACAGGTGAATATGAAGTTTATTATCATGTTGAAGACCATAATGGTAATAAAGAAACATATACTAGAGATGTTGAAGTTTTAAGTCAATATGATAATCGAGAAGCTAAGAAAGATGGTGTGAAAACTTGTTATCTTACATTTGATGATGGACCATCACCAAATACCAAGAAAATATTAGAAATCTTAGATGAATACCATATTAAGGCAACTTTTTTTGTGACAGGGACTTCACCTAAAGATGCTCATTATATTAAAGAGGCTTATCAAAAAGGACATACAATAGGATTGCATACGTATAGTCATGATTATGAATTGATATATAGTTCTCTTAAAAATTATATAAATGATCTAAATAAAATTAAGGAACTGGTTTATGAACAAACAGGTGAATATACCACCTATATGCGTTTCCCAGGGGGATCAAGTAATCTTGTTTCTAAAAAATATAATGTTGGAATTATGAAGAGACTAACACATAAAGTGATAGATTTAGGATATCAATATTATGATTGGACTTGTATTAATGGAGATGGAGAAGGAATTAAAACAATTAAAGGACTTAAGAAGAAAGCGATTGAAGAGGTAAATGGCCAAGAAGATATTATGTTTTTAATGCATGACAGTGCTAATCAGGGAAATACAGTGAAAGCTTTACCTGCTATATTGGATTATCTTATTAAAAAAGGTGATCAATTTGAAGTTGTTGATCAATATTCACCGACATTTCATCATACAGTTCAAAATTAAAATTCTCTGTTGAAGAATGAGGTTAAATAGTTAATATAATCAATATTTAAAAAGCCAATTTTGTCTTATCTATTGCAGTTGATAAGACTCTTTTTGTGATGTGTTATTAAGTTTTATAGATAATAATAAATGCGGTTAGTGGAAAAGCTTGATAATAAGCATAAACGTAAATTTTTCAATTGAAGAATTTACTTTTTTATTTTGATATGTACCATATCATACAAGAAGTAGTAAATATAACTTGTTATAATTAAAAAATAGAAATCAAAGGGGGATGGGATATCAGATATTATATAAAAGTTATACAGATAAGATTATCAAAGTAATTTTATTGAAGAAAGGGAAAATTTTATGAAGAAAATAACAACTCTATTTATAACAATGATTATGATAGTATCATTTGCAACAATCAATGTGTTTGCGGTGGATAATACTTTTAAAAAAGATGGTTTAACATATACGATTATTTTATGTGGATGGAGATAATACTGTTTTAACATCAATTACACTGCCAGATATTTTAAAGAGTATAGAGAGTGCTGCTTTTAAAAATTGTAAAAATTTAACATCAATTGAACTTCCTGATGGTATAACAGTTATAAAAGATGCTGCATTTGAAGGGTGTTCAGGTTTAAAAACGATAAAATTTCCAAGTCAATTAACAGATATTAGAACTGGGGCATTTCGTGATTGTAGTAGACTAGAGTCTATTCACATTCCTGATAGTGTGACAAAGATACAAAATAATGTTTTTCTCAATTGCCGTTCATTGGTATCTGTTGTGTTTCCTAAAAATATACAATTGTTGGGTGGATCATCATTTTGGTATTGTAATCAATTAGAGGAAGTGACATTACCAAATGGCATTGAAACAATAAATAAAAATACTTTTCAGTATGATCCCAATTTATCAAAGGTTTTAATTATGACTGGTGCAAGAGATGAAGTGATAAATGATCAGATTCTTACAGCTATAAATACAACTACAACAAATGTAGGGCATCCCATACAAATATATCGTGGTGTAGCTCATATTCAAGCAAAGCAAGTTGCAATGACAACAACTTTAAATAGTACAGTTAATTTAAACGATTATTTTAAGACCTCGTTTGCTGTTTATGATGAAAGTGGACAGTCTTCATCAGTGATGACAATACCAGAAAATTATAAAAATGTTGAATATCAACTGGTTGGTCAACATTCAGATAAGACACAAATCATAGGGAATCAATTATTTATTAGTGATGAAGAAAAAAATCAGTTGCAAATTGAAGCTAACCTCAATGGACATACTGACAACATGAGTATAAATATTGATAGACTTGATATCATGGGTATAGAAATAGTACAAATGCCATATAAAACGACTTATACAGAAGGAGAAATCTTTGATCCAGCTGGTCTAAAGGTAAAAGTGAATTATAGTAATGGTAGCCATAAGATAGTTGAATATGATAATGTTTCTCAAAGTGACTTCAATTTTTCTATTGCTAGAGCATTAATGGTAAGTGATAAGGATATATTGGTGCAATTTGCTGGACAATCCATTGAATTTGATATTACAGTTTTAAAGAAGCCTATTAT
>NZ_JBKTWO010000116.1:0-2645 GCF_047249845.1 Thomasclavelia sp.
TAGAACACATATTCAAGCTGTTGAAAACACCTTAAAACTTATCCTTGCTAATATCCAAGAACTCTTTCAGTTTGAAAGAGTTTTCTTTTTTTGTATATTTGTTCGTGCTTTTATAAATATAATTTTATATAATAGAGGAAAAGGCTGGTGATATTGTGCGAAATCCATTAATGAAGAAGTCTATTATTATAACAATTATTTCACTTGTTATATTTAGTTTTTTAGCAACTCTTTATACAAACAATTTATCACGTAATCTATATGATGAAACTAACGAGTTCCTCAAGGAAATAGCTATCCAAACTGCATCATCAATCAATAACAGAATGAATGAAAATATTACTCAGCTAGATACAATTGCTTTAATGATTCATACCAATAATACAGTTGAAAAAAAATTACTAGATTATCTCAATGAACTTGCTATTGAAAGTAACATTAAGCGTTTTGGCATTGCTGATCTTGCTGGTAATGTTAGAACATCTGATCAACAAGTTTTTAACATCAAAGATCGAGACTATTTCCAAAAATCACTTCATGGTGAAAAAGTTAAATCAAATAGTATGAAAGATTTTGTAGATGGTGAACAGATTATTGTTTATTCCGTTCCTTTATATAATAAAGATGATCAAATAAATGGTGTGTTTTTTGCAACTTATGATACAGTTAAATTATCGAAGACACTAGACAATGCCTCTTTTAACAATACTGGATATTCATTTATATTTAATGAATCAGGAGACATTATTCTTTTATCTACACAAGCAGAAGATGTTAAGAATATAAAAACTATTCAAGATTTGTCCCAACAAAAAGATATTAAGATTGAAAGCATTGATAAACAAGGTTCTGGAATTATAAGTTTTACTGATCATAACAATTCTCATAATTACTTTACATATGCTAATATTAAAAATAACGACTGGTTAGTAGCTTCAGTTTTCCCTCAAGAAGTTGTCACTGATAGAATACAAAATTTAATTATAACAGCTTTTATTACATGGTTACTCATTGGTTTAGGAAGTGCTTTTCTATTAAGTTCTACTTACTTTATCCAAAAGAAAAATAAACTTCAGCTTACAAAATTAGCATTTGAAGATTCACTAACTCAGCATTATAACTTTAATAAGTTTATTGAACTTTGTAAAAATAATTCACATTTAGATCAATATGTCCTTATCAATTGTGATATTAAAGGATTTAAATGGTTTAATGAAATCTATGGTGAAGATATTGCAAACAATTTATTAATGACAATTATGAAATGTATAGATAATAAATGTCATATGGATGAACTATGCTGTCGTCAGAAAGATGATCACTTTGCTATTCTATTCAAAAAGAATAATCCTGATAAATTAAGAGAGAGATTATTTAATTTAGCAGATCAGATTCGTTATGAATTTAATAAGCTCCAGGCGACTTCACAATTTTATTTTCATTTTGGGGTTTATGAAATTATTGATAAAGATATTGATATAAAAGTTGCTTTTCAAAAAACTCAATATATTAAAAATGATTTTAAGCAATTATCACAAGATGATGTCATTCTTTATCAAGAAGATGTTTTCCAAAAAGATTTACATGATCAACAAATAGAAAAAGATTTTCTTAATGCTTTAGAAAATCAAGATTTTAAAGTATATATTCAACCAAAAGTTGATGTAAAAACAGGTAATGTATTAACTGGTGAAGCACTTGTCAGATGGCAGAATGCTGAGCATGGTTTAATTTCTCCAGGAGTGTTTATTCCAATCTTTGAAAAAAATGGAATGCTAGAATCATTGGATGTATATGTTTTTCAACAGATACTACGAACTTTAGAACATTGGCGTCATAATTATCATAAAGATATTGGTATGTCAGTAAATGTTTCAAGAACATATTTATTTAATGAGGGATTTATTGATCAGTTTATTCAACTGGTTCTTAGGCATGATATCCACCCAAGTCAAATTGAAGTCGAAATTACTGAAACAACTGCTTTAAATCACAAAAGTGAATTAATTGATATCTTAAATAAACTACGTAAACATGAAATCAGAGTTGCTTTAGATGATTTTGGAAGTGGTTATTCATCATTAAACATGTTAAAGGATTTCCCTATTGATGTTGTAAAAATCGATCAGGAATTCTTTAAAACAACATCATCAACTTATTTAAGAAGTCATATTATTATAGAAGAAGTTATTGAATTATGTCATAAATTAAATATTGTTGTTGTAGCGGAAGGTGTTGAGACACAAGAACAAAAAGATTTCTTAGTAAAGCATCATTGTAATTATATTCAAGGATATTATTACTACAAGCCCATGCCAATTCAGGAATTTGAAGATTTGTTTATCAAAAATGCTGACTAGTTTGTCAGCATTTTTTCATTTATAAAAGAAAATACCTTATTCCAATAATTCTTGGGATTATAATTTCGAGCCTCAGCATGACCTGCCTTATCAACAACAAATAAATCCTTTTCACAAGTTGCAGCGTCATAGCATTTATAAACCATTTCTGTTGGAACAAAATCATCTTGACCACCATGAATAAATAATATTGGTTGTTTCGACTTCTTAACCTGCTCTATACTAGATGCATCCTTAAAATTATATCCAGCTTTCATTTCAGCTACAATATTAGAAATATCTAAA
>NZ_JBKTWO010000117.1:0-2619 GCF_047249845.1 Thomasclavelia sp.
AGGAGCCTGGGAATATGAGGTAGTAGCTCCTAATTATAAATGTAATATGACTGATATTATGGCTGCTATTGGTTTGGCACAAATTAAAAGATATGCAGGCTTAATTGAAAGAAGAAAAGAAATCATTAAAAGATACAACGAAGCATTAGAAAATTATAATGTTTCATTATTAGATCATTCTAATTCATCAGGACATTTGTATTTAGTTAGATACTTAGATAAAGATGAAGATTATAGAAATAGATTTATTAATAAAATGGCAGAGTTAGGTGTAGCATGTAATGTACACTATAAACCATTACCATTACTAACTGCATATAAAAACTTAGGATTTGATATTAAAGACTATCCTAACGCTTACAACATGTATCATAACGAAGTAACACTTCCTTTACATACATGTTTAAGTGACGAAGATGTTGATTATGTTATCGAATGTGTTCATCAAGTTATTGGAGAAATGAAGTAATGCTTAGAGATTGGGAAGACTTACCAGACTATATGCAAACTGACGAAGTTCGTCCGTATTACGATAGTCTTAAAAAGAAACAAGTAAGCTTATTTTTAAAACGATGTTTCGACTTAATAGTTGGAATAATCGTTTTTATTATACTTTCACCTATTATGATTAACTTTTCAATTGCGATAGCAATTGATTCTAGAGGAGGAGTTTTCTTTAGACAGGAAAGAGTAACTCAATATGGCAGAAAGTTTAGAATATTTACATTTAGAACAATGGTAGCAAATGCAGAAAGCATTGGATCGCAAGTTACTGTACAAAACGATATGAGAATTACAAGAGTAGGCAAACTACTAAGAAAGACAAGATTAGATGAATTTCCACAACTCATCAATGTGATTCTAGGAGATATGAGTTTTGTAGGAACTAGACCAGAAGTAACTAAGTATGTTAATCAGTATACACCAGAAATGTATGCAACATTACTATTACCTGCCGGTATTACATCTATAGCTAGTATTAGTTACAAGGATGAAGATGAACTACTAGCTAATGCAGATAATGTTGATGATGTTTATGTTAATGAAGTATTACCCGGTAAGATGAAATACAACTTATCTAGTATTACCCATTTTAGTTTCTTTGGTGAGATAGCAACAATGTTTAAAACTGTATTTGCAGTTTTAAAATAGGAGGAAGAAATTCATGAGTGAACTAATATCTATTATTACTCCTACATACAATTGCGCAAATTTTATAGGAGAAACAATTGACTCAGTATTAGCACAAACATATTCCAACTGGGAAATGATAATTGTGGATGATTGTTCAACTGATAATACTGAAGAAATCGTTAACAACTATTCAAATAGTGATAAAAGAATTAAATATTACAAATTAGATAACAATTCTGGAGCAGCTGTGTCAAGAACTAAAGCTATGGAGTTAGCAAATGGGCAGTATATGGCATTTTTAGATAGTGATGATTTGTGGTATCCAAACAAATTAGAATATCAAATTAATTATATGAAAAAAAATAATTACGCTTTTACATGTACAAAATATGAACAAATAAATGAAAAATCAAAATTATTAGATAAAGTCATTATGGTTGTTCCCAAAACTAATCACAACAGATTACTTTTAGACTGCCCTGTTGGTAATTCAACAGTTATGTATGATGTGACAAAGATGGGTAAATTTAAAGTTCCTAATATAAGAAAAAGAAATGATGATGCACTTTGGTTACAAATGTTAAAAAAAGAAAAGTATATTTACGGTATTGATGAAGTGTTAATGAAATATAGAATAAGATCAAATTCTATATCGAGTAATAAATTCAAACTTATTGGTTATCATTGGTATTTATATAGAAATATTGAACACTTAAATATTGTCAGATCAGTATTTCATATATGTTATTGGTGCATAATAAAGATTTTAAAAATTAAATAAGGAGGTACAAAGATGAAAATAGCAGTAGCAGGAACAGGATATGTAGGATTGAGTATCGCTACATTATTAGCACAACATCACGAAGTGATGGCTGTGGATGTTATTGAAGAAAAAGTTAATATGATTAACAATAAAAAGTCTCCTATTCAGGATAATGAAATTGAGGCTTTTTTAAGTACAAAAAATTTAAATCTAGTAGCTACATTAAATGCTAAAGAAGCATACAGTGATGCTGAATTTGTGGTGATTGCAGCTCCTACAAACTATGATTCAAAGAAGAATTTTTTTGATACTAGTGCAGTGGAGGCAGTAATCAAGTTAGTAATGGAATGTAATCCAGAAGCTGTCATGATTATTAAGAGTACTATCCCTGTAGGATATACTCAAAGTATTAGAGAAAAAACAGGATCTAAGAATATTATCTTCTCTCCTGAATTTTTAAGAGAATCAAAAGCGTTATATGATAACTTATATCCATCTAGAATTATTGTCGGTACTGATATGAATGATCCTAGATTAGTAGAAGCTGCAAATACTTTTGCAGGTCTACTAAAAGAAGGAGCAATCAAAGAAGATATTGATACATTAATTATGGGATATACAGAGGCAGAAGCAGTTAAGTTATTCGCTAATACTTATTTAGCTTTACGTGTATCATACTTTAATGAATTAGATACATATGCAGAAATGAAAGGTTTAGATAC
>NZ_JBKTWO010000118.1:0-2607 GCF_047249845.1 Thomasclavelia sp.
ATTATATATTGAACACATTTGAAGTTGATGATGTGCCTCAAGTTCCATCAATTGATGATTACACATTATATTACACAATACCAACTATTGAACCAATGGGTACAGTTGTAATTCGATTCCAAGTACAAGTGAGAGAGTAATTATAGAAAGATTCACTGTCATCAGTGAATCTTTTGCCTGTATAATTTTTTAAAATGTGAGTGGCTTTGGTTTATTAAAAAAAATAATTATGGTAAAATATAATAGGGTGATGATATATGGAAAAAAGAATATTTGTTATATCAGATCTTCATGGTCAATTTGTATTATTACAATTATTATTAGATCGCATTGGTTTTAATGATAATGATGAATTATATATATTAGGTGATATTATGGATCGTGGTCCTAATAGTATAGATATTTACTATTTTGTACAGGCAATGGATAATATTCATATGATTAAGGGTAACCATGAAATTATGATGCGTCAGTCTATGCAAACAGCATTGAAATATAATGATTTGGATTCAGAAAGATCAAATCCTTATCGTTTATGGAAACAAAATGGTGCACAGAAAACAGTGAATAGTATCAGAGAGTACCTTCAAAAAGATTGCATTCCTTATGAAGAATATTTTGATCTTAAACAAATGTTTATAAAAGAAGTTATTGCTTTTATTGATTCATTACCAAGTTATATAGAGTTAGATTTAAATGATAAACATTATGTTCTGGTTCATGCAGGTGTTGATCCAGAAATTCCTTTAGAAGAGAATAATGAGGATATACTTGCTTGGATTCGAGAATATTTCTACTTAAATGAAGCAAATCCTAATTATACATACATTTTTGGTCATACCCCTTGTTGTTTTATTAATGATGACCATTCATTTGATATATGGCATGATCCTGATTATCACAATAAGATTGCTATTGACGGGGGATTAGCAGTTGGAAATAAAGGACAGCTTAACTGTTTATGTTTAACAACAGGTGAAGTGACAGTCATCAAGTATGAGGAGGGGCAGCCTAAGTGAGAAGTGCATTTTACAACTTAATTAATTTTATCAACATGACAAATGTGCATGATGTTTATTGGGGAGCTGCAAAAAAAATCCTTCAAAATATATATCAAATTCCACAGAGTACAATTACGGAAGTCGCTGATATGTGTTATGTGTCAACTGCAACGATTTCTCGTTTGTGTAGAAAACTTAATTATGAATCTTTTGCTGATTTCAAGAATGATGTCACAATGAATTTGAATTTCTTTAATCAGGATTCTAAACGTTTATTGTTTGATCATCAGTTACCAGCAAGAGAAAAAATTAATGAAGGAAAAGAAATTTTTAAAGATCACTTTCAAAATATTATTCATAATCTACAAGATACATATGACAATATTCAGTATGAAGATTTAATGAAAGTTGTTGATAAAATTCATGAGTCACAAAGAATTTGTTTTGCAGGAAATTTCTTTACTCAATCTGTTTCTATGCAATTACAAATTGCCTTATCATATTTAGGAAAAGATTGTACTGCTATGTATCCTTTAGAACAGCAAAAAGAGATATATAAATCATTGGATTGTAATGATTTAATTATCGTTTCTTCAATTGCAGGAGGATTCTTCCAAGATCATCCTGATGCTATGAGAGCATTAATGAAAACTCCAGCCTATATTATTGTTATCACACAACTTGAAGAATTCTCATTTAGTGATAGAGTAGATATGATCTTACGAGTTGGAAACAATCATTATTCTTTAATTGGCAAATTTTCTATAACTTATATTTTTGAAGTTTTAGAAGCTTTATATCATTTACAATATGGAACAAGAAAGTAGCAACTCTCTAGTGGGAGTTGCTACTTGTATTTAAAGTAATAAAATTAATTTCATTTCTTGCAAGAAACTTATATGGAAATGATGCAGGTCCATGGAAACCATTAGAGACAAGTAAAACTGAATTTGATTCTTCATAAATTCCATGATTATATATTTTGGCATTATCAGGAGCAAGTAAAGCACCATAATAAGGTATATAAATTGAACCGCCGTAACTATGTCCAGATAATTGTAAATCAAGTTTACCTTTGTGATTTTGAAAACTATCTGGCTGATGTGTTATACCAATTTTTATAGTTTTGGTATCTCCTTTCAGCGAGGAGATATCGGTATCTTGATGACATGCAAGAAGAAGAAAACTGGCTTCTTTATAATGGATTGTTCGTGCTGTGTTTTCAAGCACCTCAAAGCCACCAGCATTGAGGATTTGTGTCACTTCTAATGATGAAGAATTATCTTTTTCTCCTAATATAGCAAATTTACCATATTTGCATTCAATACTTTTTAAAGCAGCAGAGACATCTTTAGATTCAACAATTGCTCCATCATATAAATCACCACCAAAAATAACCATATCAAAGGGATAACTATTGAGTTTGTCAATCATTTTCTTGAGTCTGCTCACGCTCTCTTTATCTGTGAGATTTGTATCTGATATATATGCAATTTTAAAACCATTAAGTGCCGATGTTCCATCTTTGTTGACATAGGTATATGTGGAAAAAGTGTAATCATTTGGTGAAATAGCATATGTATAATAAGCAGTAAAGAATAAACCA
>NZ_JBKTWO010000119.1:0-2589 GCF_047249845.1 Thomasclavelia sp.
TGAATTTAAAATAACATTTGATAAAGATCATTCTGTTAAATTTTATCTTCATTTTGAATTAAATGATGAAAATCATGCAAAACAATTATATGATGAAATGGTTGAAACACTGATTGGATTAAAAGATCAAAAAACATTAAAAGTTTTATTATCATGTTCTGCTGGTTTGACGACGTCTATGTTTGCTGAAAATTTGAATTCTGTTGCTGAAATGCTAGGGCTTGACTATCATTTCGATGCTGTTTCTTATTTGAGTCTTTATGAAGAAGTTCAAAATTATGATATTGTTTTTATTGCTCCACAAATTGGCTATATGTATAATCGTTTGAAAGAAAGTTTACCTGATAAGCTGGTCTTACAAATTCCTACATCTCTATTTGCTTCATATGATGCTTTAGGAGCTATTCAGTTTATTCAACAGGAATTTAAAAATATTGAAAAACAACAAGAAGAAAAAGCAGCAGAATGTTGTGTTTGTTGTACACAATATGAAAAGAGAATATTATCTATTGCCATTATGATTAATGGAGAACAAACACGTATTTCTTATCGTTTATATGATAAATGTGAAATTATTGATAGTCATGTGATTATGAAACCATCAATGAATATTTATGATTTATATGATATTATTGATACTGTTTTATTAAAGCATTCCTATATTGATGTGATTGGTATTGCGACACCAGGTATTGTTGAAGATGATAAGGTCTTTAAAGAACCTAATGATGGTAAAATTATTGATATGAAAAATGATTTTGAAGAGAAATATAATATTCAGATATTTGTTTATAATAATGCTGATGCAGCAGCTGTTGGATTTGTATTAGAACATCCTGAATATCAAAATGTTATTTATCATTCTCAACCATTTGGATTTGGTGTGGGTGGTCAAGGAATCGTTGCTAATGGGAAAGTCATTAGAGGAAAAAATGGTGTTGCTGGTGAAGTGAAGTATTTTTTAAGACGTATGCAGCTTTCTGATGATGTTCATAAACTGGCATGGACACAACAGGGGACATTAGAGTTAATCACGAAATCGCTGTTGCCATCTTTGACAGTTATTGGACCTGAATCAGTGGCTTTATATGCAACTATGAAGCATGATATGAATGAAGTGAAGAATAAGCTGAAATAATTTATTTCAGAAGAATTTCTACCAGAATTCTATTATATTAAGGAACCTATTTCTTATATGTTGAGTGGGATTACAGAGTTATGCGTTGATTATCTTGAAAAAGAGTAAAAAATAAAAATCATTATAATAAGGAGTAAAGAATTGAGAACTTTACTTCTTTTTATTATTTATATTTTTAAGTGATTAGAATTTTATTGACAACATATTTTGAATTGAGATACAAATCATTTCTTTTCCTGAAATGGGTATTATTTCTTAAAACTGGAAATCAATAGTGACTATAGGTGATATTCTTTATAATCGTTGATGTAGATTGTTAATCCGGAAGAACAAATCGAAAAACAATATGGAGGATATTATGAAAAACAAAGATATAGCAAAGAAGATTCTTGATCTTGTCAAAGAAGATAACATCACTTATTTAACGCATTGTGCAACAAGACTCAGATTGAATGTTAAAGATGAAAACAGTATTGATTTAAACAAATTGAGTCAAATTGAAGGCGTTATAACAGCACAATTTAAAAATGGTCAATTACAAGTTGTCATTGGTGCAAAAGTAGAAGGTGTGTTTGATGAATTAATGAATATGGTTAATTTATCAGATGATACTATAGTAGAAAAAAGTACAAAAAAGAAAAACATAGTTTCTAATGTTGTTGAAACGATTGCAGGATGCTTCAGTCCGGTTATTCCAGTTTTAATTGGATGTGGTATGGTAAAATCAGTATTGTCTATATTAACAACATTTAACATGATAACAACAACGAGTGGTGAATATCAAATATTAAGTATGATTGGTGATTTACTGTTTTATTTCTTTCCTTTCTTTTTAGCTGTTAGTGCTGCAAAAAAATTTAAAACAAATGAATTTTTAGCTTTAGCACTTGCTGGAGCATTGATGTATCCAACCATTCAAAATGGGGCAATTCATGCCGCTGAAACGGGTATAACTTCACTTCGTTTTTTAGGATTACCAGCGTTGTTTGTGAATTATAAATCAACGATTATTCCAATCATTATAACGGTATGGATGATGTCTTATGTATATAGATATGTGAATAAATTGATTCCAGATACATTTAAAGTTTTGTTTGTACCAATGATTGTTTTATTTATTATGGTTCCTTTAGAATTGATTGTCATTGGTCCATTCGGTACTTATATCGGTAAAGGTGTTGCAGCATTTGTGACATGGTTATATGGAATAAATGGAGTATTAGGAGCTTTCTTATTTGGTACATTTAGACCTTTGCTCATTATACTGGGAATGCATTATGCGATTACACCTATCAATACTCAATTAATTGCAGAATATGGCTATTCTGTTATTTCTCCAGCCAATTTAACGGGAAACTTAGCACAGGCTGGAGCATGTTTAGCAGTCTTTGTATTATTGAAAGACAATGAGCGATAGAGTGGGGCATTCACAAGTGGATTAACAGCAGTCT
>NZ_JBKTWO010000120.1:0-2557 GCF_047249845.1 Thomasclavelia sp.
ATTCAGCACCAACAATCAATCCATTCACAATTGCACCAAATAATCCTGCAATGTAAATATTTTTAATTTTATATACACCTAAACATGTAATTGCAGTAGCTAATGTTCCAAAACACATATCTGCCAATCCTAATGGTGACGGTAAATTAGCTAAAAAACAACCAATAATTAAACCTGGTATATATTTCTTGTTATAGAATGCTAGAAATATTAATATTTCAGAAATTCTAAATTGAATTCCTCCATAAGCAATACTTGAACATGCAATTGTTAGTGCTGCATAAACACAAGCAATCATAGCATTGATTGCAACTTCTTTAACTCCATTATTCATTTAAGTTCCTCCTCTTCTAAAATACAGTTAGAAGTCAGACATGAAAAAAGATGGCAGAGCCACCATTCTTTCATGTCCTTAGTTTTTTATACTGGGTTTGGCTCTCGAACCAGTGCAATCATTCTAGCATATCAAAATGATGTTTGCAACCTTAGATATGATATTCCCATCCATGATCACCATGATAAATCATACGTTTGCTCATACCTCCATCTACAACAAATGTTTCACCTGTGATAAACCCTGCATCTTCACTACATAAAAACATTACCATTCTAGCAATATCTATTGGCTTTCCTACTCTTCCTACTGGAATTGCAGTTTCATCTTCTTTAGAAAAACTTTCTGTATCATTGACATCAATCCATCCTGGAGCAATACAGTTTACTCGTACTTGCCCTGACAAAGAAATCGCCAAAGCATGTGTTAATGCAACAATACCACCTTTGGCACTTGTATATGATTCTGTATTTGGTTCGGATTGAAAAGCACGTGATGAAGCAATATTAATAATAGAACCCTTGTTTTTCTTTAATTCATCTTGACATTGCAAACTCAAATAATAAGGTGCTGTTACTCCAATAGATAATGATTTTTGAAATTCCTGGTAATTACATTGATTTAATAGTCCTTGGTGTGACACACAAGCATTATTCACAAGAACATCTATTCTTTCTAATTTCTCTTTAAAAAAACAAATAAATTGATTTAAATCATCTTATAAAGAAACATCACCATGAAAAAAGAAAACAGATTCACTTACCAATGACTTTCCATAATCTGCATTGATATCAATAAAACAGACCTTTGCTCCTTCTCTCACAAACTCTTCAATAATAGCTTTTCCAATACCATGACCTCCTCCAGTCACAACAACACCATAATTTTTATATATCATTAAATCACCATCCTTTCCAATATTTTATCATAGATAAGGGATAAAACAATTAATAGCTTTTAGCAAATAATTATAGATGAAATATTTGCTTTATGCTATAATAGTCACATGGAATAATCATAACGGTAGGTGGTTATGCTTTGGTCAATAGATAGAGATTGGAAACTCTGTTGATATAGATATCTCATTAGAGAAATTTGAAACAACGGAGGTGGTAAAACATGAGCGATTATGAAATGTTATCTTTAATGATGGCTATTATCGCAGTCATTGTCAAACTACTCCTTGAAATTATAAAAGGAAACAAAAAATAACTACCATGGTCCTAGGAAAACTTTGGTAGTTATTTTAACCATCAAATCCAAGGCATAACCGTCTACTGATTATTCCTTTCATTTATATTATAACCAATTTTTAATAAATATCAACCATTTTATGCAATAAGCAAATATATAATTTACATATTGATTCTAATTTTCAAAAATTATACAAGATATAACACTCTAACAAAGTAAATAAAAAACGTTTTTGCAACAAGAATTTATTTTTTATGATATTGTCTATTAATAGGCAACATTATGAATATAATGAATGTTATAACATCCTTTTGCTCTGATATTTATCCTGCTATATAAGCATCTTTAAATCCTTCCTGAATATTTCCACTCACAATAATGACATGTCCATAAAACATATCATCATCGTTATAGAACAATTCAAAGTCACCTTCTAGTGATACACACACTTCACTAATGACCATCCGTTTTGCAAAATCTTCATGAGTGATTTCTAAATCATTTTCCTCTGCCCATTCATTCGCTAACTCAGTTAATTCATCAGCTGCATATTCTCTTGCCTTTTGATCCCATACTTCACCGTTCGCCATTAATTCTTGGAAAGTTTTTAAAGTCTCATCAGCTGTTTCAATTCCTTCACCATCAGTATCTAAATGAATATAACATTCTTCATGATTCCAATTTCCTTCACCACTAAATATTCCTAATGATTTATCTAATATTAATTTTTGACAACCTTGAGGATGAATAGAAACTTCTTTTTGATATTCCTTTAAAACATCTTCTAATTGTGCATTATGACAATTCCTTTTTTTCACATCAACAAGCATAAGCCAATGACCTTTTTCAAAAGTATCATGTGTATATTCATTTTCATAGGGTAAAGATTCTCGAACTATAAGTTGATAGATTTTTTGACCTTTAAGATTATAAATCTTTTTACTACTGCGACATTCTTTATCATTGACTAACCATTCTATACCTATTTTCCCCTCAAACAATTCTCAACTTCTTACATCAATATACGCT
>NZ_JBKTWO010000121.1:0-2502 GCF_047249845.1 Thomasclavelia sp.
CGCGACTGGACTTTCACCAGTTAGATATATGCCATGCCTGGCACACCAATAAAAAAATAACAGGTTTTAAACCTGTTACTTTTCTAATTTTTCCCTTCTTTTCGAAGAGCTAATAAACAATTTTTTTAGTATCTGCTCATCATTTTCTACTAATCCCTGTTTAATCAAAGCTAGTTGCAATTCAAAAGCTTCAATTGACTTCAAAAGATTTTCACGGTTTCTTAAAAATAACTCTGACCACAAATCTTCATTAATATTGGCAATTCTTGTTAAATCACGATAAGAATCCCCAATATATTTACCTGTATCATATTTTTCATTATCACTATTTATTAAGGCTACTGCAATTGCATGAGGAAGTTGTGAAGTAAAAGAGATTATCTCATCATGAGCCTGTGGTGACATGATTTTAACACTTTTAAATCCTAGAGTTCCTACAAACTGTTCCATAAACTCAATACATTCTTTTTTATTGACAGGATGTTCTATTAAGATATAATTAGCGTTTTTAAATACATCTTTGCTAGCATATTCAAAACCTTTTTTCTCTCTTCCAGCCATTGGGTGACCACTTACAAATTCAACATCCTGATTAATTAGATTAATTGCTTCTTGTAAAAAATATGATTTAATTCCTACAGCATCTGTAATAATACTTCCTTTTTTAAACTGATTATTTTTAATGAAATCTAAAACTAATGATGGATATAGACATATAATCGTTAAATCAGATTTATTAATAATTTCATTTCCATCTTTATATCCTTCAACAATATACCCTTCATCTTTAGCTCTTTTTAACGTATTTTCATCAATATCGATTCCATATACCTGATGTCCTTGTCCTTTTAATGCTTTAACAAAACTTCCTCCTACTACACCAAGACCAACTACTGTTATTATCATAACCGCACCTTTATACTAATAATCCTGCAATAAATGAAGTTATCATTAAAATGATTGCCATGAAACAATACCTAATTAATAATTCAAATAATGAAGGTTTCTCTTTACCAATAAAATAAAAAGTTAATACTACTAAAAGACTAGTCAATAAGCCATGCCCAAGAATAAATGATAATTTAGCATTATAAAACTGCATTAAAAAAGGAATGCAAACAATACTTACAAATACAAAATCAATAATTAAATAAATAATTGTTTTAAAATTTATTTTTAACCACTTAAAACTAAAGTTTTCTTTAACCATTTCCCACTTAGTTTTTTCTGGTATTATTTTTTTAGAGAATATAAACTCACTTTTTTGTCTTTCGACTTTACGATCAAATCTTGACATCTTTACTTCCTCAACTTATTACTTTCTTTTTTCTTCTAACATCTTAATTTTATAATCCAATAAACTCTTCGTCAAATCAACATAATAATCATGAGGATATTCTAAACGAAATACCTCATCCCAAATACGATTTTTTTCTTGCTTTGAATATTCACGAATTTCATCAACAGTTAAATCTGGATACACCTTTTTTCCATCAATAAAAATCGGTACTTGTAATTCTTCAATACTATAGCTATTTGCTAAAAGTGTTTTGAATTTCCAAATATTTGATTGATGATAGATTGTTAAATCATGTTCACTAGTAATATTTTCATCATGAAACGCAATTACATCACCTATCGCCTTACCTGTTTCATTTTCAAATATCCGATAAAGCTTTTTATACCCAGGATTAGTTATTTTTTCAGTATTTTCTGATATTTTAATTTTAGGAATAATCTCATCATTCTTTTCAATTGCAACTAATTTGTATACTCCACCAAAAACTGGAGCATTTTTAGAAACAATTAAATTTTCACCCACTCCAAAAGAATCAAGTTTTGCCCCTTGATCTAATAAAGAACGAATTAAATATTCATCTAAAGAATTAGACGCTGTAATCTTCGTTTCAACTAACCCAGCAACATCAAGCATGACCCGAGCTCTTTTTGATAAATAAGCAATATCCCCACTATCCAAACGAATTCCTTTTAATTTTTTACCTAACGGCGCTAAAATTTCTTGAGCAATTCTAATTGCATTAGGTACTCCACTCTTTAAAGTATCATATGTATCAACTAATAAAACACAATCATCAGGATAAGTAAGAGCATACGCTTTAAATGCTTCATACTCGCTATCAAATGATTGTACAAATGAATGTGCCATTGTTCCTACAACTGGTATATTAAACATCATTCCTGCCGATACTGTCGCAGTTCCAGTAACTCCCCCAATATAAGCCGCTCTTGCTCCATATGTAGCACTGTCATAACCTTGAGCCCTTCTAGCCCCAAATTCCAATACTGGTCGACCTTTAGCTTCTTTTACTATTCGATTAGCTTTAGTAGCAATCAATGACTGATGGTTTACTGTAACTAATAATAATGTTTCAATTAACTGGGCTTCGATAAATTTAGCTCGTACAGTAATTAAAGGCTCATTAGGAAACACTGGGGTTCCTTCTGTAACTGAATAAATTGAACCAGTACAAAGAAAATCTC
>NZ_JBKTWO010000122.1:0-2467 GCF_047249845.1 Thomasclavelia sp.
TCAGTTTTTGAAGTATTGATATTATAGACTTTCTTCATCTGTTCATTAAAAATCTCAATGAACTTGCCATAATCATTGCCCATAAATGCAAGACCGTCTAGAAGCTGGTCATAAGAAAAATGAGCGGTATCTTTCAATTGAGGAAGAACTTCATGAAAAGTTTTATGTTTACTGCAGGGATATAAAAGTCAAGATAATTTGACCAATTTGTTGCAATTAAGTGTTCTCAATTTTTTTAGGATTAAGTTTATCTTTGATTCGATAAGATGGACCATTAATATTAAATAAATACGAGTAATGAAGAATTCTATCTAATATGGCTTTAGTTATCATTTCATCATTACCTAATATCTGTGGCCATTTATCAAATGAAATATTGCTTGTAAAAATAGTAGAACGTTTAGTATATCTTAAGTCAATCAACTGAAAAAATAATTTGGCTTCTAGTGGTGATATTTCATTAAATCCAACTTCATCAATGACTAGTAGTTTATACTTATAAAATAGTCTTAATTTTCTTTCTAAAGTTCCTTCATTATGTGCCTGTCTCAGTATATTGATTAATTTATTAAATTTAATAAAATATACGCTATTTCGTCTAATGGCTACTGTATATGCAATTGCTATTGCTAAATGTGTTTTCCCGGTACCAGGGTTACCTACAAACACAATATTTGTAGCGTTTTCATAGAAATCTGATTCAATAATCGATCTTATTTTTTCTTCTTTTATGCCTGGCTGAAAATTAAAATCATAATCGTCAACTTTTCTTAAAAAAGGAAATGCTGCTACTTTTACATTATAAAGTCTGTTATTTTCTTCTTTAGCTATTACTTCCTTATTTAATATTTTATGCATTACATGTAATTCTTTTTCAGCTATTTCATTATTCATTACTAATGAATTTAAATACGAATATGCTGATTTTAATTTCAAATAATTCAGTTGTTCCAGTACATCATTAGTCATTGTCATAAATTATATTCTCCAGTTCTTTTAATATTATCTGATTACTTTCTTTAATCGCTTGTTTATCTGTTTTTTTATAATAAAGCTTATGTTCTTCTTTTATATTAAATTTATTATTAGTAATAGGATGTTTTTCAATAATTTTTCCGTTATAATATACGAGAAGTTCTTTGTTTTGAACCGCTAATCCAACACGTTTTCCAATATATTCTTGTGGTAGGGAATATTTATTGTATTTATATTGGAATAGCGATTCATTTGTAACATAGACTTCATTTAATTTAAGGTGATATTTACTTCTAATTTCCTTGCTAGGTAATGGAAGTAGATCACCTTTTTCTTTTTCCAAAAGGAAGTTTCTGGGAAGTCTTGTTGCCTGTGACGGGCGTTCATTATCTTCGCTGTTGATTTTTTCCAGTTTGTCATGTATATCAGGTAATCCGCTATAATGACCATTATAATTTTTAAGCTGATCTATTATTTTATTCTGTGTTTCAGTTTTACCTTTGGTTTCTGGTCTATACGGCATACATGGCATAGGTGTTATTCCATAATCTTTGCAAAATTCTTCAAATTGACTGTTTAATAAAGCTTTATCTTTAGCCGACTGACGAGGTTTTTCTACAAATGCTTTAAGATTATCAATAACCAGTTCTTTAGGAACACCGCCTATTTCTTCAAATGTCTGAGCCAAGAATATTAATAAATTATCAGTTGTAGGCTTTAATATTACCTGCCTATAATTATATCTTGACCAGGATAAAGTGAGAGTAGGAATATATACTACTGTTTGAGTACCATTTTTATCTGTAAGTTTAACTTTTTCTTTCATATCGAACTGAGCCTGTTGACCAGGAGCGGTTTCGAAACGTTCGACAAAAGAATTTGTTTTGTTGTTTTTAAATTTTTTACTGAGCTCTTCATTATCCTTAATATATCTGAAAAATGTTGAACGAGTACAAGTAATGCCATGTTCACGTTTCATGAAATAGTAGATATGATCAATATAGTCAAAATTTCTTTGTTCATCACAAAGATATTTGTATATAAGATGTTTATAATCATCTAGATATCTTTTTCTGTTTCTTGTTTTTTTAGGTGCAATACCATTAAGCCTTCTGCTTAGGGTTTTCCTACTGCAATTTAATTCTCTTGCAAGTTTAGAAACATTCAATTTGATTTCTCCTTCCTTATAGGCTCTGCTTAACATTAGAGCCTGATCTAAACTATTTATTTTAATAACTGCTGTATTCAATATAATTCACTCCTTTATAGGAAAGAATTATATCAAAAAAGATTACCTAAATTGATACAAAGTGTAACCACTTATCTGCAACAATTTTGGTAATCTTATTTTAACTTTTATAAGCATAAAAAAAACTCCTTTCAAAAAAGGAGAAGTGGCATTGACTGCCAGTCTGCGAAATATCACTATAGTTGATTAAAACAATCTTAAGTGTCCAGGCTCTAAGTCCTATTTGTTTGTGCTTGAAAGACT
>NZ_JBKTWO010000123.1:0-2439 GCF_047249845.1 Thomasclavelia sp.
AAATAAAAGACAGATTTCTCCTTAAAAGGATGGAATCTGTCTCTTATTTTCGCAATCAAAAATACACATTTGTTGAATAAATAAAGTAATATACTTTATGCCAGACTCCACCACATATTCAACAAAATATTCAATTATTCTTCAATCATTTCTGGTTTCACCATTTTCATAGCTGCAACAGCTTTTCTAATTTTATAAAAACTTTGTGCAATATTCAAACCATGGTCACCAATTCTTTCAAAATCAGTTAATGTTTTTGTATAAACAACACTATTTTCTGTTGTACATTGTTTATTTTTTAAACGAATCAATTGATTAATACCAAACTGATAATTCGTTTTATCAATATTCTCTTCTATGATATCTACTTTATCTACAAGATCTTTAAATTCATCATAATTCATGATCTTTAATTCATCTAAAATATTTGTACACAAACTGCTCATAATACCAATTTCGTCTAAAGCCGTATCAGAAAAACGTCTATTTTCATCATGAAGCAACTTTGCTCTAGCAGCAATGTTCACAGCATGATCACCAATTCTCTCTAAGTCAGCTGAAACCTTAAGGAACAAACCAATTGTTTGTGAACCTTCTATTGGAAATTCATTTGAAATCGCATTTGTTGTAAAATCAACAATCTGTTTATTTAAATAATTTATATACTCTTCACTTTTTTGCAGTTTTTCATATTTTTCATCTTTATAGCTAATCATTAATTCAAAAGACCTTCTCACATTATCAATAGCTACATCTAACATATTCTGTGTTTCATTAAATAATTGCGTATTCGCAATTGCACTTGTCCCAATATGATAATCATTTGTAAAAATAGAAAAATCCAAGAATTTTACATCCATACGATCTTCATGACCTTCCTTTTCAGGAAGAATCTTATATGCTAATTGAACAAGCTGTTTACCAAATGGTAATAATAATATTGTTGTTGCAACGTTGAAAACTGTATGTACATTAGCTATTTGAGCAGGAATATTTGTTGGTGTTAGTGCCTGCATCCATTGTGCAAATGGAGTTAACATACTAATAATAACAAATATAATTGTTCCTATAATATTAAAGGATAAGTGCAAAATAGTTGTTCTCTTTGCATTTCGCCCTGTTCCAATAGAAGCCAATACAGCAGTAATACATGTCCCAATATTTTGTCCAAATAAAACATATATTGCAGAAGGTAAAGTAATAACACCACTCATGGCTAATGCTTGTAAAATACCAACTGAAGCCGATGAACTCTGAATAATAGCAGTGAATAATGCACCTACAGCAATACCTATTAAAGGATTTTCAAAATTAGAAACAATACTTACAAATTCAGGTGAACTACGTAATGGTACCATTGCACCTGACATCATTTCCATCCCCATAAATAAGATACCTAGCCCCGCTGCAATTGTACCAATTGCATCCAATCGTTTACTCTTGAAAAATGCAATTAACGCAACACCTATAAATGCAATAACTGGTGCTAATGCAGTAATATCTAATGCAATTAATTGTCCCGTAATTGTTGTTCCAATGTTTGCTCCCATAATAACCCAACCAGCATTTTCTAGTTTCATTAATCCAGCATTGACAAACCCAACTGTCATCACAGTCGTTGCTGATGAAGATTGAATGAGTGCAGTGATCAATGCACCCACTCCAACACCTAAGAAACGATTTGTTATTAATTTTTCCAGGATTGTTTTCATTTTATTACCAGCAGCAAGTTCTAATCCATTGGACATCATAGTCATCCCATATAAGAATAAAGCTAAACCGCCAAGCAATGCAAATATATTAGATAATTCCATCTCTTTCCTCCCTATGATTTACAACAAAAGATTAACATTTCATTAACACAATGTAAATAAACTTAACATAAACTTAACATTTCTACGCCATTTTTTTTCATTTTTTGACAATTCAATAAAAAAAGAAGCATAATTGCTCTTTATTATGAATTTAATGCTTTTTGGATAATTCCTTCAAAATCACTTGTTGCAAAATCTACAGTTTCAATTGTCATAACCTTATTTCCATACTTTTCTCTATATTCAGGTAACATATAAGCAATTTGTGGCGCAAGTAAAATTATATCATACTCATTAGCAACATTATCAATATCACTATAACCAACCGCATCTACCTGTATTCCTAAATCCCTATGATTCATCATCTCTTGAATAGAATATGCAAAATAAGATGTCGTTAACCCTCCACTGCAACTTAATAAAATCTGCTTAATATCTGTTTGATGCACATTCATGTCATGGTGCTCAGATGAAGGCGTTGTTAAATAATGAAAGAAAGTATTGAACTGTTGTAGACTTGAATTCATATCATGCATTTGAAAATGTAAATAAAATATATTTTCATGACTCTTCGTATCTTTCACAGTTAACTCAACAATATTCTCATCATGAAACTCAATAACAC
>NZ_JBKTWO010000124.1:0-2418 GCF_047249845.1 Thomasclavelia sp.
GATGAATATGATCCACAAATTGAATTTATTGTTTCACGTAAAATGAAATTAAAGAAAAATAATGTTTATATTTTGAAGGTTACAAAAGCTAGAGAAATTTTAGATGATCTGTCATTAATGGATGGACTTGGATTTCATATTATTCCTGATAAAAAGATTTTTCAAAAAGAATGCTGTATTAGAGCATATTTAGCTGGAGCATTTTTAGCTTGTGGTAGTGTTAATAATCCAGAGACTTCTAATTATCATTTAGAAATGAGTTTTGCAGAAGAGGAATATGCCAATTTTATTGCACAGTTGATGAATAATTTTGAATTAAATGCAAAAATAATTAAAAGAAGAAATAGATATGTTGTTTATTTAAAATCATCAGAGAAAATAGGTGATTTTTTAAGAGCAATGGGAGCAAGTAGATCGGTTATGAATTTTGAAAGTACACGGATTGATCGAAATATGTCTAATACAGTAAATCGTTGGAATAATTGTGATATTGCAAATGAAATTAAGTCACTTGCTAGTGCTAATAAACAGATTGATGATATCAATACAGTTGATATGTTTATGGGATTAGAAAAGCTTGATGAAAAAACTCGTTCAGTAGCGTAGATTAGAAGAAAATATCCTGAAATGTCTTTAAATGAATTAGCTCAAGTTTATTATGAAGAAACGGGACAAACTATTAGTAAATCGGGGTTGCATCACCGCTTTAAAAAAATTAGTGATGAGGCTCAAAGATTAATTCAAATGGAGAATGTATGAGATGGATAAAATTGAAATGAGATTTTGTCAAAGAGTTAAAGAATTGCGTTTGAAACAAAATATTTCACAAGAAGAATTAGCATTTCGTTGTGGTTTATCAAAGAATTATATTTCTGATGTTGAAAGAGGAACGAGAAATATTTCTTTGAAATCGATAGAAAAAATAGCAGATGGTTTAGCTATTAGAATTAAAGAATTATTTGAATTTAAATAAGGAGTTGATGTCATGGGATTTTATTATGCTGTTTTAGTAATTTTATTTATTATTGTTATCCTGAGTCTAATTTTAAATTTACTTACTAGTCCAATTGTATGGTTGATTATTATTGTATTAATAATCTGGTCATCAATTAAGAAATATATGTATAAAAAAAGAATCGAGGAATTTAATAAAGAATTCGAAGAAAAAGTTGAAGAAACAAAAAAGGCCTATTATCAAGATACGTATGATTATCAAGATGATGATGTAATTGATGTTGACTATAAAGAATATGATGATAAATAAAAATAAAAACAAGTAGTTAGCCGGTAAGGTAACTGCTTGTTTTTTAAATAGTGGATCTGTTAATATATAGGATAGAATATAGGTGAAGATATGAAGAAAATAAAAGAGATAATAGTGGTAGAAGGGAAAAGCGATACAGCTTTATTAAAAGAATTATTTGAAGTAGACACAATTGAAACCCATGGCTTAGCACTAGATAAAAAAACATTAGAATTAATTAAAGAAGCTAATAAAACTAGAGGGGTCATTGTTTTGACAGATCCAGATTTTCCTGGAAAAAAAATACGAGATCAAATTCAAACAGTTGTTCCTAATTGCAAACATGCCTTTGTTTCTAAAAAAGATGCTACTGGTAAAAAGAAGTTAGGAATTGCCGAAGCTAATAAAGAAGCGGTTGTATTAGCTTTAGAAAATATGGTTAGTTTTGATGTTGATAATCAAAGTATTACATGGCATGAGTTTATTGATTTAGATATTATTGGAAATAAACAACGAAGATTATTAGTATATGATTTATTTAATCTAGGCTATGGAAATGTTAAGACTTTATTTAAAAGGTTAAATATGGTTGGAATTAGTAAAGAAGATGTTTTAAAAAAATTAGATGAACATAAAGAAAGAGAGAATGGTTAATGAAAGATATAGCGACACTTAGTACGACCAAGTATATATTAGATAAGTATAATTTAAATGCGCTAAAAAAATATGGACAAAATTTTTTGATTGATATAAATGTTGTAAACAAAATCATCAAAGAAACAAGAATCGATAAAGATGTGGCAGTTATTGAAGTTGGACCAGGAATTGGAGCTTTAACACAAATGCTATCATGCTATGGTGGAAAAGTAATTAGTTTTGAAATTGATGAAAGATTTAAACCTGTATATGATGAGTTTTTAACTGCTGACAATCTTGAAATCATTTTTGGTGATTTTATGAAACAAGAGATAAGTAAAATTGTAGCTGATTTAAAAAAAACATATCAAAAAGTGTATTTGGTGGCTAATTTACCGTACTATATTACTACAGCAATAATTGAAAAAGTTATTTTAAGTGATTGTAATATTGATCAATTGATTGTAATGGTACAAAAAGAAGTTGCTTTGAAAATGACTAGTGATTATAAAAATCCATTATTATTGATGATTAAAGAT
>NZ_JBKTWO010000125.1:0-2384 GCF_047249845.1 Thomasclavelia sp.
ATATTAAGCATTGTAAAGAAAATCATTATACAGACAAACCCATAAATGAAAATTTCTATAATTAAGAAGATTTGACGATCTTGTATAAAATTTTGAGTATGATCTTCAATATTATATCCTAAATCTTCTAATTCTTTTGATAATTCAACATGCTGCTGAGATGCAATAAATACTCTCAAAGAACTATAATAATCCAAATTTTGTTGAAATACATAATCAGTAGAAACAATCATATACAAACTTCCTTGACTATCAATTCCATACAATGATTTATATTTATCATTATCAATGAATGCATATGATGTTAATGGTTCTAGTTGCAATCTTTCTATTTTTTCTTCTTCACCCCGTTGATTATAAGTCACATTCTCAAAATAGATTGGTGATTTTATGAAAAGATTATCCTCCTTTATAAAGCGCTCTTGATAATGAGAAGTCTTGTTATCAGCATTATCATAATCTGTAAAATGACCATTATAAACTAATGCCAAATCATTTCTATATTTGATGCCATTTAATTCACATAACTCTTTCCTTTTATTCTCACTCATTCCAATAAAAACAACATTATATTCATCTGTTTTTTGATTATAAACATGATTATTATTAGGTATTTTTAAGTATTTCTTATCAAGTTTCATTTTCACTGGAATATCTCCACTTATACTATAAAAATCATCAACTTTATCATGCGTACTTAATAATTTTGTAATCTCAGGAACTTGATTACCATTAATATACATTTCTATATCATATAAATGAAAAGGATTAGCATTATTTGATACTTTCATTAATCTTTGACCAAAACTAAATATTGAAATAAAAGCAACCATAGAAATAACTAATGATAAGACAATGACTTTTGAACGTCTTCCCTGTCGCTTATAATTCTTAACTGCCAACTGTTGAGAAATATTTAAAAATCTTTTAGAAAAAGAACTTGTTTTTAACTTATATTTTTTAACTTTAATTTCATCATTTTTCTTTAATGCATCAATGACTGAGATTTTAGATATTTTTCTAGCTGGTAAATAAAGCGAAATAAAGATTGTTAATAATGATAATAAAATAACAATGAATAAATAAAATATTGATATTTGAGCATGAATTTCAACACCCATAATTTGAATAGCATCTAATTTATTAATGAAGAAGAATGTTACTGTCATTCCAATATAACTTATAAAAATACCTAAAGGTATAGAGATTAAAGATAAAATAGCGCCCTCAAAAGAAACAGATCTTTTCTTTTGCTTTGCTGTTGCGCCATCACTTGATAACATTCCTAAATATTGGATTCTATCATGAGTTGTAAGATTAAAAGCTTGATAAATAATAAAGAATGAAATAAATATAATAACAAATAATAATATCGCGACCATATTATAAAGTGTTAAAAATGCTGATTGAGAATTTTCTTCAAAGATATCCTGAATCCCTAAATATTGTGAATTATAGAATATATTATTAAAATCACTTGTTTGATTTAACATTTCATTAATTTCATGATTTAATTTTTCACAATGTTTAAAAATATTTGTTGATAAATCCTTATCAATAACATACATAGTATAATATAATTGCGGATCATTTAAATCAATATAACTTAAAGCATTAAATGATTTTTTATAATAAGATTGTGCTTCATAATCATTAATGAGACCAACAATCAAATATGTTTTTAATTTTCCAGTGTCATCTTCTTTTAAACTTATTGTATCACCCATATTCTTTTGAATATGGTTATTAATTAAATACTTTTGTGAAATAGCAATCTCTTTATGATTATTTGGTAATCTTCCTTTAATTAACAAATCATCGAAGTTTTCATTTTCAAAATAAGTATAATCTCCTTGTTTTAAATTTAATGATACATCATTTTTTTTATCATCAACAGAATAAAATGATGTACTAGAAAAATAATACTCTTTGACTTCTGGATCATTTTTTATGATTTGAATAATATCTTTATTATTATTGACAATAGTATAATGATGATATCCTGAAGTATGTTCAATATATTGTTTATAAAATTGTTTACCAGAATATAATGAAATTCCTATACAACATATCATAATCACTGAAACAGATATACATAAAATTGTTAAGATGGTTCTTTTCTTATTTTGTTGAAGATATCTTAATGTTAATTTATTCATAATTTTCATTTATGAAGAACCTCATCTTTTTTTATTTGACCATCTTCAATAACAATAATTCTATCTGCTTGCATAGCTATTCTTTCATCATGAGTAATCATAATTAATGTCTGCTTATATTTACGTTGTGTTAATTTTAATAAATCGACTATTTCTCGACTATTTTTAGAATCAAGATTCCCTGTATGTTCATCTGCCAATACAATAGATGGTGCATTCATCAAA
>NZ_JBKTWO010000126.1:0-2374 GCF_047249845.1 Thomasclavelia sp.
AATAAAAGTAGTAGATGAAGAAGTAGCAAAAGCAAATGCGATATTAAATAATCCAGAAGCAACAGCAGAAGAAGTAGAAAATGCAATAAACGGATTAACAAAAGCAATGGCTGGATTAGAAGCTAATCCAACAAATCCTGAAAGTACAGTAAAACCAGGTGATACAAAGGTAAATGCGACTAAGACAGGAGATAATGGACTAGTAGGAGTATTTATAGGAGTAATGATGTTAAGTATTGCAGGAATAAGTATCTTAAGAAAAAAAGAAGATTGTTAAAATTTGATAAGTAAAAAATAACGCCATAATTCTTTATGACTATGGCGTTATTTTGTTTATTAGCATTTTTTGAATAATCGATATGTTATGGGAGAATCTAAATTATTTATAGAAATTATATTTATGAAATTGAATATGATAGATTGTGTTAAAAGTAACAAGTTTAATATTTTGTTTCTTAATGTGAAACAGAACTTAGATAATGAAAATTTAAAAATAAATTATTTAATTATATAATAAATATAATTAGTTTATATTTTAACGCAAGAATATTAAGAAAGAAAAAGAGGATTGAATTATGGGGAAGATAAAAAAAAGAAGCCAAGTTATACTTAAGTTATTATTAACATCTTCTTTAGTATATGCAACATTAATGCCATTAAAAGCAGCAAATGTAGAAGAATTCTTATCACCTGTTATGTCTGTTACATTTGATGACCAAAATGCTAATGATATTTCAGGAAATGAAAATCATGGAACAGTTGTTGGGGATGTAGAATATGTTGATGGGGTAAAAGGAAAAGCTATTCATATTCAAAATGGTGATGTAGCTTATACATCAAGTATAGCAAAGCAATATGTAAATTTTAATAAACCTAAAGATTTACAATTTGGTACAGATGATTTTTCTATTATGTTTTGGTATAAAGGAAATAGTACTAAATTTACTGATGGAGGAGTTATTAGTAATAAAAGCTGGTCTACTGGAGGAAATCCAGGATTTATTGTCGCTGAATATGATAGTAAGCTGACTTTAAATTTTACAGCAAATGGATCAAGTCGTGCTGATACAGCTGATGCGCCTATTACTAATGATCATACCTGGCATCATATTGCAGCTGTTTTTGATCGTAGTAATAAAATGTCTTTATATATAGATGGTGAAGAATTTTCATCGAGTGATATAAGTTCACAAGCAGGAAAAAGTATTGATGCTTATGATTTTATTTTAGGAGCAGATGGTTTAAAAAAATATGGTATTGAGGATGTAGTAATTGACGAATTACAGGTATATAGAGGAGTCTTGCCTGAAAATCAAATTATTAGTATGTGTGATTCATACATTTTAGGAACAAAAATTGCAGATTTAAAGAATAAAGTTATCGAATATGAACAATTAATAAGAAATTCAAATGCAACACAAGAAAAGAAAGATGCATTTACTACAGTTATTAATGAGATTAAATCTCAATTAGAAACTGTTACAAGTTCACAAGAAGTAAAAGAATTAGATGATAAATTACAAAAAGCATATAGTGATTTTGGAAAACCAACAGCTGGTAAACTAGAATTTGTTGTAGTGAGTGATACACATGTACAATCTAGTGTAAACAGTACAACTGCTCGTATTTATGATGATGGATTAAATGATATCGTTACAACTATGCCAAATGTTAAGACACTTGTTAACTGTGGTGATTTTACAAGTGATGGTGCAGACAGTGAATTTGCAAGGTATTATAATATTATTGATAAATATGATGAAAACTTACAATTTATTAATGCATTAGGAAATCATGATGTACGCTGGACATCTCAAGGATGGGATGGTGTGTATGATCGTTACATGTCATATAATCAAAAATATATGGGTGATACCAATAAAGTATATTATGATACATGGATTGGTGAAGGTGAAGATAAATACCATTTCATTGTTATAAATACAGAATGGGATATTAAAGATTGTTCATATATTTCAGGTGAACAATTAGAATGGCTAGATAAAACAATGGCCGAAGGTGCAAAAGATGATAAACCAATTTTTATAGCTCTTCATGAACCATTACGTAATACGATTGCTAGTACTGACAGTTATAACGGTTCTTCTGATTTCCCGCTAGATGAAGGGCCACAAGATTTTGCATTAAAGGAAATATTAAGAAAATACCCACAAACTATTTTATTTACAGGACATGTACATAATGGACTTGGTACAAGTGAAATTGTGGAAACAGATTATGGTACATTAGTAGATGTTCCTTCTTATGCACTTCCAGAAACAGGAATTCTTCAAAAACAATTAGGTTATTATGTAAGTATATATGATGGAAAGGTTCAGTTAAGCATGTATGATTTTGAACATGATAACTGGTT
>NZ_JBKTWO010000127.1:0-2362 GCF_047249845.1 Thomasclavelia sp.
ATTCTCTTCTTATAAGATACATAGTTATAAGAAATGCTATTAAATCTGCAATTGGTACCGCTATAAAAACACCATATAATTTAAATATCATGGCCAATATAAGTATTAGCTGTATTAACAACAAGCATTGTCTTAATAAATTTAAAAAACTTGATTGTTTAACCATTCCAATGGCTTGGAAAAAGTTTGCACACATTGTTTGACAACCAATAAGTGGTAAACAGATAAACCATATTCTCAATGATATACTTCCTAAATTAATAATTTCTGCTTCTTGATTAAACATAGAGATTATCATCGCAGGGAATATTTCAATAATTAAAAAACCAATAAATGCTATTATTGTTGAGCCAATGACTGTATATTTCAATGTCTCTTTGACACGATCATATCGCTTAGCTCCATAATTATAACTAATAATAGGTTGTTGTCCTTGTACCATTCCTGTCAATGGCATTAACATAAGTGTCTGTACACTGGTAATAATACCCACTGTAGATATAGCAGTGTCTCCACCATATGTCCCTAATGTTCCATTAATAACAATATTTAAAACGCTGGCTGACATCTGCATTAAAAATGCTGGTAATCCTGTTTTCAAAATCATATATGTAAAACGTTTTTTCAACTTCATATGAACTAATTTACATTGAATAAGCCCTCTCTTTCCAAATAAGAAAGCAAGTTGCCATACCATACTTAAAAATTGCCCACCAATTGTTGCAAGTGCTGCACCTTCCATTCCCATATGAAATTGAACAATGAATATATAATCAAAAACAATATTAAATCCTGCACCTAATAATTGTGAAACCATTGCATTTCTTGCATTGCCCTGTGCTCTTGAAAAGTTATTGCCACACATTGCAACACATTGAAAAACTGCTCCATACAAAATAATACTTAAATATGCCCTTGCATGCGGTAAAACACTTTCACTTGCGCCCAAGACTGTAAGTATAGGATCCATAAATAAGTTCCCAAAAATCATAAACACCAATCCAAAAATAACAGTAATCATTAAGGAATTACCTTGATAAAATTTTGCATCTTCATCTTGCTTTGCACCCAAAGCAATTGAAAATCGAGTTGCACCACCAACTCCTGCCATTAAACTTAACGCCATTAATACAAGTGTTACTGGATATGATATCGTAATTCCTGCCAATCCAATCGAACCTAGATGTGGTGCATTTCCAATAAACATTCTATCAACAATATTATATATTGCATTAACAATCATTCCAATCATAGCTGGAACTGAAAGTTCTACTAATAGTGGCAAAATTTTGCCAGTTTCCATCTTCTCTTTATTCATACATAACTTCTCCCTTTAGGTACCTAACGAATATATCATAAACTTCTTGTCTTTATTTGTCAAGATACCTAATTTATCTCATTTTACGAAGTAAAAACTATCAATTGATAGTATGATGATAGAGTTGACTATAAGGTTTATGAAATATAGATAAAGATATATAGTTATCTTAGGCACAGTCACACATCATTTCATAAATAAAAGAGAGGATAAAAGTCAAATACATTTCGTATGCATATTTTCTCCTCAAAAACTTATGCATCTCCATTACCTCAAAATCATTAGACACATCTTTAAGTTTTTTTATTAAAAAACTGTGATTTCTCACAGTTAACTATAAATCTTTTATATACCACTTATCACATGCAAAGTGTGGTCCATCTACAATTGGCTTATCTAATAATTGGAAGCCATTTTTTATATAAAACTTATTAGCAGCTACCATGTTTTCAAATGTTTCTAGATAACATTTTGAATAATGCTTTTTAGCAAAATCTAAAGATAAATCTAAAAGCTGTTGTGCGATTCCAGTTCCTCTTGTTTCCAAAAGACAATACATTTTCTGAAGTTCACAAACATCATCTTTTCCCTCAACAGGTCCAATTCCACAACCCCCAACAATGTGACCTTCATTCTCAACAACAAGATACTGCATATTCATAGGTTGATAAACCTGAAAGAATTGTCCAAGATTTGGATCTTCCCAAGCGCAACCAGGTTTATTAGCATTGAATTCAAGAAGACAGGTGCGAATCAATTGCTCAACCTCTTGATTATCTTTTTCCTCAATCAGTCTAATCAGCATGCGGAATGACCTTTTTTAAACGCTTTTCAAAATCCCTTCTAGAAAACATAATTATGGCTCCACAACCCAAACATTTAATTTTAATATCTGCACCCATTCTAATAATTTGCCATTGATTAGATTTTTTACATGGATGCGGTTTTTTCATTTCCACAATATCATTTAATTTATATTCCATCTTAACCACCATTCCGTTTATAAAAAGCTTCAATAGTATTTTGCATTAACATTGTTATTGT
>NZ_JBKTWO010000128.1:0-2360 GCF_047249845.1 Thomasclavelia sp.
AAAAGTATGTACTAGCGATCACTTATACCCATAAAGCTGCTGATGAAATTAAAGTGCGAATTGAGTTATTAGGAGTAGATACATCACGTTTATGGATTGGAACAATCCATTCATTTTGCTATGAATGGCTGCTAAAACCTTACTCTATTTATCATGAAAATCTTAGGGACGGTTTTAAAATACTGAACACCTATGACTCTGAAGAGTTAATTACAACAATTTGTTCAAATTACAAAACTGAAAAAGTTAATTATTATGACTGCAATCATTACTACACATCTAAAGGCTTAAAGTTATCTGGTTATCTCAAAAAGCATGGAGCAATCAAGAATATCCTTGACGAATACCACATTCAATTAAGGAAAAATAACCAAATTGATTTTGAGCAAATGCTATACTTCTCATACCAATTGATAAGTAAAGATGCCATATCGAAAATATTAAGTGGTATTTTTTCCTACATTTTCATAGATGAGTTTCAGGATACTAAAGAAATTCAATACGCTATAGTTTCCAAAATAATTCAATCTAGCGAAGGTAAAATTAATGCTTTTGTAGTTGGAGATCCAAACCAAGCCATTTACGGTTCATTAGGAGGGTATGCAATCTCGCAAGCTGAGCTGGAGAAAATAACTAATTCTCGATTTTCATATATGACTTTAGATAAGAATTATAGAAGCTCAAAGAGAATAATAGATTTTTATATCAATTTCAATGTATTAGCTAGCAAAACAACTTCGGAAAGTAAGTTTAAGAATTACCAAAGTGTTGTAACGTATAATCAAAAAGTTTATAAGGATAATTTAGTTGATCACATAAGCAAGTATATTGAATATAATGTTAATCAACTAGGAATTGAGCAGAAAGAAATTTGCATTCTGGCCCCATGGTGGATGCATCTTGCAGCTTTAACTAGGACTTTAGTTACAAGACTACCAAATTTTAGTTTTGATGGTCCAGGTCTTGTGCCCTTTTCCAGAGATATTGACAACTTCTGGTATAAAATCACCCAGGTAATTCTTACTGAACCATCTCCAAATATGTATGTCAAACGAATGCGTTGGGTTTCTGATATATTGTCAGAAATGCATTTTTGCCATGTTGATATTCAAAGATTAAACCCTCAACTATTTTTAAATATTATTAACGATATCAAAATTGATGAGGTAGACGGTTTGATTTATCTAAGAAGTTTTTTTGATGAACTATTTAGAAGAATAAATGTAGATGTTTCCTCATACCCTCAACTACAAGAGCACTATGACTCTTTTTTCAAAAGCTCACAAGATAGAATTCATCGCCTAAAAAAAGATAATGAACATTTTGCCACAGACATAAATGCATTTCGTAATGCATTCAAACCAAGAACAGGTATTAAAGTGTCAACGATACATGGAGTAAAAGGTGGAGAGTATGACACTGTTATATCATTTGGACTATTACAAGACATGGTTCCAAACTTTAATGACTCAAGTGATGAAAGTGCAAAAAAACTGTTATATGTCATTGGTTCGAGGGCCAGAAAAAACCTACATCTTATTTCTGAAAGGGGGAGAAGAAGCAAATATAAAGATTATGAGTCTACAAAGGTTCTATCTGGAACAAAATTTACCTACGACGCAGACCCTTTTTAAGTGAAAATGGTAAATAATGAACATAGGCAAGAATCATTGGTATCTGTGATACTTACCTATTAATCATTACGTCATATATCCCTTATCATGTAATCATCATATGTTTACAAAGTACCGCCAATAAATCATTAGCTGATTCATTATAGAATCAGCATGGTACGTTGCTCTGCAGGAGGGAGTCAGAGTCGGTAATAACTCACATCTCACAATACCTAGATGTATTATCATACGGGGAAATGAACCACATTTAGCCCTAATACCATGTTTTTTTTAAATGCTATATCAATCCCTAAAGTTATTATTATCCAGTACATAGTTTGTATAGCTCAATAATATACGAGCGAGCTCTCGCATGTCATTTTCAGTAGTAGCTTCTATAATTTTATCACCTGATACTAGACCGGTTAAATAAATCTCGCCTTCTTCTTCTCTAAAAATAAATCCAGAGTAAGGTCGTCCGGATGTTTTTATCCTAAATCCAGCATAACCCTTATAATTGATTTTCTCTAATAGGGTTAAATCAGGTAATTCAAAAATTAATGACAAACATTCCTTAAGAGTATGGTATTCAAAGTAACTACCAAACCCATCTAAAAATAAAGTTGATTCTAATTGTTTATTATTAAATCCTAATTGTTGAACTTTGTTAGTGTTATTAGTTGATAATTCTCTGATAACTTCCTCAGATGTCTTATGAGTTTTATTATATTCTTGAGAAGCTAGATC
>NZ_JBKTWO010000129.1:0-2360 GCF_047249845.1 Thomasclavelia sp.
TACGCCAGATCTCGTATGAGTCCACATTTCTTAATCAATTAATTGATTACTACCAAGAATACTCTGTTGATAATTCAAATATTTATTAAGTGGTTGAACTGCTTTATTAGTAGACAATTGATTATTATTTAAAGGACTAAAAGAACATTGATTATCAACAAATTTCCACATTTCTTCAGTTTGAGTCATATACTCAATAAATTTTTTAGCTTCTTCAACATGTTTTCCTTTAGCATTCACGCAAAGTCTTGTATCAATATTCGTCACCAAAACTGACCCATTATCTAAAATAGGATAAGGATGAACTTCGAACTTTAATTCAGGAGCCATCTTTTCCATTCGTACTGCAGCCCTAGCGCCAGTAAGCATAAAAGGATTTTCACCTTTACTAAACTGTGTTAAATCATCTTGAGTTTTTTGTGTTTTGAGAGTTGCTTTGGCATCTACAAATTTATTTTTTATGAGTTATTATACAAGTTCATAACCAGGTCTCATATAATCTTTTAAGATTTGAGAATCATTATTCATTTTTTCAATAATTTCTCTATAATTTTCTTCTTGATAAAGCGGATATAATCCTTTAGCAATGGCTATTGTTTTTAAAGATATATCATTATTGGCAACAAGTGGTGTTATTCCTTGATCAACAAAATATTGACAGACTTTCATGAACTCATCTTCATTTTGAGGGATTGATTGATTATGTTTTTTCAAAAGATCTAAATTACAATACAGTCCAAAAGCAGAAATCGTTGATGGAACATAATAAATCTGACCATCCTCATCTTTCATCTGCTCTAAAGATCTCTGACTAAAGTTTGAAATTGTTGAAAGATCAGATAAGTCCTCAAAATACCCACTATTTTTAAATTTTTGAAGATATTCTTTATCAATCATAAAAATATCATCAATAGAACCATTCTTTAGTCTTTTTGAAAGAATATCATAATAATCTGTTCCTTTAACACTTTCATATGAAATCTGAACATGGGGATGATCTTTCATATAATTTTGAAGTGTTTCTTCAATCGCAACAACATTTATAGCTTCACTTTTATAACCAAAAAAAGATAAATTTATAGTTTCTTCATCTTGAGGAATAATAATATTTCTTGATTGATTGTTTTGACATCCTAGACATAATATGAATAAAGAGAATGTTATTATTACTTTAACAAACTGTTTTATTTTCATAATATCATCCTCTCTTTATCAATTTTTTCAAATTAATTATATCATTGAAAAAATTGAAAAGCAATTTAATCAGTATACTAATAATAAATTAATGAACTCATCATTTCATTCTCTTGCTTGATAGATTACTTAATCTATCAATAAGACAATCATAGCTATTTTTCTTATCCATCGAATCATTTTGATTGTTTATAAACTTAATCAATTTCTATCGTATCCAATTGATAGCTAGAAAAACATGAGAGCAAATTTAGAAAAGACTCTCTCAAAGACAATAAGCAATTAGACAAAAAACAAGCAGAACAATACAATGCTTTATACACCACTTATTGGAAAATAAAAAAAGGAACAATTTCTTGTTCCTAGTAAGCTCTTGCAAAATAAACAATATGCTTAGCCTTTTTACCACATATAGGACATACGCCATCAACTTGTGCTTCTGTGTCAATACAACGAGATGTAGCAGCCGTTTCTTCTTTGATTCTGACTTCACATTCTTCATCTCCACACCAAGGTAATTTAATATAACCACCCTTAGTATTTAAAATATCCTTGAATTCTTCAAATGTTTTTGCATTTGTAATATGGTCATTTCTAAATGCTAAAGCCTTTTGATACATTTCTTCATGTATATCATCAAGTAATTGTAATAGTGTTTGAGATAAGTTCTCATCTAATGATAAAGTGATTTTTTCACCATTAACACGTTTAGCAACAACACATTGACCATTTTCTAAATCTCTTGGACCAACTTCTAAACGTAATGGAATCCCACGCATTTCTGCTTCTGAAAATTTCCAGCCAGGTGATTTATCAGTTGCAACTACTGTGACTCTTAGTCCATGTGCTTTGAGTTGTTGTTCTAGTTCATAAGCTTTATCTAACACACCATCTTTTTGTTGTTGGATAGGAATAATCATTACTTGCGTTGGGGCGACTCTTGGCGGTAATACCAATCCATTATCATCACCATGAACCATATTAATTGCTCCTCAAAGTCTGGTTGAAACTCCCCAAGATGTTTGATGAACATATTTCTGTTTGTTATCTTTATCTAAGAATTGAATACCAAAAGCTTTTGCAAAACCATCTCCAAAATAATGAGAAGTTCCTGATTGTAAAGCTTTGCCATCATGCATCAAAGCTTCAATTGTATAAGTCTCTAC
>NZ_JBKTWO010000130.1:0-481 GCF_047249845.1 Thomasclavelia sp.
TTTCTATAGTGTATAATATTTAATAATTTAAAAAGCTATTTTAATTTTATTTACCAAATAATCTTTTTTTCCATTCCCATAAGCCTTGTTTTTCTTGTGTATTATCATTAGTAGTTTCTTTAGTGTTATCTTCTTTGTTACTTTCTTCTGATGAATCTTGAACTTTTAATACAAATCTTACTTTACCATTCATTTCATCATCATTTATTCCTGAATAGTTATTGTAATCTTCTGCTGCATTTACTAATTCATCTTTGACTTCTGTTATATTGTCAACTTCTGATAATAATTCATTTCCTTTATCATTTAATTCGTCAAGACCTTCTGTTTTTAGTTTTTTAGCTCCATCATATAAATCATTACTTCCATTTGCTAAAGTTGATATACCATCTTTTATTTGTGTAGAGCTACTATTTAATGTTGAAGATCCATTTTTAAGTTTATCAACACCACTTGTTAAAGTACTCGCTCCACTTACTAA
>NZ_JBKTWO010000130.1:581-2337 GCF_047249845.1 Thomasclavelia sp.
TTTTCCTGTTCCTGCTGATAATTTACTACTTCCTGCATATGCACTTTGTGTTGCACTTGATAATTTACTACTTCCTGATTGTAATTCTCCACCTGCTGATGCAAATTTATTTAAATTTGTTCCAAATGTTTGTGATCCACTTACTAAACTTGAAGATCCACTCTTAAGCTTTTCTACACCGCTTGTTAAAGAACTTGCTCCACTTACTAATTTTCCTGTTCCTGCTGATAATTTACTACTTCCTGCATATGCACTTTGTGTTGCATCTGCTAATTTTGAAGAAGAATCATTAAGTGTGCTTCCAGCTCCCGCAAATTGACCTAATTTAGAATTAAATTGTGATGATCCATCTTTAAGATTAGATAATCCAGATTTTAAATCAGATGCTCCATTAGATGCAGATTTTATTCCACCTTTAACAGATTTAAGTCCATCTTCTTGTTTAGATGCTACAGTTTTTAATCCAGAACTTATTTGATTTAAACTAGATGCAGCTTTATTTAATTGGCTAGATTGTTCTTTTAAACTGCCTCCTAATTGTTTTATTTGTGCTGCAAGTTCAGTATCACCATCTGCTGCTGCTTTTTGAGCTAAAGCAGTTATTTGAGCTTCAAGTTCGCTAGAATCTGAAGATGATAACTTAGAAGAAACTTGAGAAACTGAATCTGCTAATGAATCTACTTTACTTGTAGAACTTATTAAACTATCTACTCCATCGCCTAATTGATTTAATCCACTATTTAAACTACTTGCTCCTTTATATGCAGAAGATATACCATTATCTATATTGTCATATGCGCTATCTAAGCTATTTGCACTGCTTACATAATTTTTAACACCACTTGCAAATTTATTTTGTGATGAACTTAATTCTTTAAGACCGCTATTTAAAGAACTAGCACCACTATCTAATGCTGGTAAATTATCTGTAAGTTGTTTTGCTCCACTACTTAATGAGCTTATTCCATTATCTAAAGAAGTTATTCCTGATGCTAATTGTGAATATCCTGAATTTAATTTATTTGCACTGCTTGTATAAGTAGATATTCCTGAATTTAAACTTTTTTGTCCTTCATTTATTTGTTTTAATCCATTTTCTAAACTTACTGCACCATTATTTAATGTTGGTAAGTTGCTAGCTAATGTATCTGCTCCACTTTTTAATGTTCCGATACCATTATCTAATGTTTTTACACCATCATCAAATTGGCTATATTTTGAATTAAGAGTATCAGTACCATCTGCTACTTTCTTTGCTCCATCTACTAAATCTGCTCCACCATCTTGTAGTTTTTGTAATGAATCTTTTAATTCGCTAAAGTCCATATCATCATCTATATCTTCTAATGTAGAAGTTATGTCACTAGTTACAGCAAACATTATAGTTGGTATTTTGAAATTAGTTGTATTACCAGTTATAACTATTTCATCTTTTAAGTTTAAATAACTATTTAAATCATCACTTAAATCTAGAGATTGACTTAATCCTGGTAATGATACAAATGTTATAGATGCGTTGCTTCCTTCATCTAACATTGTTCCAGCACTAGTTTCAATATCTTTAAAATTATCTCTATCTAGTAAAACTTCGCCGGCAGCTAAAAATGGAGTATATATTATTCTAGTTTTGCCGTCTATTTTAACACTCTTTTTGATATTGTTTTTTAATTTTATAGTTATTTTAAAGTCTCCGCTTTTACCTTTAATATCTTTTGGATTTACTTCTTTTCCGTTTACTTCATATTTAATACTTACG
>NZ_JBKTWO010000131.1:0-2321 GCF_047249845.1 Thomasclavelia sp.
GGTGATTATATGGGAGAGGGGTCACCTATGCAAGTATTATTGTCTTTCTTTTACATAACCATAATACATATATGAATATACCTCATTTTTATTTAATTGTCAATATGTTATAAATATTTTTAGTAATAATTGCCCCGTTAACTCTCTGGTATTCTTTCTCTAAATAACTCTGATAAGTGCCAGGTGAAATAATACCATTTAAATCAATTATGTCCATTCCTGCCTTTCCCATAATCGTTTCTGCAAGCTTCACACAATTAGATCCCAACACAAAATAAGTCTTAAAACGTCCCTTTTTAAACTTATAAAATTTTGTTTTAGTTCGTAAGTATAATTTACTAGCATAATCATTACAATCATCACTATTTTTATAAGAACGAGGATACCATCGATAGGTGTTTTCAAATATTTTTCTAATCTCCGCTTTTACACTTTCTAATTGTTTTGTTGTTAAACGTACACCATAACTAAAGATAGTTTTTTTATCTATTTCTATACAAAAAGGAATATAACTTTCTCGCGGAGCAACAAAGATAACGCCATCACCAATCGATTCATATAGCCTAATCGAATCATGATCATAATTACCATATGAGATAACATTATTATCAATACAAATATCACAGTGACCAATTGTACCAAACCCATCTGGACTAACATGTATAAATATCTCAACATTAGCATGATTAACATCATCTAAAAACTTTTCTTTAGGTTCTACTGCTAAACGTTCATTTATATAATCCATCATTACTTTAGGAATACGTGCTGATATAAAAATTGGAACAGGAATTCTAATTCGACGTTTTAAACTATCCTTGTGCTGCTGAGGAACAGCTATAAAAACACCATCAATAATATAATTCATCCCTAAAAACAAACCATATGCACCAATAAAGATCATCATTGCATTAGCATCCACAAACCGTCCTAACAATAACGCCAAACCATATATTATTAAAAAAACAGCTCCACATAAAACTGGAAACCGTCTATCAACTTTATCTTTTTTATAGTTAAGATATGAGATAAACTTAATAATTCCATTTAAAGTAATATATAAAGCAAAAATCGCAAATAATAATCTTATTGGAATAGTCGTATAAATAATAACAAAAAGCCCAATTACTATATTAATAATAATATTAAACAAATCCCCCCTTAACCGTCTTTTAATAAAAACGCCTAATTCATGGAACCCATTTATTATTAAAATCCATCCTAAAACATCAAATACACGCATTAAAAAATCATCACGTTGAATAATTGCCATAGTTGAAATAACAATTAGAATTAGACCTAAAATACAATAATAAACAGAATTGTAAATATTTCGTTTCATCTAACCCCTCCATCCTTTAATATACTCATATTATATCACAAAGTAAAAAAGAGACTACTCTTAATGAGTCGTCTCCTAAATTATACAGATTATTTATCAAATTTATTTTTGTAATCCCAAATAGTTCTTAAGATTGCTTCCATATCATGTACCATTGGCATTCTTGGATTTGCTGGAGTACATTGATCTTCATAAGCATTCATAGCCATTCTGTGAATTGCTTCATCCCAATCTTTTTTATCGATTCCTTGAGATTCGATGTTAGATGCTAAATTAACTTTGTGACATAATTCTTCACAAGCGTCAGCAAACATTTGAACACCTTCTGCAGGAGTTTTAGGATTTAATCCGATTAATTGAGCTAATTCCATATATTTAACATCAGCTTTGAAGTTTTCAATTTTTGGCCAGATGTTTAATTTAGTTGGCATACTTCCGTTATATCTGATAACGTGTGGTAATAAGATACCATTAGTACGTCCATGAGGTACGTGGAATTCCCCACCAATTTTATGAGCTAATGAGTGGTTCATACCTAAGAATGCATTAGCGAAAGCCATACCTGCGATTGTTGCAGCATTGTGCATTTTTTCTCTAGATAAAGGAGTTCCTTCTTTAACTGATTCTTCTAAGTAATCAAATACTAATTTAACGGCTTGTTTAGCCCATCCATCAGTAAAGTCAGAAGCTAAGATAGATACGTAAGCTTCAACTGCATGAGTTAATACGTCGATACCTGTATCAGCAGCAATTGCAGCTGGTAAAGACATAACGAATTCAGGGTCAACGATAGCTACTGTTGGAGTTAAAGCATAGTCAGTTAATGGATATTTCTTGTTACAAGATTTATCAGTAATAACTGAGAATGGAGTAACTTCTGAACCTGTTCCTGAAGTTGTTGGAATACAAATCAAGTTAGCTTTTTTACCTAATTCAGGGAATTTAAATGCACGTTTTCTAATATCCATGAATTTTTGTT
>NZ_JBKTWO010000132.1:0-251 GCF_047249845.1 Thomasclavelia sp.
TAGATCTGATATCAGAATATAATTATCCAATTGATTATCAACTTAAAACACAAAAGAATAAAGATTTTAATACTTCAGAGTATTTGCAAATTATTGGTAAAGACAATACTCAAGATGTTATGGATGCTAAAGAGAACTTTCAGTATCAAATCAAGCAAAGCATACGTCAATTAGAGAAGCAAACAGATCTTTATTATCAAGCTGTTGATAATGAATCACAAATTCACTCTGCAAATACTAATGATGATTTA
>NZ_JBKTWO010000132.1:261-2308 GCF_047249845.1 Thomasclavelia sp.
AGGAGCAACAAAGAACTACAAGAGAAATACCAATGGTATATTCAGATTCAATTTGATAAAGATGGTTCTCTATTTGTTAATTTTACAAAAGATGGGATAGAAATACCTTATGAGAAGAGATTGAATTATCAATCACATTCAGGTAATGAAGAAAATTTTTATTCAGATGATAATGAAATTATTTCAACAATTAAATATAATAATCCTAAAAATTTAACAATAACCTATGCAGTTCCAAAAACACTGCAATCTGGGAGTCAATTATCTTTATATATAAATAATCCTGGTAATACTGATTATTTTAGATTTTCATTACCATATTTATTAACTTGTCTATTTATTGTGATGTGTATGATTTTTATAATACCAATGCATTATCTTAATGAAAATAAATTTCTGCAATTTATTTCTCGTATTAAATTTATTATATTGGCATTTATTTGGTGTACGGTAACATCAACGCTTTACATTATATCTCCTTATTTGGTTATAGCAACTACACAAAATCTTATGGGCGAGTTCTTTTCTCGCTTTGGTATTCAAAATCTCTCTGATATATTAACACCTATTTTCAATATCGGACTTTGGTTTATCTTCTATCTCATGTTTATGATTTTGGCTTATATGATTAAATATCTTTATTGCAAAGGTTTTAAAAGATATTTCATGGAAAATACGTGTACAGGATGGTTGATAAAAAACAGTAAAAAGATTATTGACAAAGTTATAGATTTTGATTTAAGTGATGAAGTGAATAAGTCAGTATTAAAAATTGTTTTATTTAATTTTATTATTATTACTGGTATTAGTATATTCTTTGTTTTTGGAATATTCTTTGCATGTATTTATTCTGTTATCATCTTTGTTATTCTGCAAAAGAAATTTAATCAAATCAAAGAACAATATCAAGTATTATTAAATGCAACACAACAGTTATCTAATGGTAATTTTAATGTGGAAATTAATGAAGATGTTGGAATCTTTAATCCTTTAAAAGATGAGTTTTCACATATTAGAGATGGTTTTGAAAAAGCTGTGCAAGAGGAAGTGAAGTCGCAAAAAACAAAAACTGAACTTATTTCTAACGTTTCACATGATTTAAAAACACCTCTCACATCTATCATTACTTATGTTGATTTATTAAAAAATCCTCATTTAACTGATGATGATCATGAGCATTATTTACAGATTCTTGAGAGAAATTCATTAAGATTAAAGAATCTCATTGAAGACCTATTTGAAGTTAGTAAAGCAAATAGTGGAGATATTAGACTAGATTATGTAGATGTTGATATCGTTGCTTTAATTAAACAGGCACAATTAGAGTGTGAAGATAAATTATCTGAGAAAAATTTAGATTTAAGAACGACTTTTACAGAAGAAAAGATGATTTGTCATCTAGATAGTTCAAAAACATATAGAATATTTGAAAATCTATTTATCAATATTAGTAAATATGCCTTAGAGCATACAAGAGTTTACATTGATGTGATAGAAAATGATGATTCTGTAACAATTATTTTTAAAAACATTTCAGCTGAAGAAATGAGATTTAATGAAAATGAAATAGTTGAAAGATTTGTTCAAGGTGATCAATCGCGTAATACAAGTGGTTCTGGACTTGGTCTTGCTATTGTGAAGAGCTTTACAGAATTACAAGGTGGACGTTTTACTGTTGAGTTAGATGGAGACCTTTTCAAATCAATTATTACTTTTTATAAATAGTAAAACAATAAGCAGGTATCACTGAATGAGACCTGCTTATTTCATATGTAACTGTAAAGTTTTTAATGATGATTGAAAAATAGAATCGACAATTTGACATAATCGATAAGTATCTCTTGATAGAATAGCATTAAAGTATTCACTATGATGTTCTTTTAAATCATAAGCTGAATAATGAACAACACGACCTACAAATATATTCCATCCCATTGGTTTCTTGAGTTCTTCAAAAATAGTTTTAAGACAAGGATGACAATGGGCAGCAACATAATCATAAAGAGGTTCTAAGGTTAATAATGAATCAGCTTCTGTTTTATCTTTG
>NZ_JBKTWO010000133.1:0-2286 GCF_047249845.1 Thomasclavelia sp.
CATTATTATATGCTTGATCAAAACTTTAGACAAATTGATATTTATGTAGAGATTCAATGTAAAGATCATTTGACTTATACTTTTTCTGAAGATCTGCATGAACAAGAAAAACTTTATATTGTAAAAGATGCTGTTAATCGCATTATTAAAAAATTTGATTATAAAAGTACTTTGCATTATTCCTTGTATGAAAATTATATCAAAACAATATCTACACAGTTAACGGTGTTAGAACCAATTGATTTTTGTGATATTTTAAATTATATGAAATATCATCAAGGAAGTAATCAAAAAACAATGGATGAATATTATAAAATATTTATTCCCTGTTTAAAGATTCATTTAGATAATAAGAATTATAAACAATTTATTGATTCAGTAAACTTATTATTAAAGAGTGTTCTTTATCAATATGAATGGGATGGAACAAATTCAAAATATTTAGATACAGAATATCAGTATCATTTATATTATATCCGAGAGATTGTTCGTATTGTTTATGAAAATTTAGATAAATTCTATAAAAATGTACCTAAAGAATTATTTGAAGCAGTTCATACACTTTGTTTAAATTCAAGATTTTCATTTGCAATTATGACAGATTTTGGATCAATGATTTTATCTCAATATAGAGTAACAAGTGCAATGATAAAGGCTTTAAAAGAAGAGTTAGTCTTGAATGATAAGGATGAAGAAAGGGAAAATGTTAATTTAGTCTTCTCTTATATCTATTATATTTTTCATAATGATTTTGAACAATATTATGCTGTTGTTTTAAAAGTATTAAGAGATGTGATTAATAATATGTTAACATTTGCAAATCACGATCTTGACTTAGCTTTAGGGAATTCCTTAGTGCAATCTGAAGGGTATCAAGTTTTACTTGATTTATTCCATGAAGATTATAATACATTTATCTTTTCATGTTTCCCAATTGAGTCTTTTCCTTTGGAAATAAGACCAAAGGTAAGAGAGGAATTAGTTACAGCTATTCAATATTTTGCTGCAAGAATGGGTAGTGATAATTATCGTTTAAGTTCCTTTGAACAAGTTATGAATATAAATAGAATCCTGATGGATAATTTTAAGGAGTGGTATAAATGAAAAAGAAATTCGTTGTTGGAAGTGCTGTTGCATCAACTCTTACTGCATCAACCCTTACTGCTGGGCTGGCATTAGCAAATCAATTTGCTAAAAAGATGCTTTATCGTGAACATTTAAGTAAAGATGATCAAGGTAATTGGTATGAAGATATTGGTGCAAGTAAAGTTAAGATTAAGAATCATAAAGGAATGTTCTTGCAAGCTTATTTAATTGAGAAACCACAAGCAAAAAGAACAATTATTTGTTTGCATGCTCTATTAAATTCTGCACATTCTTTGCAGGCTGTCGTTGATTATTTTCAATCAGTATTTCCAGATGAAAATATTTTGATGATAGATGCGAATGCTCATGGATTAAGTGATGGGTATATTCGAGGGTTTGGATATCGTGATGTTTTTGATTTGATGTATTTTAATACTTATGTTCTCCAAAAGTATGGGCAAGATCATCGTATCATTATGTATGGTCAGGGAATGGGTGCCAACACAATTTTAAATACTTCTGGTTTAGGAAAGTTAAAAAATGTGGATTTAATTATCAGTGAAGGTGCTTATGATACAGTTTATAATTATTTAGCAATGCGTTGTCAAAAGGAAATGAAGGTTACTAAATTTGTAGCTGGACCAATTATTCGTAAAGTGATTAAAGATGAATTGAAGAGTGATATTAAGAAGATGAATACGGTTGATATGGTAAAGAAAAATGTTATACCAACTGTTTATGTCCATTCTAAAAATGATAAGGACGTTCCTTTTCAAATGGTTTTCCCATTATATAACCATGATGCATCAAACAAGTTGTTATTTCCAATTAAAGAAGAACATTTATATGATTTAAAAGATAAAGAAGATTCTTATTCATTATCTCTCATTGAGTTTATGAATGAAAATATATAAAGCAAAGGAGGAAATCTATGTATTTTAAAGAAACAAAAGGATTCCCTAAAGACTTTCTATGGGGAAGTGCATCTGCTGATTATCAAGTTGAAGGTGGTTGGGATGCAGATGGTAAAGGTGTTACTAACTGGGATAAGTTTGTGAGAATTCCAGGTAAGACATTTAAGGCAACAACTGGAGATAAGGCCGTTGATCATTATCATCGTTTTAAAGAGGCTGTCAAGTTAATGGCTGATATGGGTCTTAAGACTTATCGTTTTTCAATTGCATGGGCGAGAATTTATCC
>NZ_JBKTWO010000134.1:0-2280 GCF_047249845.1 Thomasclavelia sp.
TGTTTATGCTCTTGCATTTGAGTTATCTTCAAATTTGAAGTTGTCTTGCATTTCAAAACTATCATTTGCTTGTTGATTTTGGTTATACCCTTTGTTTTGATTTTGCTTTTGTTTGTTTTTTGCTTTCTTGTGACTCATATTCGTTTCTCCTTTATTTCTATTGACATTATTAGTATGTGAAATTTAAAAAAAATTATAAAAAATATAATGAGAAATGATACTTTTTACTTAAATTGTGCTAGAATAGTTGAGAGGTGATAAGGAATGTATTATTTTATTGGAATTAAAGGTTCAGGTATGGCTTCTTTAGCAACAATACTATACGATTTGGGTCATAAAGTTGCTGGAAGTGATATTGATAAATATATATTTATAGAGGATGAATTGAAAAAAAGAGATATTCCTATTTATTCTTTTAACAAAAATAATATTAAAGATGGGTATGATGTCATTATTGGAAATGCCTTTGATGAATCAAATGAAGAAGTCAAAGAAGCACTAGCAAATCCAAATGTAAAAACACATACCTATTATGATTTTTTAGCTCAATTATTAGATAAATATGTTTCAATTGGAATTGCTGGAACACATGGTAAAACAACAACGACTGGGATGGCTTACCATCTCTTTAAAGACTATAATAAGACTTCAGTTTTGATTGGTGATGGAACTGGTCATGCGGTGAAAGATAGTCATTATTTTATTGCAGAAACTTGCGAATATCAAGATCATTTTCTACATTATCAGCCAACATATGCAGTAATTAACAATATCGAAATGGATCATGTTGATTATTTTCAATCAATCGAGCAATATGTTCAGTCATTTGAGCAATTTGCTAATCAAGTGAAAGATACGGTTGTTGTCTGGGGTGATGACCCGCATTTGCCACACTTGAATTATACTAAAAGAGTTTTAAAATTTGGAATAAGTGATAAAAATGATGTGATTGCTAAAAATATTATTAATAATAATCATGGATTGTATTTTGATGTTTATATTCATGGCGATTTATTTGGTCATTTTGCACTTCCTTTCTATGGAATGCATATGTTGTATGATTCTTTAGCAGTCATTACATTAGGATATTTAGAAAATATGGATGCTGATTACATCCAAAAACGTTTATCTACATTTGATGGAGTGAAACGCCGTTATACAGTTCAGGAAGTTGGGAATAATGTATATGTGGATGATTATGCACATCATCCAACAGCAATCAAATATGTCATTGAGGCAACGCGTTCTCGATATCCTGGTAAAGAAATTGTTGCTATTTTCCAACCTGATCGTTTTTCTAGAGGGCTGCGATTTGCAAAAGAATTTGCTGAGTCAATGAATTTAGCGGATTATCCATTCCTCGTACATTTTCCAGAGAATGCTAAAAAAGAAGCTGGAATAGATATCGATATTCATGAGATTGGTCAATATCTTCCACGTGCAATTGTGATTCATGAAGATGAAGATGCTGTCAAATTATTGGCAGAACATGATGATGTGGTTTTCTTGTTTATGAGTAGCAAGGATATTTATAAGTTTGAAGATATGCTGATTGATTATAAATCAACACATTAGCAATGACTTCCTCATAATGGAAATTTATGGTATAATATACTAAAGTCAAAGAAAGGAGAATTTATGGAAAACGCACAATTAGTATCTATGTGTATTTTGATCTTGTCTGGGGCTTTTGCTTTAATAAGTTTAGGACTCTTGTTAATTAGGATGTCTGGTGCTGTGAAGGAAGCAACTGTTTTAATGACAATGGTAGAAACAACATTAACAAAAGTGAATCATATTTTAGATGATATCAATAATAAAATGGAGATGTTGAATGCGCCTGTTGAATTGTTTAGTGGCTTCTTTTCAAAAGGTGGTTTGAAGGCAACATTGCTTTCTGGATTAGGGTTATTAACTTCTATGTTTAGAAGAAAAAAATAATAAGAAAGGTGAAGAAAAGATGAAAATTGGTAAGTTTATTTTAGGTTTAGGAATTGGTGCTGCTGCTGGATTATTATTAGCACCAAAAAAAGGTAGTGAATTAAGAGAAGATATTAAGAGAGAATCTTTAAAGGCATATGATCAATTGAAAAATATGACTAAAGAAGATGTTGAAGCAATGCTTGGGCAAACAATTGAAACAGTTAAAAAATCTGTTGATGAATTTGATTTGGATGTATTTAAATAAACAACAAAGGAAAAATTATCTGATTTGGAAACAAAATTAGTAGAATTTGCTAACTGAGTGAAAGAGACTGATCAATATATGCAGGTTAAAGA
>NZ_JBKTWO010000135.1:0-2255 GCF_047249845.1 Thomasclavelia sp.
TTTAATAAAAGATTCTCTTGAAATTGAATAAGCTCTGTTTTATTCATATACGAATATAAGATGGAAGCGATTTTTGATAGCTCACTTGTATTTAAGAAGGAATCTAAACCTATGAAGGGTACAGAAGTAACATTTGGGTTTAAGGTACCACATATGAATAGAATTTCGTGACTGTTAAATATAAAGCTTTTATCGCCTTCATCAAGTAAGGTTTTGTAATCGTATGGAATAATATGAATACCAGTTTTTCTTGGTAGACTTTTCTTAAAGAGATCAACAAGTCTTTCGTTAATTATATTCCCGTTTTCGCTTGTAAATAAGACAGCTTTATCTCGCTTAGTATTTATGATAATTTTGTAATTTATTAAATGTTCATTACAAGACTCTTTCATAATATGTTCTAGCGAAACATTAGCAAGAATTTTTTGACCAATATTTATGGCTAATCCAGTTGATATATTATTTACAATACCAATATTTATATTATAAAGAGAATCGAGATTTTCACCTAAGTGTTCTAAAGATCCCATATCTACCATAAGAACAAGATTTCTCACATTTCGTTTTACATTCATCAATTTTTTTACCTTTTCAGCTACTTCTGGCATTTGCATCGTTAGAGGCATATCGCAGGATTCAAATAGGTGATAGCCTAATAAGCTATTTGTAGTAGCAGCAATTGAGGAAGCGCTGAGATAACCGTGTGCAATGATAATTCCACGTGTTTCTGTATTATGAATATTGTGATTATATACATGAATACTTAAGGTAATGATAATTTTCTCAAGATTACTCATCTTAAAATCTAATTTCAAGAAAGTTAAATTTGTAATTTCATCGGCGATGATGGCTTCTTTAGATAAGGTTTCACAGACAGTTTGATAAAATGATTCAATTAATTTAGCATTTTGTTCTTCAAATGACATAAATTTGGAATGCATTTGTAACCTTGTAAAGATTGAAGATGCTAATGCATGCTGAAATGTTGCTGGAAAGTATAAGTGATAGGTATCCTCAATTTCATTAACGATTGTGTTAGTCACATTTTCGATAGCCTTTATTCTTGAATTTGAATATTTATTATCAAACATTAAATATTCATAGTAATCACTTATTTTACGGAAACATTGAGATATAAAACCATTAAAACTTAAAGTGTTTTCAGAGAATGCAATATAAGTTTCAAGCATTGTATTAAAAAAGTTAAGTGTCTCATTGGTTTGAGTAGTATTAAAATCTTTATTTATACGAATCATGTTTGTTTCTTCATCTTTAATTGTATCTATCGTCCGGCTTGAAATTAGAAGATCAGGCAAGTTGTGAACAAAAACATTCATTTCTGTAGACGAATTGGGATTCATTTTAACGTAGGCATTAGCGACACTGAGTTGAATAGCATTTCTTAAGCCATTGATATTATCTATGAAGTTAAAGTTTATTAATAAGTTCAATACATGATTGCTTATTGAAATTTTATATTTAATTTTTTTCTCCTCTTCAGTGAAGAAGTATTGAATAAAATTTTTTTTCTCGTTTAATAAACGTTCATCAAGAGATGGTAAATTTAGAATGATAGGAATTCTTGCTGTTAATTTCTGGCGAATATTCTCATCTAGTCTAGTTGAACAAGTCAGTATGTATTGATGAGAAATTGCTGTTGTATGAAAAGCAGAACTTTTACCCTCAAGGATAGCTAAAATTTTTTCAATAGCCTCAGTTTCCAATAAATGTATATCATCAAATGTGATAATCAGTTTCCGTTTTTTTTCTTGTTCAATAATCTTATTTATTAATTTAATAAAATTAATAGAGTTGTTTTGATATCGCATGCAATTGACATAAATAATGTCTTCTCCTTTTTGGATGATTTTATTATTTAATGCGTATTCACTAATTAAGGAACTAATGAAAGTTTTGCCACTACCACTTTCACCAAAAATGAGAATAGGCAACCCATTAGAAGGATAGGTTACAGCTGTGATTGCTTGTTCAATACAATAAGAGAGGCTATTATCTTTTCCTATGGCTTTATTGAAGTCCGCATATTTTTCTTTTGCATTATTTAATACATTAAATATCTCTTCAATACTTAAATATTCCCATTTTAAGTCAACTAATTGGTATTTCATTGTCAGTGTTTCAAAATCTAGGAAATACACTGGACGTGTATTAATCTTGATCAATTTATATTCCTTATGAAGCTGGTTTAAATATTGACTGACTATGTTTCTGCTAAGCTTTAATTCATTGGCGAT
>NZ_JBKTWO010000136.1:0-2249 GCF_047249845.1 Thomasclavelia sp.
ACTATGTATTGATGCCTGAATATAATCATCTGTTATATATTCTTTTTCAGCCAATATCTTACCCGAGGCACGAATGGCTTCCTGCCAATCTGGAACATCAATATTCAATTGAATTGTTTGATCCGTTAATAATTCACTAAGCATTTTATATTCCCCCATTGTTCTTTCTAAACTATTTTCATTAGGTTTTATTTTTTGATACAGTTCAGTTAATTCATTAATTAATTTAGAATCGTCTTTATCTTTCATATAGTGATCCATTAAGATAGATAATTCTTTTGTAATTGAATCTTCTTGATTAATAATTTCAAATCCCAATTCAGATAACTTCTTTCTAATGTTATTGTTATCCTCATCTGTAAGTATTGGATGAACTCTCACATGTGGAACTATTGATTCTAATGGAACTGTTGTAATAATGAGATCAATTGGATACTTTCCTAAATAGTACTGTAACTGATGTAAAGCAGTACAAGCTTGAATTTTTAATTTAAAGTATCTATTTAATGATGAAACGACCAGTTCTGAGGTTCCTAATCCTGTTGAACAGACCACTAATATATTAGGAATTTCTTTAGATTTTTGACTTCTTCGATTAATAGCAGCAGCAAAGTGAAGAAGAACATAAGTCATTTCATCATCATTAAATCGAATATAACCTTGATCTTGTGTATCATTAATAAACAGTGATAAAATCTGATACAGATTGGGATAACTTTCAATCAAATCCTCTTTTAAAGGATTCTCAATAACCATATCATTCTTATAACGATAACGACATGCTCTTAAATGTTGAATAAGTCCATCTAACAATCGTTTATCTTGTTTTAAATCAACCTTCAAGATATTTCCCACATGAATAATCATATTAATTGCGTAGTACTCTACAAGTGCATGACTACCAACATCATCTTCATTTAAATAACTTGATTTCCCGCCTAAATGGATAGCGACATAGATAATTTCTGTTTCTGGGAGTTTTAATTCAAACTGTCTATTGATTTCATGGACGATTTCACTAGCCATTTGGTAAGGGAGTGGATCAATATCTGTATAATGAGATGCTTCATGACTTTCTGAAATATGATGACTTTGATAACGTTTAATTGATAAAGCAATATGAATACTTAATCCTTCAAAAGCGATATCAGTTAACCAAATACCATATTTCTTTTCAGCTTTTGTCACAATTGTTTTAATGGTTTCATCATCTATATCTTTAAACCATTCTATAAAAATAAAATCTTTATAATGATCTAATTTTGTAGAAGAACGAATAAGTTCACTTAAATAAGCACGTCTTTGTTTTTCAGTAGCATCAATATAAATGCCTTTTCCTTTTAAAGAAACAAGTGGAATATGTCTTTTATGACACCATTTTTTAATTTCAATAAAATCACTATTGATTGTCCCTCGACTTACAAAATATTTATCAGCAAATTGCTGAATTGTCATCTTATCAGTTGCCCAACATAAGTCATAAAGAATCATAATCATTCTTTCTTCTGAAGAAATCTTAATTTCATAATAATCATTATCCATCTCTTCTAATCTTAAATCTTGAATTTCATCTTGATTAATCATAAGATGTGCAATGTTATTTTTGATCATTAATCCCTGGTGTTGTAACTTTGTTGAAATATAGTCCGCAATAACATCTAAATCATATCGAATTGTTCTTTCACCAACATTAAATTTTTGAGCACTTGTTCCAATATGGATAGAACCATCATTCACAAGTGTATTGAGCATGTGCTTTTGTCGTATGTTCATATTTATCCTTCCTACCTCAATTATTTACTTTTGAGACTTTTTATTCAAGTTCAACATTTTTCAACAATTTTTTTGAAAAAATAGACTTATGTTTCCTATTCTATCACAACTTGGAATGTGGATAATAACATATCACCTATTGTTTTAACCAAAAACTTTTTGATAGTCTTTTATAAACTTTTCTACACCAATATCAGTTAATGGATGTTGTATCATTTGCATAATGATTTGATATGGTACAGTTGCAATATCAGCACCTAATCTTGCACATTCTATAACGTGTATAGGATGACGTATGCTAGCACAGATGACCTCAGTTTCAAATCCATATTGATTAAAAATCTGCATAATATCTGCCACCAAATCAATTCCCGATGCTGAAATATCATCCAATCTTCCTAAGAATGGCGATACATAAGTTGCTCCAGCAATGGCTGCTAATAAAGCCTGTGTGGCACTAAAGACAAGAGCCACAT
>NZ_JBKTWO010000137.1:0-2234 GCF_047249845.1 Thomasclavelia sp.
ATAAAGGACTTATCTGCCATTAACTCTGGAAATAATACAAAGAATCCAAGTATAACAAATGCATAATAGACAAACTTAACAGCAATTAATCGCAAAACAGGTTTTAAATTATGACTATCAATATTTAAATCATATCCTAAAATAAATAAAATCATTGGAATAATTGGTGCTGTCACTTGATTTATTGTTGTTGAAATCATATCACCAAACGATGATGCTAATAATAATTCATATAAACCAGTAAAATTCATAAATAATCCTAAAATAACCGCAATAACGAAAGTATTAGTAAAGATACTTTTTATAATATCTTTATAAGATGAACCGGCTGATACTTCCTTGGCAATTAATATTGGAATCGTTATAAAACAAATCATAATCCCACCCAAATCAAAAATCACTGTAGTACTTGATTGACCAACAATAGATAAATATAAAGGTAGTGCAACATTCCCGCCCTCAACAACCGTTAGCAAATAAGGATCAAATTTTTGATATTTTTTAGTGATATGCTGTGTTATAAATTTACCTATAACCAAAATCACTAAATAAGCTATATATACATATAAAATAATCGATATATGACTCAATTCAATGTTCGCATTTGCCATTAAATTAAAAACAAGAACCGGAAAAAGAATTTTAAAGATAATGCTATTTGCACCATTTTTTTGATTTACCGTTACCCATCCCTTTATATGCGATACTAATCCTAGTAATAACATAAAGAAAACAGGAAACAAAGTCGTTAAAACTGTCATAAACAATCACTCCTTATCATTTTATTTCGATTATAATATATTATAGAATTATTCATAAGTAAAATACATTTTTTATCATAACATCATTATGTTTTAGTTATGTCATATTAAAAATATCAACTTAATTTCTTTTATTTATACTTTTAAATAATAATCAAAAAGAGACTTCTTATATTGCTCATTCACTCAACAATATTTGAAATCTCCCATTTTAATTATCCATTATCAAAATTTCTTTTACACTATATTTTCTTTTAGTATCCTAACAAATTCCTTTGCAACTGGAGTTAATTCGTTAAGGTTATTTGTAAACACTCCAATTTCAAAATTGATATCAGGTTTTAAATCATTTATTGTATATTCCTTTTTGATATAAGTTAAAGGATGTGCAGAAATAATACCATCACCTATTCCATCATTGACCATATTCATCATTGAATCCAAATTTTGCACAATAATGACATTTTTCATATCTATAAACTTTCCATTTTTTGTATTATCCATTACAGTTTCAAATGCCGATTTAGTAAGAATTAAAGTATGATCTAATTTTGATAAAATAACTTTTCTTTTTGAAGAGGATTGACTTATACATAACATCTGATCCTCTTTTATTGTTATATAATCATATTGATCATATGGTGATGTTGAAAAAGCTAAATCAACCATATAACCATCTACCATTGCTTTTACTTCTTGAGGTGTTCCCTCTCTAATTTCAATTTTGACATTGGGATATAATTGATGAAACATCTTTAGAGTATGAGATACATATGATGCTGTTAAAGATGGTAATGAAGCTATTCTTAGAGTACCACTAATAAGATTGTTTTCTTGATAGGCTATTTGAGTAATACGATTATCTATATCTTCCATTTGTCTAACTAGAGATAGTATTTTTTTACCAATATCAGTAATAACTAAGCCTTTTCTTTTATCACGGTAAAATAGTTGTACTTTTAATTCATCTTCCAAATGCTTAATAGCATGACTAACAGCAGGTTGTGATATGTATAGCACCTGAGCAGCAACTGTAAAACTATTAAATTCAGCAACTTTTATAAATATCTCAATATTTCTATCTAACATAACCTTTCATTCATCTCCTTATAATGTTTTCTAGACATTTCTTATAACTCATATTAACACATAAAGTTATAAGAATGATACAAAATATTTCATAAATAGTTAAAAATTAATGTGATAAGTAATAAATTATGTCATCATTATTAAATTTGTATTTCAGTTATTTAAAAATATATACTAAAATAAGTGCAACAAGGAGGAATCAATATGAAAAAGACATTATACATGATGCGTCATGGACAAACACTATTTAATGAATTAAAAAGAATGCAAGGTTGGAGTGATTCTCCACTTACTGATTTAGGTATTCGTCAGGCTAAAGGAGCTCGCCAATATTTTCTGGATAATGGAATTGTATTTGATCATGCATACTGTTCCACTTCTGAA
>NZ_JBKTWO010000138.1:0-2119 GCF_047249845.1 Thomasclavelia sp.
GGTAAATAGGTTAGTCTTGCCATAGAGAATATTCTTCCATCTAGAGAATAATGAATAGCAAACATATTGTCTTTTCTTGCCAGTTGCAGCCATATCTCTTGAGTGTCTACAATAACGCCATTTGCATCATCTGAATGTTCATTTGTCATAACAGTTACTATTTAATGAGTCCCTATATCAGTCAACTCGAAACATGCTTTTGCCCATAATCTATCATGGTCTTGGGCGAGTAGAACGCAAGCATCATATGTTGATAAAAAGTCATGACTTACTTTTGCTCGCAAGATGAAATCACCTGTCACTTCTTGATAAAGAAAAGGAGCAGATGTTATGACGTCATGATTAACTGGATTAACAAAATAATCAGTATGTTCAGGTGCGTAGATTTCAATTCCATTATCTATTTCATGATATTGACTTTCATTTAACCACTTTAAATTTTTGTATATCATTTGTATTTCCTCACTTTCATTTTTCTGACATAAACTATCGACGTTTGTTTTCACGTTTCACTTGGCAAGGATTTCCATAAGCAATAACATTTGAAGGAATATCTTTTGTGACAACGCTACCTGCTCCAATGACAACATTATCACCAATTGTGACTCCTGGCATAATAATAGCGCCACCACCAATCCATACATTATCACCTATAATAACAGGAGCAGTCATTGTTTTACAAAAATTAAATTGAGTATCAACACTATCTCCAAAGCGGTCTAAATAATGAGTAGGGTGAAAAGCAGTATATATTTGAACATTTAGTGCAATCAAAGCATGATTACCAATAATAATTTGATTATCATCTAAAAAGGTACAATTCATATTGATCTCACAATTATCACCAAGATAAATATGACAACCATAATCAACATAAAATGGTGCAGTAATCCATAAATTTTCACCAAAGCCACCTAGTAGTTGTTTTAATATTTTCTTTTTATCCTCTATATTGTTTGCATCTGCGAGATTATAATCTCTCGCTAAATTTTTCCCTAAATACCAAAGTTCTAACAACTCTGGATCTCCACAGTCATAAATTTCACCAGCTAACATTTTTTCTTTTTCTGTCATTAAATGTTTCCTCCTAATATTTTTTCTAATAAGAAATAAGCAACACCATCATTTTGATGGCTTCCTGTTATATAATTTGCATAAGATTTCGTAAGTGTACTTGCATTTTCCATTGCCACACCTATTCCAGCATCACGAATCATTTCAGCATCATTATCAGCATCTCCAAAAGCAAGTAAATTTTTAAGTGACAAATCATGCCATGAACATACGAGCTCTAAACCTAAACTTTTGGATAATTGAGGATCCATATATTCATATTCAATTTGGCCTGCTTGCAAAGATTTGAGATGGGGATGATTCAATTTTTGACCATGTTCTCTAATATATTTCATATCTGATGGATGAGTGATGACAATAAGTTTGCTTTGTTTTGACTTATAAATATCTTGAAAGTTTTCTACTATATATGGAATATTATCACTTGTTGCTAATCGTTTGGCAAGATCATCATCTTTAAAAACTGCCAAATAATCATCTTTATATACACCAAAATTAACTGGGAAACCTTGAAAATGTGTGATAATCTTTTCAATCAGTTTGCCATCTATTTGAAAACATTTTTCCTCTCTATTCAATCTGTAGTCTTTAATATGTCCGCCATTTAATCCAATCACGATATCTACAATATCCTTATTCATTTGCCACTTTTCCATAAGATTTTCAATAGAACAGATTGGTCTGCCTGTGGCATAGCCAAAAAGATAACCGTTTTCTTTTAGTTTCTTAATCGTATTTATTGTTAATTCGCTCATCATTTCTTCTTCATTTAATAATGTTCCATCTAAATCACAAATAATTATTTTTATTTCATTCATCTTATTATCCTCCATGATAATATTATTATATTCCTTTTATATCTACTAACAATGGAATTTATTGTCTAAATGTATTACAATATTCTCAAGTCGTAAATATATGGAGATATTATGAAACAAACTGAGTTAACAATTACAGATTATAATTTAAAAGATACTGTTGAACATGGTAGTGAAGAATTCCCCATCCAATATTATGTAGATGAATTATATTGTTATTCAAAGCA
>NZ_JBKTWO010000139.1:0-2106 GCF_047249845.1 Thomasclavelia sp.
TCCATAGAGAAAGACAATGTAAAACTGTTACAGTTTTTGAAAAAATAACTAACATTTAAGGTAGAATATTATAATGGGAGTAAATATAAGGGATGTGTTTATTTTAGTATAAGAAGTCAGTGAATACATTTTCTTTTGAAAGGAGAAAGACATGGTAGAATTTAAATTTGATACACAATTATTGATTGAAGGACAGAATCTAAATGAAGATCAGATTAATGATTATATAACTAATCATTTTAAAGGAGATTGCTTATTAGCAGTTGGTGATGAGGAATTAATTAAAATTCATTATCATACTAATGAACCTTGGCTAATTCTGGAATATGCAGCAACACTTGGAGAGATCTATGATGTTGTCGTGGAAAATATGGAAAGACAGGCTAATGGTTTAAAAGGTTAGGGGGAATAAGTTGTGGATATTCAAGTTATATTAATGCAGATTATTCAGTTATTTTTGGTTATAGCGTTAGGATATTTTTTATTTAAAATGAAATTATTTGATGTTGATTTGAATAAGAAGTTAACATCAATATTATTAACAGTGACAACACCGGCTATGATTGTGTCATCTGTTTTATCTACAACTGTTACTCAAGGGTTAAGTGATATATTTTTTGTTTTTATATTAGGCTTTGCTATTTATTTCATTATGCCTATTTTGGGCTTTTTCATTGTTAAAGTTTTAAGAATTCCTTTGCCACAACAGGGACTCTATATCTTTATGACAGTTTTTTCAAATATTGGTTTTATGGGATTTCCAGTTATGAAAGCGATATTTGGTTATGAAGCAGTGTTTTTTACAGCTATCTTCAATATGATTTTTAATTTATTTGTTTTTACAGTAGGCGTTGTGATTATGAATTATGGGACAGGCCATAAAGTGAAATTGAATCCTAAGAACTTATTGTCTCCTGGTGTTATAGCTTCACTGGTTGCCTTATTCATTTATTTTACAGGCATAAAGTTACCTGATGTTTTATCTTCAACAATTACAATGATTGGAGATATTACAACCCCAATGGCAATGCTATTAATTGGGTCAACACTTGCTACAATTCCAATTAAGGAAGTGTTTACTGAATTTAAGATATATCCTTATACAATGATTAAACAAATTATTGTTCCAGTTATTGCTTATCCTCTTTTAAAATTGGTTGTTGGAGATCCACTTATTTTGGGAATTGCTTTAATTATGATATCTATGCCAGTTGCTAATAGTGCAGTTTTGTTTGCTACAGAATATGATGGAGATATTTCTCTTGCTGCTAAAACAGTTTTTATGACGACTTTATTGTCAGTTGTGACTATACCATTGATAGTTGCTTTATTTCTTGTGTGATAAGTCAATGCTGTTTTTCATTGAAAGGAATGTTTGAAGTTATTATTTCATAGATAAAAACAAGTTATCAAAACTCAAAACTTGTTTTCGTTGACAATTTATTGAAAATATGGATATAATAATTGAGGATAATTCATTTTATGCCCAGAAATGAGGCGTTTTTTTATGCAAAAAAATTATGATGTTATCATTGTTGGTGCTGGACCAGCAGGAATTATGACAAGTTATGAATTGTATTTAAAGAATCCAGAATTAAAAGTTCTTTTGATTGATAAAGGTCATGATGTTATGTATCGCCATTGTCCAATCAAAGATAAGAAAATCAAGAGCTGTCCACAAATCAAAGAACATGAGCCTGGGTGTTTACCAGCATGTTCAATTACTTCAGGATTTGGTGGAGCGGGGGCTTATTCTGATGGAAAATTTAATATTACAAGTGAATTTGGTGGTTGGCTGACTGACTATTTAGATAATCAGGAAGTTGAAAATGTTATTCATTATGTTGATGAATTGTATTTAAAACATGGGGCAACTCATGACATTACTGATCCAACAACTGATAAAATTAAGGATATTGAAAGAAGAGGTTATGCAGTAGGATTAAAGCTTCTTCGTGCAAAAGTCAGACATCTTGGAACAGAAGAGAATTTAAGAATTATGACTGAAATGTCAAATGAATTAAAAGAACATATAGATACAGCTTATAAAACTGCTGTGAAGGATATTATTGTAGAAAATAATCGTGCCAAAGGTATTGTTTTAGA
>NZ_JBKTWO010000140.1:0-2091 GCF_047249845.1 Thomasclavelia sp.
CAAGCTATACAGCAGCATCATTAAAAGTAGTAGATGAAGAAGTAGCAAAAGCAAACGCAATATTAAATAATCCAAATGCAACAGCAGAAGAAGTAGAAAATGCGATAAATGGATTAACAAAAGCAATGGCCGGATTAGAAACTAATTCAACTAACCCTGAAAGTAATGTAAAACCAGGTGATACAAAGGTAAATGCTACTAAGACAGGTGATAATAATCTATCAGGATTATTTATTGAATTAGGAATTATAAGTATGCTTGGAATGCTTGCCTATCGCAGACATAAAAAAGATTAGTATTATATAGAACTATAAAATGGACTTTAATAGTAAACTATTTTATAGTTCTTTTTTTGTTATAAAATAAGGCACTTAACTGATAAGATACACAGTATAATTGCCCATAATTTCTATTATTAACTAGTTCACTTAATCCCTAAATTATTTACTTGTTTAAAAAGTTATTTTATACAACATCCCCTTTTTTAATTATAAAGGATACTTTTATATAAACTAAAAAAACTTTGATTTGAAATCAAAGTTTATAACATTGTTTTTTCATAAATATCAATAATATTTGTTCCTACATGACTAGGTTGATGAGCATCACTAGCAGTTATCATTTCTACACCACGATCTTTAAATATTTTTAATAACTCGTCACTTAACCCTATATCTTTATGATTATATCGATAATAACAACCTGTATTATTTTCCGCTTTAACATGATGCTCTACTAATAAATCCGCCAACTGATGATATGTCGGAACTAAATCATAAGTAGGATAATAATTAAACATCTTAATTGTATCTGGATGTGCTAATTGTGTAAATATATCAGATTTAACAAGTGAAAAAATTAATTCATAATATCTCTTATAAATATCATTAACATCACATTTATTCCATAAAATATCTTTAGAAAAATTCATATCATATAATTTACCATCAATTGAATGAATTGCCCCAACAATAAAATCATAATGATGTTTTTTTAAAATCTTTTTAATATAATCCTCATATTTTGGAACATAACACACTTCCAGCCCAAAAGAGACATCAATAGGTAAATCCATCCCCTTTACTTCTCTAATTAAACGATCATAATCATCTAAACTATCTTTGAACTTCATCTTTTTATTTTCTAACCATTTTTTTTGTAATGGTTCTTCTTTTAGTTCAGTATAAATAGGCTCAAACTCTTTAAAGCGATGTGTGTGATCCAAGATTTGAATTTTAGTTAACTTCTTTTTTATTGCTTCTTCAACAAACTGTAAAACATATTCTTTATTTAATTCCCCATATTCTAAATGCATATGTCCATCAATCATTATTATTCCCCCAATCTTTATTTGATTATATGAAAAAATATTTAAATAGTACAGTAAAATGATAAACTAATCTGTAAATATTATATTTTTAATAACTATAATTAAAAAAGAAAAATGATTCATGATTTGAAGCCTTTTTAAATAGACACTTGAAATAAATGAAGTTTATATTAGATGATCTAGTGATAGTTTATTTTTTATTATACTGTTATTTCTAGTGTGGTTATATTATACTTCTTCTTTTTTTGGTGAATAATGATTTCTTTCTATTTCCTTGACTTTTTTCAATAATTGATTCTCCCTATCCTTCATTTCAAGCTTCTTTTTCAAACATTCATTTTCACACTTTAATAAGATTGACTCATCAACCTCTTCACCACTTTTATGTTTTCTTCATCTATCTAGTAAACCATCTACACCAGTTTTCCCTTACTTATCATAGATTTCTACCCAGCTATATATTCCTCAAACCTAAATCAATAAATTGTGACATTTCTTTTTCCACTTTTAAAATCAAGAACTCCATTAATCCTTTGTTTTATTGAAAATATGCTTTTTCTTCTCATAAGAAAACACCTCCAAAGTATTCAATGTTTTTTATTTACATTATCTACTTTAGAGGCATCATATTATTATTTATAAAGTTCCTTTTTAATTAGATTCATCAATTTATATTTCTTTTCTTCTTTTTTTATTACTATAAAATCCTAGAGCAGCAATTGCTAGTCCTGCTAGTGGATACATCATATTTGTTGTATCTC
>NZ_JBKTWO010000141.1:0-2090 GCF_047249845.1 Thomasclavelia sp.
GTCTTTATTGTCAGTTAGATATTTAATGATTTTATTGAATTTAATAATTGTTATATTTTATGGATTTGTTTTTTTATTTACAACAAAATATATAATTACAAATCAATTATCAAGAAATTTTTTAGATACTGTTAATAGTATACCAAGAAATCCTCTTTTTGTGCTTTTAGTTTCAATTTTATTATACCTAGTACTTGTTTTTATGATTTATTATCACAATGAAAACAAAATTATAAATAATAAATTTCATATTTTTTATAATGTTTTGGAATTAGTTATTTGCTTTGTTATAATTTATTTGTTGAATATGAGTTATAATGGAATTATTTTATTGGTATTTAGTGACTGTATTTATCATTTTAAAAATGAAAAAACAAAATGGTTTTTATTAGCATTAGTAATAATATATTTAATTTCTAATTATGATATTTTTTCGATGTTTATTTCTATCCCTAATCCTCAGGCTTATTTTGAAGCTTGTGAAGCTTCAATGACAGGTATGTTAATGGTAAGCAAAAATTTGTTAGAGACATTAAATATATTATTATTTGTTGCCTCTACGGTATTATATATTGCTGATCAAATTCAGGAAAATGAAAATATTTCTCAAGAATTAGATATGATTAATCAAGTAAATCAGGAATTACAAAATTATGCAGCTATTACTGAAAAGATTGGTGAAAATAATGAAAGAAAGAGACTTGCACGTGAAATTCATGATACTTTAGGGCATGCACTAACAGGGATTGCGGCTGGAATTGACGCATGTATAGCAATGATTGATATTAATCCTCAAACAACCAAACAGCAACTACAACTTGTTTCAAAAGTTGTTCGCCAAGGAATTAGTGATGTTCGTAATTCCCTAAATAAATTACGTCCAGGTGCTTTAGAAGCCAATAGTTTTAAGGGAGCTATTGAAACAATGATTGATGAATTCACAAATTTGAGTGATTTAGTAATTAATTTACATTATCAAATTGATAAACTTGATTTAGAAAATACTACTGAAGATATATTATTTCGAATAATTCAAGAAAGTATAACTAATGCAATGCGCCATGGAAGAGCAAAATGCATTGATATTGAAATTTTTGAATATGAAAATTTATTGTATTTAAAAATAAAAGATGATGGGATTGGCTGTAAAGAAATTCATTATGGATTTGGTTTAAAGCAAATGCAAGAAAGAGTAGCAATTATTAATGGCGAAGTTATATATGTTGGACATGATGGTTTTTTAACAGAAGTTAAAATCCCAATAGGAAGAGGTGAAAGATATGATTAAAGTTGTTATAGCAGATGACCAGGAATTGATAAGAGAATCGTTAAAAATTGTTTTAGGTACCCATGAAGATATTCAAGTTGTTAATATTGCTGCTGATGGATTAGAAGTTTTAGATATTTTAAAAAGGGAATCAGTTGATGTGATTTTAATGGATATTCGTATGCCACGTATGGATGGGGTAGTTTGTACTAAAGCGATTAAAGAACAGTATCCTAATACTAAAATTATTATTTTGACAACTTTTGATGATGATGATTTTGTGTTTAGTGCTTTGAAGTATGGTGCAAGTGGTTATTTATTGAAAGGTGTGGGCATGTATGAGCTATATCAATCAATTTTAACAGTTTACCGTGGAGGTGGAATGATAAATCCTGATATTGCTACCAAAGTTTTTGGGATGTTTTCTAAAATGTCACAAAATAATTATTCTATTCAAGTTGATGAAACAAATATTGATCAAATTAGTAAACCAGAATGGAAAGTTATACAGCAAGTTGGTTATGGTTTTTCAAATAAAGAAATTGCCCAAAAATTATATTTATCTGAAGGAACAGTTAGAAATTATTTAAGTTCAATTCTTTCTAAATTAAATTTAAGAGATCGTACACAATTAGCGATTTGGGCTGTACAAACTGGGCAAACAACTAAGAGGGTTGATGATGAATAAAAAAATAATTGGTTTATTTATTTTAGCGGTTTGTATAGCTATGGCAATTATTTATCAACCGGAAAAGATTACTATAAAATTGGGTGTTTTTTCTGGTAGTAACTGGGATGTTCCTAGTGGTGAAAGTAATCAAAT
>NZ_JBKTWO010000142.1:0-2082 GCF_047249845.1 Thomasclavelia sp.
AAACCATAGCTCCATTTGGAAACTCATTATTAGGCGCTATTAATTCAATGATATTAGGAATTTGAAGTGATTTAACATCAACAAGTTTATTAAGACTTTCGGAATACTTTTTATAATTATCATAGGAATTTTTATTTACACCTTCTAGAAGTATATACTCATCATTAATTATATATGCTTTACTATTAAATCCCTCATTAATATATTTCTTGCTTTTAATCTCCATTTTTATCACAACCTATATTATTTATTTTTAATACTTATTTCACAATATTCTTTTAACTCTGATAATCCTTCAGTAATCCAATCATTATAATTATATTCATAACCATAAATTATTTTTTCAAACATCCAATAAAATTCGTGAAAATCTGATTTTCTCAACATTTTTTCAATGTTGTCATAACCATAATAATTTAAAACTTTTATACCAAAACATCTTCCTAATTCTTCATCTGAATCTTCTAATAAACAATAAAAATCATTATCAGTATCAGAAACACAAGAATCCCCAAAATCAATAATACCTGAAATTCTATTTGTTGTAGTATCAAATAAAATATTACCACAACTAAAGTCGTTATGAACAAGAGATTTATTTATTGTTAGCATATCATCATTAGATAAAATGCTATTATAAATATTATTAATTACCATTTTTTCATTATCATCTAATTTATCAAAAATTAATTCAACTAATCTTGCATAATCTTTTTTGTAATTCTCAATTGTATCGACTTGGTATTTATTATAATTGGAACTATGTAGTTCTTTTAAAAATCTTGCTAAATCTTGTGCTAATTTATCTTTTTCTTCATCAGTTAATCTTTCATATATTTCTTTACTTAAAGAAACACCATTAATTTTTGTAAAACAAGCAATACAATATTTATAATTTGAATTATCATTATTAACATATAAAACTTTAGGTATATTAAAAGTTGTTTTATTTTCTAAATATTGTAGTATTTCAATTTCTTTTAATAAATTTTCATTTGCTTTTTCGTGTCTAGGAAATTTAAAAATCATATTATCATTAACTTCATAAGCAAACGAGTCATTACCATTACCAATTAATTTAATAGAGGTTATTTTGATATCAAAACTATGTTCAATTATATATTTTATTGCTTTAACATTAGTTTCATTATCATCATATCGATATTCCATTAAATAACAATCTTCTTTTTTACCTTCGTGAAGTTCGTGTTCTGGTAAATCTTCAATAATTCTAAATCCTGCTTTTTGATACATTCTAATTGCTCTTGGATTATCTTGGTGTGGGTCCAATATTACAGCATCTGCATTTCTTTCTTTTTTTAAGAATTCAAAAATCATTTTTGTATATTTTGTTCCTATGCCTTTGCTCCAATAATCAACTTCACCAATAAATTGGTCCATACCATAAACAATATCATTACTTCTAGGGTAATGATAATCATCATATAGTTCATCATACATTTTATATATTTGTCCATAACCAATAGGTTGACCATTATATTCAATAATTACTCTTATAACTTCATCTTCCCAAGGTTCTGTATAATGTTCTTTTAAAGTTTCTAATGTATATTTTTTATCTCTACCACCATAAAATTCTAATACTCTTTCATCGGTAAGCCATTTTAACATTAATGGAAAATCATTATCATTTAAAGTTCTAACCCTTATATTCTCATTTTTAATATCTATCATTTTTCATCACCTTCAAAATCATATACATAGCAAATTTCATCTTCAAAATCATTTTTGCCACCTAATTTTTCATATACATGACACGCTCTAGGATTTCCTTTATCAGTAAGAACAAACATTTCAAAGAATCCATTAGAACTAATATAATCTTTAATAAATCCTAATAATTTAGTTCCATAACCTTTATCTTGATAGTCTGGTAACATTCCAATAGAATAAATAAAATATGCATGTTTTCCATTTGGATGAATAATATCATATCCATAAGCAAATCCTACAATTTTATTTTCAGCTTTAGCAATAAACCCAATAACATTTTTATCATTATAAAATCGCGCGTTGTAAAATGAAGTTGAAATAAAATAAAAAAATAGGTCCATAGTGACG
>NZ_JBKTWO010000143.1:0-2081 GCF_047249845.1 Thomasclavelia sp.
GTACCATTATGATATTCAACCGTTTTAAATTCATCTTCATAATAAATTTCTGTTGCTGGAATTACATCAAGAGTACTATAAACGTAGTTTTGATTATTTTTAGTTTTTCCATCAACATGCACTTCATAAAGCAATTTTTCAAAACTATCCATATTCATATTAGTTGGTGAATATCTAATACTTTCTTTTTTTCCATCACTGTTAGTATCAAGGGTTTCTGCCTTACCATAATTACCTTGATATTCGGTAGACATATTTTGTTCTTCAGTTACACTGTTTTCATCTAAGTTTACACCATCAGTTTCGCCGTCACGATTAATTTTAGCAACTCCCACTAATTTACCATTGATTTCTGTATCACTATTAACACGGTCATTAGCTAGCACATCTACCGTTACCGGTAATCCATAGTCAATTACTACAGAATCACCATTCATAATAGCTGTTGTTCGATAATTTGTAATATAGAATGTGTATCCATCTTTACTTTGATCGTAGATTGTTAAATAACCATTTATTGGATTTTCAACTACTTCATATGTATATTTTCCAAAAGTTCCATCATCTTTTTCATAGTACATTGGTAATTTTTTTACTATCGACCATGAATTTTCATCAGAATGAGCCATACTACTATCCATAGAAATATCTATATTTATTGCACTACCATCCTCTTTTGTCTGAATTATTGTGACTGATATACTTCCCTCTCTATCACCACTTGCATTATTATCATCAATCCATCTTTTTTGAATTGTGATAAATGCATCTTGGCTACAAGGATCTTGAGCTAAATCATCTTCTTTAGGTGGATCAGTTACAACTTCACCTGTTGGCGTTCCTAACATTAAATCTGCCTGAGCTTCAGAAACATATACTTTTAACGGTATTCTTACTGATTCATTTTCAGCAGTCTGATATGCATTTTTCCAATTATTATGACCATCAAGTGAAGGTGCTCCAGCACTATTAGCATTTAAATGAACAACATTATATAAATAATAATTAGTACCACTTATTTCTACATCTGTTGAAGAGCTAACTAAGATTTTATTTCCTTCAGTACCGATACATATTTTTGTTAAATTATCATTATCAAATAAACGATATACTTGATATGTATTATGATTTCCTTCAATACCATATACGGTGTTAAAGTCATAACTTGACTCTAAAGTAGTTGTACCAGAAAATTCTCCAATCTTATTAGCAGTTCCTCTAATGGTATCTGCTTTTATCATTTTATTATTATCTAACAAACCTTCGTGATTTAATCCAACAAATCCTCCAGCATAACCATTAATATCAGTTCCATCTTTTTTATTAGTTGCACCACCTGCAAATACATCATAACCAATATCAATACCTTCAACAGAAGAATTCTTTACTCGCGTTCTATTAGCTTTTATTAAATTTACTTCAATATTAGTTGTTTGATCACCTTTAAAACCATTTTCATCACATGGTAATTTAATTTCTGAATCACCAATTTGAACAATTGCAACATCAGTTTGTCCATTATCAGATTTACTTAATGCAACTGAGATTTTTAAACCTAATAAATCTAACGATAAAGTATTTCCATCATATAAGGCATCTAATTCTATTATTCCAAGATTAATTACTAAAATATCCCCTTCTTGCAATTTACCAAGATATAATTTTTTAATTAAATGATTTACTATATCCAATACAAAATTTATTAATTTACTATTTGCTTGAATCTTAGTTAAATATTCAAAACTTGAGCGTCCGATAAATCCACCAGCAATTTGTCCACTAGATACTTGTCTTAATGATTCTACATTAGAAGCACTTATTCTTGCTAAATCTCCATTTCCAACAAAACCTCCAGCAACTTCAATTGCTTCACCATCGTAATCAGACCCTGTTGATTCAAAGTATTCTTTAGCACCTAGACTTTTTATCGTAAATCCATTTTCAATACCTTTAACTAAACAATTATCTGCATATGAGCCAAAGACATCAAGGACACCAACTGTTCCATTTAATAATCCTTCTAAGGCATTTCCAGGTCCAACTTTATCAATATCAACAGCACCACTTTTTCCCATCTGACC
>NZ_JBKTWO010000144.1:0-2061 GCF_047249845.1 Thomasclavelia sp.
CTAACCATCCTTTTTTGATGTCTTCTAAAATTTCTTTACCACCAACAACATCAGCACCAGCATCTTTAGCTTCTTGTGCTTTAGCACCTTCAGTAACAACTAAAACTTTTTTAGTTTTTCCAGTACCGTTTGGTAGTACCAATGCTCCACGTAACTGTTGATCAGCTTGACGAGGATCTACTCCTAATCTAAATGCAACATCTACAGCAGCATCAAATTTAACTTTACTTGTTTCTTTTACTAATGTAACTGCTTCTTCAATTGGGTAAGCTTTACCTTTTTCGATTAATTTAGCAGCTTCTTGATATCTTTTACTTTTCTTTGCCATTACTTTTCCTCCTTAGTGGTCTAACGGATTATCCTTCCACAAATGACGATAATATTTTAATTTCTAATTATGCTTCGACTTCGATACCCATGTTACGAGCAGTACCAGCGATGATCTTCATTGCTGATTCTAAATCATTGGCATTTAAGTCTGGCATTTTGTATTCAGCGATTTCTTTTAATTTATCAGCCGATAACTTAGCAACAGTAGTAGTACCAGCATTGCTTGAACCTTTTTTGATCCCGCAAGCTTTTTTAATCATTTCAGCTGCTGGTGCAGTCTTCAATACAAAACTAAAATCTTTGTCATCGTACACTGTTAAAACAACAGGCACTGTTTCACCCATACGATCTTTAGTTTGATCATTGAATGCTGTACAGAATTTAGGCATTTGGATACCTGCTCCAGCTAAAGCTGGACCTGGTTTAGCTCCCCCAGCTGGGAATTGAATTTTCATAACTCTTACAACTTTTTTACTCACGCGACATAACCTCCTATATAAAATTTGTCCGTGCTGTGGTCAAATGGACATAGTCCTTCCACGCATAGTAACACATATTGCGTCACCTAGGAATTATACATTATTATTCGATAAATGCAATACTTTTTTTAAATTTTATTTCATATTAGAAGTTAATAATTTATGAGTTTAATAAATAACACATGAAAATAAAGCGATGAAAATTATTTTCATCAAAAATTTTCACCTCAATATTTAATCACTGATGTATCATAATATAACAATCTATTAATAATATATATTCTTTTGTTTCTTCATTATATATATCTAGTTTATTATTATTTTCATTATAATAAACTTCACTACCAATTGCATCTATCAAAACATATTTTCATTTATACTAGTTATCTTAGAATTTTCTTTATCTAACCAATATATTGCATTATTATATATTATCCCTAGTTTATAAACTTTGATTTACCTGTTTAGCATGCTGTTAAAAATAACACACTTAAACTATATTTTATATAATATAGTATCTTTCACCATTATCTCCACTTTCGATACTTATTTATCTAATTAACTTTAGCAAACATCATAAATTCATCCTGAATCATTTTTGCTCATTTACTATTAAATATAGACTATAAATATTGAAATTCCAATAAATGATAATAAATTTTTTCTATAACACTTCCCCTTATTCAAATCCATAATAAAATTTTCTGAATATTGAACTTATAATCTATAATTATCTCATTATTATATGATTATTCTTATTTTTATATCTTTTCTATAATTTATCTAAATAACTAAGCATGAGTATATTGGCCCATTTTATTATTAATTCAAATAATAAAATTATTGAAAAATCTCTATTAGATATAATTATAAGCTTAATTTTTTCTATTTAAATATATAAAACATTTAATAAAAACATACGATATCAATATACAATATAAAGTTAATTACACAAACACCTTAAACATTACCGTTCCTAAATACTTTATTTCTATCTCCCTAACAAATAAAACTATAGTTATATTTTAGGGTTAATATTATACAACTTTAAATAATTTTTACCATTTTAAATTCACTAATTAGATTTTTTGATTCAACGGTCAATAAACTTTCCTTTTCATACTTTTTTAGCAACTCAAACAAAAATAAAAACCCCACAATGGAGGTTTCTATAATTCGATTTCTGTTTTCCATAACCCATGAAGATTGCAATATTCATAGACTGTAGCTTTACCACTTTTACCAGCAATAT
>NZ_JBKTWO010000145.1:0-2028 GCF_047249845.1 Thomasclavelia sp.
ATTTAATGCTGTTTTTTAATTTTTCTTATTACTTTTGTGATCTGCTCTTTATGATTAATGCCTAATTTTTTCGCCTTGCCTTTCAATGCGCTTATGTACAAAAACATCAGCCAACACAATATTATAAAAATTAATATTCCAATCAGTATGATTAAGATAACAGTGAGTTTATCGTCTTTTGATAAACTCTCAAACTTATATACTTCAAACATATTAATCATTTGTAATCACACCCATCATTTGCAACACTCTGTTTAAATCTTTTATATCCACGCAATTAATAGTAATCTTATTATTTTTTGTTACCGTACACTTCGCATCAAAATAATTTGTTAATTTCATACGGACTTCTTCGTAATGAATACTTAGATCATCTTTCACAAAATCATCGATAGATGTCTGTCCTGTCAGTACTTCATCATCATTTTTCACCTTAGGATCTTCCTCGATTTTTTTCTTTATTTTTGTCAACACTAACTGCAGCGTCTCAATCGGTAATCCTGATTTGTGGATAAGATAATCATTTCTCTCTTCTATATTTACAAGATTTCTGTTCACATCATCCTTAAATTCGTTTAAATACATTAGTACAGTATTTTCAAGTTCATCAATAAAATCTCCTACCTTTTTTAATCCTAATCCACTCTGTTTTGAAATGAATTCTCTAATTCTTCCTTTAAATTCTCCGTTTTTATTGAGTACTGCAACATACTGGTAATATGCTTTAAACAAAGTATATTTCTTTTCTTCAGTATCAAATCTACGATAATCATTGTAAGTAAGAATAGTATTCATCTCTTCAATTTCATTATCTGGTTTCTTAACAATCGTTGCGACTATTGTCTTTTGAACTTTTCCAGTACCATCTAATTCACTCTCATGTTCAATATTATATTTGCAGGCTTTAATTCTTTTATGACCGCTTACCAACATATACTTACCATCACTATCACGATAAACTGTAATAACTTCTAAGACTCCATTTGGATTGTGATAAATTTTATCAGCAAACTCTACAATATCCTCCAGTGTATCGAAATCTGGATTTAATGGATTATATTTAATATCCTCTATTGCAATCGGTTCTACCTTTTTTCTTTTATCAAATTCCCTCATCAAATCCTCACTGTTAGATTTATCATATTGTTTTAAATTAAATTCTAATCCGCTCATAATATCTCCTCGCCCTCTTTTAATTTTATATACAACGGTTTCATTAAATGAATACATCAGTTTTCTTATAATGTTCTGTAAAATATAATAACCATTGGCAATAACAATACACTCATCGCAGAACACTACTCCGTTTCTAAGATTTTTAATACACATTCCATTTAGAAAATAATAATAGAAAAATCTTTTTTCACTTTGTGTTAAGATTCTTGATGCACTTAATAATAATTTCATTATTATTTCATTTGCCCTATTTGCTACTCTTGTTTCAACAAGAGTAGTCAAATCACAAATTTTTTCTACTTCAGCAATATTTAATTTCTTTACCTCATAAAAGCCAGATTTAATAACTGATCTTAAATCTTCAATAAGAGTTTTTGTATTCTGCTGTGTTTTTTCTTTATCGATGTACGGACAAATCATTAAAATACACCTCTACTTCATCAACCAATTTCTTTAAATCATTACCAATATTAAGATCACTGTCGATTAAAAATTCATTTTGGATCGTAGCACTGTTCGCAGGTTTTGCACGATACCGAATAGTTGTGTCTAATGTTTTTCCTCTAAAATATTTGTGGAACAGATTGACAATTCCTTTTTCATTGTTATTATCATTAATCATCGTCAACAATACTTTTAAGTCAAAATCAACATCCTTCATTTTTAAAAGCTTGCTTACAGAAACAATTAATCCTTTTAAAGAACCTCTATCTGGTTTAACAGGGATAATCACTAAGTCAGCAACTCTTAGTGCATTGCTCAAAATAACACTATCATCTGGTGCCTCATCTACTATTACAAAGTCATAATCATCTTCAATATATTTAAACGCAGACTTTAGATATCCAGTTA
>NZ_JBKTWO010000146.1:0-2027 GCF_047249845.1 Thomasclavelia sp.
GTGGTTTGAATTGGATGACGATCCAAATCTGCCAAACAATGCTTTGTGAAGCGAACGATATCCAAAATCAGTTTATAATTTATTAAAATATCTAAAAGAATTGTATCCTGAAACTCCTGTAATTATTACAGAAAATGGACTAGGGTATTATGATGAACTAGTTAATGGTGAAGTTAATGATGATTACCGTATTGATTTCTTATCAGGATTTATTGGATGGATTAATAAAGCTAGAAAAGAAGGTTGTGACGTAAGAGGTTATTTCGTATGGTCAACAATGGAATTATATAGTTGGATAAATGGATATAAAAAGCGATATGGTGTAGTATATATTGATTACGAAAATAACAATAAACGTATACCAAAAAAGAGTTATTATTGGTATAAAAAAATGATAGGGGAGGAAGAAAAAATATGAATAAAATAGGAAATTTTATTGAAGAAAAAGTTGCACCAATTGCAGGAAAATTATCAAATCAGAAATATCTAAAAGCACTTCAAAATACATTTTTATCATTAGTTCCATTTTTTACAGTGGGAAGTTTTGCATTAGTTTTGACTGAACCTCCAGTTGATTATACAACATTAGATGCTGGAGTTCTTAAAAGTTTTATGTATGGATGGCAAATGCTTGCCAATTATATTGGCCCAGTTTTAAATTATGTATATAATATTACTATGCCTTTAATGGCATTATATGTTGCATTAGGACTTGGTTATAATTTATGTAAAATATATAAAATTAATTCTATGATGCCTATATTGATAACTGTGTCTACATTTATAATTTCTGCATGTATGAATTCTGAAGGAACGTTAACTTTTCAATATTTTGATGCAACAGGATTGTTTACAGCGATTTTTGTAAGTATTATTGCATTTGAAGTCTATAGATTTTTAAATGAGAAACAAGTAGGACGTATTAATTTAGAAGGAGGAGGAGTACCTCCAGCATTAGCAGATTCTATTGGAAATCTTGTTCCTGTAGTTATTGTACTTATTGTTACTGCATTATTGAATTATGCTCTATTATTCTTATCATCAATAAATTTACCACAGTTGATTTCTACAGTTATGAATCCATTTGTAAGTGTGGTTGATAATGTTTGGGGTATTATTATCTTAGCCGTAATTGTAATGATTTTCTGGTGGTTTGGTATTCATGACTCTGTTATTACAAGTGCATTAGATCCATTTTTCTATAGTAATTTAGGTGCAAATGCAGCTGCATATGCATCAGGAACTGTTGCTACTGCTTTGCCATATATTGTAACTACACCATTCTGGTGGAATTTTATGGCTATTGGAGGTAGTGGTGCAACATTAGGATTGGCATTTTTAGCTATAACAAGTAAGTCAAAACAGATTAAAACAATCGGGAAATTATCATTTATTCCATCTTTATTTAATATTAATGAACCATTGATGTTTGGTTTACCTTTAATGTATAATCCAATTATGATGATTCCATTTGTATTAGTTATGCCTTTAAATGGTGTTATTACTTATTTTGCAATGAGTAGTGGATTAGTTGCTAAAACATTTGCATATGCAAGTTGGAATATGTTCTCACCTATTGCAGCATTAATTGATACAATGGATATAAAGGCTTTATTATTAGTGATAGTATTGATTATCATTGATATATTGGTATATTTACCATTCTTTAAAGTTTTTGAAAAACAAAAAATAGCAGAGGAAAGTGAAGATTAATGATTAAAATGATATTGGCATGCAATGCTGGAATGAGTACAAGCATTTTGAAATTTCGATTAATGAATGAATTTAAAAGGCATGGGTACCAAGTGTTATTAGCGGCTGTGCCAATATCAGAATTAGATGATTATATTGCAGACGCTCATATAATTTTATTAGCTCCTCAAGTGAGATTTTTTGAAAAAGAATTAAAAAAGTCAATATCTTTACCAATATATGTTATTGATATTGCAGATTATGGAAGAATGGATGCTACTAAAATATTTTCAGAAATTAAAGAATATTTAAGTAAGATATAAATATTCCTATAT
>NZ_JBKTWO010000147.1:0-2024 GCF_047249845.1 Thomasclavelia sp.
GATGTGTTTAGCTCCTTGATAATGCCGATAGATACAGTGTTTTAGCGGATAATCAAATTTTTAGTGTGTTTTTAGAAAAAAATGAATTATAATCTTACACTCAATATTATTATAAGTAATTTCATATTTTAAAAATCATTAATAAAAATTACTAAAATGAAATATTTTAGTTATATTTATGCTATAATATTCTCGCAAGGAGTGATTATAAATGAGCCCCAAAATTAAGCGTGGTGATATCGTTGATGTCAAGATAACAGGCATTCAGCCTTATGGAGCTTTTGCAAGTTTACCTGATAATTCAACTGGTCTGATTCATATATCTGAAATATCAGATAAATTTGTTAAAAGCATTGATAGTTTTGTAAAAGTTGGTGAATTTATCAAAGTTAAAATAATTGATTTTGATGAAGAAACAAATCATGCAAAATTAAGTTTAAAGGCCATTGATAATCGATATCGTAGGCGAAATAAACGTGTCTATTATAAAAATCCTAGACGATTGATCGTTGAAACGCCTAATGGATTTGCACCATTAGCCTTTGCCATGAAAAAATGGCTAAAACAAGGAATCACGGAGGAAAGTTAAAATGATAACATTAGATTTATCTAAAGCCAAATTAAATGAAGATTTAGAATCATACAAAGATACTGTTAAAGATATCCATGAGATGATTCAAAATAAAACAGGAGCTGGTAATGATTTTCTTGGTTGGGTAGAACTACCTGAAAATTATGATAAAGCTGAAGTTGAATTAATTAAAGAGACTGCTGCAAAACTAAGAAAAAAAGCAGATATCTTATTAGTATGCGGGATTGGCGGTTCTTATTTAGGAGCTCGAGCAGCAATTGAAGCAATCAATGGATTGTTCCCAACCAATGATGTAGAAATAATCTACGTTGGTAATACTTTTTCGTCAAATTATATTAAACAAGTAAGCGATTATCTTGAAGGAAAAGATTTTGCAATCAATGTGATTTCAAAATCAGGTACTACTACAGAAACTTCTATTGCATTTAGAATTTTTAAAGAGATGTGTGAAGCAAAATACGGTAAAGAAGGTGCTAAAGAAAGAATTGTTGCTACAACTGATAAAGCTCGTGGTGCATTAAAAACTTTAGCAACTGAAGAAGGATATACAACTTTTGTAATTCCTGATGATGTTGGTGGACGTTATTCGGTTTTAACCCCAGTAGGATTATTCCCCATCGCTATGGCTGGAATCGACATTGATGAAATGTTAAGCGGTGCTAAAGATGCTATGGTTAAATATAGTAATCCCGACTTAGATCATAATGATGCTTATAAATATGGTGTTGCTCGTCAAATCTTACACAAAGCTGGATATGCAGCTGAAATGTTTGTAACATATGAATTGCAATTAGCAATGGTTGCTGAATGGTGGAAACAACTATATGGGGAATCAGAAGGAAAAGAAGGTAAAGGAATCTTACCTACAAGTGCTACTTTCTCTACTGATTTACATTCATTAGGACAATTCATTCAAGAAGGGTCTAAAGTATTATATGAAACAATTATGCAAATCAAAGAACCTGCCGGTGATATGACCATCCCTAGTGATAAAGACGATTTAGACGGTTTAAATTATTTAGCTGGTAAATCAGTTGACTATGTAAATAAAAAAGCTTGCGAAGGAACTATTGATGCTCATGTAAATACTGGAAATGTACCTAATATTCTAATTACATTAGATAAGATGGATGCTTACGGATTTGGTTATATGGTTTATTTCTTTGAAATCTCATGTGCTATGTCTGTATATTTACTTGAAGTAAATCCGTTTAATCAACCAGGTGTTGAAGTATATAAGAAAAATATGTTTAAATTACTTGGTAAACCAGGATATTAATAGTAAAGACAATCAATTTGATTGTCTTTTTCATTTTATGTAAAATTTTTGTTGACTAATTTAAAAGTAAGTGATAATATATTAAGGCATCAAGAAGCGGAGGTTTAGCTCAGTTGGGAGAGCATCTGCCTTACAAGCAGAGGGTCAGCGGTT
>NZ_JBKTWO010000148.1:0-2012 GCF_047249845.1 Thomasclavelia sp.
CCTATCCATCACAAATCTTACAAAGTCAAAATGGGATGGTTTATATTCGTAATGCTCAATATCTTTCATTGCCGCTTATCCAAAAAATCATTCGTGATTTTAGTCCTGAATGCAGCGATGATGATTTATATGCACTCTGCTTTGAATCGACAGCGAGAATTGTTTTTGAAGCAACGATGAATCATGAACAGAAACTTGATATTTTTCAGGATATCCCTATTATTTGTACAATGCCAACTCTCTATGAAAGATACAACGAAGAAAAAGAGGCATATATATACCGTTATTTCCAAAGTGAATCAAGAAAGATTGGGAAGAAAATTATTGTCAGTACAAACGTTATGGGAAAATTAATGGCTTATCAGTATACCGATAATATTGATGGCTTAAAAAACATTATCCAAATTATTTGTGCCAATGCCAATGCTGATCATCATCAAGAAGATCATTTAAAAATCTATACATATCATTTACCAGCTCCTCTTTTATCTGTTGAATCACACGATATGAATGAATATAAAAATGAATTGTCTTTTATAGATGTTCAAAATTATCAACAAGGACAAGAAAATCAACAAGTTGAAAAGATATTTGATTCTCTTTTACAAGATACAGAAAAGTTTTTTATGAGTAATGATGGTCAATTAGATGAATTTATGAATGTTATCAAAAGACATTATCATCAATATTTTGAATATCTACAATTCAATAAAAGATTTGATCAAAAACAGATTCGTCATATTGAATTGTCTATTAATGATATCTTTGATACTATTTTTGAAAATTACAATGTTAATGAACCAACTAATTTCACTTCACTCATATCAAAAAGTATTTATTTTATCAAAGAGAATAGGTCATTTATGAATACTTGGTTTACAACACATCATCAAAAAATTCATGAACTTTCTTTATTTATTCAGCAATCATTTAAAAATGAATATGAAATGATAGAGTGTATTCATCTTTATATCTATGATTCATTAGGTATTAAATTTGATGAAATCAATAAAACAATCTTTACTGTTTTGTTAGCTGATTATATTCGTGGGATGGTTAAAAAGAAATGTTTAGGTATTATTGTTTCCCATGGTTATTCAACTGCAACCAGTATTTCTGATGCAGTTAATACAATGATTGGAAGACATGTCTTTGATTCCATTGATATGCCAATAGAAACAACAACTCATGAGATTGTTGAGAAGATTAAACAATATTTAGTGAGAGTTGTTACAAAAAATGATTTATTGGTGATGGTTGATATGGGGTCTTTACACGATATTGGTGAATCATTAATGGCTGTTGCTCAAAGTGATATAGGTGTGATTAATCATGTTTCTACGGGATTGGCATTAGAAGCGGGATACTTGATCTTAAGAAATGAATCTTTAAAACATATTCTTGAAAAGGTCAATGATATCTCCCAAACTTCCTATCGTTTGATAGAGAATACCAAACGAAAACCAGCGATTATTTTCACATCAGAAAATGGGGTGAATACGGCACGTCGTTTATCAGAACTCTTTATTAGGAGTTTACCAAAGAATATAGATGTTGATATTTTAACATATGATTATTTTGAATAGATGGATTCAATTCAGCAAACAGATGTCTTTGAGAAGAAAAATATTTTATTTATCTTTGGTGTCAGTGATCCAAAGATACCAGAAGTTTCATTTGTCTCTTTAGAAGATATTATGAGTATGAATAAGGTGGATGAGCTTTATAGTGATTTTTCAATTTATTTAACTGCTCATGAAATTAATGAATTCAAAAGAAATTTAATGAAGAATTTCTCTTTAGAAAATGTCATGAAACATTTAACGATTTTAGAACCAACACGATTAATTGAATCTGTTTCTGAATCAATTGAGAAACTTCAAAAATTACTAAATGTTGAATTTTCTAATCAAACGATTATGGGTTTATATATTCATATCAGTTGTTTAATAGAAAGACTTGTAACAAAGGAAGCATTAGATTATGGAGATGTGACGAAGTTTGCTTTAGAG
>NZ_JBKTWO010000149.1:0-1996 GCF_047249845.1 Thomasclavelia sp.
GATTATTTGTTTCATTAATAGTAACACCATTTAATTCAACTTTATTTGCTTCATCTCTTAATATTTTATATTCATCGATTGGTGTTTGAGTTAAATAATATTTCCCATAACTATCCTTCTTGATTCCTAATCTTAACTGTAAATTATATGTTCCGTTAAAAATAGTATTACCATTAGCATTAGGAATTGCATTATTAAAACCACTGTCCCAAGTATTCATCCAATTTATTGCAATAATATCTTGAGCTTTAAAGTTTTCTGCAGTTCCAAAATCTCCCCTATAATATGTCATTGCTGCATATGAATCAGGACCAAAATTCATAATTCCATCATTATCTTCATTTCCCATTCCATCAGCATTAGTACTTGCATATTGTTCATCAGGAACAAAAGACCATTTACCATTAACTTGTTTAAAATCACCTATTTTATATTTTCTTCCTCCACGATCTAAAACCCATTTAACTTCGCCTGTTTCTTGATTATTTTCATCTTTAACTACTAATGGATATAAATCCGGACATTCAGTATGTAAATCTCCATAAACTGATTCAACTTGCCAATTAACCAAATCATCTGATGAATATATTCTTAGTGGTCCTCCAGCTATTACCATAAACCACTTATTTTCATATCTAAATACTTTTGGATCTCTAAATGCAGTATTTTTTAAAGAATCATCTGTCCAATTAATTAAAACTTTTCCTTCATCATATTTATAAAAAGTTTCACCATCTTTACTATAAGCTGCAGTAATTTTTTGAACATCACTACCATTACCACCATTAGAAGTAATAAAGAATACAAGTCCTTCCTCACCTTCATTAAATATTGCTGGTGCTGTTTCATGATCAGCAATTACTGCACACCCTGAAAACATTGTTCCATATTCATCTGGATAAAATTGAATTGGCTGTTCTTCCCAATGAATCAAATCTGTACTTGTCGCATGGGCCCAATGCATTGGTCCCCAATTTGGCGAATCATAGTATTGGTAAAATAAATGATATTTTCCTTTATAATATACTAGTCCACATGGATCATTACCCCCTCCAATTTTTCCAGAATAGTGGTATTGACCACGATAATCTTCATTATAGTAAGATTCATCAACTTGCATACGATGTACACGGATTCGATATAAAACTTTTGCATTTCCATTACGGACTGTTAATGTATAAGTCTGTAAATCTTTAGTAACAGGTAAATTATTAATATCTACAATTTCCCCATTTTCATTAGTAGCAATAATTTCGCTATCATTTTTAATTTCTGGTAATAAACTTACTGCAGTCGTACTATTTGTAACATATGTAATATAAACATATTGCCCTTTTGCAAAAGCGATTTGTTTATCAACTTTACCATTAATACTTGCAACACTTAAATTATCTAATTGTGGTGAATTTGTATCATCTAAAGATGTATATTCTACATTTTGATATGTTACATTACCATTCCATGTTAATAATCCAAATTTACCACTTGTAAGAGCATCGTTTTGTCCATAATGAGAATCTTCATTACGAGTATTCATTGTATAATCAGCTGTATTGATAACAAGTTCACCATTAATGTAGTAAACAATATGTTTACCAATAGCTGTTATTTTTAAATGATATTCATCATTTTCATCTAAAGTAATAAATTTCGATTTACCTAAATCATAATTATCATCTTGTCCAAATTTAAATAATCGCGCTTCACCACTAGCACCATTAATATTAGCAACATACATGCTCTTATTGTTTAAATCATCACTAGCTCTAAAAATTAATGATGCCGCACCATTTCGTTCATTAAATTTGACATCAGCTTCATAAACAAAATCTTCACCCTCTGTTTCACTTAACAAAAACACATCATTTACTCCATTAGAATTTCCTGTAATTCCAATATCACTAATTCGATAATTGTCATTTTCTTTAATACCATCTAAGTTTGTCATTAAATTATCAGAATTACTAGTATCTGTAATTTTAATATTACTAAATCA
>NZ_JBKTWO010000150.1:0-1984 GCF_047249845.1 Thomasclavelia sp.
GGAAAAAGATGATATCAAACTGGCAGAATTATTATGGGGAGATCCTGATGTCACAAGATTCATTTGTGCTAGCGGTAAATTCAGTACGAATGATATTAGAACACGATTAGAAAAAGAAATAAAAAATAAATCGATGTATAATATTCAATACTGGCCTATTTTTAAACTTGACTCAAACGAATTGATTGGTTGCTGTGGATTAAAACCATATAGCAAAGGTAAATATGAAATAGGTTTTCATCTGCGTCCAAAGTTTTGGGGACAAGGATATGCAATGGAAGCAGCAAAAACAGTAATAAATTATGCATTTACTGTTTTGAAGGCAGAAGAGTTGTTTGCAGGTCATAATCCTAATAATATAGCATCATCAAAATTATTACTTAAATTAGGTTTCAGTTATATTGGTGATGAATTTTATGAACCAACAGGGCTGTATCATCCATCTTATGAACTGAAGAAAAATACGTTAATGAAGTAGTAATTCAGTTAACCAGTTTGATTGATTCAATGTCATACTGCATTATCTCTTAAAAATTTGAATTAAGATATAAAAAATAGAATAACTTCATATTCTAACTAAAATAAATACAAGTATAAACTTTAATATATATGTGCTAATAATGATTGTGAAAAGAGCAATTGAAAATGAAGACAATATTAATTCTCGTTGCCTTAATAATTTCTGGGTGTTCTCCTTCTCCACAAAAAAAGGGAATAGCTAAAGAAAATACAATTAAAGAAATGAAATCGTATTACTATACTTATTATTAAATAATAAAATATCTTATTTTGCCAAGAAGTATAATTCTTGGCTTTTTTATATAATTTCCGTTTTGTAATATCAATTACAGAAGGGAGATAAAAATGAAAATAAAATTAGATTTCCTTGTTATTAAAAGAATATTAAATTGAATTGAACCTCAAAAGTTGAACTATGAACAAGAGGTTTTTTTAACATTCAAAATTAACATATAAAGATAAAAAAGAAATAGTAAGCTTATATTTTCGCTCATGAGATTATAAGATGTTATTAATGATTTTATTCGATATTGCAGATGGACAAATCAATCAATGGATTAACAATTATGAAAAATGAGGTTATGATGGTCTTAATAATAAGCCAAAAGGACGACACAATGAAAAATGAAAAGGCCTAACTCCTTTACAAGTTAGGAATCAAGCCTTACAATAAATATTAAATTTTAATTCCACTTTTAGGGTTCACTACAATATCTTGTACTTAAAATTCATGATCATGCATAACTTTATTTAATATATAGTCAATAAACAATATCATAATAACTAACCAAACGGTCCATGCAAAAACTCCAACCATATCAAATTGAATTCGACTATAATTGATTGCTCTTCCTACACCATAAGGGAGTCCAGCTAGTATCTCAGCCATCACTGCAACTTTTACACCAAGACTTAATGAACTCTTCATTCCTGATAAAAAGCTTGGACGAATCAGAGGTAAATATACTTTGAAATACTTTTCAAAACATGTTGGATGATATAATAATATAACATCTCGCAAGTCATGATCAATACTTTTAAAACCCTGTATAAAATTATTATACAATAGAGGAAAAACAACTAGAAAAAGCACAATATAGACAGTTTGTAATGATGATACCCAAACCAATACAAGTATAATAAATGAAATATTAGGTATTGCTTGAATCATTGTTAGTAATGGTGAAACATATTCATCTATAAGTGGTTTTTGATATCCTAGATAAGCTAACACAAATGCAATAAGTGCACTTATTGCAACCACTATAATAACATGTGATAGGGTTATAAATAGAGTCTGATAAAAATTGAAATCAGTAAGCATGTCAATCATTCTTTGAAAAACATCTAAAGGATAAGGAACAATGACCTCTTTATTGACAATAACAGCAACCAGTTGCCGTAACAACAAAATATAATCAACAAGATGAATAAAACAATTGTTGTCTCAATTCGACAACCATGA
>NZ_JBKTWO010000151.1:0-218 GCF_047249845.1 Thomasclavelia sp.
TTACAATTGTTTATAGAATCTGGAAATATCAATAATTCTGAAAAATTTTTAATTGCCTTAAATAATCTATATACAAATAATAAAAAAATCATTGGTGATGATAAAGATGGGTTAATTTATAAAAAAATGTTAATAGCTTTAGCATTTGCCTATAGTTCTGATATCCCAGCAACACCACTAACATTTAATTCTCCTATGGCAAGCTATGATATAAACAA
>NZ_JBKTWO010000151.1:228-1192 GCF_047249845.1 Thomasclavelia sp.
TTGATCTTGTAAAAAATCTTTATGATAATAATTTAATGTTATATAAAGAAGATTTTAAAAATTATGAAATGGAATTATTAAGATTTATAATGAATAATTCTATTGCAAATGATGAATTAAATTGGTTGAGAGAATATGCAGAATATAAGTATGCAGACTTAAATAAACGTTTAAATCCTTATAATTACATGAATTATATTCATCCAAAATATAATCAAGATAGATTATATTCTAAAGAAAACGAAAAACAATTTAATGAAAAATACTTATTAGATAAATATAATATAAAATATGGCTTAAATGATGATGAAACAAAAACTCCAAAAACATGGATGGTAATGGAAGCCGGAGGTATATGTTGGAATATATCAAGATTAGGTCAAAACTTAGCAAAAACACATGGAATTCCATCTGTTGGAGTATATCAACCAGCTCATGAAGCATATTTAAATTATTCGTTAAATTCTGATAAAAAAGGAATTTGGTCATTAGGAAATAATATCTTCGGATGGGGGAAAAGTTCGACATCAGGGTATGGCGGTAATGTTGTACGTTTATTATTTAATTGGAATAATAAATCATTTACTGTTAAACCAGCTAATGATTCAAAAGCAGGAAATAGTGCTGGATACCAATTACTTGGACAAGCAGCATTAAATGAATATGATAAATATTTAGAATCTTACTTTTATTATTTGATTGCTAATTCATATTCTGATTTAAATAAAAAAGAAGAAATTTATAATAAATCGTTATCTATCTTAGATATAAATTTAGATGATTATGATAAATTAATTACAATTTATAAAGAAATTGGTAATAAAACTAGCACAGATTGGAAAAATCTTGCAAAAAAAATAATAGATGCTTACACTTATTATCCAATGGCAATGGTAGATTTATTAAAATTGATAGAACCAAACTTAGATAACACTGATGCAATTGAAATTGATCTGCTAAAAAC
>NZ_JBKTWO010000151.1:1202-1977 GCF_047249845.1 Thomasclavelia sp.
GCTAAAAACAGAAAGTCTAAAGACAGCTGCAGATGCTAAAAATACAGCAACAAATAAAGATACAATACAACCTGATGCAACAGCTGAAATAGCAGAAGTTCTACTAGGAACAAGTAAAGTAGATCTTGCATCATTCTCATTTGATGGTGAAAATGCTAATAAAATTGTAATGAATTCAAAATATGATAATTATGATTTCCAAGTACAATACTCTTTAGATGGCGGAAATACATGGATAGCAACTTTAAATCATGTTATAACATTAACAAAAAAGCAAGTTAAAAGTATTAATTCAAAAGATGACATAAAGGTAAAAATTAGTGGATCAAGTCAAATATTTACTATAGATATTACAAATGGAGAAACAGTAGATGATCTAACATTAAATATGAATGATGATGAAAATATTTTTATTGGTAAAACGGATTATTTAGAATATAGTTCAAATGATGGTATTTCGTGGAATGATTATAACAATCAAAGATTTGAAACAAAAGAAAAAATTAAAGTAAGATATAAATCTCATGGTACAACTTTAAATGGAGAAATCAGAGAATATCATTTTACTAAAAATGATGATAAGACATTAGAATACGTTTATGTAGAAAATATTAATTATATTCAATCTGGTTCATTCCAAGGTGGATTTGCTCCTGAAAACATGATTGATGGAAGTCCATTCACTTCATGGCATACTAAATGGGGTGAAGTAGCACAAGATAAAACATATGTGATAAGCTTTAATAAAGCTAAATACCTATCACAAATATCATAT
>NZ_JBKTWO010000152.1:0-1975 GCF_047249845.1 Thomasclavelia sp.
CTTATATAGTTTTTAAGAGAATTGAAACTGAAAAAGATTGATTTATGAATAACTTAAATATATAATGATAATATAAATAATTTTAATAATTATTTATAAGAAAAGAGGGATATTATGTTAAGAATAGAACATTTAACAAAAAAATATGATCAATATAAAGCTGTTGATGATTTGTCTTTAGAAATTGAAGATGGGCATATATATGGATTTATAGGTCTTCATGGGGCTGTAATTACAACGACTTTAAAATCTGTTGTAGGTATTTTACCATTGGATGACGTTGAGATTTTTATTGATAATCAGTCAATGAAAACAAATGCTATGGCATGTAAAAAAATTATGGCATATATACCAGATAATCCAGATTTATATGAATATCTAACTGGTATTCAGTATCTAAATTTTATTGCTGATGTTTATCAGGTTTCAAAAACTGATAGAGAAGCACGTATAAAGAAATATGCTGATATGTTAGAATTAACTTCTGATCTCGCACAACCAATTAGTGCTTATTCACATGGGATGAAACAAAAACTTGCAGTCATTTCAGCATTTATTCATAATCCAAAATTAATTATTATGGATGAACCTTTTGTAGGTCTTGACCCTAAGGCATCTCATCTTTTAAAACAATTGATGAGAGAACATTGTGATCAAGGTGGTGCTATTTTCTTTTCAACGCATGTTTTAGAGGTTGCAGAGAAATTGTGTGATAGAATAGCAATTATTAAACAGGGTAAATTAGTCATTAGTGGTCGTACTCAAGATGTTATAGGTAATGATTCTCTTGAAGATGTCTTCTTAGAGTTGGAGAACGACAATGCTTAAGACTTTAATTAAGATAAGATTACAAGGGATCTTATTAAGGCAAACAAAGAGCAGTAAGAAAAATCAAGGTAATTCAATTGGAAAGATTGTCTTGATGGGACTTCTTTTTGCTTATGTGGGTGTTGTCTTCTGTGGTATGTTTGGAATGTTATTTTCTTCATTAATTGAACCACTACATTTAATGGGGATTGATTGGCTATATTTTGCTTTAATGAGTTTAATGATTATTATGTTATGTTTTGTTGGGAGTGTCTTTTTGACACAACATGAAATATATCAGGCTAAAGATAATGATTTATTGTTATCTATGCCTATCTCAAACAGAGATATTTTATTAAGTCGTGTTTTTGTTATTTTAATTTTAAATTATATTTATGAAATATTAGTTGCTGGACCAGCACTTTATGTTTATTTGACATCTGTTGGTATGGATGCTGTACAAATCCTTATGTTTGTTATTGTCTTTTTAACTTTACCACTTTTTGTATTGGCACTTTCATGTGTATTTGGGTGGTTAATGGCAAATATTATGAGACATGTAAGAAGAAAGAATATTGTGACATTAGTTCTATCACTTGGATTCTTTGGTATTTACTTGTATGCAGTATCCTCTATTCAAGAATATATAGGTTTATTAATTACGAATGGAAAGAGTATTGCACAGGCGATAGAACAAGGTGTTTTTCCAATTTATCATCTTGCAATAGCATTAAATGAAGGAAACTTTATAAGTTTGTTGATTTACCTTCTTTGTGTTTTGATACCATTTGTATTGGTTATCTATCTTTTGTCAATAAGTTTTGTTAAATTAGCAACAAGTCAACCAAAAACAAAGAAAATTAAATATGTCGAAAAACCTATGAAAGAAAATTCTATGTTTAAAGCATTATTAATTAGAGAAGTTAGACATTTTACTTCTAATGCAATGGTTATGTTGAATGGAGCAATTGGTATCATCTTTACAATCATTGGTGGTATAGCATTGATTATGTATAAGGATACAATAGATATGTTATTAAGAGAATTACCTGGTATTGAATCTATGCTAACACCAATTCTATGTGTGATGGGAATAGGAATTGGATCAATGAATATTATTAGTGCTTCCTCAGTTTCCTTAGAAGGAGATCGTTTATGGATCATTAAA
>NZ_JBKTWO010000153.1:0-1954 GCF_047249845.1 Thomasclavelia sp.
GAATAACCATTTCCTTCTTTTAATGAAATATCGAGAATTGCTAAATCAAAGTGTTGATTGTTAATTAAATTTATAGCTTTTTTCTGACCATCAACATGCGTGATAAGAAATCCTTCTTTTTCTAAAAAAGAAGAAAGATGATTTATAATATTGATATCATCTTCCACCAATAAAATCTTATACATAATTTATCCTCCCTCATCTTCGTTGATATATTAAATCAGTAATACCATTATAACTTTGAGTTTTTATTAACCTTAAATCTATTTTTTTATCTAAGATACCAAACAATGAGATACCCTTTCCTAAAAGAGTAGGAATAATTGATATATAAAATTCATCAATCATATCTTCCTGAAGAATTTGTTGAATGACATTCGCTCCACCACATATCCATATTCCTTTTCCTTCTTTTCTTTTTAAATGATGAATCAATTGTGAGGGCTTTTCATCTGTAAAAAAAATTTGACTTGTTGATTGATGATTTTGATGAGTCAAAATATAACTTGTCATTCCCTCATAAACCCATTCATTTGGTGATAATTCAGTTATAATTTGATGATAAGTTTTCCATCCCATGATTACAGTATCTATATTTTTAATAAATGAATTATAAACCTCCATATTTTCGATATTTTTATCATGTCCTACTAACCAATCAACCTTTTCATCACTATCAGCAATATATCCATCCAAACTCATTGCTATAAATAGAGTTACTTTTCTCACAAATATAATCCTCTTCTCTTTATTATTCTCAAATATCATTATAACAAAAAATACTGATCTCTCATAGACCAGTATTTTTCTATTTTTCATTAACATAGACATAATATCTACATTTACCACTCTTTTTCGATACATATAGAGCTTGATCAGATTTATCAAATAAGATACGATGATGTTTTTCATCTGTAACAAATGTGATTCCTATAGATGCAGTAATATCATGAATACTATCCATCTTTATTCCTTCGATACGTCTGATAATTTCACGTGCTTTATTTTCAATTTCAGCATATGATTCTTGTGCATATAGGAAAATAACAAATTCATCACCACCAAAACGACCAACATATCCTGAATTAAAACAGATAGACTCTAACAAAGTCGCAACTTTTTGAATAACTTCATCACCAGTACTATGACCTAATGAATCATTAATTGACTTGAAATTATCTAAATCAACAATCATATAAGCACAGTAATCACTTACTGATTTTTTATCTTTCAAATAATCATCTACAAACTGATTAAATGTCTGACGATTATATAATCCTGTTAATCCATCTCTTTGTGCTTTATATTCATACTCTAATTGCCTGCTCTTTTCATCATTAATATCATTACTGTATGCAATCATAAGTAATTCATTATTACTACTTTGTCTTTCAAATTGTATTCTGAATTTGACCCATTCATATCTATTTTTATCAGCTTTCCATGTTCTAAATTCAATAGTTCTTTTTCCATTATGATGATAGATATTTTGAACATTCTCCTGACTAAAGAACTTAGCGACACGCTCTCTATCTTTCTCAGCAGCTTCTTCAACAAAAGATTTTAAGAAACTATTTTCATATTGTACATCAATAACATTATGATATATACCATTTTTTTGATAAATAACAACTTTTTGGCTTTTTAAATTGACTGCAAACATAAATAAAGCATTTGAATAAACAGAATTTTTAAACATTTGATCTTGCAACAACAAATTATATTCATTCATTTCTGTTGTACTATTTCTTAAAGTTCCAATTAATCGCTTATTTTGATTTACATAAATCATTGAAACATGGAACCATGTCTCATCATCTCTACTAATATATGGTAATTTAGCATCAAATACTATCTTATCTTTATTATTAATAATCTCATGAAACTTCTCTTTTAATAATTTTTCATGTTCTTTTGAAACAAAATTATAATTATGCAAATTACTTAATAAACT
>NZ_JBKTWO010000154.1:0-1938 GCF_047249845.1 Thomasclavelia sp.
GCTATTAGCGGGAGCAGCAGTAGCAGTATTAAGAAGAAAGAAAGTTGAAGAATAACAAAAAGGGTTATCGAATTCATAAGAATCCGATAACCTTTTTACTTTATTAATAATTTTTCAATAGCTGCTATTTGAACACAAATACAAAGCAGTTTAGCAGCTTTAGATAATTCATCAATTGGTGGATAAGAAGGGGCAATTCTAATATTAGAATCTTGTGGATCATTTCCATATGGAAATGTAGCACCAATATTAGTTAAAACAACACCAGCTTCTTTACATAATTGACCAACCCTTTTAGCACAACCAGGCATAATATCTAAACTAATAAAGTAACCTCCATGAGGTACATACCATGAAGCTATATCTTTATCAGCTAATTCGTTATTTAAATAATTGATTACACAATCAAACTTAGGTTTTAAGATTGTAGCTTGTTTTTGCATATGAGCTTTAACACCTTCTACATTCTCAAAAAATTTGAAATGACGTAATTGATTCATTTTATCTTGTGAGATAGATTGGAATCTTAAACGTTTTTTTATATCATTGAGATTATTATCACTAGCAACAATACAAGAAACACCACCACCAGCAAACGTGATTTTTGAAGTAGAAGCAACCATGATTACTAGATCTTCATTATTATATTTTGGTAACTCATCAAAGATATTTAATAGGATATCACCTTGTTTGTCTAAATCATGAACACAATATGCATTATCATAAATGATTCTAAAATCTTTAGCTGCTGGTGTTAAAGCAGCTAATGCTTTAACAGTTTCATCACTATAAGTAATACCTTGGGGATTAGAATATTTAGGAACACAAAACATTCCTTTAACACTTTCATCCTTAATTAATTCTTTTATTACATCAATATTTGGACCATTATCAGTCATTGGAACATTGATCATTTGAATTCCAAAATGTTCACAAAAAGCAAAATGACGATCATATCCTGGAACTGGACATAAAAATTTTACTTTCTCTAATTTAGACCATGGCTTATTACCACAAACCCCTAATAACATTGCTTGAGCAATATAATCATACATTAAAGTAAGACTAGAAGTTCCCCCGATAATTACATTGTTTTCATTAACTTCTAATAATTGTGCAAATAATCTTCGCATTGAAGGTAAACCTTCCAATCCCCCATAATTACGACAATCTATATTATCAACAGCATATTCTTTCATATCTAGAATAGGCATTGATAAATCTAATTGTTCACTACATGGTTTACCACGCGACATATCAAGTTTTAAGTCAAGTGCTTTAAATTCTTGATATCTTTGATCTAATGTTTTTTTCAAAGTTTGTAATTCATCTTTATTCAATTTTGTAAATGCTTTCATTGGTCTTCCCCCTATTGTTACACCGACTGAATGTATTTTACCATTATATACTATTTTTTCAAGATAATTTGAATAATTTATCAACATTTGTAGTAAAGATTTAATTTATCATTCAATAAATTTTTTAAGTATAAAATAAGCTTTAAATATTGTAGAATGTGGAAAATGTTTAAAGTATAAAATTGATTGTTGTGATTAAGTCATTGTTAAAAAGTAAAGTTTTAAAGTTATATGTTTGTAATAGGCAATTGGATAATAAAGTATCATATGTAAAGTGAAATAAAGGTTTGTTAAATGAATATGATGTTTATACTATGATATGCAATTATTTAGTTAATTAAAGATATAATATTATTTTTTACTGATATATTAAAAGAATGGTTTTTTAATATTAGGAAAGTATTTAAAATTTGGGAGAAGTAATTAGATGATAAGTCTCAATACGCCTTTAACAGATGAAGCGTGAATTAATGTGGATTTTGTATAAATTATATATTAATTGTGAATAATGAAAAAGTCGTAGAGTAAAGTACTCTACGAACGAAAAAATTTTCATAGTTACACACGCATTTTATCATTA
>NZ_JBKTWO010000155.1:0-931 GCF_047249845.1 Thomasclavelia sp.
TTCAATTAGTTTTTTTACTGGCTAATATTTATAAAAAATGATTGAAAGTTACAAAAAATTTCAAATTATAATAAAATCAATATTTATATTCTCAAAATAAATAATTTTAGATATATGGCTTTAAATGTTTTATTGTTGTTTAAAATCTATATAAGGTGCTTTAAAAGTTGTTACTTTTTCTTTGTTGTAGAAGAAGTTTGCTATATAATAGAGGAGAATGGAGTGATTTCTGTGGAACTTGTACTTATGACTTATGATGATTATCCAATTATCAAATCTTTTTATCAAGATAAAGATGTTATGAAGATGATTACAGGAGATGTTTTGAGTGAACAGGAAATAAAAGAGAAATGGGAAATAATCACTTCATGGAATCATGATCTCAAATATGGATATTATTTAGGCTTTGATCAAGATCTTTTAGTAGGTGTTGGATGTTTAAAACCATATCCTCATGGTGTTGAAGTTGGATATATGATTTATCCAAGATATTGGCGTCAAGGGTATGGGAAGCAGATTTGTTATGAGCTGATGAAGATTGTAGAGACAATGACAGTTCAAAGAATAGTTGCTTATATTGATCCGCTAAATATACCATCTAAAAAGATATTAGAGTCATATGGATTTCAAAGTATATATCAAAAAGGGGATGAGGAGCTTTTGGAAAAGAAGAAAAATAGGATTACAGGATATACAGGTTTATATGGGATTGTTGCGAATCCAATCAGACATTCATTTTCACCAATGATGCATAATACAGCATTTCAAACATTAGGAATAGATGATGTTTATTTAGCATTTGAAGTTGCAGAAAATCAGCTATCTGATTATATAACCAGTGTAAAAACATTAAATATCAAAGGATTTAATGTTTCTATGCCATATAAATTAAAAATTATGGATTATTTAGATGATTTGACAACTGAGGCAA
>NZ_JBKTWO010000155.1:941-1914 GCF_047249845.1 Thomasclavelia sp.
AAACTGTGTCAGGCAGTTAATACAGTCAAAAATGTGAATGGAAAATTAATTGGACATATCAGTGATGGAAAAGGATTTGTCATGGCATGTGAAGAAAGAGAATGGCATATTCAAAATCAAAAGATTGTTGTTTTAGGGGCAGGTGGGGCTGCTTGTGCAATCATTGTAGAGATGGCGTTACAAGGTGCAAAAGAGATTGTTGTTTATAATCGTAGTGAGAAACCTTTTATAAAGGAGCTTAATCAAAAGTTAAATTGTGATATTCATTTAAAATCTTTGAGTAATAAAGATGAGTTAAAACAGGATTTAAAGGATGCCTATTTATTAGTTCAAACAACAAATGTTGGGATGAGTCCAAATGTTGATCAGTGCTTGATTGATGAATCGTATTTGTCTCATCAATTAAAAGTAGCAGATATCATTTATAAGCCAGCTCAAACGAAACTATTAAAAATGGCAGAAAGATTGGGGCTAGAGTATATGAATGGTGAAGGAATGATTTTATATCAAGGGGCTGTATCTTTTGAATTTTGGACTGGGCAAAAAATGCCTATTAAGGAAGTAAAAATTGCATTAGGAATGGAGTGAAAAATATGAAAGAAATTGTTATAGCATCTACCAATCAAGGGAAAATCAAGGAAATAAAAGCAATGTTGAATGAAATTGGTATTGAAGTTCGTTCAATTCAAGATGTTTTTGAAAAAGAAATAGATATTGAAGAAACTGGTCAAACATTTCAAGAGAACGCTTTGATTAAAGCGCAAACAATTTGTAATATGATCAATAAACCAACATTAGCAGATGATTCAGGTTTAGAAGTTGATGCCTTAAATGGAGCACCTGGTATTTATTCAGCAAGATTTATGGGACATGATACAAGTTATGATATAAAGAATCAATATATTATAGATGCTGTCAAAGGTAAAGAAAGAGGTGCTCGATTTGTATGTGCAATGGCTTTATGTATACCCTG
>NZ_JBKTWO010000156.1:0-1911 GCF_047249845.1 Thomasclavelia sp.
GAATATGATAGACCCTTCTCTCAGCACCTTTTGTTCCTATTCCAGGTAACATCTTAAAACATTCAACTAACTCTTCAAAACTATTAGGATATTCCATTATAAGAATGCAGATACATCTACGCCATTAGTAACTTTATTGACTGTATCTTCTCTTTCATCATTAATCTTTTTAATCATTTGATTCAAAGTAATCATTAATAGATCTTGAACATCTTCTTGATGTTCAGTACACATCATAGATTGATCAATATGTAATTCTGTTATTTCAAGACTTCCTTTGATTTTACCAGTAATAATATCATTTTGAGAAGCAATATCAAATTCCTTCTCATCATATTCTTTATTTGCCTTAGCCACTTTCTTTTGCATTTGTTGGGCTTGTTGTACTAAGTTAGCAAAATTCATTTTTAATCCTCCTTAAACTCTACAATATCACCAAATAATTTAACTGCAAATTCTTGAGCCTCATTTAAATCAACATGATCTAAATCATGAGAATCAATATGTTTAAGAGTTAAATTATGTGGTTCAGGGAGTTGTCCTCTCTTTTTTAAATCAATAAACTGACTACGCATTTGAATCCATTCATCCTGCTGAATAGCTACAAACCGATATTCTTGTCCAAGTATTTCTGTTAAAAAAGAACTCAACTGTTTATAATTCTTATAATAATTAACGGCATTAACAGCTGGTTGGAATTCAAAAGCAATAATAAAACCACCTGGGCAAGCAGCAACAGCTGTACCATCACAAAGCATACCTGCACTCTTAGCTGTATTTAAGTTAGCCAAATAGCGCTTAATAATTGGCCATCTCTCTTGAATACTTTCCAGTATTTCTCTTCGTGCCTGTACAAGAATATTCATAATATCTGCACGATCTACTTTTATATCATTATCTATGCTTTGTTCCACATCCTCTTGTTTCTCAAACTCGAATGTAGGAATATCCTCTTGAATAATATCTTGAGATTCTTCTAAGATTAGCTCCTCTTCAATTAATGGTTCACCTATTTGTTCATCAATATCCTCATAGATAACTTGATTACTGTTATTTTGAGATTGTAAAATGGGTTTATCCATTTCAATAACTTCTCCCATTGCTTCTGTATTAACCTCTTGAGTTTCGTTCACATATTGGATAGATTCTGTTTGAGGAATATCTACTTTATCAATGAGTTCTCCATTTTTCGATTGAACTTGATTACACATTTTTAACAAGGCTAACTCAAAATATATAGCTGGATTAATAACTTTAGCATATTTTTCACTTGCATCCATTAAAACATCACTGAATGCAAATGCTTCATCACATGATATATAAGGCACTATCATATCTAAATAATATTGTGAAAGAACAAATAATATAGAACTATCACTTGTATTTCTATAGATAATAATATCTTTTAAAATATCAACTAAATCCAATGTTAATCTCTTAATATCAATACCATTTGTTTTCATTTCATCCAAAATAAATAATGATTTCTTCATATCTTTAGACAAAAGAACCTTTATGAAATCAATTTTATTTTCTAATGATACAATTCCATATATATGATTAACATCTTGTACTGTTAGATGTTGATCATTATATGCCAAACATTGCTCTAATATTGATAATGCATCTCTCATTCCACCATCTGCAAGCTTTGCAATCATTTCTAAAGCTTCATCATCACAAATATAGTTTTCTTGTTCAACTACGCTTTTCATACGATTAACGATTTCAGTTAAACTCAATTTCATAAAATCAAATCTTTGACAACGAGATATAATTGTTGGCAAAATTTTATGAGGTTCTGTTGTTGCAAGAATAAAAACAACATGTGCTGGTGGCTCCTCTAATGTCTTTAATAAGGCATTAAAGGCACCTGTAGACATCATATGTACCTCATCAATAATATAAACC
>NZ_JBKTWO010000157.1:0-1908 GCF_047249845.1 Thomasclavelia sp.
GATTATCATTTATCATTTGTATTGAATGAAGAAAATAAAATGATTGGTGATTTATTTGTAGAAGTTGTGAATAGAAAATTTTTTGTATTGGGATATGCACTTGAGAGTGCTTATTGGTCACAAGGATATGCAACAGAAATTGTCACAGCATTTTGTGATTATATGAAAAATGAACAGAAATTTAAAAAAGTACTTTGTTATGTTTATAATGATAATGTTCGTTCAAAAAAATTATTACGCAGACTTCATTTTGTTAAATTTGATGAATCATATTATTATGATGATGAAGGTTATATGAAGAAATTATGAGAGTCATTTCAATAGAAGTGGCTTTTTTTATTTATTACTAATTTTGAAACAACATTGGAATCTTTTATTTTTAGTTACAGATTTTTGAGTAATAACCTTAATAGAAGTGATTGTTTTTAATTATTTATAGTAAGATAAATAAATTTAATGTTTATTTAATTTAAAATTAATTTTTCTCAAAGATTTTAGAGATGATGATAAATATTTATTCAATTTAAAATATTTAAACATTTGATTAAATAAAATTTATATAAATAATCTAAATTTATTAGTCAAAATATTATACTTATAAATAAGTAATATTTATAATTTAACGGTTAGGGGAAAATCATTGCAAAAATAATGAAATTTATTTATTATAATAATATAAGGTAATACTCATTGTGAATGTTCAATATTTTGATGAAGTTTTGTATAAAATTAATCATTAATTAGTTATGATATGACTTAGTGATGTTGAAAATATTATAATTAAATTATTCAAATGCATAGAAATATAATCCACGATTATTGTTAACAAAAATAGAACGTAAATAATCTTTGAGGAAGTTATTCTCAATAAGGCTAAATATTATTGACAGAGAAAGATTATTAAAAAATGGTATAATATGTTTGATTATTTTAGTTCATATATGGATATGAATTAATCAATATATTCAAACTAAATATATGGTTTTTATTGTTAAGTTTGAGTATAGAGCATAGTCTGATAAAAATAAAAGGTGGGTGAAATATAATGTTACTAGAATCAATTAATAAAACTTATCATAATCACAACGAGGATATTCAAGCTCTAAATAATATCAATTTATATATTCAAGAAAAAGGTATGATATTCATTGTTGGACAAAGTGGATGTGGAAAAACATCGTTACTTCATATTATATCTGGTAAAGATAATGACTTTACAGGTCATATTGAAAGAGATGGTAAAATTGAAGTTGTTGAACAAGATATTCTTTTAATGGAATCAATGAAAGTTATAGACAATTTATTGATTGTTAATAATAATCGTCAACTTATTGATGAGTGGTTAGAAAAATTTCATATGAAAGAGTTTGTTCATCAAAAGGTTAAGAAGTTATCCGTTGGGCAAAAGAAGCGTATACAAATTATACGATCATTACTAGTAGAAAGTGATTATTTAATTTGTGATGAACCAACTGCTTCATTAGATTATGAAAATGCTGAGATAATTATGGAGATTTTACAAACTATATCTCAAGACAAAAGTGTTATTATAGTTACACATGAGGTGGCGTTAATAGAAAAATATGCTGACCGTATTATTACTATGAAAAAAGGAAAGGTTGTCAATGATAAGGTTGTTAATGAAAAAGAACAATTGATAATTAATAAAATATCAGATATTAGTAAAAGTAATAATCAAAGGTTAAGATTCTTAATAAAAAGTTTAAAATGTCATCCAGTTGAACTTATATCAAAATTCTGTTTGATTTTTCTAATTTTAATAATAGCATTTGTTTGTACTTCACTGTTTTCATCGACGAGAGAAGCAGTCATTGAAAAAAATAAATGGCGTAATTCAGAAAATCTTATTATTACTCAACCTCATGAAGATAATAATAAGTATAGAGG
>NZ_JBKTWO010000158.1:0-1901 GCF_047249845.1 Thomasclavelia sp.
AGGTCTATAGGATTAATTAGTCTTGTTATTTTTTTAGGAGTTACAGCTTTTAATACTCATAATGATACGTTAACAATCGTTAGTTACATTTTTATGGTTGTTATGCTTTCATGTTTATTTGAATGTCTTATTTTATATGGACTCTATATTGTGTTTAAAAATAAGTCAATATAATTTTTAAATAAATATATTTATTGCCAAGGAAATATTGTTAGCAAATGATATATTAATTATTAAAAATCCATTAATCTAAAAAGAAAAACTAAACGAATTAACAACTTAATGTAAGTTATTTCGTTTAGTTTTTTATTGTTGTCTAAATGCAGTACCAAAATGTAATGCAATATATGCCAATTCATGCTCATTAAATGATTTTTTATAATGTTCTTCAACAATAGAGTTAAAGATTTTTGCACATTCAAATTCAGTTTCATGTTGTGATTGAATTTGATCCTTTAAAGGATTATTTGAGAGTTGTTGATTATTTTGTAAACGATCTAATGCAGGATAGAAATGTAATGTCATACCAGTATAAAACTCTTTATTTTTTCTCAAGTCTAAATTTAAAATTTCTTTAATTTTTACAATTGTTTGATTGATGACTTCTTCCATTTCATCATCACATAAATCAAATTCACAATTAAAATCAATATCTAATAAATTAATATTAGCTAAATACATAGTTGTATAACTAATTTGATTTTGATCAATTGTCACATCAAACTCTTTTTCAAGTATTTCAATGATTTGTACAGCAGCAGGATAGTATTCATGTTCCTTTAAATGATTAATTTGACTTTCACTTGTTGGGATATACGTTCCATTTAACTCCCTTGAAATACATAGTGATAAATGAATAATTAAATTATCAAATGCAGTTTGTGAAATTTCAATATTATGTTTTTCAATAACATTTTTCACAATTTTTTCTATTTCTTGTTTTCTTTTTTCATATTGACTGTCTAATTCTATAACCATATACCTTACCTCGCTTTTCATATGATATATTATTTGTCTGAAAAAGTCCATAATAAATATTACTTTTTTGTAAACGCTATTTTTATATCTACAAATTCACAATTTGTTAAGAAACGCATAGGGAATCCCCAAGAACCATAACCGCTTGTGACAATTAAAGAAAAATGATTTTTTTGAAGTAATCCATAAACATTATCATAGAGTGGAGCAGTTAGAAGGGTTACTGGAAAAAATTGTCCAGCATGTGTATGCCCTGATAACTGTAAATCAGCATAATGAAGAACATCCTGATAACGTTTAGGATTATGGTCAAGTAAAATTGTTGGTAAATTTGTATTCATTCCCTGACATATATTATTCATTTTGTTGTCAAGGTGTGCAACAACATCTTCTCTTCCTATTATATTAAATAAGCCATCTACACATACATATTTTTCACTTAGATGGTAGATATTGTATTTTTGATAAAGTTCAGTTTGTAAAATATTTGCATAATGTTCATGATTGCCATTAACTGCAAAGAGTCCATAAGTTGTTTTTATTTGTGAGAATATACTAAGTGCATCTTCTATCATATCTTTTGGAGTTGATTCATCAAATATATCGCCAACAAAACATACCAAATCATACTGCTTATGATTAAACTTATCTACCAGAACTCTTAAATCAGAAAGAGAAGTTCCAGTTCCCAAATGAATATCACTAATCATTCCAATATGTAATTCTTTAAGCATTGTTTCTTTATGAATAGTTATTTCATAATTGGTTTCTACTTTAGAATAGTGTGTTAAATAACTTATGCTTGTTAATAAAATTGAGAAAATGATTAAACCAGTGATGGTTCTATAAACAAAAGGTTTGTGAATACAGTAACAAATAATTTGATAAATTCCAAAAAGAATAAAAATGATAAATACTGTTAT
>NZ_JBKTWO010000159.1:0-1893 GCF_047249845.1 Thomasclavelia sp.
GTCCAGTACCTATTGGTTGGTCTGCCATATCAGTATCTGCATCAACATCTACTATTACGAATAGTGGATTTGCTAAAACAGCACTTAAATCTGCATATGCTTGGCTTGTTTTTATTGTTAAATTACCACTTTCATCGTCAGCTTCTATTGATTCATATTTTAAGAATTGAGATGGATGTGCAGTTCCTTTTCCGTCTTCTTCTTGTTTAAAAGTATATTCTATAGATTTTTTAACTGCTGATGGTGTTAATTCTTTACCATTTGAGAATTTTACTCCATCTCTTATATGGAATGTCCATTCAGTATTATCGTCATTTGATTTAACTGAATCTGCTAGATAAGGTTGTGGTTGCATTTGTTGGTCGAATCTATATAAGCATTCCCCTATACCATATCTACTTACACACCAAGCTGCATTAACTATTGATGATGGGTCTAGCGAGTCTGAAAAGTTTGTACATCCAAAGTTTAATGTTTTACTATCTCCACCACCATTTGATGATCCATTTGATGACGAACTACATCCTGTAGCCGCTCCTAATGTCATTGCTGCAATTAATGTTGCAACCATTACTTTTTTTATTCTTTTGAAAACTTTCATCAAAATACCTCCCTAATATTTTTCTTTTTATCTTTGATTAAGTTTAAATTATTAACTAACTTTAGTTTCGCTAGTTTCTTGTCTAACGTCTAGTATATCTCTTAAATTGTCCCCTATAAGATTAAATACAATTACTACTATACATATTGCCAGCCCTGGGAATACCATTAACCATGGACAGTTTAATAAATAAGCACGTCCTTCATTTAACATAAGTCCCCATTCTGCTGCAGGTGATTGTGCCCCAAATCCTAAGAATGAAAGCCCTGCAAGTTCTAATATCATTGTTCCTATATCAGTTGTTGCTGTTATCACTAATGTAGGTAATATATTTGGTAAAAGATATTTAGTTATAATAGTTATTGTTTTACATCCTGTAACTCTTGCTGCATGGATATAATCTTCTTCACATATTTTTAAAACTAAACTTCTTGCTAATCTAGCATACTTTGTCCAACTTACAAGCATAATTGCTATTACTGCATTTTTTACACTTGCCCCCATAATACCAGCCATTGCAATAGCTAATACCATACCTGGGAATGAAATCATCATATCTGAAATTCTCATTATTACAGCATTTACAATTCCACCGAAATAGCCTGCCAAAATACCTGCAATAGTCCCAATTAAAAATATAAGTACTACTAATATTAAAGATGCACTTAAAGATATTCTTGTCCCATAAATTACACGAGATAAAACATCTCTTCCTAATTTATCTGTTCCAAATAAATGTTCTGAACTTGGAGCTTGGAAAGCATTACTTAATTCCGCATCATAAGGACTATATGGTGCTAAAACTGGAGCAAATATTGCTACAAGTGCTATAATTATTGCCATTACGATAAGTGCTGAAAATAATTTATTCTTCTTTATAAATGTTTTAATATTTTTCATCACTAACCTCTCTCTCTTACTTTTGGATCTACTAAAGTATACGAAAGATCCACTATTAGATTTATAATCATATAAATAAGTGCTATCCAAAGTACATAAGCTTGAATTACTGGATAATCATAAGCAGTAATTGATGTAACTGCTAAATTTCCAAGCCCTGGATAAGAGAATATAACTTCTACAACCGCTGTACCACCTAATAATGAACCCAAAGATAAACCTAGTAATGTTATTAATGGTAATAAAGAGTTTGGAAATACATGTCTTAAAAGTATTTTTCCATAACTTAAACCTCTAGCTTTTGCACCTATAACATAATCTTTATTTAATTCTTCTAATACTGCTGTACGAACTTGTCTTGTATATTTAGCTGCCATTGCAAATGCTAAAGT
>NZ_JBKTWO010000160.1:0-1880 GCF_047249845.1 Thomasclavelia sp.
AATTGCTTTGATTCAAACATATGGTCAAAGTGTTAAGGATGATATTTATCCTTATGTTGATAAAAATAGTTCTATGGATATTATTTTAGAGAATGCTGAGCTATTAGAACATAAAGTGAAGTCGTTCTTATATTTAAATAGACTGGATTATCTACAAGGTGAGAATAATGAATTAGGAACATTTGATATGAAACAATTGATTGAAAAGATTGTCAATCAAATGGATGCTTTAAAACCAGAATTAACCTTAAAAACAGATTTAGAAGATGTATGTTTTATTGGTGATGAAGAACATTGGCGTGTTGCAATTGAAAATATCATTGAAAATGCAACACGATATGCAAAGACTGAAATACATATTATTCTTAAGGAAAAATATTTAGAGATTTATAATGATGGCGACCATATTGATCAAGAAACTTTACCTTTTTTATTTAATCCTTATGTTAAAGGTGTGAAAGGTCAATTTGGATTAGGACTTTCAATTGTCAGTAAGATTTCATCAATGTTTGGATATCAGGTTCATGCAGTTAATCAAGAAACAGGAGTCAGTTTTATATTTAGGAAAAAAACAGCATTATAAGGTGCTGTTTTTTTTTATGAATAATCTTTCAATTGTTTTGATACAGCAAATGTCACAAAGATATTTAAAATGATTTCTGATGACATAAAAATAGAAACTATTGCACCTTCAGGACCTAATATTTGTAGAGTCAATGCATAAAAGAGTGTTCCTAACCACATCACTATAAAACCAACTTTCTTTTGTTGAGTTAATAAATAATATCCAAAGATAATTATCATCCCACAAATGGCTCTTAGGATATTAAAGAATGAAAAATAATTTGTTAAACTGACTATTATAGAAACACCCATAATAACCATAGCAATATATATAAACATTGTTGTAGAATTTGTTGTCTTTGAACTCATAATATCTTTCCTCCCTTGTTCTTATTATACCTCATTTGAAAGTAAAAAAATAGATTCAGCATATGTCTTGCTCAACCTATTTGAAATATCAATGGCTCATTAATGAATATGGAGTTATTTTACGAATGCGTAAAGCTACAAAAATGGAAATAATAAAACCAAAGAAAATAATTATAAAGTTTAAAATCAGAAATATGGTTGGTATGATTTCAAAATTAACTTTCATAATGCCAATACTTGAAAATAATAAACTTAAGATAGGATTTATTGTATAATAAGCAGTTATAGAACCTAATAACGATCCTATGAGCAGAGCAGGCAATAAACTTAAGGCATTCTGTAAAACCAGTTGAGAAGTTGTATACCCTAATGCTTTTTGAATTCCCAGATGCTTTTTTCTGCGTGTTAATGAAGTCTTCATAACAAGATATAATGTTAAAGCGATAATAACAGCAGTTACAAAAGCAATAACAATGACTAACATACTCACAATTTCACGGTATGTTCCCATCGAAGCTGTAATGGTTTTCATATTATTCACAACACTGATAAATGTATCAGGGTATTTCTCTTTAATCCTCTGAATAAAGTCATCAATATTTATGTTATCATTTAAATAAACATTAAGAGTTGATTGTTGATGATAAGGAGACAATGCTTGATAAGCATCATTTGTCATTGCGGCATCATGTCCCATAAAGTTAGAACCTTGAATTAAACCTGTAATCAAATACTCTTGCTGGTTGTCACCTTTAATTAAAGTAATTGTATCACCAATCTGCTTATGAAATGATTGTGATAAGAGTCCTCCAATAGCAACTTCGTTTGTATGTTTTGGGAATCTTCCTTGATAAAGTATATCTTGATTATCATAATTGGCATAATCCTCAGTTGCATAACAAATAACAGATGCGCCTTCATCAGTTTTTAAATATTCAATATTATAA
>NZ_JBKTWO010000161.1:0-1870 GCF_047249845.1 Thomasclavelia sp.
ACTTATCTGAAAGATACGTATAATTCCGGAAAATATAAAACAATGGGGACAACCTCAAAAGGTTGTCCCCGGCCAATGATATTATTGATGTTGTCATTTTATTTATGAGAGTTTCCAATTCTCTCAAATCTTAAATACCTACCCCTCGTCATTATTAGAAGGTGGAATAGATTACAGACTATCAGTATCTAAATTTTTCTTTTTTAATAGGATATATCCTATCACAATCAAGCTGACAATTATTGTAAAACGATTCATAATGTCTACGACCTGATTTGCCAGAATTTGATTAGTAATATCATCTCTTAATAAAATATTATTACTTTCATTGATAACCAAAGGTTTCAGCATCTCCAAGCCAGACTTGACAATAGAAAATAAGAAAAAAGATAGTATTAAAATCCAAAAATTCCTCAGGTGGTATATTAATTTCAAATTTTCACCCAACAGATAATAGCGGAGGGCAAAAATAATTATTAGATTATAAAAAACTGCTGCGAAAACCATTATTAATGAGGACGTATTTCCCATATCCGTAAAATATAACAGTCCTAATTCTATAATCTGACGAATAATGACTATTATCAAGGATATGTCCAAATAAAAGAACACACCCCATACCATTGATATTATTAGATTATTTTTCATAGTTATTCGAATTTAAATCCGGACGACATAATTTGCCGTCCGGATTTAAATTTTTAAAATTAGTGATATCCGGGAAAATCAATGAACTATATGTAAGCATCCGAAGAATTCGCAAATCTGCGACGAAATACGGAATCGTTTTCAGAAATCACCTGTTTAATTGTCATCCAAAAGGCAGTGTCTTTTTGCATTATTTGTCGATTCAACTGCATATTATGATTCTTTAAAGCACTCACCCACAACGTGTCATTCTTCGATTTGTAAAACACCAACATAATCCGAACATCTAAATTATTCCTTACAGAATCCACCTTTAATTTTGAAAGTCCGTTTTCTAAACGCCTCACCGTAGCAGAATCCCGGATCACAATCGACTTCTCGGCCAATTCATCCGCAAATTCAGTTGCAGATATAGCAGCAAATGACAAAAAACCAGACTGGTAATAATATATCGCCACACTATCAGCCACTTGTATAGCTTTTTCAGCTGTTGGAGTTTTTGTAAAATTACATGCGCAAAAAAAACTAATTGGAATTATTAATAAACTCATTAATCTTCCTGAACTTGTCTTCAATTTCATATGGTGTTAGATTATTTACATTTGACTTATCTGCCATTTTATGATTTCTGCGAGTGACTGTTCCGTCTTTTATTTCTTTATGTTTTCTGGCAGCTTTCTGTTCTGTTGTTGTAATATTTCTACGTTCCTCTATATTATCATAATCGCCATCTTCTTTTTTAACATTTTGCATAAACTCATTAGGTTGTTTATCATATTCAATGGCATGTCCTACTTCGTGAGCCAATACAGTCGCAGGAGAAATCCAAATTCCTTCTGTTGTTTGATATGCTGTATCTGGATCCCAATATATTGTTGTCTGAGTTCCATCTACAACGAATTTATTACTTTTACCTGCAGAATCTTTATCCCCAATATAGTATACCTTATCTGATTTTTCCAGACTTGCTATATCTCCAGCCGAACCTCGAGAATTCATATACTTTATAGTAGCTGCAAATTTATCTTTAAACTTCTGCGATACTCCGGGTGCATAATACACTTTTCTTCCATCCGAATCAACAAATTTGATCGGATTATTAGCGCAAAATGCATACGGACTTATCGGATAATACTTTTCCGACAAAGGATCCTTACCAAGCCATATGGCACCGTCCGAATCGTACTGACGGGCGCCGTAGTCCAGGTAGGGATTGTTCAGA
>NZ_JBKTWO010000162.1:0-1851 GCF_047249845.1 Thomasclavelia sp.
CTTATGAAACAATGGATATTATCCCTCTTAGTAAACATAAACAAGGAGAATCATTTCCTAGTAGACATACTGTTAGTGCTTTTGCAATTGCCTTTGCCTGTTTAAATGTAAATGTAACATTAGGCGGTTTTATGATTATTTTAGCAATTATAATTGCTTGTACAAGAATTTTATGTGGTGTGCATTATTTAAGTGATGTTATTAGTGCTATAGTAATTGCACTAATAATTGCTTTAATCAAAATATAAAAAAAGGAGAATAAAATGAAACATGATTTAAATATTTGGAAAAAATTATATGATGTAGCTAATCAATGGAAAATAAGTAAACCATGGCAAAAGATTTGGAGTAATGAATGGGTTAAAATAGATTTACCTGATGATAATTACTATTGTTCTATTATGGGTAAAATGGGTGATTGTATTGGATTATCCATTTACCAAGGTCATGATGGGTTAAAGGATTTAGAATCTCTTTTAATTGAACAGGTAGATTCTAGTGTTACAAATTATATAATGCATGATCAAACTTGTTTAGTTTTTTATTTAGGTGATCGTGTTGAAGTGCCAAAACAGCAAAAAGAAATAATTAAAGAATTAGGTTTAAAATATCGAGGTAATGGTAATTGGCCATATTTTCTATCTTATAAAAAACGCTTTATTCCTGATCATATCAATGATAGTCAAGCTCAAATTTTAGTTCAAGTAATGCAACAATTACTAGAAATTACTGATTTATATGATAAAAAAGAAATTGATGTTAAATTCGATAAAGATGAAATGATAAATGCCTATCAAAAAGATAATCAGTGGTATTATGAACCTATAATTATCCCTCAATTAGATAAATTTATAAGCGTTGAATTATCAGATGAAAATGAAAAACAAAAAATTATTAATCAACATCATAATAACAATAACTTAATTATGGATTTTGTTTATTTAAACACCCCAATAGATGATAAGAATTACGACCGCCCTGTTAACCCTTTATTATTTATCGTTCTTGATGAAACTTCACAAATGATTATTTATAATCACATGTTATCTCCAGAAGAAGATGAAATTGAAGTTGTCTTATTTTTCTTATGTAGTTATATTTTAGAAGATGGTATCCCGCAAACGATCTTTATTCGTAATCCTAGCATTTGGTGTGCTATCAAAAATTTATGTGAATGTTGTAAAATTCATTTACAATTTACACCATTACCAATGATTGATTATATCGTTAATGATATGAAATCAATGTTCTAATCGTAAATAAAACAGTAGCGCTTAGCTACTGTTTTATTTATGCTAACTATTAATATTAAATTGACTGTTATACAACATATAATAATAACCTATTTTAGCTAATAAATCTTGATGATTCCCTTGTTCTAAAATTTTTCCTTTATCCATTACTAAAATCGTATCTGCATTTTCAATAGTTGATAAACGATGAGCTACAATAAATGTTGTTCGTCCTTCCATCATGGCATCTAATGCTTTTTGTATCTGCAATTCAGTTCGCGTATCAATAAAACTTGTAGCTTCATCTAAAATCAACATCGGTGGTTTAGTCAATATGATTCTTGCAATACAAATTAATTGCTTTTGACCCTCAGATATATTTCCGCCATTTTCTTCAATCATCGTATCATAACCATCAGGAAGATTTATAATAAATTTATGTGCTCTAGCTTTTTTAGCTGCTTCAATAATTTCAGCATCAGTAGCATCACTTTTTCCATAAGCAATATTTCTTTAATACTTCCTTTAAAAATCCATGTTTCTTGTAATACCATTCCATACATTTTTCTAAGTGAATTACGATCAATTGATAAAGTATTTATGCCATCTATTTCAATAC
>NZ_JBKTWO010000163.1:0-1829 GCF_047249845.1 Thomasclavelia sp.
GTTCTTTAATTTTACAGTGTTCTTCTTGTAGCTTATCTTGATTTGGTAATAATTGCATGACTTCATCGTATAAATTTGTCACTTGTGGTCCAATAATCAATTGAAATTGTCCACCTTTATAAACAACACCCATAATTTCATTCATTGCCTTTAATTCATCTTGATTTGCTTTTTCAATCTCAATTAAGCTAAATCTTAATCGTGTCATACAGTGAGTCACTGATTTGACATTTTCCTTGCCACCAACTTTTTCTAAAATTGTTGATGCTAAAACTTGATTCGTCATTTTTTTATCCTCCACTTTAATTAGATATATTAAAATAAAGGTTTAGCCAGCCTGACTGTCACTATCCAGTTTGAGAAAATCTTCACCTCCCTTAGTTAAAGTTATATTTAATGTTCAGTTAATTTAATAAAGTGAACTATTAAATATAAGATTTCTCCCTCTAAGGCTTCATCATATTTCATTGAAACATAATCTAATATTTTTAAAACGCAGTGATATTGTTTTAAATATTCATTTTGTAATGTCTTTAAAAGAGTTTGACTTTTTTCAGAGTGAATATTTTGTTGATTAATAATTCTTTCAAAAAATACTCTTAAATGCATTATAAATCTTGTATACTCTAATCCATCTTTATCAATGTTCAAATCAAAACAAGATTCTACTATATCATACACATCATCAATCATAGTTGTAATTTCAATAACTTCTTTAAATTCTGTATTCATCTGGGCATTGACTATATGTAAAGCAATAAAGCAAGCTTCATCATCTTCTATCTTAATATCAAACAATTCTCTAATCATTTCTACAACCAATAATCCCGCTTGATATTCCTCTCGATATAATCTTTTCACATCCCACAATAGAGCATTATCAAAAACTATTCCCATCTTTACTCTTTCTAACAAATTAAAAATATGATCTGTCAATGTTACATAAATTTTATCACTTAACTCTTTATGAATATTTGCCTTAATGACATCTATCATATCTTCACAAGCATTAATACAATCATATGGAATATGAACAAGAATTTCTTGATATCTTCGATTTATTTCCTGATTTTTAATAACAAATATTTTATCAATTTTATTTTGATTGATTTCATCACCACTCTTCTTTTGAAATGCAATCCCTTTTCCCTTCACAATAATATCTTCACCAGACTCATCAACACTCATAACAGCGTTATTATTTAAAATCCTCTTAATTATCATAAAACACCTATTGAATATCTAAAATAACATCTTGAATTGTTAATTCATCTGCCTCGGTTTTATGAATTAATGAATATTGAGATAATTGAGTGATGATAACCATAACATCGGTTTCATATCCTGCATTTTTAATCTTTTCAACATCAAACTCTATTAACAAGGTTCCCTCTTCTACCACATCTCCAACATGCACATAACTTTTAAAACCTTCACCATCCATTTCAACTGTATCAATACCAATATGGATTAAGACTTCTACACCGTCTGTTAATATTAATCCAATAGCATGATAAGTTGGAAATAACATACTCACTCTACCACTTGCGGGGGCATATACTTTTCCCACACTTGGTACAACAGCAATGCCATCTCCCATCATCTTTTGAGAAAATGCTTCATCGTTTACTTCTTCTAAATACTTCTTTTTTCCATCTACAACACTCATTAATTTCATAACTTTTCCTCCTTATACAAAAAGACCTGAATGCATAATTAAAAAATTATGTAAACAGGTCTTGCTTAACTTAATAATGACAATACTGAACTACATTTATTAAAATAACATAATTCAACAAAATTGTAAAGGCTTTCTTTATATTTTGTTT
>NZ_JBKTWO010000164.1:0-1822 GCF_047249845.1 Thomasclavelia sp.
TATGTGATTGACATAAATTAATAGTCCCAACACTATAACTCCAATAATAACTACTCCAATCCATCCAATTGATTGTAACAGTATTGTAAATAATGCTACAGGCCATAAGCCACAGTTAACTGATGTAACTAAACCAACTGTACCAACATTATATTCTGCTAATTTAAATACATTTGTAATAACTGGTGCTAGCCAGGTTGACAAATATAACATTGTCACCATATATAAACTGCAGCCTAAAATACTTCTCACAATATTTCCTTTAAAGAAAGGAACCATTAATGCAATAGCAAATGCATAAAAAGCTAAGTCGCCAAATGGTAATGTTTTATTGCCTGGTAAAATAATTGCTAATAATAGTGATACAGGTACCATAATTAATGTAGTTGTCATAACTGTCGGATGCCCAACAGTAAGCGCTGCATCCATACCAATGTTAACAGTACGACCATTTAAATGCTTATTTGTCCAAGTTTTTGCGGCCTCAGCAACTGGCATTAGACCCTCCATAAACTTTGCAACCATTTTTGGCATAATTTTCATAACAGCTGCTGTTGTCATTCATAATTGACCAATTTTGGCAACATCATACCCTGCCAAAATACCTACACCTATACCAATAAATAATCCCATAATAACTGTATCTCCAAAGATACCAAATTTTTTACCAATTGTTTCTGCATCTGCATCAATTCTATTCAGACCTGGAATATGATCAAATAACCAATTAACAGGAATTGCAAAAATCGTTCCACATAAAGCCATCATATGTGTAATAGCAATACCAGGATACCCAAAGAAATTGCTGATTTTCTCTTGAAATAAGTCTGCAAGTAACCATTGAATCATAAGTGCTACTATAATTCCTAAGAGACCAACCCAAAAACTTCCACTAATTGCATTAGCAACTAACCCCAAGAACGCTGGGAACCAAAAATTCCAAATATCTACATTTAATGTTTTTGTCCAACCAAGCATAACAAACACTAAATTAAGTCCTAATGAAATTAGTATAATACAAATACCTAATGTTGTAGAAAATGCAAGCGGCCCTCCAACTCCACAACCAATATCCATAATACTTAATGAGTTACCATATTTTTCTCCCATTGTTTGAATAGCTGTTCCCAAATTTGATGATAGCAAACCAATAACTAAATCCAAACCAATAGAACCAATACCAACTGTAATCCCAGAAATAATTGCCTTTGATAATTTAACCCCAAAAAATAATGCTATAATAATTATTATAATCGGCAGGAAAACTGTTGATCCCAGACCAATAAACCATTGTAATGCTTCAACCATTTTTTTACCCTCTCTTAATAAATTCCATTTCTATTTAAAATACCCATAAATTCTTCTTCGTTTTCACATTGTTTAAGTGCATTAATTGCTTCTTTATTCTGAAACAATGCGATTAAATTTTGTAATATTTGTACTTGTTCATGCGGTTGACTCATAGCTAACATAAATACTAGTTCAACTTTTATTTTTTCATTTTTATCTCCCATGTTTAAAAACTCAACAGGTTGATTCAATGATGCAAAGCAGATCTGTGAATAATTAACCTTGCTTGAATCAGTGTGAGGAATCGCAAATCCTATATCATTAATCAATAATCCCGTTGGATATTCTTCCTCACGTTCTTTAATTCCTTCTAAATAATCACTTTTAACTACACCAGCTTGAAACATTGTTTTGAACATTGTTTCAAACAATTCATCCTGAGTAGCAAATATTTGATGAAACATACATAATCTTTTATCAAAATACATAAATTTCCCCCTCTATTACTTATAAAATAAATCTATCATTGCAT
>NZ_JBKTWO010000165.1:0-1821 GCF_047249845.1 Thomasclavelia sp.
CCAATAAAATAATATTTAATAACATCGTTTCCTCCCTTCAAAAGAAAAAGACACATTTATCTCATTTTATGAAACAAAGGTCTTGTTTATCACTCTTATCAATGACTTATCATCATAACCAAAGCATAAGTGTTTACATATAAATAGTATATCATAAATATAGAGTATTTTAAAGAATATAAGAGAATCATGAAAAGATTCCTTATTCTTTTTGAGTATTCACACAGATACTTAAACATAAACCAACAGCAGAAAAAATAATCCATCCTAATGATTGATTATACAATGGTATAGAATGCAACCATTGATAATTCAATCCCAAACTAGGTAATAAGCCAAGAATACTTCCAATACCAGTCAATAACATAGTGATTTGATAAACATATGTATATTTATGAATCCAAGGGTGTAAAAAAGCTAAAACGATTAAAACAATTGATAATGGATAAAGAAAATTTAATACAGGAACAGAAACTTGAAGAATCATATCTAACCCAATATTTGAAATGATCATACTCAAGCCAGCAAAGAGAAATGCCCATTTCTTATAACTAATTTGAGGAATAATTTCATAAAAATATTCACTACAACAACAAATCAAACCAATGCAAGTATTTAAACAAGCAATAAAGAAGGTTGCACCTAAGATAATAACTCCTGTATTCTTAAACAAATATTCAACAAACTGCATCAATGTTTGTGCACCATTTGAATGGTAACCATTGATATTACCAGCCAATCCCCCAATATGCAACAAAGCACAATAAACCAATGTCAAACAAAACCCAGCAATCAAGCCAGCTTTCATTGTTGAAGAAACAATCGTTTTTGAATCATGAATCCCTTTACTTTGAATATTTAATGCTATAATAATCCCAAAATTCAATGCAGCAATGGTGTCCATTGTTTGATAACCATCTAAAAAACCTTGTATCAAAGAATGACTTGTATAAGGTTCAATGCTTGTTCCATATTGGAAAGTTCCTGCAAAAAAACTCCCAATAAATATAATACTAATTAAACATAAGAGAATAGGACATAAAACCTTACCTAAACGATCTGATAACTTTTCTGGGTTTAAAGCCATATACAACGCTATACCAAAAAATACAAATGAATAAATAAATTGAGCAATTTTTCCATAATTTCCAATAAAAGGAACAATTGTCATCTCAAATGATGTACTAGCAGTTCTAGGAATAGCTAAACAGGGCCCAATTGATAAATAAATAAGCAAAGTAAAGACAAATGCAAACTTTGGATGTACACGTCCAGCTAATGGCTTTAGCCCACCAGCCTTAGCTACAGCAATGACACCCAATACTGGTAAGCCAACTGCACTGATTATAAATCCGATCATCGCAAACCAAGCGAGTCCTCCTGCCTGCTCCCCTAAAAATGGTGGAAAGATTAAATTTCCTGCCCCAAAAAACATCGAAAATAATGTTAACCCTATAAACAAGAGTTCTTTTCTCTTTAATGTCTTCATAATTACACCTCAGTGTTTATTATTGTAACAAAATAAGAAAAGAATACAACTAAAATAATTGATAAATCATCACCATCAAAGGCATACTCACAATACTAAAAATAACACTCATAACATTCATAATACTGGCATATCCAGGATGTTTATTATAAAGTTGTGCAAATTGCGTTATTGTTGCAGCAGCAGGTGCACTTGCTGCTAAAATTGTAATCAAGAAAATTTGATTTGCATCAGATGAAATTGTTGATAATCCTGTGAACTGAAAGACCAATACAATGATAAATGGATAAACAATCAATCGAATAAAACAAATAAGATATGTTCTCTTTTCA
>NZ_JBKTWO010000166.1:0-1806 GCF_047249845.1 Thomasclavelia sp.
TTGATCCCACCCTTGAGCAAGGACATAATACATGTACACATCAGCAAAGTTTAAAACTTTATTACCATTTTCAACAAAGTCAGCAATTGTCGCACAGTTATCGCCACCTGACCAATAACAAATTTCAATTGATGGATCTAAATGATAAGAATCCTTATCATATACTGTAAACATTAAACCATCATTCCATGCTCTTGGTGTCATTCAATATTCTTTTAAAATTGCAGTAATTTCATTAAAGTAGTTCATAACACCTGAATATTGTTCTTCAGTAAGTAATGAAAAATTATTTAAGAACTCATCGCCACCAATATTCATTTTTGTACAACCAAGTTCTGAGAAAAACTCAGCATATTCAGTAAATAAACTCTTTAAAAAATCTTTAGCTTCTTCATTAAAAATATTAAATGTCCCACTAGCAGCCCCATCGCTAGCTAAATTAGAAACGCTACTTAATCTATATTCATTAGGTAAATAATTTAAAACATAGCGCATATGACCAGGTGAATCTAGTGATGGAATTACATCAATATGATATTTGTTTGCATATTGAACAATTTCAGCCATTTGTTCTTTTGTGTAATATTGAGATGGATAATTAAATCCTTCAACATTATTTAATACATTACTTTCTAAACGATATCCTTCATGTTCCGAAAAATGAATTTGTAAAGAATTCATTTTTAAATAACTCATTTCTTCAATTAAATCTTTGATCCAATCAATACTGAAATATTTACGAGCTAAATCAAGATGCATAGAACGTTCATTAGTATCCGGCCAATCTAAGATTGTTCCTTGCAATAATGTATAATCATTAATTTTTAATAATTGAATTAAAGTTTGTACACCATAAAATATACCAATATTATCTTTTGCAGTTATTGTAATATGATCATCAATATCAATTCTATAACTTTGATTGTGACTAGCTAATTCTTCAAGTTCTTCTAATTGAATTACAATATCATTTTCTAATACATTGGCTTTATCACCAATAACAATATTTGGAGATTTATCTAAAAGTGTTCCTAGTTGCGAACTTAATAATTCAACATCATCTAATAACGCTTGGTTATCAATTGTTTTTTCATTTTCAACAATAAAGATACGACTTTCTCTAGCAAGAAAAAACGTTCCGGTAGTTGTTTGATATGATTGAACATGTGGATATGCACTAATATTTTCATTAGATGCATAAACATTGTTTATTTGTCCAACCACTATTCCACTAAAAGCAAGTGCTAAAGCTAGCACAATTTTTAAAATCTTTTTCATATTCTTTCCTTTCCTTAACTCATTTTTACATTATTTAATCTACATAGTAATATTTAATTTACCAAGCAATTTAACTTGTAATTGTATAACTTATTTCATCTCCAAAATAATATTTATATATTAGTATAATTTTTATGCAGATATCAATGTCTAAGGGATTTTCTTATTATTTTCCCTCCTTTCTTTATAGTAACCCCTTACATTTTAATAGTAAGCTATTTATAACGATAAGTAAAGCGATATTACCTTTTCATATAAAAAAACTATGAATATATAAAAGGAAACAAATTTTGTTTCCTTTTTATTAAAATCTATTTTTTAGCTGCATTTATAGCAGCAATTGTTCCATCACTAACTGCAGTTGAAACTTGACGAATTTGTTTTACACGAATATCACCAACTGCATATACACCTTTGATTGCTGTTTCCATATTTTCATCTACTGGAATATAGCCATCTTGTAAATCTAATTCTAAATATAATTGACTGTTAGGAATTGAACCAGCATAAACAAAAATACCACAGCCA
>NZ_JBKTWO010000167.1:0-1574 GCF_047249845.1 Thomasclavelia sp.
GATTATTGTATAGATTTTCTGATGATTGCTAAGTATTTAGAAAGAGTTGGTGATAATGCAGTGAATATATGCTAATGGTTAGAATTTAACCAGACAGGAACAATGAACGACCACAGACTTATCTAAGGGGGATAAAAAATGAACGCACGTATTTATGTTATTGAAGACGATGAAAACATTCAGGAAATTGTCAAATTATCATTAGAATCTAATGGATATCAAGTCACATTATTTGATAATGCAATTGATGCAATTATAGCTATTCATGAAGATGCACCAGATCTTGCAATCTTTGATGTTATGTTACCACAAATGGATGGTATTACAGCTGTCAAAAAGATTAGAGAAACAAATACACAAATGCCTATTCTTATTTTAAGTGCTAAAGATAGTGAAATAGATAAAATTCATGGATTAGATAGTGGTAGTGATGATTATATGACAAAACCATTTGGTGTCCTTGAATTATGTGCACGTGTTCGTACATTACTACGTAGAGTTCAGCCAAAATCCAAATCGATTCAAACGCCAACTTTATCAATTGATAAATCTACACATATTGTTCAGCAGAATAACCAAGGTATTGATTTAACACATAAAGAATATCAATTATTACTTTATTTAATTGAAAATAAAGAACGTGTTGTGGAACGAGATGAACTATTGAATAATATTTGGGGTTATGATTTTATAGGAGAATCAAGAGCTTTAGATGTCCATATAAGATCATTAAGAAAAAAGTTAGATGATAACGGAGAAAAATATATTAAAACAGTGCGTTCTGTAGGATATCGCTTTGTTGAAAAGGAGGATACACATGACTAAGTCTATCCTCCGTTATTTTATCATCATTTTAATTGCGACTCTCCTTAGCAGTTGTTTTATCTCTGCTACGTTAATTTCTAATAGTCTTTTGAGTACAACAAAACAGGATATGTTGTATTCTTTAAAGTTAATTGATTATGCAATTGATTATCAACAGCCATTAGAACAACAAATTGAAAAATTAAATCCATTAGCTTATTCTGATCAAACACGAATTAGTGTTATTGATAAAAGAGGGCATGTTGTTGCAGATACGGTATCTCAATCTGTATCTGAAAACCATTTGGATCGACAAGAAATTCAAGAGGCACTTCATAATACTGTTGGTTATGCAAGAAGGCGATCTGAAACAACAAATGAGAATATGTTATATGTTGCTTATTACCATCAGGATTATATATTGCGATTATCTATTCCATATAATGGATTATTAGATCATATTCCATCTTTAATTCCAGCATTATCTATAAGTGCTGTTGTTTCTTTTGTGATTGCATATATTCTATCTAGAAAACTTGCTTTTACAATATCTAAACCAATTATTGATATTAGTGATAGTTTAGATCAAATGACAGAAGATTTTCGATTTGAATTAAAACAATATGATTATCAGGAATTTAATGTTATTGTTAATACAATAGGAAACTTATCACATCGTTTACGTAAATCAATGCGTGAAGTAAAATTAGAACGTATAAAAATGGATGAAATTTTAAAAAAAATGAATGAAGGCTTTGTTTTATTAGATG
>NZ_JBKTWO010000167.1:1584-1796 GCF_047249845.1 Thomasclavelia sp.
AATTATGATAAGTTTATGGATTACTTATATTATCCTGAAATTATTAATTCTTTAGAAAATAACATTCCTAAGCAAGAAATAGAAATTAAAATTAATCATAATATCTATGCATGTTATATTTCAAGAATTGATTTAGGAACAACTTTATTATTTGTTGATATTACAGTTGCTAAAAAGGCAGAAAAAATGCGCAGTGAATTTTTCTCTAATGT
>NZ_JBKTWO010000168.1:0-1783 GCF_047249845.1 Thomasclavelia sp.
GGATTATGGTGAATCCTAATTATTTAACTCTTAATGCAAGTGCTCAATTGTCAGATCCAAATTCTATTTTCTACACATATCAAAAACTGATTCAATTAAGAAAAGACTATGATATTATAACAGATGGAAAATATCAATTAATTATGGAAGATGATCCACATATCTACGCTTATAAACGTATTTCAGATCATCAAGAACTTATTATCTATTGTAACTTTTCATCTCAGGAATTAGATTATGATTGTTCATATATTCATGATGATGCTAAAATTTTAATTTCAAATTATGATGATTGTGCTCATAAACTTCGTGCTTATGAAAGTTTAGTCTTTATTCAAAATATATAATTTCTCACAAGCCCATTATAGGGCTTTTTCTTTTGCAAAAGGTTGTGTTATGTAACTTGGTTAAACATTCAAGCAAGTGAGTTTGAATTTATGGATTCAATTCAATAAATAAAATATAATGCAAGTAAGATCATTGATATCAAAGTCCATTGGAAACAAGAAATAATGATTTTGATAATGACAAGAAAAGGGGCGTTATTTATGGAAATTATTAAAGTTGAAAATATTTATAAATCATTTTCTCAAAAGAAAGTTCTCACTGATATTTCTATTCAGATACAATCTGGAGAAATATTTGGCTTATTAGGACCATCAGGGGCAGGAAAAACAACACTGATTAATATTATAACAGGACAGTTGGAGGCTGATAGTGGACAATCTTATGTCATGCAAAAAAATTCTTTACAATTATCAAAAGAGGATTATACACATATAGTACTTGTATTAGATAAACCTGGACTATATGATCGTTTAACTTGTTATGATAACTTACTCTTATATGCATCCATATATCATCTAGACCATCATAAAATTGATGATGTCTTAAACCATGTTCATCTTTGTACTGATAAAAAAACAATAGTCAATCAATTATCTAAAGGAATGAAACAAAGACTTGTGATTGCCAGAGCAATTATGCATGAACCACAAATATTATTCCTTGATGAACCAACTTCTGGGTTAGATCCTGCGACATCACTTAAAATTCATGAACTTTTATTACAATTGAAGAAAAAGGGAACTGCCATATTTTTAACGACTCATAATATGGAAGAAGCATCACTTTTATGTGATAAAGTTGCTTTATTGAATGAAGGTCAAATTATTGAGTATGATCGACCTGTAAATATATGTTCACGCTATAATCAGTTGAACAAGATGGTGATTATGACTAAAGACAATCAAGAACATATTATAGAAAATAAGAAGGAAAATGCACAGTTTGTATATGACTTGATTGCTTTAGAACAAATTAAATCTATTCATTCTTCTGAACCTACATTAGGGAATGTCTTTATTACATTAACAGGAAAGGAGTTGGTATAAATGAATCTACAAATCATATTTGCAATTATACGTAAACAATGGAAAGATACAATTAAAAATAAGAGTATTTTGATTCAATTTCTCATGTTTCCAATCATCTGTATTGTTTTAACATCATCAGTTAGTAGTGTAGAAATACCAGGAATGTATTTTGTTATACTGTTTGCAACGATGTATGTGGGGATGGCACCCATTATTATTATGGCGAGTATCATGAGTGAAGAAAAAGAGCAGGGAAGTTTAAGAATGATGATTATGTCAAATGTGAAACCAGTAGAATATATGATTGGAGTTGGCACATTGGTATTTCTTTGTTGCCTAATAGGAAGTTTGATTATGGGAATAACTGGTGGATATCATGGAATGGACTTGCTTTCTTTTATGGAAAT
>NZ_JBKTWO010000169.1:0-1774 GCF_047249845.1 Thomasclavelia sp.
CAAATCAATTTATTCCTGGTTTTGAAGATCAAATGATTGGAATGAAACAAGGAGAAACTAGAGATTTAAATTTAACGTTTCCAGAAAATTATGGAGTTAGTGATTTAGCTGGAGCTGATGTTGTTTTTAAAGTAACAGTTCATAAAATTGAAACTAAAAAAGATGCTATGTTAAATGATGAATTTGTTGCAGGATTAAATATTCCAAGTATTGAAACTGTTGAACAATTACATGAAAGTGTTAAAGCTAATATTCAAAATCATCATGATCAAGCTTATCAAGGTCAAAAAGAAAATGCTGCTTTTGATCAAGTATTAAGTAATAGTGAAGTTGAAATTAGTGAAGATGATTTACAAAAAGCAATTGAAAAATATATTGAACATGTAAAGATGCAACTTGCACAACAAGGGATGCAATTAGAACAATATCTTCAAATGATGAATATGGATCATGAAGCATTCAAAAAACAAATTGAACCATCTGCTAAACAACAAGCCACATTTGAGGCAATTATTGATGAAATTGTAAAATTAGAAAATATTCAAACAACAGATGAAGAAGTACAACAACAATTAGAAAAAATTGCTTTATATAATAATACATCTAAAGAAGAAGTATTAAAACATGTTGAACCTGAAAACTTAAGAAATGATTTCAACCGTGTTAAAGCAAGTCAATTAATTATTGAAAGTGCAGTTGTAATCGAATAAACCGATAGATTTTCTATCGGTTTTTCCACGAAAAATAACATGTTAGCTAGATTACATGTAATCATTTCTAGTGAAGAAAATAGTCAGGTTGATCAAATTAAAGAAAAATTAAAGCAAATTAATCCTAAATTTTCAATTTCACCAGTTAGAAGTTATCCAGGATTAAAAGATCATAGTGAATTTTATTGTACTCTAGAAATATAAAAAAATGATGTAGAAACATTATTAGCTAAGTTAAATAATGACTGGGATGGACCATATGATGATTGTATTTGTTATGGTTTTAACACGGTTATGTTTGATCATTTAGTGTATTGTTTAGAGTTTGTATTGTTTGACTAATTAGTTTTGATTCGTTGTAGAAAAGTGGCTTATATGGTATACTTTTTAAGTAAAAAAACTTTGATTTAGATATGATGGTGAGATAGATTGGAAAAGAAAAATATATTGATTACAGGTAGAAAAAATGTAGGCAAATCTATTTTAGTTAAAAGAGTTATTGAACAGTTTCATGGATATGCCGGTTTTAAAACTGTGCCATTAAAAAACTATGGTTTAATTTCAACATATCAGATGTATGACTTTATTAATAAGACATCTATTCCAATTTCTAAATATGTTGATAATAAAATAGTTGGTATTTCTGAATCATTTTCTACATTTGGAAAGAAGTGTTTAAAAAATGCTTTAGATAGTAATTATTCATTAGTTATTATGGATGAATTAGGTAGATTTGAAAGAACTAGTTATGATTTTCTTTATTATGTTGATGAAGTATTAAATAGCGATAAAATAGTTATTGCGGTTATTAAAGCAGAAAAGATTGATTATTTAGAAAAAATAAAAAATAGAAAAGATTGTTATCTGTATGACTTAGATGAAGTTTCATTTGAAAAAGCATATCAAGAAATCATATTTAGATTAAATATATTATTAACATGGGAAGGTGATAAAATTGATTAAAAAGATTTTAGGAGTATTATTAACATTTACATTAGTTTTTTCGTTAGTAGGTTGTAGTAATAATGAAACAACAGCAAAAAAAGAAGAAACAAAAATTACCT
>NZ_JBKTWO010000170.1:0-1467 GCF_047249845.1 Thomasclavelia sp.
GAATTAATATTTTCAGATGTTTGAGTTGAATTTTGAATAATAAAATCACCATCCCAATAATTAGGTATAACAGTTCGTTTCCCCTGACTATCAATAATCGTAGTAAAACAATAAAAAACTGATAAACTAGTAGCTAAAGACAAAAATACTATAATTGTCTTCTTCTTATCTTTTTTTACTTGCTCAACTGCCATTTGCCAAAATAAATTTCCATTTTGGGTTTTTTTATAATTACGAATTTTCATATTTTTTTGATAATATTTTGTTGCTTCGATTGGAGAAATATTAGCTGCCATCTTAATTGGTTTTTTTATTCCCCATAAAATAGCTATCACACTAACAACAACACTTAAAATCAAAAAACTAGGATAAAAATGTATCTCCAGATTACTTATTGAAATTCCTAATATCTTCATTACATAAGGAACCAAAAAGAAAGAAATTACTATAGCTAAAAAGATTCCTAATACAATAGCAATTATTCCAATATATAATATCTGTTTCCTAATAAATTTAACTAACTGTTTTTTTGTCATCCCTAAACTTTGCAACAATCCATAATATCGAATATTTCTAGAAACTGACAAATACAACATATTATAAATTAAAAGATATGCACTTAAACAAATCACAAATCCTAAACCACAAATCCCTAATAGTACTTTAAAAGAATTTTCAATATAAGGTAACGGTTGAAAAGATTGTCTTTGTGATAAATTTAATGATTGCTCCATTTTATCTATTGTTGATTTCATAACATAATTACTTTTTAATTTAATACATAAAATTCCATCATATTCTAAATTATATCCCGTTTGCTCATAAAACTCCTTAGAAACATAAATAACTGACTTATCACCATAACCATCCCATATTCCACTAATAATAAATTCCTCATTGTAAACTCCCATGTTATTTTCATAAGTCATTAATATCCTATCACCGACAGTCAAACTCTCTTTTCCACAATTTTTTAAAGCTTCTTTTGTAACCATTAATTCATTTTTAGCTTGTGGATAAGTTCCTTCTATTTTAGTTTTAGCTAATGAAGCTTGCTTTTGCCAAAAAACATCATCACACCATAACAAACCAACTTCTACAGTTTCATCAAATTCTGTATTTTTAATAAAACCTGCATATGCTTCAATTCCAACGCTTTCAACTTTATTGTTATTTTTTAAAAGATTCAATTGCTGATCATTAAAACCATTCATTATTGCAATATCATATTGGGCTCCATTTAATCTGGTATTTTGTAACCTGCTTAAATCTAAATAAGTAATTCCAATTGTTATCACACAAAAAAACATTAAAGCAGATAAAACGATTGTAAAAAACAAAATACTAAAGCTCTTTTTATTATTTTTTATTGTCTTTTTAGCTAATCTATCAATGATCATACTATTATTATTATTTAGCATTTAAATCACTTCCAATTAGAATTCTTCCATCTTAAATTTGTAAAAT
>NZ_JBKTWO010000170.1:1477-1741 GCF_047249845.1 Thomasclavelia sp.
TACAAGCCTATCTGCCATTTGTGCAATATCATTATCATGAGTAATTACGATAAGAGTTTGTTGGTATTTTTTGGAAAGTACTTTTAATAATCCAATTACATCATGACTTGCTAATGTATCAAGATTTCCAGTTGGTTCATCAGCTAAAATAATTGCCGGTTTTATTGCTAAAGCTCGAGCAATTGCTACTCTTTGTTGTTCACCACCAGAAAGCATAGTTGGGTACATTTCTTTTTTATCACTAATATTAAGATTTTTTAGTAG
>NZ_JBKTWO010000171.1:0-1739 GCF_047249845.1 Thomasclavelia sp.
CACTTATATTAGTGAAAATGGTGCATTGATTATTGAAAATAAACAAGACATTTTTCATAATGAAATTCCTTATGAAAATCTAGATATTATTATTCAAAGATTACAAAGAAATAAACATATTCGTATATGTTTATGTGGAATGAAATCTGCTTATCTTTTAAATGGGGATCAAGAATTTTATGATTGTTATTCAAAATATTATTATCGTTTAGAAATCATTGAATCATTAAAAGAAATCAATGATACAATCTTAAAAATTGCTTTAATGGTACCTGAAAATGAAACAGAAGATATCTTAAAAGACCTTATTCAAGATTTAGGCCATGTTATTCAGCCTGTATCCAGCGGGCATGGAAGCATTGATTTAATTGTTCCTGGATTTCATAACGGATCAGCAATTGAATTTCTCTGTCAACGATATCATATCTCATTAGACGAGTGTGTAGCATTTGGTGATGGTGGTAATGACAAGGAAATGATTGAAAAAGTGAAATATGGATTTGCAATGGATAATGGAAGTCAAGCGATTAAGGAAGTTGCTTATCGCGTTGTTCCATCAAATAATCAACATGGCGTTATTCAAACATTGTTAGAACTCTTTGATATTCCTGAAGTGACTGAAAGAGAAAAAGCATTACTTGGAATGTGGTATGACGCTAATCATGATCCAAAAGTTGTTAAGGATAGATTGAATACGCATCATCTTTGTTATCGATATAATCAAACAGATCCTTTAGAATTAAAACAGCGTCAGAGCATTCTTGAGGACATTTTTCAAGCCAAAGTTGAGAATCTAGAAATTGTTCCACCTTTTTTATGTGATTGTGGACCATATATTCAACTTGGTAAAAATATTTTTGTTAATTCCAATGCTTATTTTATGGATGGTGCAAAGATTACGATTGGAGATAATGTTTTTATTGGTCCATCAGTTGGTTTATACACAGCTATTCATCCTTTAAATTATAAAAAAAGAAATGCTGGTTATGAAAAAGCAAAACCAATTACAATTGGAGATAATGTTTGGTTAGGGGCGAATGTTGTGGTGTTACCTGGTGTGACAATTGGAAGTGGCTCAGTTATTGGGGCTGGAAGTGTTGTAAATAAAGATATTCCTAAAAATGTTGTAGCATTTGGGAACCCTTGTCGTGTCGTTAAAGAAATTGAGTAAATTGATTAAATATTTATTTTTATGTGATTATAAAGATGAATTATATATAAGATATGGATTGTTGAGAAGTGACATCATACGTGATGTTACTTTTTTTTACTCGTTTGTATAGTGGTTATTATATATATTCTTTTTTTGCATGATTGATGATGAAGTGAATTGAGATATCAATTTCGACAAAAAGTGATAAAATAAAATGTGTAGAAAGGAGGATATTTATGAATAAAAAAGCTATTCAGTTAATTGAAAAAATGATTGAAGAAGATGATTATCAAACAGTATCCTTCTTTGCTTTGGGCCTAAATGTTTCTACAAGAACCATTTTTAATTATTTAGAGTTCATAGAAGAAGAACTCAAAGATAGTGATTTATATGTTCATAAAGTACAGGGAAGAGGAATTCGATTGATTGGTTCACAAAAAGATAAGATAGACTTATTACATTCACTTAATGGTGTAGAGGTTTTAAGTACATTAGAAGAACAACTTATGATTATTCAAAAACTCATTCTCGAAGAACAAACATTGACTTATCAAAAAATATCTGATTATTTTATGGTGAGTACATC
>NZ_JBKTWO010000172.1:0-1709 GCF_047249845.1 Thomasclavelia sp.
ATCTTTCTTTATTTCTATTAAAATTAGTTTTAATATTTGTTTCAGTAGTTTCATATGCTTCTGCTAACTGTTTAGTTGTCAAAACTCTAATTCCTTCATGTTCAATAATTTGTAAATTATTCATAAAATCCTCCTTAGACTATTTTTTATGTGTTAAAACGTATATACATATAAATTCAATAAATACACAGAGCAGTAAAAATAAGATTATCCAGATCATATCAATTACCTAATTTCTTTATCAGCATATACATCAGTAAATCACGATTATCGCATTCTTTAGCCAGTGCAATCATTAGTCTGTATCTGCTTAAATTTGCTCCAATCAAATCATCAAAACCGTTTATAAACCCATTTCCAAGATTTAGGCTAAGCATTGTTTTAGCCAGTTTTATTTGACACCAGTCATTGCATGAAAGATTAGATTTCATGTAATCATCAAATTCAGCTTCTGTTTCTATAAGTTTATAGTTACCCTTTTCTTTAAATATTTCCTTTGGTGTCTTAACACTAATGACCTCATATTCTAAAATATCTTCTGAATCAATAAACCATCTATCATCATGAAGTTTAAATTCAATAATCTTTTTTACTTTTCTCTTTTCCTGATTCACTTTACGTTCAACACACTCATCATAAGTGTTAGGAAATTTATCATCACAATATCTAATAATTTTGAAGTTGTCTTTATGATTGGTTTCAATAATTTCATCTTTCTTTACTGTTATTGAAAAACCATACCAACCCGATTTACTATAAATGATGGTGAATTCATCTTGATCAATCAAATTCTTTTGTTTTTTTATCATATAATTAGTCCTCCATGTACTTTTTGATTTATTTTTAACCTTTGCTATAATTTAGTTATCGGCACTGCAATGTCGATAATCAAATGAAAGTGAGGTGAAAATATTATGTCTATCCAACAGCTTAATAATAAGTTAGAAAAATCATTAGATGTGTTCGTAAAAGAAATTGATTGTAGATTTCCAAAAGAAGATAACACTCCTGCTACATATGATGATCTTCATAATCTAGCTGATCAATTCAGATACACATTAGATGAATTCAGAAAACATATCATTGAAGAGTTGAAATAACTTTCTGACTATTCTTCTGAATAGTCTTTTTTCTTTTCATCAGTTGCCTTACAATTAATTTTTCTTTTGATTGTAAAACAGGTATTCCTTATTTCCTCACATAGATTTGCTAATTTGTTTAAATCATCCAAAATAGTATCATCATCAGTTTCAACTATTAATGTTAGTTGTTTTTTAAAATCCATTTTGTCCTCCTTTATATTAGTGTTAAAAGCAATTTATAACGAAGCATTAGCTATCGTTAATCCAACTCATAGATCTCAAATTCATTAACGATTAATGTATTATAAGGTCTACCGTTTCTATCATTTAATAGGTCGGTTGAAACGACCTAATCTTCAAGTCGTTCTTTAACATGTTTAGGTTTAAGACCTACTGCATCACACATATTTCTTAATACTGCCCACCACTCTTCACGATAAATCTAATTTTCCTCCTTCCTTTGTACGTTTATAACGGAAAAAATAAGTAAAAAAATTATTTTATTTGTTCTGGACTTAATTCTGCTATTTCGCAAATTTTTAAAATCTCATCCCAGTACCATTTTGATTTACCATTTTCTTTATCCGTATATGCACGTACAGAAATGCTCAGTTCCTTTGCCATTTC
>NZ_JBKTWO010000173.1:0-1691 GCF_047249845.1 Thomasclavelia sp.
GCTTTGTTATATTTACATCAGGCAGCTCAGTTAAGAAGTCGAGATGCATGTTTGTTATTGGGACAATTATATGAATTAGGAAGATATGTGAAAAAGGATCATCAAAAATCATTGGCTTATTATCAAGTCGCAAGTGAGATTTTGAATCAGTCAAATGAAAAGGAAAGTAGAGAAAATTATGAAAATATATAAAAAGAATGATGAAACATCTTACACTTTAGGAGTGTTTCAAACAATTGAATTATTAAAAAAAAGACCTCAATATCTCATAAGAGTTGTTGTACATTCTTCTATTATTCAAAATAAAGGTTATCCATTAATTCAAGAACTGTGTCAACAATATCATATACATATAGAAATCCATGATAAGACAATAGATAAATTAAGTCCTAAAAACAATTGTTTTGCAATTGGTGTTTTTAAAAAATATTCAGATCAAATTCAGGAAGGAAATCATGTTGTTTTGGTAAACCCAATGGATATGGGAAATATGGGAACAATGATGAGAACTATGCTGGGGTTTGGATACCTTCATTTGGTTATTATACGTCCAGCAGTAGATATTTTTGATCCAAAAGTGATACGTGCATCTATGGGGGCTATTTTTCATCTCAATATACAGTATTATGATAATTTTGAATCATATTATCAAGAATATAAATATCATGAATTTTATCCCTTCATGTTAAAAGGTGCCAAAAATATACATCAAATATCTACAAATAATGTTCATTCATTAGTGTTTGGGAATGAAAGCAGTGGTTTAGATGATACTTATTTGAATTATGGTCAGAGTGTTTTTATACCACATAGTGAAACTATTGATTCATTGAATTTATCAATGGCTTTAGGTCTTACACTTTTCCATTTTTCCAAAGAACAATTTCAAAGAAAAGAGGTACTAAGAGATAATGTATAATTTTGATAAAATTGTAAATAGAAGACAAACAAATAGTATTAAATATGATCGAGAAAAAGCTCAAGATACACGTATTATCCCTATGTGGGTTGCTGATATGGATTTTGAAACATTACCTGAAGTCAAACAGGTATTAATAAAAAGAGCAGAACATGGAATTTTTGGATATGCAGCACCAACTGACTCTTATTATCAATCAGTTATTCATTGGTTAGGGACGAGACATGATTTTCATGTAGAGAAAGATTGGATTATTCCTACACCAGGAATTGTAACAGCATTAAAATTGGCGGTGAGAGCTTATACAAAACCATCAGATAATGTAATGATTATGAAGCCTGTCTATTATCCATTTGATGCATCTATTCAATTGAATGGTAGAACAGTTATAGAATGTCCTTTATCTTTTAATGGAAAACAATATATATGTGATTTTGATGTTTTTGAACAGCAAATTGTGCAAAATAATGTAAAAATGTTTATTTTATGTCATCCTCATAATCCAATTGGAAGAGTCTGGTCAAGAAATGAATTATATCAAATAGGTATGATTTGTAAAAAACATCATGTTTATGTTGTAAGTGATGAAATTCATATGGACTTTGTTTATGGAGATAATCAACATATTGCTTTTTATAATGTTGATCAATCATTTAAAGATTTTACAATTATTTGTACATCACCATCAAAAACATTTAATTTGGCAGCTTTACAAACATCTAATATTATAATAGCCAATGAGGATATGAGAAAAAAATTTGTTGATGAAAAT
>NZ_JBKTWO010000174.1:0-1677 GCF_047249845.1 Thomasclavelia sp.
TGTCAAAACTGGTATCAAATTATAAAATTGATAAATGAGTCCTACTTCCCTTCTCCTCAATATAGCTAATTGTTCTTCATTTTGCTGATATACATTGACACCATTAATAATAACATCACCACTTGTCGTGTTATCTACCCCACCAATTAAATGGAGTAGAGTACTTTTTCCAGAACCTGATGATCCAACAATAGCAATGAATTCACCTTTATCTACTGTAAATGATACATCTTTCAAAGCAATAACTTGATTATCATCTTGACCATAAATTTTAGTTATATTTCTAACTTCTAATATTTTCATCATTATCTCCCCTTTACACCATTTATTATATAATGTCAAGGTGACAAGACCATGACTCATTCGTGACAAAATTGTCATTTAAGAAAAAAGTTTAGATCACTTCTTTATAGAAATGAATCGTAAACTTCGCTCCTGGATATGTATTTTCAACTGCTATTGTACCATTTTGTTTTTCAATAATCATATGACTCAATGATAATCCAATACCAACACTTTGTTGAGTTGCATTCTTTCCCTTATAAAATCGTTCAAACAAATGTATTAAATCTTCTGAATCAATTCCATTTCCATTATCTTGGATAATAATTTCACTATATAAAGGATTATTATTCATCATTATCTTGATATTTCCACCCTGTTCAGTATGTTCTATGCAATTTTTAAAAATATTAGATAATGCTTCTAAAGTCCATAAGATATCAATATCTTCAATATATGTTTGATCAGCTTCTAATTCAATAGAAATATCTTTTAATTCTAATTGTATTTCAAATGGCTTTACCAATTTGATATATAATTCTTTTTGAGATATATTTTCTTTCTGAAATGTAACTGTATTTGAATCTATTTGTGCTATTTTTAATAATGTTATAACAAGCCACTCTATTTTATCTAATAAAAGCTGCTGTTCTTTTAATAGTTTTTTCTTATCTGTTCCTTCAGTCATCTTTAATCTTTCATGAACTAAATTTAAAGAAGTTAATGGTGTTTTCATTTGATGTGATATATCTTCTAATGATTGTTTTAATATTATTTTATCTTCTAATAATAAGCGATTCTGTTCAGATAAACGATTAACTAATTTTACAATTTCACTTTCAAGAAAAGATAAAGTTCCTTCTTTATAATAAGGAATATAAATATCTTTTTGTTGAAAAAGAATAGCATTAACCTGTTGAGATATTTGTTTAATTTGTTTTTCTTTATAAATCATACATATTATCAATGCTATCATAATGATAATAAGCAATATACATATATAAATCATATTAATCACCTAATTTATATCCCAATCCTCGCATTGTTTTAATAATATTAGGATTTTGTGGATTATCTTCAATTTTATTTCTAATTCTTTTCATATAAACAGATAATGTATTGTCAGAAACATCTTCTCCAGTAATATTCCAAATTTCTTCTAGTAGAAATTCCCTTGTAAGAAGTTGATTTGGATAAGAAATGAAAATTAATTATAAACGATATTCTAGAGCTGATAATAAGATTTCATAATTATCTTTAAAGACTTTTCCTGTTAAGGGATTGACTTTGATGTTTTGATATTGATAAAAAGTCTCTTGTTTATGATATCTTCTTAAAATATTTTGGATTCTAGATAGCAATTCACGAGGACGAAACGGTTTTGAAATATAATCA
>NZ_JBKTWO010000175.1:0-1672 GCF_047249845.1 Thomasclavelia sp.
GACATTCAAAGGTCAGAATTTATTGAAATAGTGAAACAAGGACATGTTCCTACATCATCACAACCTGCAATAGGAGTGACAATGGAAGTGTTTGAAAAGTATCCAGATGAAGAACTTCTTGTCATTAATATGGCAGATGGGTTATCTGGAACTTATCAGAGTACATTGGGAGTTAAAGAAAGTATGGATCATCCAGAGCATATACATGTCATGAATTCTATGACTTTATGTGGACCGCAAAGATATTTAGTAGAAAAAGCTGTCCGTTTAAGGGAGGAAGGACTTTCATTAGAAGATATCAAGAAAGAACTCTATAAAAGTATTGCAGGTGAAGTTTCATTTTTAATTCCACAAGATTTTGGTTTCTTAAAAAGAGGTGGTAGATTAACTCCATTGGCTGCAACTGTTGGTGGTATGTTACGTATTACTCCTATTATGACAAAAACTAAGGATGCAAAAAGACTTGAAAAATTTGCCATGAAAAAAACATTCAAAAGTGCTATTAAAGAAATTATTAAATACTTTCAGGATAATGGACTTAACGAAAATTATAAAATTTATATTTCACATGCAGGAGTGCTTGAACAAGCGAAATCAGCAATGGAACAAATCCGAGCTGTCTTTGAAAATGTTGCTATTGAAATATACGATTTATCTCCAGCATTTATTACTCAAGGTGGACCTGGGTGTATAGCTATTCAAACGATAAGGAAATAACATCAAAAGATGTTATTTTTTTAAAAATACGTTGAAACGTTTCAAAATAAATTGACAAACGCTTACAGAGTGTGTATATTATAATTGTGAAACGTTTCAAAACAATTAGGGAGGAATTTATATGGAAGCATTAACTGAAAAATTGACAAACTTATTATTACCCATTTCAAACGCATTGAATAATAATAAACATCTAACTGCTGTTAAAAATGCAATGATGTTTACAATTCCGTTTATGATTGTTGGTGGTATCTTTTGTTTATTAGCACAACCACCTGTACCATCAACATTGGAACCAACGAATTTCTTTTATTCTTTCTTATTGTCATGGAAAGCTTGGGCAACAGCGAATGGTGGTGTCTTATTGCCAGTATTTAATTTGACAATTAACTTTATTGCTGTTTATGTTGCTTTTGGAGTCGCTTATGAATTAGCAAAAGATTATGCAATTGATAAATTAGCAGTTGGATTTTGTTCACTATTTATTTTCTTTTTAACTTCTGCTGCACCCTTCACTGATAAAACACTAGGAACTATTATTTCTTGTGGTAACTTAGGTGGTGTAGGTATGTTCTATGCAATAATTGTTGCATTTGTTGTTTGTGAGATCTATAGATTTTGTAAAGTGAAAAATTTTAAAATCAAATTACCAGAGCAAGTACCACCTAATGTTTCTGCACCTTTTGAGGCATTAATTCCATTTACAATCTCTACATTACTTTTCTTAGTTTTAAATATTATCAGTTTGAATGTGATGGATTCAAATCTTTGTAAATTAATTTATGCAATTATTCAACCACTTTTATCAGCATCTGGCTCATTACCATCAGTCATTATGATTAGTATATTATTGAGTTTATTTTGGTTTATGGGGATTCATGGAAACAATTTGGTTGGATCAGTTCTCACACCTATTACAACTGCTAATTTAGCCATTAATGCGCAATTTATTATG
>NZ_JBKTWO010000176.1:0-1669 GCF_047249845.1 Thomasclavelia sp.
ATATACATTAAATCCGCTTATATTACAACTATCATTAAATATAGTTAAACGAACTTTATTTGTTAAAACGGCATCAAACTCTCCTACATATTTACTACTATTATCTAAATTATTACTTTCATCACTTAAAACTTCCCAATTATTATCACTTGATAAATATTCCACTTTATATTGAAGTGCTTCATCACTTAACTTATATAATTCATAAGCATAAATATCAACTAATTTGTCAAATTCAAAAATAAGTTCTTTTTCTTCATTTGAATTAAATTCAACACTAGTAGCATTATCATTATCAATTAAAGCTGATTTTTGTTCATCAGTTAAAGACATATTTCCACTAACTTTACTATCATTAGTAATTGTTTCTGGTTTAGCGAAAACTTCTATTTCAGTCATTGCTGGTGAAGCTAAATAAAATTCACCACCAGGAGCTCTTCCCTCAATAACTACATTAACCTTAGCACCATTTACTTTAGCATCAATAGTATATGATGCATCTAAATCATCAACATTATCTGTTTTATCCAAAATTACTGTTTTATTTCCAGCTAAGTCTTCTACTTCAACTTTAAACTTAAATCTAATTCCTGGTTTTTCAAAATAAATCTTTACTTCTTCAATAAACTGTTCACTACCTAAATCAACTTGGAAAGTAGTAGGGAAATCATCAGGTCCTACATTTTCTAAACCAATAGTTGATCCATCAGTTAATTTACTACTATCATATGAATTTTGATTAATTACATGCCCTGGTTTTCCATAAGCAATATTTTGATATTCAAATTCAATTTCAGTTTCTTGTAATAATTTAATTTCAGCTAAAGCTGGCCATGCTAAATAGAATTCTCCTCCTGGTGCTCTTGCCATTAAATTAACATATACTTTCTGTACTTTTTGATTTACTGGTAATCTATACATTCCTGCTAAATCTTCAGTATTATCACTTTTATCTTGAAGTGTTGTTTTGTTTCCATTACCATCTTCAATTACAACATCATATTGATATCTTAATCCAGGTTTTTCAAAATATAATTCTAGAACATCTACATATTCTTCTTTACCTAAATCCAATGTTAATAATGCTGGATACTTATCTCCATTTCTTACCCACAATGTACTAGGATCGTCATCTGTAATTTTTGTAGTTGTTCCCTCTGGAGTAGTTACTGGTGCACCTACTGCAATATTTTTATAATTTGGTTGTTTTTCAACTTTACCATAAATTGCAAGTTCAGCAACTTCAGGAATAATTGAAGTATCAGTAGTATTAAATGTAAATCTTACTTTACTTGCAATCCCTTTATAATCTATTAATGTTTGACTTGTTATTTCTCCATCATCATTTTGAGCAACAACATTCCATTGATTTTCACTAAAAACTTCTACTTTATATGTATATGGAAAACCACCTGCTATTTGTTTTAATGATATTTCCATTCCATCAATACTTGATTCAGCTTCTAAATCCACTGTTAAATCAAAACTAGAAACATTGCTTTCACCTATCCAAGTAGTTTCTTTATTACCATCTGTTAAATTATCTGTTGGATTAGTAGGTACATTATTTATTGATGCACTAACTTTTTTTCCTAATGCAATATTTTCCTTTTCTTCAACATTTCCCACTAAATTTTCCAAGCTTGATATTGAATATTCATTATAAGCT
>NZ_JBKTWO010000177.1:0-1660 GCF_047249845.1 Thomasclavelia sp.
ATAAGATACTCATAAATTTATGAGTATCTTATAAATTTGTTTTATATTCTAGATAGGAATATATAGATTTTTGTTTCCATTTGTATGCACCTATACTATAAACAACTTTCATTGCAAATGAAAAAGCATAACTGATAATTTCAGTATAAGTCCTATACTAAAACTTAAACTTAATAAAAGTTATGCTTTTCTTATAAGGGAAGTAGAGGAAGGTTAGTCTTCCATTTTGCTTTAAGTTTAGGCATTGCTTATAAATAAATACTTTGTTAGAAACGTATATCAAAGGCTTTTTCACAGCCTATATATAAGTTCATTAGCCTCAATTGCCTAGATATTAATAACTTCTATTAATTTAAATTGATGATTATGATATTGATAATGCAAAGTACAGCCATTAGTCATTTTAGGCAATGTATCATTACAATATAACTGACTGAAAAAGAACATTGCCCCAGCATGACTAACCACTAATACATTTTGATGATCATCCCGTTCCATAATTTCTATTAAAGCATCATTGATTCGAGATTGTACCATCTCCGTAGTTTCACCACCGTATAATGGAAAAAATTCATCAAACTTTTCTAAAGGTGGATTTAAATCTTCGCTTTCTCCTTCAAAAAGACCAAAACCTCGCTCTTTTAATTCCATAATTCTAGTATAGTTATGTTCAGTAATTAACTCCATCGTCTCACTGCTTCTACTAGCATAGATGCAATAATAATGATCAATTTCAATTCCTGATAATTTTTCTTTAACTTGCAAAGCCTGCTTTTTGCCATTACTGGTTAGTGGTGAATCACACCAACCCTGTATTTTACGTCTTTGATTAAACAATGTTTCCCCATGACGTACTAAATACAAATTTTTCATTATCTCCACTCCTCAAGTGTCGTTGAATCCAATTCACTAGCTGCATCCTGATCCATAATTATAGTTAAATCTGGATGTAATTTAAGAATTGTGGCTGGTATCATTTCATCAATTTCTCCCTCGATAACTCTTTTAACTATACTAGCCTTGTGTTTGCCGTTAACAATCATTACTAATTGTCGTGCCATCATTACACTACGTGGTCCCATTGTCACAAAATAATCAGGTACTGCCGCCAATTCTCCATCAAATTCACTATTGGCAATTGATTGAAAATGTTCTTTAAAAATTGGTAGTTTAACTGTTAAGTTATCCCATTTTGTTTTTCTTGGTGAATTACCACAAAAATGCCCATCATAGCCCAAGCCTAAAATCAATAAATCTAAACCCCCATCTTGTTTAATCATCTCGTCATAGTGTTGATAATTATCAATTGTTAATTTGTGAATTTGTTCTTCTTTAATATTAGCCTTACTATAATAATATTTTCTTAAATTAGAAATAGTTACTCCCTCACGATCAGAATTATTAAAAGGAATTTCATCAAAATTATAATAATGAACATTATCAAAATATCTTTTATCTTTAACTAAAGGTACTAATTTTTCATACATTCTAATTGGCGTAGACCCTGCTGTGATGGCTAGGTTAACTCGATGTTTTTTTATCATTTGAGGCATCAAATAATTTATCGCCATATCACTCATTTCTTCATATGTATCAGTAACAATAATTCTCATTTTATTTTTCCTCCTCATTGACTTCTAATTGATAGTTTAGTTTATCT
>NZ_JBKTWO010000178.1:0-369 GCF_047249845.1 Thomasclavelia sp.
GATAAAATTGGTAGAACAATTGATTATTCAATGGGTAGAAATCGTTATATTGGATATTTAATGAGCATTCCAACACGTGCATTTAAAGATTTGAAAATTGGATTAGACTGTGCAAATGGTTCATCAAGTGCTATTGCTAAAAGTGTATTCGATGCTTTGGGTGCTGAAACACATGTTATTCATAATCAGCCAGATGGATTAAATATCAATACAAACTGTGGCTCTACACATATTGAAGTCTTACAAAAATATGTTTTAGATAATGGATTAGATGTTGGCTTTGCATATGATGGTGATGCTGATAGATGTATGGCTGTTGATGAATTTGGAAGAGTTGTTGATGGTGATTTGATTCTTTATGAATGTGGT
>NZ_JBKTWO010000178.1:379-1658 GCF_047249845.1 Thomasclavelia sp.
TTAGAGATTAAATCCAAAGGTGAATTGTTAAATAACACAATTGTGACAACAATCATGAGTAATTTTGGTTTATATAAATCATTGGATAAAGTGGGTATTCAGTATGAAAAGACTGCTGTTGGTGATAAGTATGTTTATGAAAATATGGTTCAAAATGGACACTGTATTGGTGGAGAACAATCTGGACATATTATTTTCTCAAAACATGCAACAACTGGTGATGGTATTTTAACATCATTAAAAGTTGTAGAAACTATGGTTGAAAATAAAAGAACATTAGCTCAATTAACTGAAGCGGTTGATATTTATCCACAATTATTAATTAATGTTCGTGTAACTGATAAAAAGAAAGCACAAGAAGATCCTGATGTTCAAGCAGCTGTTAAAGAAGTAGAAGAAATTCTGGGAAGTGATGGGAGAATTTTAGTACGTGAAAGTGGAACTGAACCTGTTGTACGTGTTATGGTTGAGGCACAAAGCGATGAAATCTGCCATGAAAATGTATTAAAGGTTGTTAATGTGATTAAAGCAAAAGGATATGCAGTAGAAAAATAAAAGTTTCACATATTATCACAAATTATTGCCATATTCTATGGCAATCTTTTGTATATAGTGATAGTGAGGTGATTTTATGAAATATCGTATTAACATCATAGATGATGAAAAAAACTTAAATGATTTGGTAAGAACTTATTTAGAAAAAGAGGGATATATTGTTTATTCCTTCTATACATATGAAGAAGCTTTATTACATAAAGATGATGATGTCCATTTATGGATTGTTGATAGTATGTTAGATAAAAGCAGTGGATTTGATCTTCTTAATGAAATCAAATATTGTAAGCCCAACATGCCTATTGTTTTCATGAGTGCTAGAGATCAAGAGTTTGATCGTATTATTGGTCTTGAAAAAGGTTGTGATGAATATATTACAAAACCTTTCAATATCAAAGAAGTGATTTTAAGAATACATAATGTTTTAAAACGTGTATATAAAGATGATCCTGCTTTAATTAATGTTGATGGTTATGCAATTGATGAAGAAAAGCGTAAAGTTTTATTTAATAAAGAAGAAATAGAATTAACAACTAAAGAATATGAATTGTTAATATATTTTGTTAAAAATAAAGGAATTGCTATTTCTAGAGAGCAAGTTTTAGCCAAAGTATGGGATGAAAATTACTTTGGAAGTGATCGTGTTGTTGATGATACATTACGACGCTTGAGAAAGAAAATGCCTGATTTAAATATAAAAACAATTTATGGTTTTGGATATCGA
>NZ_JBKTWO010000179.1:0-1648 GCF_047249845.1 Thomasclavelia sp.
CTGTTAATCAGCACTCTTTACCTCCTCATTTGCTAATAACTGTTTATCATATGCTTTAATGAACGGTAAAGCAATAATAATATCTAAAATCAATAACGCTAACCAAACAAGTATAGACTTAGGATCCATAGATGCCAACCATGCTTGAAGTGGTCCTGGTACTGTAAAAGGCAATGTCACAAAGAATTTTCCTAAAAAGCCACTATCCATTAAAAAATAAACAATTGCAAAATTTAAATTATTACAAATTAAGAATGTAATGAGTGTAAATGGATTTAAAACTGTTGGTAATCCAAAGATTAAAGGTTCATTAATATTAAAGAATGCTGGAACAGATGCAATTTTACCAATTGACTTTGCTTGTGAAGATTTGCAGAAAACAATAACAACAATAACAACTGCAAAATATGATATCCATCCACCATAAACACCATTAACTGCTCCTGCAAAAATACTAGGTAATTCTTTACCAGCAGCATAAGCTTCTGCATTTAAAGTTAATCCTAAAGTTGTTAGTGGTGTTGTCACAATACCAACCATATTCCCACCATGAATACCAAAGAACCAAAATGTTGTCGTTAAAACATTGATTAATAAAATTGATGGTAATGATCCTGTTGCTGAAATTAATGGTTGGAATGCTGCATAGATCAATCCAGGAATACCAGTTCCAAATGCTGAAGTACACAAAATGTTTAAAACCATAAAGAAAATCAAATTAAAGATTCCTGGAATCAATACATTAAATGGTGCAGCCACATTAGGTGGTACTGAAGATGGTAATTTAATAACTAAATTTTTCTTAATAAATAAGTGATTAATTTCAATAACGGCTAATGCAATAACAATAGCTGTAAACATTCCTGAAGCACCTAAATTTGTTAATGGAATTGCTGTGACACTTGTCTCTCCAGATGCAAATGCCTGTGGTACCCCTGAAATACATAAGAAAACTAGCAAAGCAGAGATAACATTTGAAATAGCATCCATTTTATATGTTTTACATAATTGATATGAAACACCTAAAACGACATAAATAGAAATTGCTCCAATAGTTAAATAATATGGAGTCAGTAATGTGCCAGCATTTGCTGCTGCCCAATCACGCCACATACATAAAAATGAGAAAAAGAAGTTTGTTGGTTGCATTGTTGCATTAACAGGTGGTTGAGCCAAAAGAATAGCAAACCCTCCAATAATTGTAACGGGAACCAAAACAGTTAATCCATCACGAACTGATGCTAAATGTTTTTGTTGTGATATCTTTGTTGCAACTGGTACAACATATTTTTCTAATAATTCTTGGAATTTAGCCATAAACCCCTTATTTGTTGTTTCCATAAGTTTCCTCCCTTATCATATGTCATTTTTGTTAACCGGTTTCATTTGACATAAATAGTATATCATTTTATGAATGGTTATGCAAGAAAAATATTTATATTTTGAATATTCTTTCATTTTATATTAAAATATGCTATACTTTATTTGGAGGTACTTACTATGAAAATTGGTTATCATAAATATAAAATTACACCTACTGGTGCTGTCCATATGGCTGGATATGGACGCCAGAAAAAATCAACAGGCATTCTTGATCCTATAGAAATCAATACATTAGTGATATCTATTCAAAATCAATTCTTTATTC
>NZ_JBKTWO010000180.1:0-1218 GCF_047249845.1 Thomasclavelia sp.
ATTCTAAATCAACCCAGCCATTGTTATTAGCATAACCCCAGCCATTTTTTTCTTTAGTGATGGTTAGTTGGGTACCATTTGCATAAGCAGTAATTTTAGCACTGCCAACACTTGGTTTTTTACGACAATTAACACCACTTTTAGTATTTACCTTAACTTTATAATTTACAGCTTTTTCATTGCTTATTGGCTTTGATGGCTGATTATTTGAAATACTTCCATCATAATTAGGTTGGATATAACCTCTAATACTTGCATTTCCTACATTAATAACTCTACGACCTACAGCATTACTTTTATTACCTTCAATAACTGTAATTTGATTATTTGTGACACTTTCAACAATTCCTACATGTTCTGGCCAACCATCTTGATTATCCCAATCATACATAATAATATCCCCAACATTAGGACTACGTTTACTATCTTCATTCCAAATCTTCATCTGTTTAGCTAGTTCAATCATTTCACCACATGAACATTCAAGTGGAATAAATTTAGTCAAATGGGCTTTAATTACACAAGCACTAACAAAAGCAGCACACCAGTTATCACTGTATTTTACTTTATAGCTTCTTGCTCGAGGAAAATGGTTATTATAAACATCGATAATTTGTTTATATGAATCATCTTTTTCATTTAATCCAATCCAAGATCTTGCATATTTTAATAATGTTTCTACATTTGATATTTTAATCACCTCCTTAATTTATCTTATTCATTTATAATTTTAAGCTTTAGTATGCTTTTATTAATTCATTCATAATTTTATCAATACTGTATATATAAGATATTGACAGTATTGATAAATATCGTTATACTGTATATGTAAGATCTATACAGTATATTATGTTACGAGGTGAATATTCATGGAAATTATACTTAGTAATTCAAGTTCAAAACCAATTTATGAACAAATTGTCATTCAAATCAAAGAACTGATTATGCAAGGCAAATTAAAACCAAACGATCCTTTACCTTCTATGCGCAAGTTGGCAAAAGATCTTCATGTTAGTATTATTACGACTCAAAGAGCCTATGATGAATTATCAAACGATGGCTTTATTGTAGTTATCCCTGCTAAAGGAGCATTTGTTGCAACCCAAAATAAAGATTTTATTCAAGAAGAAAATCGTCGTAGAATTGAAAAAACACTTCTTGATGTTTGCACTCTTGCAAAACAAAATGGAATTTCAAAAAAAGAGTTAATGACAACTC
>NZ_JBKTWO010000180.1:1228-1640 GCF_047249845.1 Thomasclavelia sp.
TAATTTTTGAGGAGATGTAATTATGGAATATGCAATTGAAATCAATAATTTATCAAAAAAATAACATGATTTTACTTTAGATAAAATCTCTTTTTCAATCGCTAAAGGAACAGTTGTAGGATTAATTGGTGAAAATGGGGCTGGTAAGTCTACTTTAATCAATTCAATTCTAGGAATAATTGATGCAAATTATAGTTCATTAAAGTATTTTGGTAAAGAATATAAAGATAATGAAAAAGAAATTAAAGAAGATCTAGCAGTTATTTTTGATACAACCCATTTTAATTTAGAATTTACTCCTAAATTCATTGGTTTAATTTTAGAAAAAACTTATAAAAATTGGGACAATGATATTTATTGTCAATATTTAAAACGTTTTAATCTTCCTTTAAAAAAGAAACTAAAAACATTT
>NZ_JBKTWO010000181.1:0-1640 GCF_047249845.1 Thomasclavelia sp.
TCTATGAGAAGTTTGGATATGTTAATTTGGGGATTTCTGATTCTAAGCACTGTTGAGCAGTTTGGTATGATATGATTTTAGAGTTTAAAAAATAAAAATCGTTTTGTTTGTAAAAAATAATTTTTTATAATACAATGATAAAAAATTAGAGAGAGTGATGATATGGAAATATTTATAGGTCTGATGCTTCCTTTTATAGGACCTGTACTGGGAGCCGGCTGTGTTTTTTTTCTGAAAAATAAGATGAACTCTTTAGGACAAAAAATATTATTAGGCTTTGCTTCAGGGGTGATGGTGGCAGCATCGGTTTGGTCACTTTTAATACCAGCGATGGATATGTCTGAAAATCTTGGAAGGCTATCTTTCGTTCCTGCAGCAGTGGGATTGATGTTAGGAATTTTATTTTTATTAGTTTTAGACCATACTATCCCACATATGCATTTAGTTAATAATAAAGAAGGATTGAAAAGTAATTTAAAAAATTCAACAATGCTAGTATTAGCGGTAACGTTGCATAATATTCCTGAAGGGATGGCAGTAGGAACAGTTTTTGCGGGAATGTTAAGTGGTAGTGCGAAATTAACTTTTGCTGGAGCGATTGCTTTATCGCTTGGAATTGCAATTCAAAATTTTCCAGAGGGTGCGATTATTTCGATGCCATTAAAAAGTAATGGAATGAAAAAACATAAAGCTTTTTTATATGGGGTTGCTTCAGGAATTGTAGAACCCATAGCAGCTTTTATTACTATTTTATTAGCATAATATGTAACACCATTTTTACCATATTTTTTATCTTTTGCAGCTGGAGCGATGTTATATGTAGTAGTTGAGGAATTAATTCCTGAGGCGAGTCAAGGGGAGCATAGTAATATTGCAACAATCGGTTTTGCGATTGGTTTTGTAATAATGATGATTCTTGATGTAGCAATGGGGTAGTAACAAAATCTTAACTTAATCTTTAATTGTTTATAGTGGTTATGTTTTATGGATTTAGTAAAATATAATCAAGGAGTGATGATAATGAAAGGGAAACTGATAACATTAACAGTATTGATGATAATTGGAAGTAATATATCTAGTATTTTTGCTTATGGTGGAGCTAAAAATACTAATTTATCGGGAGGTATGTTATTGTTTTTTGTGCCTTTGATGTTAGGAATTGTGTATCTTGCAAAAAAAGATGAGACTAACTAATGAATTATTTACATTATTTTAACTAAATGAATATATAAGTTAAAGGATTATTGTGTGATAATAGTTATAAGGTATAAGTAGTTAAAAAAATTATAACCTTTATGCACACTATATTAACTAATCTTGTACCAATTGTATATTGATTATAAAAAGGCAGTTTGCCTTTTTATAATTTAATATAACTTTAACAAAGAAAACCGGAAATTATGTGATGTAATATTATTAGGATAATTAGATACATTGTTATAGGAGGCGGTTTTTATGAATAAATTTGGTTTAATTGCAGTCATAGTATTTACATTAATTGAACTTATGATTGGTGAAATTATAATATGCGGAATACCTTTATGGATCATTGGATTAATTGCGTTTAGTTTTGTTTGGATGGGAATTATTTGTGTAAAAGATAAAGTTGAAATTAAAGATTCGTATTAATAGTAAAAAAT
>NZ_JBKTWO010000182.1:0-1604 GCF_047249845.1 Thomasclavelia sp.
ATATAAGCATTTGCAGTATCTTTTGTGTTAACAGTATATTTTGTATTATCTAGCCCACGTAATCCGTCTATATAATGAGTTGCAAGTGTATTTAAAATATGAGATGTATTTATTGGTGAGTCTGCCCAGCCATTTATTTCAAGGAATGGTTTTATATCTAGTCCATCATTTATCACAAATTTCTGCCCAGTCAACATAATAGATTCTAAGCTTTGATCTCCAGCAATATCTTCAATTGGAATAACAAAACATCCCTGTGAGTCTAACTGATATGTTTTCTCACTATTTCCAATTGTATGATTCATAGGATTATATGTCATTGTTATATTTGAATCATCACCAAACAGAGATTGTATTGGTGTTTGCTTTTGTATAAAAGTCATTTTTTCAAATACCCCATATTGTTTTAATAAATCTTCATATATAACAATTGACGTTGGATGGAATCCTCCATCATTGATTTGTGGTAGTTCAATCAATGTATCTACATCATCAAGTATAGATAAAGAACGATTCCATAATTCTACACGATATGTAAAATCTCGAGCATAAGGCACTCCTAATGTTTTTTCATTTTGATCAGTATTCGTATTTTTTGTAATATATCCTGATTGAACATCTCTTTGATAAATATCGTTACTTATTGTTAATTGACCTGATTGTACTGAGAAAGCAGCACTTTCTTGTTTTTTATCATCATCATTATACAATGGTCCAACTGGTTCAAATAATAAGCTTGCTTCTAATCTCTTATCTTGATAATAAGAATTATAAGAATCACTATCCCCATAAACATTAATAATAACAGAATCATTATTAACAATTAATTTTTCAAATTTTTCTGTCACAATACGAACTGTTTTTAATCTCGTCATGACACTAGAAAAAGCACTTGACTCAATAACAATATCACCATGACTATCAATATAATTTGCTAACTCATCTTGACCAATTTGAAATGTTGGTGTCCCATTCGTTGGTGCATCATAATCAAAAAATTCAATATGATCAATAGTCATTGCCTTATCATAACCACTCTTGATCACAATCTTCTCAGTATTAAAGCCCTTAATAAGTGTTTGTCCAGATAAATCAACATTTTTGACACTTAATAAATCTAAAGTCAAATGAACATTCAATGCAGCTGATTCAGATTCGTTACCTATTTTAAATTGATAATAAGTAGGATCTGTAGGGTTTAATGTAGAATTCTTATTTGGAACAATTAAAGGACTATTAATATTCGTAGAAGATTGACCATACCAATTTGCAGAAGCCTCTATTTTTGGTTTAATACGTTGAACCTCTAAAATAGCTTCTGTTGTTTTGACATCTTCCACTATATTTCCTATCTCTGCAACAGCAGGATAATCATTATATAAAGTTGAAAACAATCCATTAAATCTATGAACACCAGTCGCATTTGGAGAGTTCCATTAATTTCAACATAAGAATTTAAACCATTATTTAATGGTATATTTCCATTAAATTCATCAAAATTAATAATTATTTTCACCAAATGGGAAATTTGAATGCCATTATTTGGTTGCCAGGCTGATTGTGGTATAGTTATACTCCCCTGCGAACTATCCATATACGCGTGT
>NZ_JBKTWO010000183.1:0-1604 GCF_047249845.1 Thomasclavelia sp.
TATTTTAACAACATTTTTCTTTTTAAAATATTCTAATGTTTTTGAAATATACTGATCCCTAACGATTTCTATTAAATAATTATCCAATATATCAAATTCATATTTAACCTGATCATTATCTTTAATACTTCTAGTAATAATTTGAATATTGTTATTAGTTAATTTTTGTGTCTCCAATGCATATTCTTCAATCATCTGATAAATCTTTTGATATTTATCACGCAATTGATAGTCTTCCTGTAATTTTTCTTTGGTATGTTCAATATTATAAGCATTTACTCGACACAATTCTTCAACACTACCGTTTTGATTTACAAAAATATAATCACGATTATATTTTAAAAAACCTAATGGTACCAATGAATATAAAAATGCACAAATTGGACACAAATTCATATCCATATTAAAATTAAATAAAGCAGATTTTTTTCTTACTAAATCATCTGCAAAATCTTTCATAAAAGAAATCGGTATGCTAAATTTGTTATTTATTGAATTGCCACAATCAATACATTGATCATTCATTTTATCAGTATCAATTTCTAAATAATTCATTAAAGGTTTAACAAAATCAGCTTCATAACATTCTTTCATGTTTTTCTTAGCATTATTTCTTAATAAAAAACTCTTTTCCCAAAATTTATTAATTATATTATAACAAATGCTTTTAAAGCAAAGTGTTTCAAAAACTATGTCAATAGTTAGAAATTCTTTCAATTCTAATAATTTTTTCTTCAATTCATCATCTATCTTTGATTTTTTAAAACTCTTATTAATAACACTGAAATAAATATCACTATCTTCAACTTCATCTTTAATACTATTTATTCCAGTTTTAAAACTAGCTGCACCTAATTTATCAGAAATAAATGATAATCTATCTTGAATATCTTTTTCATCAATATTTTCATAATTTAATCTTCTTAAAATATTTTCAATTTCTTCGATGACTTTAGGTATAGGTGTTTCATTTTGATAGCGTTTAACCATACAATGAAAATAAAGATTCGTAAGATTAGTATTTTTCAAATATTCTTTTTTAACTTGTAGTCTATTTCCATCAATAATATAATCATCATTTTCCTTAGCATGATCTTCTTTTAGTAAATAAATAAATGCGACTATCCCTGAATTCTTTAAAAAGTCTCCCGTTAAGATTTCAATATAATCATCCACACAAGAACCTCCTTTCAATTAAATTATCCAATTATTTTAAACATCCCAGCACCTGCACCACGATAACTGCCAATGCCTGACAAAGATAATGCACTAATTGCCTTTAGATCACCTTTAATTTCAAATACACCTAACGTTGCATTTGCCTTAAATCTAAATAAACTCATCACAGTTCTTTTGGCTTTTATCGCCTTGATCTGTACTTGTTCATCTTTTAATGAAATATCATTTAAAAAGCGATTTACAGTTTTATTAAGAATTTCTTCAAAATTATCATCTTCAATACTTAAATATTCTTGGCCATTATCAGTATAGTTTCTTACTACTAAGGGACTTTGCATTTTAATAATAATGTGATCACTGATATTTGGTTTATATGGTAATAACCAAACTTTTGTTAATTTCATTGCATTTTGATTTAATGAGAA
>NZ_JBKTWO010000184.1:0-1603 GCF_047249845.1 Thomasclavelia sp.
ATATCAAGGTTTACAAATGATTTAATCATAAAATAAGTGAAAATAATTCGAGCAACTTCTTCAAGTAATTGAGCAACTGATAAAGTCCAAACATCTTCTTTTCCTAAATAATAATTCTTAATAATTCCACTAATAGCAACCAAAGGAATAAAAGGCAGCAGAGTTAAAAGTGGATAATAGGCTTGATCTTGTTTTAAAAAATCATGGGCTATAATTTGTGAAAAACATAAAATAGATAACATTATCAAAAGACAAGAGGCAAAACATATCAGAATTGCTGAGATTATGACTTTCTTATTGTTGTATTTTGGATGTGAAATTAATCGAAAGACAGCAGACGGAATGGAAAACTGGGCTAAGGTTATACACAAAGAAAGTGTCGGAATAACCAAAATGTATAATGCCATACCTTGTTCACTTAAAAGTATCGATAAAAGCATTCTGTTAAACACTGAGAAGACCTTGGTTATGAGGGTACTGCCACTTAAGATAATAAATGAATTAATCAATTTTCTTTTCATAAAACACTTCCTTTATTGGTGATTTTCCTTTATAATAAATATGTTGAAAAATTGAGAAATATGTTAGGAAGTGCAGTAAATGGAAATCAATCTCAAGAATAACTTGCCATTAGATATTCTTTTTTTAATTCGAATCAAGGCTAATGAGTTCAAGACAGAGGGGGTTCATGATATCGATGCTAGTGATATTAAAGAATACCTTTATAAAATCAAATGGAAAAATGAAGAAACATTGGCTATGTGTGATGTGATTGATGATATTATGTCTCTTCGTTTTTCGGAGGTCTTTGATTATTTAAAAGTGAAAGTGATTAAAGAAGCGTCGTCTTTGAATTTAAATGATTTTAGTGAATTGATTGCGAAATAACTGTTAGTCAGTTATTTTTCTTTTTAAGGAGAATATATTATGGAATATAAAATTATAGAACCAAAAAAATATCAAGATATTCAAAATCAATATCAAGTCAATTCCTTATTGGCCAAAGTTATTGATATTCATGAATATGATCAAGAGACTTTACAAACACTATTAAGTCCTAGACTCATCTATCATGATTTTTCTTTGTTTGAAGAAGCTGATATGACATTAGAAAGAATTCATGAGGCTCTTGAGAATGAAGAAAAAATATGCATTTATGGTGAGTATGATTGTGATGGAATCTTAGCAACAACGATTCTTGTCCAGGCGTTTGCAGAATTAGGAGTACAGGTAGGTTATCATATTCCTAATCGTTTTGATGATGGCTATGGATTAAATGCTGCTAGAGTGAAGCAAATGGCTCAAAGAGGATATTCTTTAATCATGACAGTTGATAATGGTGTGAAAGCTTTTGATGCTGTAGAGTGTGCAACTGAGTTAGGTGTTGATGTCATTATTACAGATCATCATCAATTTGATAATGATTTGCCTGACGCTATGTCTTTTATTCATACCAAACTTTCACCAGAATATCCTTTTAAAGAAATATCAGGTGGGTTTGTTGCTTATAAATTGGCGAGTGCATTATTAGAGAAACAAGATAAATATGTATATTGTTTGGCAGCTATTACAACGATTTCTGATATGATGCCTTTATTAGATG
>NZ_JBKTWO010000185.1:0-1583 GCF_047249845.1 Thomasclavelia sp.
TAGGAAGAGATGTGGCAGATAATCAGAAGTTGATTGATGATTTTAAGAATCAGTTAGTTAAAGAAGATGTTCATCAATTTGTTGAACGTATGAAAATGTTAGGGATTAGTAAAGCAGATATCATAAGATATCTTGATGAGGAGGAATAAGTATGGCAGAATTAATTGAGATTCATAATTTAAGTAAGTCATATGGTAAAAAAGAAGTTTTGAAAAATGTTGATTTAAATTTATCAGGAGGGAAAATCATTGGTTTACTTGGACCAAATGGAAGTGGAAAAACAACATTAATTAAGATTTTAAATGGTTTATTAAAAGATTACACAGGTCATATTACGATTGATGGTCAACCAATTGGAGTTCACTCAAAAGAATTAATTTCTTATTTGCCTGATGAACCATATTTTGAAAATTGGATGACAACAACAGATGCTTTAAATCTTTTTAATGATATGTATAAAGATTTTGATCTTAATAAAGCTCTATCATTAATGGAAAGAATGGATTTAGAAAAAGGTGTTAAAATTAAAGAACTTTCTAAAGGAATGAAAGAAAAGTTTCAATTAACACTTGTGATGTCTCGTAAAGCAAAAATCTATATTTTAGATGAACCAATAGGTGGAGTAGATCCAGCTGCAAGAGATCTGATTTTGGATGTTATTTTAAGCAATTATGCAGAAGATGCAATTGTGTTATTATCAACACATTTAATCTCTGATATTGAAAAGATTTTTGATGAAGTTATCTTTATTAAAAAAGGGTTGGTTGTATTGCATGAAGATAGTGAAAGTTTAAGAGAAAAAAGACAAGCTTCGATTGATGAAATCTTTAGGGAGGAATTTAAATGTTAAAATTAATGAAATATGAATTTATTCATTCAATGCGTACCTTCTTTATTGCTTTTGTTGTATTTTTAGCAGGATGCATTTTATTACCATTTTTTATGGATGGATTTCTCACAAGTCTTCCAATTGTATCAGTTGTCTTTGGGTTAGGGTTCTCGTTTTTAATTATTGGTATTTTGTTTGCACTATTTATTAGTATATTTGTTAATTATGATCGTTCTATGTTTAAAAGACCTGGCTACTTGACATTAACATTGCCTGTATCTACGACAGAACTTATTGTATCTAAAGTGTTAACAACAATGATTTGGCTTATTATTGCAATGTTTGTTATGGTTCTTGGTTTTTCTATGATGGCTGTTGTTGTATCGGTTAGAGAAAATGCATTTAATCTTAGTAGTTTCTTTGAATTCTTTAGAATGTTTTTTGAAAGTTTTGTAGAATATTTAACACATTATCCAATTGAATTCTTAAATAATGTTATTATGGTTTTTGCAGAATTATTAATTCTTGTTGGAGGAATCTTCTTCTCTTTAACAATTGTGCGTACAAAATGGTTTAGAAAACATCAATTGATATTTGGAGTCATTATTTATTTTGCAATTAACTTCTTTATAGGCTGGCTATCAGGAGTGTTATTTGGAGATTCAACTTCAACTTTTATGTCAGCTGGAACAGATATTGTGACATTAATAACTAGTAATTTATATTATATTTTATTTGGGGTTCTCTTTACAAT
>NZ_JBKTWO010000186.1:0-1580 GCF_047249845.1 Thomasclavelia sp.
ACAAAAAAGCACATCACCACTAGTTTTTAAAGAACCCATAATTCCCTTTAATAATCTCGATTTACCACATCCATTACGACCAATTAATCCAATCATATCTCCTTTATTCAAACTAAAAGAAACATTATCTACAATATTATCTGTATAAAATACCGAAAAATCTTTAATCCTTAATAACTCTTTCATTTAATACTTCCTCGTTGACGATACATCCAAAATAATAACATTGGTGAAGAAAAAAGAATCGTCAAAACACTTAATGGTAATTCTGCGCCAAAAACAAGTGATCTTGCAAGCATATCAGCAACTAACATAATTATCGCACCAACTAAACCACTAACAATATAAAAACAGCCTGTTCGCTTTTTTAAAAATAAATATGTAATATGTGGTGCAATCAACCCGACAAATGAAATTACCCCAGTAATTGCAATTACCGAAGCTATCAGCCATGTTGTAAGCAATAAAACAATAAATCTTTGCCCTCTAGCATTTAACCCTAAATATCGCGCATTTTCATCACCTAAAGATAAAATAACAATTCGTCGATGTGCTAAACAAAGCAAAATAAATGGAATTATTCCTAATAATAATGATAAAAGCGTTTTATCAAGAGTAATTGAAGCTAAACTACCCATTGTCCAAAACTCAATTGATGCAAGTTCTCCTAAAGGATCTGCCATATATTTAAGCATCATAATTCCAGCATCTGCTAAAGACGAAATAATGATTCCTGCCAAAATATAAGTAGAAAGTTGCTTTCCTCTAGTTGTTTTAACTAAAAATATAACTAAAAATAAACTCAACAGTCCAAAAATAAAAGCTCCTACCGTTTTTTCTAAAAGAGAGCCTGTTCCGATGACAATTGCTAAAGCTGCTCCTAAACTTGCTCCTGAAGCTACTCCAGTTAAATCAGGTGAAGCTAAAGGATTGCAAAATAGTACCTGATAAATACTACCAGCAAGTCCTAAAGCAACTCCTGCATATATTCCCATTACAGCTCGAGGAATCCGTAAGTTATAAAAAACATTACGCTGAATTGAAGAATCATTTTTACCTAATAAAATATTAATAATATCTTCAATTGATAAATCAAAACTACCAATCAATAATGAAATAATAAACAAAAATATGCAGACAATAATACTTAAAACTAAACTTATATTTTTATTTTTCATTTTATCTAGTAATTAAACTTTGATCCACTTCAAATCCATAAAATGTGTCATAAAAATCAACAACATCTTCTTTAAAATCATCAAATGAATATTTATCTTCATGTAAAATACTAGCTAACCACATTGAACCCAGTATTGCTGAAGGAACTGGTGAATCCCACTCTTCAATTCCCTTTGGCATTTGATAAACCGCATTATTTTTTATCGCAGTTAATGAAGATAATTGACTATCATTTAACACATCTTGAACACTATAAGATGCAGCTGGTGGAATAATAATAATATCTGGATTTAATTGTAAAAGTGTTTCATAAGAAACAGCTGTCCAATAATCACCTTCTATATCTTTAGCAACGTTTTTACCTCCGGCAATTTCTATCATTTTACTTTGATACATTGTCC
>NZ_JBKTWO010000187.1:0-1579 GCF_047249845.1 Thomasclavelia sp.
TCTTCTTCTCTATTAACATACTGTTCATCAGGAAAATGATGCTCTAACATTTCTTTAAGAATAGCAGGATACAATCCGCGAATATCCTTGTTTGCTTTTTCAACATGTATTTGAATTGTAGAATGTTTTAAACGAGAAGCAATAATAAAAGCTTCCATTTGTCCATTAATAAAAATCCCACCCACTTCAAAATCCAACATGTGTCGAGATGATAAAAGATACATAATGCCTTTAACTTCACTTGTCATAGATTCACTTAAATCTTCTTTCTCACTCTCCCAGCGATTAAGACATTCTAAAATCATATTAAAATCATTGACTAAGTCTAAATCTCTATAAATATAATCAGGATTTTCTTTCAAAAAAGCATTATAGTGATTACGACGCTTCTGCATTTTTTTACCAGATAAAGTTTGCAGCATCATTCGATCATAAACATAATCATCATTCTCGGGTGTACGTGCAAATAAAAGTTTATCTTGATATAATGGCTTGATATATTCAACGAATGTATCAATAGCACAATCAATTATAAATTCAAACTGATTTTTATGACTATACTCTAGCATATAATCAATAGCTTCTCGATAATATTGTGGACTTGTAAAAGGCATTGCCCAGAACTGTGTTCCTTTATAATTATGTAACATAACAACAAAATGTTCATGAATTTCATATTGAATATGATACTCATGGTTCCACATCATCATTGTTACAAAATTTGAATTATATCCTTCATAATTTGCTAAATCCAAGTAAGGTTTAATTATTGAATAATCATCTAATTTTAATTCTTTCATTATTTTTTTCCGAGCAGCATATGTATAAATTGTTTGGCAGTACGCCCAGAAAATCCTCCATTTCTAATTTCCCATTGTAATGCTAAATCATGCAACTCATCTTGGTTCATATCAATTTGATAAGTTTTAGCTAATCCATCCCCAATATCTAAATAATGTTGTTTATCAGGATGAATATACATAATTTGTACACCGAATCGTGAAACAAGTGACAGTTTTTCTTGTTTTGCATCATTGTTATTAATCTCCTGATCATGATTTCTATCATTCCAGGTCTCTTTGATAAGATGGCGACGATTACTTGTTGCATAGATTAAAATGTTATCTGGTTTCTTCTCCAAACCACCTTCGATAACAGCCTTCAAATATTTATACTCGACTTCAAATTCCTCAAAAGATAAATCATCCATAAAAATTACAAACTTATAATTTCTATTTTGAAGTTCATTAATAATTTGAGGCAAAGAGATAAATTGATGCTTATAAACCTCCACCATTCTTAACCCATCTTTATAATATTCATTTAATAAAGCTTTGATGCTACTTGATTTTCCTGTTCCACTATCTCCATAAAGTAAGACATTATTAGCCTTTTTACCTTTTAAAAAAGCTTCAGTATTGGCTTTTAAATGCTCTTTTTGGCTCTCATAACCAATCAATTGGTCTAATTTATTATTCCCAATATGATCGATTGGTATAATTTTTTCATTTTGAAAACGAAAAGCTTTATTCAGACCATACTTTCCCACTCCATATTGACTATAATGATTGGATAATAA
>NZ_JBKTWO010000188.1:0-1568 GCF_047249845.1 Thomasclavelia sp.
CAAAATATATTTGTATATTTTAATCAATTTATCTCAATGCTTTTAAAGCCTATTTCAGAGGGAGTATGGGGATTTGCAGTCTTTATATTTTTATCATCATTGTTATATTTTATAGGTATACATGGACCGCAACTTATCTATACACTCATACTTCCTTTTCATACAACAATATATTATGCAAATATTACTGCTTTTGCTTCAAACTTACCCGCTCCATACCCTTATTGGTTTTTAATGCCTTGGGTATTTATGGGTGGAGTAGGTGCGACTTTAGCTTTAAATGTATTAATGATTATAAAATCTAAACATACATCTACAAAAACTTTAGGTAAACTTGCATTAATGACTTCATTATTTAATATTAATGAGCCGTTGATATATGGGTTTCCAATAGTGTTTAATCCTTTTATGTTTATACCATTTACAAGCATACCCCTTATAAATTTATTGATATGTATTATTTTTATGAAGTTGATTCCAATAGTTCCTTTTCCTACTGGAGCTGAAATAAGTACTTATATGCCATTTGGAGTGGGGGCAATGTTGACTAATAATAGTTGGTTAGGATTGCTATTATGTATAGGAATATTAATTGTAGACATGTGTTTGTACTATCCGTTTTTTATCAATTATGAGAAAAACAATAATCACATCATGTTCAATAAAAATAAAAAATGAGGAAATAAATGATAAGGTCATAGATTTTTTTATACGATATAATTGTCTCGAAAAAGGAGAGTGATTATAAGTATGAAAGAATCTATTTTTGATTCTCATTTTTTATGGGGTGGAGCGATTGCTGCACATCAGGTTGAAGGGGCATATAACGAAGATGGTAAAGAACCATCTACAGCTGATACTTTACTGGTTAATGAAGAAAGGTTTGAACATTATGGAGAATATATCAATCAAAACAAATATTATCCTAGTCATAAAGCAATAGACTTTTATCATTGCTTTAAAGAAGATATCAAACTGTTTGCTGAAATGGGATTTAAAGCATTGCGTACATCTATTGCATGGACACGTATTTATCCAAAGGGGATTGAAGAAAAACCAAATGAAGCTGGATTGCAGTTTTATGATGACTTGTTTGATGAAATGTTAAAGTATAATATTGAACCCATTATCACAATTACTCATTACGAAACACCGCTTTATTTAGCGAGAGAGTATGGAGGATGGAAAAATAGAAAGTTGATTGCTTTGTATGAAAAGTATGCCAGGACGATTTTTGAACGTTATAAAGATAAAGTGAAATATTGGATGAATTTTAATGAAATAAATACCTTAGCTATTATGCCAGCATTAGGTGGAGGATTTCATGAATCCTTTGATGATCCTTCAAGATTTCAAAGGATTTATCAGGCAGCACATCATCAGTTTGTAGCAAGTGCTTTAGCGGTAAAAGCATGTCATGAAATCATACCAGATGCAAAAATTGGCATGATGTTAGCAGGGCAACTCAGTTATCCATATTCATGCAATCCAGATGATGTTTTTGCAAATTTAAAGCAATCAAGACAATCATTGTTTTTTTCTGATGTTATGATGAGAGGAGTATATCC
>NZ_JBKTWO010000189.1:0-1546 GCF_047249845.1 Thomasclavelia sp.
CATTAATACAAATGGAGCAGCCATTGAATTAGATAATGCTATTGAAGTTCCTAATCGTCAAAATGTTTTAATTGAAAATGCATGTATTCAAACATTTGCGAAAACGGATGGCCCATTGGTAAAGATAAATAGTGTTATCAACGGAGTAGGGGGATTTGTCAGTAGTGGTAAAAATCCTGAAACTGGTGAAGTTGGTACTGGATGGATAACAAAAGATAATTTTATCTTAAGTTACACAAATGGAACATGTATAAGTGGTTTTAATGGAAGTCAAGTTTATACAAATGTGCCAAATCCAACAGATGATTAATAAAAAATAATAGGAATCAAAGATATCTTTTAGAAATAAGAGATATCTTTATTTATAATGTTGAATATGCTAGACTAGCAAGTAATGGAGGTATTATAATGAAACAATTATTTTTCTTTGATATAGATGGAACTTTAATCGATTGTAATAAGGATATTTATTCGATTCAGACTTCAACTCGTTCTGCTTTAGATCAATTAAAAGAACAAGGAGATGATGTTTTTTTAGCGACTGGGCGTTGTAAATGCTTTATTGTTGATGGTGTTATGGATTATCCATTCAGTGGGTATGTAACTTGTAATGGAGCCTATGTAGAATACCAAGGTAAATGTGTTTATAAAAATATAATTCCAAGTGAAGCCATTCAAAAGACACATGAGCTTTGTTTAGAAAGAAATATGGCATATTATTTTGAAGGAAATGATTATATTTATGTTTTGAATAAAACCAATCCTAAACATATTGAATTTAAAGACAATTGGGGAATGAAAGACGAAACGATAGTTGATAGTTTTGATTTTAAGAATATTGAAACATATATTGGGATGATTGTCATTAATTCTAAGGAGGATATAGAGCCAATGGTGAATGCATTATCACCTTATTTTAATATTCAAAGACATCAAAGTGAATTTTCTTTTGATCTGACTTTAAGAGGTGAATCAAAAGCTAAGGGAATTTTAGAGTTAGTGAAGCATCTCAATAGATCAATTCAAGATACAGTGGCTTTTGGGGATGGTCGTAATGATATTGAGATGTTATCAGAAGTTGGTTTAGGCATTGCAATGGGGAATGCTGCAATTGAGGCAAAGCATGTCGCAGATTTTATTACTGATGATGTAGATAAGGATGGAATTGTGAAAGCACTTCATCACTTTTCACTGTTAAAGCCGAGATAAATTGATTATTTCATGATAGTTGTTGAAATTGCTTCATCAATTTGGTAAAATAAGTGTACAGATAAAATCTGAATTTTGCTTATCAAAGGAGAAATAAAAATGGATGAACAAGAACAAGTAGTAATTAACCTTATCGTTAATAGTGGTAGTGCACGTAGCTCAGCTATTGAAGCAATTCAATATGCAAAAGCTGGAGATCTAGATAAGGCTGCAGAATCTTTACAACAAGCTAAAGAAACAGTAAATGAAGCACATCATGCTCAAACTGAATTAATTCAAGCAGAAATTAGAGGAGAAAAAGCTCCATTAAATTTATTAATGGTTCATGCTCAAGACC
>NZ_JBKTWO010000190.1:0-1529 GCF_047249845.1 Thomasclavelia sp.
GGATACCCAAAGGTACCCACTTTTATTTATTAACTTACTGGTTTTCCATCTAATACATTTTGTATAGCTTGTTTATTTTCAGCAACACTACTATCATTTGGAATCATATAATATAATTTATTATTTGGCATATATGCTCCACCTGTCATTGTTTTCCCAGTTCCAGTTAATTGTTTTTGTATAATCGTCCAAGATGCCATATCACTAATTTGCATTTGTAATAAACCTGTAATATCACCTGATTCCATATTCGTTTCAAATGATCCATTAATAGAATTTAAAACACTTGAATAATTTGTAATAATAGCTGGTGACATCATTTTCTTAAGCATTGCAGTTAATACTCTTTGTTGATTTGCAACACGACCATTATCTCCTCCAGTAACATGATATCTTTCTCTTGAGAATGCTAATGCTTGTTCTCCATTAACATGGTTTGTGCCCTTTTTAAAACTATATGTTCCTGTACTAAATGCTTCAATTGAATCAACATCTACACCACCTAATGCATCAACCATTTTAATTAATGATGTAAAATTGACTCTTGCATAGTAGTTAATATCAATTCCCATAAAGTTTTCCATTGTCTTAACTGTATTTTCAATGCCACCCAATCCTGAATGCGTTAGTTTATCTTTTTTACCTTTATTCGCTAAAGTCACATAATAATCTCTTGGTATACTTGTCATCAGAATTTGTTTCGTTTTTGGATTCACAGTGACAATCATATTGACATCTGTTCTAGAAACTGTTGATACTTTACCATATGTATCAATACCACTAATATAAACAACAAAAGGTTCTTTTGTAACATCAACATTTTTAGAAATATCATTTGTTTTGACAGTAATGTCTTTATACCAAATCACTCTTGTTTCTGTCTCAAAATTTGGATGATTTGCTTCTAACATTGCATAATAAGCTTCATTTACAAATATAGCATTTGTTGTTCCCTTATATAAATCATCTGCCATTTTAGCAAATTCATCAACTTCTTTTGTTTTAATTGAAGATTCTTCATTTTTAAGAGATTTAATAGCTTCTTCCATTTTCTCTGTTTCTGCTGACATATTAACTTCAATTGTTTCACCTTTTAAATCTGATAACTCTTTATATTTACTCTTTTCCATAACCACAACAGAAATACGGGTCGTCTCGGTATTAGCACCAGTAATTGCATCAATAAGTGAATTTCCTTGAGCTATATATAAAGAACCTACTAATAAAAGTACACTCAGTAAAATACTTACAAACTTTCCTATAACAGTACGAACTTTTCCTTTTTTCTTATTTTTAGATGGTTTCATTAAAAAGAAAATTCCTACATTCAATAATGCAACCAATATAATAACAATGATTGCATATAACATAGGCAAAGCACCTAATTTAAATAACAATCCAATAAGTATTAATGAAGCAATAACTTGAATAGCTAAAATATCTCTCCATTGTGTAACTTTTTGGATTATATTTTCTTTTTTAGACATAACAATCCCTCTTTTCTTAATTCTCTAACATATTAGCATAAC
>NZ_JBKTWO010000191.1:0-1523 GCF_047249845.1 Thomasclavelia sp.
TTAAGTCTCTTTGATTTAAGTGAAATGAGTTTAGAGTGCTATGAGAGATTGTTCTTAGATGCTTTGTCTTTTGTTGTTTTTATGATTGGAATGATGTTTATAAATATATCAATGACATTTCTGGTTGTAATTATGTTTTTATGTATTATGTTTATGGCCTATTATCGTTTACAGGCTTTACAGGATATCCATAAAAATTATCTTGAAGCACATTTTGTTTTTCAGCATCATCTTCTAGAATTAATTGAAAATCAATTTTTAATTAAACGTTTTTCATTGTTACAGCAACAACGGGAAAGAAGTTATCATATCTACTTAGATGAAGCTATGTTAAAAGAAAAACAGGCTCTATTTATGAATCAACTCCAAAGTTTTATTCAATACTTTATTTATATTTTCTATGGTGTTATTATGATTTTAGGATTTTATCATTATCAAAGATCTCATTTAACGATAGGACAGTTAATGATGTTTTATATGTTGGTTTCTTATTGTATTCAACCTGTGATGAACATTGTCAATCTTGTCAGTCAATATAAACAAATGAAGATTGTTTATGAAAAATATAAAGTATTTGAAATAGAACCACAACTACCACAAGAACCTATAAAGGAGAAAATTACATCAATTACTCTGGATAATGTCAGTTATGCCGATGGATATCAAGTACCTTTATTTGAACATATTGATTTAACAATTCACCAACACCTTTTATTAAAGGGAAAGACAGGATCTGGTAAATCAACGTTGTTAAGACTTTTTATGGGATATGATCTTCATTATTCTGGAGATATCTATATTAATGATCAGGAGTTAAGGACTATTCAATTATCTTCTTTATATCAACATATAGGTTATGCTCATGAGACACCATCATTTTTACATTTAACTTTGTTGGAAAATTTTTTATGTCATGATGAAAAGAAGATACGTTATTACTTAAAATCGTTTGGACAGGAAGCTCTTTTCAATATGTTTCATATAGTCTTAAGTGAAGATGGTGCACCACTGTCACTTGGGCAAAGACAGATTGTTTCTTTAATTAGACTTTTATGTCAAGAATTTGATATTCTCATTTTAGATGAAGCATTTTCACATATGGATGCAAAATTAGCAAGTAAAGTGATGAGGTTCTTATTCAAGAATGATGAAGGAAAGATTTATGTTATGGTTAATCATCAAACAAAATTAGTGAACAAGAATGTTGCTTGTGCTATAATTGAAGAAGGAAGATTAAGAAATGAAAGGTGATATAATGGCTATTGATTTTGTATATGAAGATGAATTGAAATTGAGTAAGGATAATTATGAACAACAATTTATAAAAATTGTAGAAGCAGCACTTCAATATTTAAAAATAGAAGATGATGTGGAATTATCATGTATTATTGTTGATGATGAACGAATTCATCAGATAAATAAGGAATATAGAAATATTGATCGTTCTACTGATGTTATCAGCTTTGCATTAGAAGATAATGAGCAGTTTTATGTGGCAGGAATGCCACGAAGTGTAGGAGATA
>NZ_JBKTWO010000192.1:0-1506 GCF_047249845.1 Thomasclavelia sp.
CCTAATAATATTGTTAATGAAGCATATTTGTATATTATGATTATTTCGATGTTTGTTGGAGTTATGTTTGCCTAGAATTTATGTGCGGAACTGTTAAGAGCGATTGGTAATAGTTTTATCCCGTTAGTTTTTTTAATTGTTTCATCGCTTTTAAATGTTGGTTTAGATATTTTATTTATTGCCTGGTTTAAAATGGGAATTGAAGGGGCGGCAATTGCAACGGTAATTGCTGAAGGTATTTCTTGTCTTTTATGTCTTATTTATATTTATCATAAAACAAAAATCTTAGTTTCTCAAAAAAAGCATTTCAAATACGATGGCGCTTTGTTTAAAGAATTGATGGGCCAAGGTTTTTCTATGGGCTTAATGATGTCAATTGTTTCAACAGGTACAGTTATTTTACAAAGTGCAATTAATAATTTTGGTTATTTAATTATTGCCGGACATACAACGGCTCGTAAATTGAGCAGTTTTTGTACGATGCCAACTTCTTCTTTAACAATGGCTCTAGCAACATTTGTTTCGTAAAATCGTGGGGTTAATTTACCAAAACGGATTTATCAGGGTGTTAAGATTGCAAATATTTTGAGGTTTGTTTTAGGGGTGTTCATGAGGGTGTTCTTGTATTTTATAGCACTGCTTTTAATGAGTTTATTATCGGGTTCAAGTGAAAAAGTCGTAATTGAAAGGGGTTAGGAAAAAAAGTGATTCCGTTAGTTTCTAGTGTAATTGAATTTGTTGGTAAGATTGTTTTTGTCTGGCTGTTTATTCTAATTTTAGGTTATTTTAGAGTAATTATTTGTGAGCTAGTTATCTGGTGCTGTATGTGTTTACAGTTATGGTGGACTTTTTACTATGATCCGTATTTAGTTAGCTCTAAAAGAAAAGGAGAAAATTATGAAAATGATGAATACATATACAAATAAACAGTTTGATCCTTTAAAGATTAATGAAGCTGATATTTGTTTAGAAGATATTAGTCATGCTTTAAGTTTATTATGTCGTGGCGGTGGTCATGTAAAATATTTTTATTCTGTAGCTCAGGATGCAATTAATTGCATGTATGAAGCTAAGGCTCGCAATTATCCTTTAAAAATCCAGTTAGCATGTTTGTTGCATGATGCCAGTGAAGCTTATCTTAGTGATATTATTTGTCCCGTTAAAATGCATTTACCTGAGTATTATCAAATTGAAGTAATGATTATGGCTAAAATATTTTCTAAGTTTAATTTAGCAAACTTAGATGAAAAGGAAAATTCAATGTGGCAGCAAATCGATGATGATATTTTACAATATGAATTAAAATACTTAATTAATGATAAAATTAATCAACAATTGCCACCATTATCATCAAAGCCTGACTTGTTACAAAAAAATTGGCAGGATGTTGAAAAAGAATTTAATTTTTATGCTAGTGATTTATTAAGTCGTATAAGAGATTAATAATCTCTTTTTTTGTTAATAAATCGCGGATTTTTTGTTTAAAATGTATAATATAAGTAGGGA
>NZ_JBKTWO010000193.1:0-1131 GCF_047249845.1 Thomasclavelia sp.
TAATTATTGTTAATCTTTTTTATCAATTTCATACTCATCTATCCCTTCAAAAACAACATCTCCAATATTAATACTCTCATGAAGACAAATTTTATGAAAATTTTTCCCATTTGTCACAATCATCATTGTCGTTGAATCATAATTTTCTTTAATAAAATCAAGATCAACCTCCACAACAGGCTCACCCTTCTTCACTCTTTGATTGACCTTTTTAAGAACATTAAATCCTTTTCCTTCCAGATTCACAGTATCAATACCAATATGAATTAAGATCTCAAATCCATTATCAGCTTTGATTCCAAAAGCATGTCCTGTCCTAAATATCATTTGCACTGTCCCATCACATGGTGCTGCAATGATATGAGTATCAGGGATAATCGCAATACCATCTCCCATACTCAAAGATGCAAAACCAATATCATTCACTTCTGTAATATCTATACATTTTCCTTTTACAGGTGCATAGATATTTTTATCAACTTTAGACTTAAATAAATTAAACATTTTGACCTCCACAAAAAAACTCATAATAAGCAAACCAAAAACAGCTGTTTAATTGGTTATGCCTCTTATGAGTAACAGTCCAACACTTAATTTACAAATTTATGATATCATGCGCATCTTAAAAAAGCAAGCGTTTTCATACTTTGAAAATATGAGTTAATTCTCTTTTTTTATGAGTATCCTCATTTAAATATAAATTATATATCCATGAAATTAATAATTTAACAATTATACATATATTTCATTATCTTCCTATTTATTCAAATATATAATCATCATGCATTAACAATTCATCAATAATTGAATAAATAATATCTGATGTTGAAAGTAGGCTTATACAACAAACTTTCTTTCCAGCATCTTTACTTGATGCTCCACAATGATATATTTTTTCTGTATCTGTTTGATAATCTATAATGATAAATCTATCATGGCATCTTTGATTATTCTTCTTAATAGACAAAGTTGGATATTCTCTATTAAAGTTATCAAACTCTAATTGATTTAATTTTCCACTACCTCTTCCCTTATTATCTGAGAAAACAATAACATTAACTTCCTTTTTCTTTGCAGACAATAAAGATAAAGTATGACAATTAATATCATCATCTACAATATAAATAGAAT
>NZ_JBKTWO010000193.1:1141-1500 GCF_047249845.1 Thomasclavelia sp.
TCTTTATAGATATCCATATAAGCAACATTTGCTTCAAATGGCTGACTATCCTTAAAAACAAATTGTTTCAATTCTTCTTTAGGAATAAAACTATTTAATACTTTATTCATAGAAGCCTTCATATCATTTTTAGTGACCATATTTTCTTTAATCCCATCAATTTCTGTCTTTAGTTCTTTATGACCGTTGTACATTTCTTCTTTAATCTTCATATTATCTTGTATTAATGAGTTCAATAGATCTGTACAACCTAATAATTGTCTGATTTCATTAATATAATGTCTCATCTTTTTAAATGTTCTCATAATCATTAAACTCTGATGGACTGCAACTTCCCCTTTTAATACAGGCGCAAGCAT